>NZ_JBQFYF010000001.1:0-875074 GCF_056541325.1 Ruegeria sp. AH7 | reverse complement strand
TTGATGGGGCTGAAGGTCAACCCGATGAACATGATCGCCGACCTGCACGGCAGCAAAGACTACCGCGCACATCTGGTCTCCGTCATGACCAAACGTGCCGTCCAAGCTTGTAGCTAAGGGGGGCAGCCGAAGAAACAAAAGCCCCGGTGAAAACCGGGGCTTTTTTTCACGTGCGGCGTAGTCTGGGCAATTTTTGCGGCTGCCAATATGCGCCTGTGTCTTCACGGGCTTTCTCATAGGCCTCGACTCGATGAAGGGCATCTTGACCACCTGCAGCAAAGAGATGGCTTAGCAGGCATTCCAGAACGGCCATCGCCCCGGAAAAGCTAGAGAAATGGTGCATTGACCGTGTGCTGATCTGCAAGCTGATATCGGAGCGCACCCCGGGTGCGATCACATCACTATCTGAAATCAGGATGATCCGAATAGCCTTGTCAGCAGCAAAGCGCATGGTGCGGATGGTTTCGGCTGAATAGGGCCTGACTGTAATGGCCAGCAGGCAATCGCCGCTGCCCGCATCCAACAGATCATCTGCAGCAGAGCCCATATGCCGGGGAACCAGCTGCAATCCGGGATGGGCCATGCGACCTGCATAATGAAAGTAATAGGCCAGAGCATAGCTGGCCCGTGTTGCTGTGACAAAGCACCGTTGCGTGTTCAGAATGAGATCTGTTGCGGCCTTGACCCGTTCAGGTTCTACAAGGCGTAGGGATCGGGCGACCACGTTCAACTCATTGCGGGCAAAATCGGCTTGGGCCGCGCTGAACGGCCCTTCGGACGATTGAAGCGATAACCAATCCTGGTGCAGGCGATCCTCTCCATCCGTGACCAGGGCTTGCCGGAACGGGTGGCGGAATGCGTCGTAGCCGTCATAGCCCATCCGTTGGGCAAGGCGGACAAGAACGTTGGAACTGACGCCGATCTTCCGGGCCGTTGTGCGGATCGGATCAAGGCCGAAATCGCCGGGATGATCGATCACATATTTCGCAGCCGCCTGTAGTTGTGGTGGCATGTGATCAATGTCGTGCCGGAGTGTTCTGATCAAATGGCTATACGTATCGGTCATAGGACAAAGAAAACATATGTTTTCAATGTTGCCAATTGAAAACAAGCTGGAACAGAGTAGGTCGAGCTGAGGCAATTGCGGAGGGTCCGGTGGCCACAACCCCTTATATTCTAGTCGCGCCGAATGGTGCCCGGCGTGGACCTGAGGATCACGCCAAGCTGCCGGTTACGTTGGAGCAAACCATAGCGACCGCACGGGCATGTCATATGACGGGGGCGGATGGTCTGCACCTTCACATTCGGGACGCGGATGGGCGTCATTCGCTGGATGCAGCGCGATATCTTGAGGCGGTCGCAGAGCTGAACAGGCAGCTCCCTAAGATGGATGTTCAGATCACGACTGAGGCGGCTGGTCTCTATGATGTTGAGGCGCAGTTTGAGTGTTTGCGCCGAGTGCAGCCGAAATGGGCCTCGATCTCGGTACGAGAAATCGCCCGGCAGCCGGATCTGGCCGAACGCGTCTATGGGCTGTGTCATGATCAGGGCACACGGGTGCAACATATTCTGTATGACGCTGAGGACGCGGCGCTGCTGAACGAATGGCAGAACGCAGGCGTCGTGCGAGACGGGCAGGTGGATCGCCTGTTGGTGCTGGGGCGGTATACGGTCAATAAGGTCTCCTCACCCGAAGATATCGCATCCTTCCCTCAGGATACTTCCCCGTGGATGGTGTGCGCGTTTGGGCCTCTCGAACATGCGTGTCTGGCTGAGGCGGCGCGGCTGGGCGGTGATCTACGGGTTGGATTTGAAAACAGCCTGACAAATTCGGAAGGCCAGCCCTGGCCTGATAATGCAGCCTCGGTCACAGCACTCATCGCTTTGCTTAAAGGAACTTCCCAATGAGCCACGTGTTTCCACGCCATACAAAATCCACCTTGCCCGTCGCGGTTGCTGGAGACGGGTGTTACCTGATCGACGCAGACGGCAAGCGCTATCTGGATTGTGGGGATGCGGCCGTGTCCTGCTTAGGCCATTCCAACCCGGCGGTTATTAAGGCCGTGCAGCAGCAAGTGGAACAGATCGCCTTTGCGCATAGCGGGTTTATGACTTCGGAACCGGCTGAAACGCTGGCGGATTTGCTGATCAAACACGCCCCGTGTGATTTGGAGCGGGTTTACTTTGTATCGGGTGGGTCCGAGGCCACCGAAGCTGCGATCAAACTGGCACGGCAGTACTATCTAGAGATCGGGCAGCCCGAACGCCGCCATGTGATTGCCCGCAAGCAGAGCTACCATGGCAACACGTTGGGCGCGTTGTCAGCGGGCGGCAATGAATGGCGCCGCGCGCAGTTTGCACCGATGTTGATTGGTATGTCCCATATCGCGGCCTGTTACGAATATGCCGAAAAACACGATGATGAGAGCAGCTTTGATTATGGCCAGCGCGTTGCCAATGAGCTTGAGGCCGAAATTTTGCGCCTTGGCCCTGATACGGTGATGGCATTCATGGCAGAGCCGGTGGTGGGTGCGACCTTGGGGGCGGTTCCAGCCGTTGAGGGGTATTTCCAGCGGATTCGGGAGATTTGCGATCAATATGGCGTGCTTTTGATTTTGGATGAGGTCATGTGCGGTATGGGGCGAACCGGCCATCTGTTCGCCTGCGATCATGATCAGGTGAGCCCGGATATATTGTGCATTGCCAAAGGGTTGGGGGCCGGATATCAACCGATCGGTGCGATGCTGTGTACCGGCAAAATCTATGACGCGATCCGGGATGGCTCAGGCTTTTTCCAGCATGGTCACACCTACATCGGCCACCCAGTCGCCACCGCAGCCGCCCTGGCTGTTGTTCAGGAATTGACCTCCCAAGACCTGCCAAAACGCGCCGCGGCGATGGGCGAGAAGCTGGAATCCGCGCTGAACACAGCCTTTGGTCAGCATCCTCATGTGGGGGATATACGCGGGAGAGGCCTGTTCTGGGGCCTGGAGCTGGTGGCTGATCGCGCGACCAAAACCCCGTTTGACCCATCTTTGGGGCTAGCGGGGAAGGTTAAGAAAGCGGCGTTGGCCCAGGGTCTGATTTGTTATCCGATGTCGGGTACCCGCGATGGCAAAACCGGTGATCACATCCTGCTGGCACCACCTTTCATTATCGAAGAGGCCCAGATTGACGAGTTGGTCACCAAGCTTTCGGCGGCGTTGGACGCGTCCCTCTGACAATTCTGTGAGGGGCCTTTCCGCCAGCGAGGGCCTGATTAAGCTCGACCTGAAATAAAGACAGTAAGGTCCTTGAAAATGCTCAGAGATATCTGGATCAGCTTCCGAAACCTTCCGGTCTGGGTTCAAATTTGGATGTCGGCGGTTCTGGTTCCGGCCAATTTGGTGCCGCTGGCGTTTCTGGATCAGCCCTATGGGACGGTGATTGCGGGACTGGCCATTCTGGGGATGGCATTGAACTTGCCTATCATGATGGCAGAGCGTGGTATGTCGCGCGCCATGGCGCTTCCGCATCTGCTGTTCTGGACGCCAATGGTTTTGATCATCGTCTACGTTCTGAACACGCATACCGATCTTCTGCCGATCTACGCGCAGTTTTTGCTGGTGCTGCTGGTGGTCGATCTTATTTCGCTAGGCTTTGACCTGCGAGACGCGATTTTGTGGAACAAAGACCGCAAAAGGCAGTAATGCGCGCGCAAAAAAGCCCCCTTGGCATCAAGGGGGCTTCTGCAATCGGTTTTATTTCTGTGGAAGCGGACCGATCATCATGATCATCTGACGGCCTTCCATCTTGGGCATGTTTTCGATCTTGCCGATTTCCTTAACATCCTCGGCCACCCGTTCCAGAAGCTCACGGCCCAGGTTCTGGTGTGCCATCTCACGACCGCGGAAACGCAGAGTGACTTTGACCTTGTCGCCGTTTTCCAGAAACTTGAAAACGTTGCGCATCTTGACGTCATAGTCATGGGTGTCGGTGTTGGGCCGGAATTTGACCTCTTTCACCTCGATGACTTTTTGCTTCTTACGGGCTTCGGCTTCACGCTTTTGCGTTTCATACTTGAACTTGCCGAAGTCCATGATCTTGCAAACCGGCGGGTTCGCATTGGGCGAGATTTCGACCAGGTCGAGACCAGCTTCGTCAGCAAGTTGCATGGCTTTGGCGGGATGAACCACCCCGACATTTTCGCCTTCAGCGCCAATCAGGCGAATTTCGGGGGCACGGATCTTGTCATTGACGCGCGGTCCAGTGTCTCTCTGCGGCGGCGCGTTGTGGGGTCTGCGAGCTATGGGTTCATTCCTTTGATGATTGCAGAATTTCGAGCCCGGAATTTAGACCGGGCCGGGCAGCGTTTCAAGCAGCATAAACGCCTGTTAGTCGGAAATTCCCGTGAATTATCGCGGGAATCGGCTGGCCGGGTCAGGAAAGGCCCGGCCAGCCGTGTCGATCAGCCGACAAATGCCTTTTCGATCACGAATTCCTTGGGTTCCGAGTTTGCGCCCTCGCGCAGGCCAAACCCTTCCAGGATTTCCTTGATATCCAGGTTAAAAGCCAATGAACCGCAGACCATCGCACGGTCGGTTTCCGGCTTGATGCCACCCTCGATTCCCAGATCGGCAAACACGGTGCCATCTTTCAGCAATTCGGTAATGCGGCCCATCTTAGGACTCTGTTCCCGCGTGGTGGTTGGGTAGTAGCGGATCTTGTCGGTAAAGCCTTCGCCGATCAGCTCGGCCAGCAATTCGTCCTGACGGATGCTGTCGATCAGCTGACGACCATATTCCAACTCGGCCACTTCGCGGCAGGTATGGGTGATGATGATCTCATCGTAGTCCTCATAGGTCTGCGGCTCGCGCAGCAGTGAGGCGAAGGGGGCAAAGCCGGTGCCGGTGGCAAAGAACCACAGGCGCTTGCCAGGCAGCAGGGCGTCATGGACCAATGTGCCAACAGGCTTGGGCCGCAGGATGATCTGGTCACCCGGTTTGATGTGCTGCAGCTTCGATGTCAGCGGGCCGTTCTGTACCTTGATCGAATAGAATTCCAGTTCTTCATCCCACGAAGGCGAAGCGATCGAATAGGCGCGCAACAAAGGCTTCTGACGACCGGTCTTGGGGTCCGGGTCGCCCATCAGGCCGATCATCACGAACTCGCCCGAGCGGAACCGCAGCGTTGCCGGGCGCGACACTTTGAACGAGAACAGGCTGTCGGTCCAATGCTTCACATCGGTCACGGTCTGCGCGTCGGGCAGAACGGGGGCCTTTACGGCGGTTGCTTCACTCACGGGTTTCATCTCTGTCATCGTTTCACTGCCGGTTTGTTAAACCGACATCTCCGTTTAATCTTTGATCCAGGTCAGGAAAAGGGGACAGATTGCCCCCGGTTCTGGTTGGCCGGTGATGGCGGGTTTAGCCGCGCAGGCGGGCCTGATAGTTGTTGTCTTGCCAATCGGCACGCGCCAGCCATTGATCTTCAGGTTGTCGGGCAGCCAGTGCGTTGTCGATTTCAACCTCGTCAAAGCCGCTGCGACGCGCCATGGCGTACTGGTCTGCAAGGACATGACCCTTTGCGCGCAAACGACCAGTAAAGCCTTTCAGGCGCAGAACACGAGCAATAGTGAAGCCGCGCCCATCCGCCGAGGATGGAAAGTCCACGCGTACCATCTTGGCGCCGCCCAGGCGATCAATCAGCTCATCCGGGTCGGTGTCCGAGGCCACATCCAGCGCCACAACGTCATTTGCGGCGTCTTCCAGTGTGACGAACCCGTCGGTCCAGTCATCGGGGGCAAAGCCCTCATCGTTTACGATTACGTTCATGTTGTCTCTCCGGCGCGCACCATCTTGCCATCGACAAAATGAATGCCGCATTCTTCCTTGCTCTGGTCGCGCCAGCGTCCGGCGCGGGGGTCTTCGCCTTCTTTGACCGGCGAGGTGCAGGGCGCACAGCCGATCGAAGGGTATCCTTTGGCCACCAGCGGGTGCCGGGGCAGATTGTTTTCGTCCATATAGGTGCGCACATCTTCGGGCGCCCAATGGGCCAGCGGGTTCACCTTGATCCGGCCCGTTCCATCCTCGACCTCGAAGAAATCGAGCGCGGCGCGGGTGCCGGACTGGAATCTCTTGCGCCCGGTAATCCAGCCGCAATACCCGGTCAATGCCTGTTGCAGCGGGAAGGTCTTGCGCAGGTTGCAGCACGCATCCGTATCCCGTAGGCGCAGCGCGCCATAGGGGTCTTCCCGCTGAATGTCCTGATCATCCGCGCGGACGATATGAACGTTTTTCAGGCCCAGACGCTCGCTGACCTCCTGCTGGTATTCCAGCGTTTCGGTGAACAGCATCTGCGTGTCCACAAACAGCACCGGGGTCATCTTGTCGACCACCGCCGCCATATGCAGCAACACCACCGATTCCGCCCCAAAGCTTGAGACGAGGGCAAGCCTCTCGATCAATTCAATGGCTCCATGCATCACGTCATGGGCAGAGTGATGGCGGAACCGGGCATTCAGCGTATTAACCTTTTCGGTCAGTTCACGCCGATCCTTGCCCAGCTCCGTCTGGATTAGATCAAGCGGCATTCGCCTGTGCCTCGGGGTAGAGTGCGGCCTTGAACGGCGCCATTCCAACGCGGCGGTAGGTTTGCAGGAACTCCTCTTCCGCGCTATCGCGCAGTTCAAGATAGGTGTCCACGATGCGTTCCACAGCAGGTACGATCTCATCATAGGCAAAGCCCGGACCCGTGCGGTCGCCGATAGCCGCGGTTTCGGTGCCGTCACCACCCAGGGTGATCTGGTAGTTTTCGACGCCTGCACGATCCAGCCCCAGAATACCGATATGGCCGACATGGTGATGACCACAGGCGTTGATGCAGCCCGAGATCTTGATCTTCAGGTGGCCGATATCATGTTCCAGCTTCAGCTCGTCAAAACGGGTCGCGATCTCTTGCGCAACCGGGATCGAGCGGGCCGTCGCCAGCGCGCAATAGTCCATGCCGGGGCAGGCGATGATGTCGCTAATCAGACCGATATTGGCCGTCGCCAGGTCGTATTCCTTCAGCTTCGCATGGATAGCCGGCAGGTCAGATTTGTGGACATGCGGCAGGATCACGTTCTGCTCATGGCTGATGCGCAGTTCGTCATAGGCGAAGGTTTCGGCCAGATCCGCCATCACGCGCATCTGCTCGGCAGTTGCATCGCCGGGCGTCTGGCCGTGCTTCTTAATCGAGATCGTCACGATCGCATGGTTCGCATCCTTGTGCGGCGCGATGTTGGTGTCGACCCAAGACCGGAAGACCGGATCGTTGGTATAGGCGCTTTCGAACGAGGCAACCGAGCCCTGACGGAAATCAGGCGCTGCAAAGTGACCCTTGATCTCTTCCAGCAGGTTCATGTCGGCTCCCTTGAACTGCGGGCGGACCTGCAGGAAACGTTCGTTAACCTTGGCGCGGATAGCGTCGATGCCATGCTCATGCACTGTGATCTTGATACGTGCCTTGTACTTGTTGTCGCGGCGGCCGATCTGGTTCCATACGGAAACGGTGGCTTCGAGATAGGCCAGCAGATCGTCAAAGGCGACGAATTCGGACAGTTCTTTACCGATCATCGGGGTACGGCCCAGGCCACCACCCACGATAACGCGGGCCCCCAGTACGCCATCACGCTCGACCAGTTGCAGGCCGATGTCATGCGCCTTGATCACGGCACGGTCGTTTTCCGAGCCGGTGATGGCGATCTTGAACTTACGCGGCATGAACTGGAATTCCGGGTGGTCAGTCGACCACTGGCGCAGCAGTTCGGCATAGGGGCGCGGGTCGGCGATCTCATCCGCGGCGGCACCGGCGAAATGATCAGCAGTCACGTTGCGGATGGTGTTGCCCGAGGTCTGGATGGCGTGCATGCCAACCTCGGCCAGCGCGTCCAGCATATCGGGCACGTCGTTCAGTTTCGGCCAGTTATACTGGATGTTCTGACGGGTGGTGAAATGGCCATAGCCCTTGTCCCACTTCTCGGCCAGCAGAGCCAGTTGGCGCATCTGCGCGCTGTTCAGCGTGCCATAGGGAATGGCGACGCGCAGCATGTAGGCGTGCAGCTGCAGATACAGGCCGTTCATCAGGCGCAGGGGTTTGAATTCATCTTCGGTCAGCGAGCCGTCAATACGACGCTCAACCTGCGCGCGGAACTGTTTGTTGCGCTCTGCCAGGAATGCTGTGTCGAACTCGGAGTAGCGATACATATCTAGCTGTCCTTAGTTGCAGCCCCGAAACCCGGGGCCTTGAAGGGGGGAGAGAAGGGCCGGAAATCAGGCCCGGGGCTGCGTTTCAGTTTCCTGCTTGCCATGGGCATAGTTCGAAGGTCCGGTACGGCGGAACTCCTCACGGAAATGGGTGGGTTCGGGGCCGTTGTCCCCTGCGACCGCATCGGCCAGGTAGGCGCCAACAATCTTGTTGGCCTGACGGGCCGCATCCAGCAGACGCACCTGCGCGTGGGCCTCATCGGTGATCAGCTCGGCCTCTGACAGCTCACGCGACCAGCGGTCATCCTCGGTCTGATAGATCACATCGCCTTCCAACAGGTCATTGGCGGTGACAACTTTGGGGGTAAAAGCGCGGGCCATCAGGCAAGCTCCTTATTGAATTCGGTCAGGGCCTCAGCTGCTTGACGCGGGGCAAGGCCATAGAATGTCAGCACCGGGCCATCCATTTCGGCGGCGCTCAGGTCGATGGGCAATTGATCCAGATTGGTGGTCAGAACGCGCTGATCGGGGCGCGAGGCGTTTTCGACCAATGTGATCGGGGTCGTGCGATCCGCGCCATGCATGATCAGACGGCCCTGAATGAAACGCGCGGATTTTTTGCCCATATAGATCGCGGCAACCGAGCCATTGCGGGCAAGCGCAGACCAATCGTGATCGGCAAAGCCTTTCATGTCATGCCCGGTCAGAAAGCGAACCGAAGAATTACGACCGCGGCGGGTAAGACTTTGGCCAATTCCTGCAACAGCGGCAGACGCGGCTGTGATGCCCGGAACGATGCTCCAATGGATCCCAGCAGCATCGACGGCGTCGATTTCTTCATCCAGCCGTCCGAACACAGTGGGGTCACCGGATTTGAGGCGCACGACGCGGTTGCCTTTCAGCGCATAGTCGACCAGAAGCGCGTCGATATCTTCCTGTTTCCAGGAGGGTCCAAACCCGGCTTTTCCAACATCGACGAGAGTCGCCGTCTGACCGGCAAGCGCCAGAATCTCTGCGCTGATCAGTCGGTCATGCAGGACAACATCAGCGCGCATAAAGGCTTTGAGGGCCTTTTTCGTCAGCAGGTCCGGATCGCCGGGCCCGGCGCCGACAAATTCAACATATCCTGTTGTGCGTTCGAACTGCATCAGATCGTCCAGAGCGTGGTTTGACTTGCCCCTCAATATAGGAAATATTCCCATCAAAGCGCCATATTGGTGATCAAATAAGGACAAATGTTCTAATGATTGAAAATGGCGGGACGTAGGTTCTAGATTCGAAGGAAAACCGGAATGACGGTGCGGATAGACAGCACAGATCGGAAAATTTTGGCAGAGTTGCAGCGCGATGCCAGTCAGTCGCTGGATGAAATAGCGGCCAATGTAGGCAGTTCCAAGACGCCTGTTTGGAATCGAATCCGTAAACTAAAAAGTGCTGGCATTATTGGCCAGCAAACGGTTTTGCTGGATGCTGAGGCGTTGGGTTTTGAGGCAACATTCTTTGTTCTGATCCGGACCTCGGAGCATGAGGCAGACTGGCAGCGCAAGTTCCTGAAAGCGCTACGGGATCAGCCCGAAGTGCAAGAGGCGCACCGCCTAGCTGGGGATATCGATTACATCCTGAAGGTTCGGGTTAAAAATGCCCGTGCCTATGATCAGTTCTATCAATCCCTGATCGCTGAAGTGCGTGTGCACAACGTCACTGCGCTGTTGTCGATGGAAGAGATAAAATCAACAACAATGCTTCCCTTGAACGCATTGGCGGTCGATTAAGCTGCTAGGGGGCTCTGCCCCCGCCGCCCCTAACGGGGCGACTCCCCCCGGGATACTTTGGGCCAGATGAAGTCTGGATCCCCTGTTCATCTGGCCAAAAATATCCCCGCCGGAGGCATCGCGCGGCACGCGCGATTCAGTATTGAACCATCAGTTTTTCCAAGCCGTGGAAATGGTAGCTGTTTGAAAATTGCGGAGGTTCGGTCAATTGCAAATCGGGGCATTTGTCGAACAAGATTGGCAAGGCGATGCGCATTTCAAGCCGGGCGAGCGGCGCGCCGACGCAGAAGTGAAGACCGCCCCCAAAGCTGGAATTGGTTTGGACGGGCCGAGTTGGATCGAAGAGGGTTGGATCAGGCCAAACCGCGGGGTCTCGATTGGCCGCCCCGAGCAGCAATGCCAGCTGATCGCCGCGTTTGAATGGGTGACCGAAGACCTCGATGTCTTCATAGGCGTAGCGTGTGAACATATGTAGGGGCGGGTCGTAGCGCAGGATTTCTTCGACCGTGGAGTCTATGGCATCAGATGCGAGCGCAGTCGGGGCGGTTTGAGTTTGTAGTAGAGTTTTTACCCCATTGCCGAGCGAATGCACCGTTGCCTCATGCCCGGCGTTCAAAAGCAGGATACAGGTCGAGACCAGTTCATCCGTCGAGAGTTTCTCTCCTTCCTCCTCAGCTGCAATCAGGCGGGTGATCAGATCATCGCGCGGGTCCGAGCGTCGTTGATCGATGTAGCCCAGAAGGAAATTGGCAAACTCGCGCGAGGATTGCGCCGCCCGATGTTCTGTTTCGATCGTTCGGCTGGCCTGGTACATGGCGACCATGTCATGGGACCAGCGCAGAAGATCTGGGGCCATTGCCTCGGGTACACCGAGAAGGCGGCAGATTGTGATGACCGGAACTTGGGTGCAGTAAGCCTGCAGCAGGTCGAACGGCGTATCAGGAAAGTGATCGATCAGTTCATGGCAGAGCGTTTCGATGGAAGGCGCAAGGCTGGTAATAGCCCGAGAGGTAAAGGCGCGGGTAACCAAAGCGCGCAGGCGCGTGTGGCGGGGCGGTTCAGTTTCGAGCAGCGAATGCGCTTCGACCGCAAGCCACGGGGCCAGATGATCTGGCGCGGGTTGGGCGTGTTCGAGTGGAACTTCACGGCCAAATCGTCTGTCACGAAACAGCGCCTGCACAGCTTTGTGTGAGACTGCCGCGACCATCCGGTAGTCCTCCCAATAGAATAGATCGCCACAGGCGCGGGCCGTGTCGTAGAACGGGTACGGGTTTTGGACAAAAGTAGGGTCGGTCGGGGATTGTGACAGGGTCTTCATGTCGCGCAGACTTGCCATCGAGCGTGGTGAATGCAAGACCCTATGTCATGCAGAGGCTTTGGGTCATTGTCGGATTCCTGTTGGCGGTTGGTTTGCTATCGACGGCTGTCTGGTCTTATGGGTATCGGCAAGCCCTGTCGCAGCTGAGTCAAAAGGCTGAGGCCGATCTTGAATTGGCGGCTGACCGGTTGAGTACGCAGATGCAGGTCTACCAAGAGCTTGCTGTCCTGATGGCGAACCATCCGACGCTGCAAGAGCTCAGTACCCCTGAGCAAGAACTGGCGGCACGTCTGATGCTGCTGGATGTGGCGGACAAGACTGCCGCGATCAACATGATTTATCTGGATCAGTCGGGCCGGGTTCTGGCATCCGCAAAGCCCGTGGGGCCGCGTAGTATGGCCGAGCATCCCGCATTCAGGCGCGCCCTGCAGGGGGCCATGGGCAGCGCGCATGGGGTTGAGCCGGAGAGCGGAAACAGGATCTATTCCTATGCTGCGCCCAGTTTTGGCCCCGCCGGGCAGGTTGTCGGCGCCCTGATGGTTGTCGCGGATGTGCAGGATGTGGAACAGACCTGGCGCGGCAGTACCGAGGCGGTATTTTTTGTGGACAATGACGGGGTTGTTTTTATCTCGAACCGGTCCGATCTTTTGTTCTGGTCACGTGCCGAGGGGCAACGGGGGCTCACGCCGCCCGATGGGACCTCGATTGATTTTGCCACGTCCTGGGTGGATGGGCATGAGTTATGGTCGTTGAACTGGGGTCGTTACCTGCCTCGGCGGGCTTTGCATCTGACACTTGATCTGCCCGTGATTGACATGACGGCTGAAGTGCTGGTGGACGTGGCCCCGGCGCGGCGTTTGGCTGGGCTGCAGGCGGCGGCGGTTGCAGCGATCTGTCTGGCCTTTGGAGCCTTGCTGTTTCTGGCAACCGAGCGACGGCGCACGCTGGCCGAGGCAAATACGGTGCTCGAAGGCCGCGTGGCGAAACGAACGCGTGATCTGACCACGGCCAATACGGCCCTTCGGCGCGAAGTGGCAGAGCGGCAGGAGGCTGAAGCGGCGCTGAAAAAGGCTCAGGCAGATTTGGTTCAGGCCGGCAAACTCAGCGCTTTGGGTCAGATGTCGGCAGGCATCAGTCATGAGTTGAACCAACCGTTGATGGCAATCCAGCAATTTGCGGACAATGGCGCGGCTTATATGGAGCGCGGGCAGGGCGAAAAAGCCGGGAAAAACCTCGGGCGTATCTCAGAAATGGCGGCACGCATGGCGCGGATCATCAAGAACCTCAGGGCTTTTGCTCGTAATGAGAGCGAGCCTATGGGGAAGGTCGATCTGGTGCAGGTCATCCAGTCGGCAATCGAACTGACCGAGCCTCGCCTGCGAGAGGAGCAGGTGACACTAGACTGGTCGCCTCCCTCACATCCCGCGAACGCCTGGGGTGGAGAGGTCCGTCTGGCGCAGGTTTTTGTGAATCTGATCAACAACGCTATCGATGCCATGGACGGTCAGGTGGACAAACGGATCAGTATTCAGATCGATAACGGGGATCGTCTGGTTGTGTTCATCCGCGATACAGGCCCGGGGATCGAAGATCCGGACAAGCTGTTTGAACCCTTTTACACTACAAAATCTGTAGGCTCGTCCGAAGGTTTGGGGCTTGGGCTGTCGATCTCTTACGGATTGGTGCAAAGCTTTGGCGGCAATATCCGGGGTGCGAACGCGGAAGGTGGTGCTGTATTCAGCGTGGAACTGGAGCATTTTGCAGAGGGTAAGGTGGCATGACGCGCAAAGTGCTTTTGGTGGACGATGACGCGGCGGTGCGCGAGGCGTTGTCACAGACGCTGGAGCTGGCGGAATGTGAGCCTCTGTCCGTGGGATCGTTTGTGGCAGCCAAGGATCATATACGCGCCGATTTTCCGGGTGTGATCCTGTCAGATATTAGAATGCCGGGGCGGGATGGGTTTCATCTGTTGGCCTATGCGCATGAGATTGACCCAGACCTGCCGGTTGTCCTGCTGACAGGTGAAGGCGATATTCCGATGGCAGTAAAAGCCATGGGGCAGGGTGCTTTCGATTTTCTGGAGAAGCCCTGCGCCGCTGCTGATTTGCTGACCGTGCTCGAACGCGCATTTTCGGCACGCTGTGAAGTTCTGCGTGAGCGTGCGCTAAAAACCGAGTTGGAGCGTGGCGACCCAGCGGCACGGTTGCTGTTTGGTTTGTCCGCGCAGGCAGCGGCTTTGCGTGACCGGGTTCGCAATGTTGCAATGACCGGCGCCGAGGTTTTGGTCACCGGTCCGCCGGGCAGCGGCATATCCAAGGTCGCGGAGGTGGTGCATCTGATGTCGCCCGTTGCCCAGGGATCGTTTGTGAAACGCCCAGCCTCGGGGCTGAGCGCTGATGATCTGGCGCAAAGTGCTGCTTCTGCTGTCGGCGGGTCGTTGTTTCTGGACGAGATATCGGCGCTGCCGGTGGCAACCCAATACGCCGCGCTTGAGCTGATGGAACAGGGCACTGAGACGCGAATTATCGCGGGAACAACGGCTGATCTGTCAGCGCTTTCAGACCAGGGTCAGTTCAACGCCGATCTCTTCTATCGGTTGGATGTGATGCGGGTGCGTATTCCGTCACTGGCAGAACGGCCTGAAGATATTCCTGTCATCTTCCGCCACTATGTAGCGCAAGCGGCTGAACAGGCAGGCATTCCCGAGCCAGAGATCACTTCGGAACACCTTGCCTCGCTGATGGCGCGTGATTGGCCGGGCAATGCGCGGTCTCTGATGTCGGCAGCGATGCGTTTTGTTCTGGGGATGCCGGACGATGTGGCGCAAGCGGCTGAGCTTGGGCTCAGCGATCAGATGGCGCGGGTCGAACGATCGTTGCTGATTGCTGCGTTAGGGCGGCACAATGGCAAAGCTTCGGATGCGGCAAAAGCACTGAAACTGCCACGCAAGACGTTTTATGACAAACTCACGCGGTACCAGATCAAACCGGAAGACTACCGAAGATAAGCAGGTACTCCCGCCAGCTTAACCCGCATGTCATGCGGGCAAGTTGTTGGGCCGGGCAGCCCGCTGGAGCGGGCTGCGGTCGGTGCGTTTGGGGATCAAATGCGATTCGTACCAATTGATTCGAAATCCGTGCGAAAATCCGCACATACAAGATTTCTGATGTGCGGATTTTCGCACAAGCGAGTTGCCTTGTGTAAAGGGGCGGTTCGGGATGAAGTTTAAAATATTGTTATTAAATATAAAAATAGAGGGGTGACTATAGTCGATCAAATCGTTGTGCCGTTAGAGTTGATTCGTTTGACTGCCCGGCATGCGGTGCCCGTGTGGCACCTATTGAACTGTTTTGAAGTCAGGGAGGAAGACAGATGAAACTTCTAGCAACCGCCGCGACGGCGATGGCGCTTACGGTAACCGCCACAGCAGGCATGGCGGCCTGTGATGACGGCGAGATTGTCGTTAAATTCGCGCATGTGACCAATACCGACAAACACCCCAAGGGCATCGCTGCCTCGCTGCTGGAGCAGCGCGTCAATGACGAGATGCAGGGCGTGATGTGCATGGAGGTCTATCCGAACTCCACCCTCTACAACGATGACAAAGTGCTTGAGGCGATGCTGCAGGGCGATGTGCAATTGGCCGCGCCATCGCTGTCGAAGTTCGAGAAATTCACCAAGCAGTTCCGCCTGTTTGACTTGCCGTTCATGTTCAAGAACATCGATGCTGTGGATGCGTTCCAAGCATCAGCAGATGGTCAGGCGATGAAAGACAGCATGCAGCGCCGTGGCCTGCAGGGGCTGGCCTTCTGGCACAATGGCATGAAGCAGATGTCGGCCAACAAGCCTTTGGTTGATCCGTCCGATGCGGATGGACTGAAGTTCCGTGTGCAATCTTCGGACGTTCTGGTTGCTCAGATGGAAGCCATTGGCGGCAGCCCGCAGAAAATGGCGTTCTCGGAAGTCTATGGCGCGCTGCAGCAGGGCGTTGTGGACGGGCAGGAGAACACTTGGTCGAACATCTACGGCAAGAAGTTCTTTGAGGTGCAGGACGGCATCACCGAGACCAATCACGGTATCATCGACTATCTGGTTGTGACCTCGGTGGACTGGCTGGACAGCCTGGACCCGGAAGTGCGTGACCAATTCACGACCATTTTGACCGAAGTGACCGAGCAGCGGAATAAAGAAGCCTTTGCCGTGAACGAAGAGGCTAAAGCGTCAATCACAAATGCGGGTGGTATCATCCGCGAGTTGAACCCCGAACAACGTCAGGCCTGGGTCGATGCGATGAAGCCCGTTTGGGATCAATTCGCCGGTGACGTAGGTCAGGACAAGATCGACGCCGCTCAGGCGATCAACGCCGGGTTCTGATCCGGATCGGGCCACGCGTCGGGGGACAGGGGAGTATTCGACGCGCAGGCCGGGCGGGCTGTGAAAGCCCGCCCGCTATCACTCTCATCACAAAAATTGCGGGGACAGAAAGATGTCTGGTGCGAAATCCGGCCCGACCGGGC
Organism: Ruegeria sp. AH7; assembly: GCF_056541325.1. Taxonomy (NCBI): domain Bacteria; kingdom Pseudomonadati; phylum Pseudomonadota; class Alphaproteobacteria; order Rhodobacterales; family Roseobacteraceae; genus Ruegeria; species Ruegeria sp. AH7. The sequence continues at coordinate 859,242 of NZ_JBQFYF010000001.1, read as the reverse complement.
TGGTCGACCATATCGAAGAAACCCTGATTGCATTGCTGCTGGGCCTGATGACGGCCGTGACGTTTGCCAATGTGATCGCTCGGTTCTTCTTTAATTCTAACATTCTATGGGCGCTGGAGCTGACAGTGTTCATGTTCGGCTGGCTGGTTCTGCTGGGCGCATCTTATGCGGTGAAAAAGCACGCGCATCTGGGCGTTGATGCGATCCTGAACATGCTGGCCCCGGCACCGCGTCGCGTATTGGCGCTGATTGCCGTCGCTTGTTGTCTGATTTTCTCGCTTTTGCTGTTGAAAGGGTCCTATGACTACTGGGCGGTGTTCGCGGATTTGCCGCCCACATCAGGCCGCTGGTTTCCCACGGGTCTGAATTTTGATGCGCGCAGTCAGAGCTTTTACGAAGTTGACGATATCCCGATGATCGCTCCGCTGCGGTTTCTGGAGGGCCTGATCAACTACGGCGAATACTACGAAAAACTTCCCAAGGTCGTTCCTTACTTCATCCTACCCCTGTCGATGCTGCTGCTGGTGATCCGCTTTGCGCAGGTCGCCGTTCAGATCTGGCGTGGTGAGACCGACCGCCTGGTCGCCAGTCACGAGGTGGAGGACGAGATCGAAGAGGTCCGGGCTCAGCAAGGAGAGCACAACTAATGGACGTCGTACTTCTCTTTTCAATGGTCATTGGCCTCCTGCTGATCGGTGTACCGATTGCCGTGGCTTTGGGCCTCAGCTCGACCCTGTTCCTGCTGATCTATTCCGACAGTTCATTGGCTTCGGTCGCAGGAACGCTGTTTGAGGCGTTCGAGGGGCACTTTACCCTTCTTGCGATCCCGTTCTTCATTCTGGCTTCGTCCTTCATGACAACAGGTGGCGTGGCGCGGAGGATCATCCGGTTCTCGATTGCCTGTGTGGGGCATCTGCCGGGTGGTCTGGCGATTGCGGGTGTATTTGCCTGTATGCTGTTTGCTGCACTATCAGGGTCGTCGCCTGCGACCGTGGTTGCCATCGGCTCGATTGTCATCGCCGGGATGCGTCAGGTTGGCTATTCCAAGGAATTTGCCGCCGGTGTGATCTGTAACGCGGGCACTCTGGGCATTCTGATCCCGCCGTCGATTGTGATGGTTGTCTACGCTGCGGCCGTCGAGGTTTCGGTCGGGCGGATGTTTCTGGCCGGTGTCATTCCGGGCCTGATGGCCGGTCTGATGCTGATGATCACCATCTATGTCATGGCCAAGGTTAAGAATTTGCCGAAGGGCGATTGGAAGGGCTGGGGCGAAATCTTCGTCTCGGCGCGCGAGGCAGGCTGGGGCTTGTTCCTGATCGTGATCATCCTGGGCGGTATCTATGGTGGTATCTTCACACCAACCGAGGCCGCAGCCGTGGCCGCTGTCTACGCCTTCTTGATTGCCAGCTTTGTCTACAAGGATATGGGGCCGCTCAGCACGGAAGAAGGGACTGCGAATATCTCGCTGTTCAAGAAGCCCCACGCGCTGATCACAGCGTTCTTCCATCCTGACACCAAGCACACGCTGTTCGAGGCTGGTAAGCTGACCGTCACGCTGCTGTTCGTCATCGCCAATGCGCTGATCCTGAAGCATGTTTTGACTGACGAACAGGTGCCGCAGCACATTGCCGAGGCGATGTTGTCTGCTGGTTTGGGTCCTGTAACCTTCCTGATCGTGGTGAATGTGATCCTGCTGATCGGTGGTCAGTTCATGGAACCTTCGGGCTTGTTGGTGATCGTTGCACCTTTGGTTTTCCCGATCGCTATCGAGCTGGGCATCGACCCGATCCATTTGGGCATCATCATGGTGGTGAACATGGAGATCGGGATGATCACACCGCCGGTTGGTCTAAACCTGTTCGTGACCTCTGGCGTTGCCGGCATGCCGATGATGAGCGTCGTGAAGGCTGCGCTGCCTTTCCTGGCGGTGCTGTTCGTCTTCCTGATCATGGTGACGTATATACCGTGGATTTCGACCTTCCTGCCGAACTCGGTCATGGGGCCTGAAATCATAACGAACTAGCGTGTGGCTGGCCGGGCAGCAGATGTTGCCCGGCCGGACTTGAACCCCGGGACAGGGATACATATCTCTGTTTCAGAGGACGACCTCCCCACCACGGGCAGATCATGCGGGACGGCCCGCTTTGATATGGGGTCACCTCATGGCATGGATTATGCTTGTTTTTGCCGGAATACTAGAAATTGTTTGGGCGGGTGCGATGAAGCAATCCGCTGGTTTTACACGGCTGTGGCCGACCGCGATCATGGGCGTTTCGATGATCGGGTCGTTTGGACTACTGTCGCTGGCGATGCGAGACCTGCCGCTAGGCACCGCTTACACGATCTGGGTCGGTATTGGTGCGGTTGGCGCGTTTGTGGTTGGCGTCACCGTGTTGGGTGAAGCGCTGACTCCTATGCGCTTGTTGGCCGCGGCCCTCATCATTGCGGGGATCGTAACTATGAAGCTGGCGTGATGGCGGCGTTGACGCCTGCATCTGTATTCGTCACGCTGCTTACAAAACACCGATCCGAGGAGGTTTGCTCGACATGATGACAGACACCGACATGCGCCTACTGCGCATTGCCTATGATGAGGCGAAAGCGGGGTTTGACGAAGGTGGCTGCCCCATCGGGTCGGTGTTAGCCCGGGGTGGAGAGGTTGTGTCCAGAGGGCGCAACCAACGGGTGCAGCGTGGTGACCCGATCGCCCATGGCGAAATGGATGCCTTGCGCAAAGCGGGGCGACAGAAGACCTATCGCGATACGGTCCTCTATACCTCTTTGTCACCCTGCATGATGTGTGCGGGCACCATCGTGCAATTCGGAATCCCACGCGTAGTGATCGGGGACACTCAGAACTTTGGCGGTAATGAAGCGTTTCTGCGTGAACGCGGCGTTGAGGTTGTCTTAGCCGAAGACCCAGAATGTATCGACTTGATGAAGCGGTTTATCGCGGAGAAGCCCGAGCTTTGGGCGGAAGATATCGCTGAGTAACATCCGTCTCACATCGCACACAATGCGTCGACAATGCCCGAGAAATCATCTGCTTTCAGACTTGCGCCGCCCACCAGCGCGCCATCCACATTCGAAACGCCAAATATCTCAGCTGCGTTCGACGGCTTGACTGAGCCACCGTAAAGCACGCGCACTGAACGGCCGACACCCTCGCCAAATCGGCGTTCAAGACGGGCACGAATGAAATCGTGTACGGCCCCAATCTCGTCCAGCGTTGGAACTTTGCCGGTGCCAATGGCCCAGATCGGTTCATAGGCGATGATCAGGTTCTCGCCAGTGGATTGATCGGGGATCGAGCCTGACATCTGACCGCCAATGATGTCCAGCGTGTTGGCCGCTTCGCGCTGTTCCAAGCTTTCACCGACGCAGATGACGGCTTGCAGCCCTGCGTCCATGACAGCACGGGCCTTTGCGCGGATATCTTCATTTTGCTCGCCATGGTCCACACGGCGTTCCGAATGGCCCAGGATCACCGCTGAGGCGCCCGCATCCCGCAGCATCTCGGCGCTGATGTCGCCGGTGTGTGCCCCCGTGCTTTCCGCGTGGCAATCCTGGCCACCAACGGCCACACCAGAACTTTCGACGGTTGTCGCAGCACGCTCTAGCAACGTGGCTGGCGGGCAGATCAAGATATCGACTTCGGGCGTTGGATAGCGCGCTGCCAATGCTTCAAGCTCGGCAAGGGCCGCGCCGGTTCCGTTCATTTTCCAGTTTCCCGCCGCCAGCTTGCGCCGCATATCCGTTTCTCCTGCTAGATCCGCGATTTGCCTTTCGGATAGCACCGTTGATCGGAGCTTACAATTCAGGTTGCAGTTCCGGCTGCACCTCGGCACGGTCCGCCGTGATTCGGTGAGGGCGCCATGATTGATAATCTTGATCTCGAAAAACTGGATAGCCGCGATAAGGACGAACTTGCCCGGCTTCAGCAAGCCATCGGGCAGGTGGGTTTTTTAACCATCGGGAATACCGGGCTGAGCGCTGAACGGGTGCAGCAGGTGATTTCGACTTACTTCGACTTCTTCCGGCTGCCTGAGCAGGATAAGAAACTGGTCGATATGGCTGCGACCGGGTCAAACCGGGGGTGGGGCGCGCCGAAATCCGAACAGGTGGATCCGAACGCCAACCCGGATTTCAAAGAGGTCTTTGATTGCGGCTATGAACTGCCTGAACTGAGCCCGTATCGCGCGCGCAAACTAAGCGTCTATGCGCCGAACCAGTGGCCCGAGGCACCGGAAAGCTTCGAGCAGACCATCCGTGCCTACTATGCGGATGCGTGTGGTGTAGCAATGCGGGTACTACGCGCCATCGCCGTGGCCCTGGGTCGAGATGCTGACAGTTTCGACACGGCCTTTGACACACCAATGGCTCTGCTGCGCGGGAACTATTATCCGCAGCGGCCTATCTGGGCGGGCGAGAAGGATTTCGGTATTGGGGCCCATACCGATTATGGCTGCCTGACCCTGCTGGCGACCGACGGAACCGCAGGCCTGGAAGTTCGTATGCCCGACGGGACCTGGGAAAAGGTCGAGGCCGCGCCGGGTACGTTCATCATCAACTTTGGTGAAATGCTGGAGTTCTGGACCGCAGGTCGCGTCAAGGCGACCGAGCATCGGGTGGTTGGCGGGGCTCATGAACGGATTTCGGTCCCGTTGTTCTTTAACCCGTCCTACGACACCAATGTTGCGCCGCCTGAGTCAGATCAGGTGATTTCGGCAGGTGAGCACCTGACGAAACGCTTCAACGAAACCTACGTGCATTTAAAGTCGGCCTAAGCCTGCGAAGACAGGCTTTCGTCAAATTTGATTGACTCGCCGCATCCGCAGGCGTCGACCACGTTCGGGTTTCTGAACTTGAAACCGGATTCAAGCAGCGAGACCTCATAGTCAATCTCGGTGCCGAACAGGAACATCTGCGCCATCGGGGCGATCATCACGCGTGCGCCATCTTGCTCGACGACCTCATCATGGGGGTCGGCCTCATCCACATAGTCCATCGTGTATTCCATGCCAGCGCAGCCGCCCTTTTTAACGCCGATGCGCAGACCGGCATGCCCACCTGTTGTCATCAGGCGGGTGATCTGCTCTGCAGCCTTGGGCGTCATGGTCACGGCTTGTTTGCCGGGAATGCCGAACATCTGTGTCTCCGTCGTCGCGCGTTTGTTCTAATCTAGGCCCGACACGGGCCGGGCTCAAGAGAGCGCGCATTCAATTTCTGTTTCCGCTGCGGGTTGTCATCGGTGGCTGCGTCGCTTTAGCCTGCGAGCAGACTGTTTTGAAAGAGGTCAGACGCGATGACGGTGCAACACATAGTTAGAAAAAGCATCTTGATGGGTTTGCTCTGCTTCGCTGTTGCGCAACCGGCGATGGCTGCCGATGATACAAAGCGGCATCCAGTTAACTGCGCGACCGCACCCGGTGATTTACGCGCGATCGCGGCTGAGAAACGACATGCTGAAGATCAGCAGGTCGAAAGTGTTGTTTCGATTCTGCCTGCTGGCGCTCTGCTGGGTCTGGTGACGGGAACTGAAAACAAACATCTTAAGATGTTAGCAGGCGACTATATCAAACAGCTTGATGCACGCGCGGCCGAGATCAGATCGACTTGTGGCATACCATAAGTGTTAGTTAGACAATGAAAAAGACCGCTCTCGGGCAAGAGCGGTCCAAATTCGGGGCCGAGCGACGGGGGGGCGGCGCATTGGTCACGGCCCAAGTGCATCACTACGTTCAACCTGTGCGATTGTAGATGCGCCGTATATGTCCCGCAGCAATGTGACAGCCGACACACAGCAAGGTAACGCAAAAGCTAATGTTTTGTGACAATCAGCCTTCAGCAGGCTGTTCAGGCCAAATTACATAAAGCCGAGTTCTAGCCGCGCTTCGTCGGACATCATGTCCATGCCCCAAGGGGGTTCCCATGTTAGTTCGACATCAACTTCTTTCACGCCAGCCACGGGTTCGATGGCTTCGACAATCCAGCCTGGCATTTCCCCGGCGACCGGGCATCCGGGTGCGGTCAGGGTCATGATGACTTTGACGGCATTATCTTCCTTGATGTCGATTGTGTAGATCAGGCCCAGATCATAGATATTGACTGGAATTTCAGGGTCATAAACCGTTCGGCACGCATCCACCACTTGATCGTATAGAGGATGTTCGATTGTCGAGGGCGCAATCAAGGGTGCACCTTCAAACTGTTCGCTGGGATGGGTCATCATTGCCTCGGGTCAGTTGCCTGACTTTTTATATAGGGAATGGCCTGCCCAGCGTCCAGTCATGCCGTCCGGGCAATGCCAGAATGGTGTCAGTCATTGATATCGTGCTGGAAGGTTTTCACTTGGCCATGCGGCAGCGCGAACAGCTTACGCAGGATCAGCCAGGCAATCAGGGATAGAACCGCAAAGATCAGCAACAGGATGGGCAGCGACGGCGCGACTCCGGGGATGACCAGAATTAAACCTGTGATCGCGGCTCCGATTGCAAAGCCCAGAAAGATGAACCCGGGCAGAACCAGTTCCAGTATGCCGAGCGCCAAGGCGCCCGCCAACCAGATCCACCATGTCAACCAAAAGGGATCAGCCATTACTTTGCTCCTTTCAGCATCTTAAACGCATCTCCAAATGCTTCCAAGGCGTTGGCCGGAACAACGATAGTCTGTTTGCCCGAACCATTGCCTAATGCGTTGAGCGATTCCACCTGTTTCAGGGCAACTTGGTACTGGGCGGCCTCAATCCCGTTGTCCTGAATGGCCTTGGCCACGACACCGGTAGCATAGGCTTCGGCATCGGCCTGAATGCGGCGCGCTTTGGCCGATTGCTCGGCGGCATAAAGTTCAGCATCTGCCTGCAGCTCTACCGCGCGTTTTTGACCTTCCGCCTCGGTCACCTGCGCACGGCGCGCACGTTCGGCGTTCAACTGCTGTAACATCGCGTCCCGTGTTGCTTGGTCAAGGTTCACGTCCAGAATTTCTGCACGCGTCACCTCAATCCCCCAGTCATCCACGGCAGTTTCAACGCTTTCCTGAATGCGGTTTATCAGTTGGGCTCGGTTCGATTGAACCTCATCCAGATCCATTTTACCGATTTCCGCCCTGACGATACCGGCGACGGTGGTGGCAATCGCGCCGTCCACATCGCGGATACGGTAGACAGTCTTTTCCGGCTCCAGAATCCGGTAGAAGACCGAGGTGTCGATCTGCACCAACACGTTGTCCTTGGTAATCGCGTCCTGCGTTGCATTTGGCAGCTGACGTTCCAGGATCGAGATCTTGTGGCGTGCAACATCCAGAAACGGAACAATAAAGTTGATGCCGGGCCCCAGCACCGAGTGCAAACGCCCGAACCGTTCGACTACGTATTTCTCAGATTGCGGCACGATTTTAATGCCCTTGAGAATAACGATAACGACCAGGACGGCGCCAAGCAGGTAGATAATGTTCGATGAAAGCAATCCGATAATCTGCTCTTCTGTCATATCTGTCCTCTTTTATTGTGTACTATAGTATACATTAGGGGATTGAGTCGCCCGTTTTCAACTCTGGTATGGCGCGAATGCAGTTGGATGCAAATAGTGTAGCGCCTGAGCGAAGACGACAGTGATCGCTTTGCATCTGCATTTGACTGCGGTATCGGGGCGGAATGAAACTGATAATTGATACAGACCCCGGCATCGATGACGCGATGGCCATCGCTTACGCTGCTGCGGCACCCGAGATTGACCTGATCGGTCTGACAACGGTTTTTGGCAATACACATGTCAACCAATCCAGCCGGAACGCCCGGTTTCTGGTCGACAAATTGGGTTTGGATATCCCTGTTGCCCAAGGCGCGAGCGCGGCTCATGGCAAAGACGATCACAGCCCATCCGAGCATGTGCACGGGCCAGAAGGCTTTGGTGATCTGACCGATATCCCCGAGATCGGGCAGAACCACGACCTGACAGCGGCTGAGTTTCTGGTCGAAATGGCGCACGAACATGCTGGTGAACTGGTGATCTGTGCCATCGGTCCGCTCACCAATATCGCCGATGCTATAGCGCTGGACCCGCAGTTTTCAAAGAAACTTGGCCGCTTGGTGATCATGGGCGGCGCGGTCTATTGCCCCGGAAACATCACCCCGCATGCCGAAGCCAATATCTATCACGATGTGCATGCCGCTGATGCGGTCTTTGCCGCGCCGCCCGAAACGGTTCTGGTGGGTTTGGATGTGACGCTGAAAACGCTGTATCAAAACGCCGATTTTGAGGCGCTGTCGCAGAAATCATCCGATATGGGTGTGTTCCTGCGGGATATCTCCAAGTTCTATTTGCAGTTCTACAAGGAGATCGGCGGCCTGGATGGCTGTGGCCTGCATGACTCGACTGCCGTGATCGCCTGTACCCATGACCATATGTTCGATTTGGTTCAAACAGGTTTGCAGGTGACTACCGAAGGAGATGCGTTGGGCGCGACAATACCGAAGGATGGCCGTCCACCCGTGACCGTATGTCGAGATGTGGATGGGGCAGGGGTGGTTGACCTCTTCACGGCCCGGGTCGCCTCGCTGCCCTGACGGGTTGCAATGCATCAGCGGATCGGGCAAAGCCTGCCCGGTTCCGCGATCTGAGATGATGATATGACCCAGCCGTTTTCATTTGACCTCAAAGCCACCGATGGCAAGGCCCGCACAGGTGTTATCAACACGCCCCGTGGTGAGGTGCGCACGCCAGCGTTTATGCCGGTCGGAACGGCGGCGACGGTCAAGGCGATGATGCCGGAAAGCGTGCGCGCAACCGGGGCGGATATCCTGCTGGGAAACACCTATCACCTGATGCTGCGTCCCACAGCTGAACGGATCGACCGGCTGGGTGGCCTGCACAAGTTCATGAACTGGGACCGGCCCATTCTGACGGATTCGGGTGGGTTTCAGGTCATGTCTCTGGCCGGGCTGCGTAAGCTGACCGAAAAGGGCGTGACTTTTAAATCTCATGTAGACGGGTCCAAGCATGAGTTGACGCCGGAACGGTCTATGGAGATCCAGCGCCTGCTGGGCTCGGATATTGTGATGTGCTTCGACGAATGCCCGTCGCTGCCTGCTGATCGGGAACGGATCGCCGAGTCAATGCGCCTGTCGATGCGGTGGGCCGAGCGGTCTCGGGATGCGTTTGGTGACCGTCCGGGCCATGCCTTGTTTGGGATTATGCAAGGCGGTTTGGAACAGGATCTGCGCGAAGAAAGCGCCGAGGCGCTGAAAGCCATTGGGTTCGAAGGCTATGCCATCGGCGGTCTGGCCGTGGGTGAGGGGCAGGAAGCGATGTTCGACTGCCTCAACTACGCGCCCGACTTTCTGCCCACGGACAAGCCGCGCTATCTGATGGGCGTGGGCAAACCCGACGATATAGTTGGCGCGGTTGCGCGCGGCGTCGACATGATGGACTGCGTATTGCCATCGCGCTCCGGGCGCACGGGCCAGGCGTTTACAAGGCGTGGTGTCGTCAACATCAAAAACGCCCGCCACGCTGATGATCCGCGCCCGCTGGACGAGGAATGCTCGTGCCCGGCCTGTTCGAACTATTCGCGCGCTTATTTGCATCATGTGTTCCGGTCGAATGAGATGATTTCGGGCATGCTGCTGACTTGGCACAATTTGCATTACTTCCAGGACATCATGCAGGGCATGCGGGATGCGATCGCTGCCGGAACTTTCGACGCGTGGCAGGCTGAGTTTCATGCTACGCGCGCGCAAGGTGATATCGAGCCGCTATAGCCGTCCCGTTCGGGTGACAATAGCGTGGTTTTCAGGTAGTCTAAGACCACTTCAAGCAACGCTATTTTTAGTTCGTGACCCGGAGAGTTTTTATGTTTCGCCTTTTTCTCGGTGCAGCCGTTTTCTGCGCGACACCTGCTATTTCAGATGTCTGGACCTTTGAAACCCCATCCGAAAATATTCAATGTTCGGTGGGCGAAGGCGCTGAGTCTTCTGATATCCAGTGCACGATAATCGAAAAGTCCGGCCAGCCCGCATTGCCGCGGCCTTCGGACTGCCAATCCGACTGGGGCCATGATTTCTTGATGTTCAATACCGGCCCTGTGGAAATGCTGTGCCAGCCGCTGAATCGAAACCGCGACGGGTTTGAACGTGCGGAATATGGGGTCACGGGCCAGTTTGGTGGATTTACCTGCAGTTCCTCTCGGAAAGGTCTGGAATGCCGCAATCAGGACGGCCACGGATTTTTCCTGTCCCGTGCCGTGCAGCGTGTGTTCTGAATTTTGGCTGCGTATTTTGCATGCGTAGGGCTCTAATTTCGGTGGATATCTCGGTCGGGCGCCTTGCAGTCCGGAAAGCCTCGGGTCATGCTGAGAACTGAGACATGATGGTGAGGTTGAAATAGGGCCCATACAGCCCCACCTTTAACCATCCAAGACAGGAGACGGCCAGCGGTTGCCTCAAGCAGGGACCAGAGCCGTCTTGCCAACGATAAGGATAGAGCATGCAAGAGCCTCTGAATTCCTCATACCCCGTCCTGCCGCTGCGCGATATTGTGGTGTTCCCGCATATGATCGTGCCGCTGTTCGTGGGCCGAGACAAATCGGTCCGCGCGCTGGAAGAGGTGATGCAGGATGATAAGCAAATTCTGTTGTCCAGCCAGATCGACCCCGGTGTCGATGATCCGGAAGTGGACGGCATCTATCAGGCCGGTGTTTTGGCCAATGTGCTGCAGCTGCTGAAACTGCCCGATGGCACCGTGAAGGTGCTGGTCGAAGGGCAGGCGCGCGTGCAGATTACGGAATTCCTTGAAAACGATCAGTTTTTCGAGGCCCGTGCCGAGTATCTGACCGAAATTCCTGGCGATGTGACCACCACGCAGGCGCTGCTGCGCACTGTGGCGGATGAATTTGAGCGCTATGCAAAAGTGCGCAAGAATATCCCTGAAGAGGCCCTGACCGCAGTCGGTGAAACCACCGAGCCTGCCAAGCTTGCCGACCTTGTGTCGGGTCATCTGGGCATTGAGGTTGAACAAAAGCAAGAACTGCTGGAGACGCTCTCGGTCAGTGAGCGGCTTGAGAAGGTCTATGGTCTGATGCAGGGCGAAATGTCGGTGCTTCAGGTCGAGAAAAAGATCAAGACCCGCGTCAAATCTCAGATGGAGAAGACCCAGCGCGAGTACTATCTGAATGAGCAGATGAAGGCCATTCAGAAGGAGCTTGGCGATGGCGAGGACGGCTCTAACGAAGTTGCCGAGCTGGAAGAGAAAATCGTCGAGACCAAGCTGTCGAAAGAGGCGCGCGAAAAAGCCGAAGGCGAGCTGAAGAAGCTGCGCAACATGAGCCCGATGTCGGCTGAGGCCACCGTCGTGCGCAACTACCTGGACTGGATCCTGTCGCTGCCGTGGGGCACCAAATCCCGTGTGAAAAAGGACTTGAGCCGCGCGCAGGACATTCTGGACGCTGATCACTATGGCCTTGAAAAGGTTAAGGAGCGGATCGTTGAGTATCTGGCGGTTCAGCAGCGCTCGAAGAAGCTGAAAGGCCCGATCCTGTGCCTTGTTGGCCCTCCGGGTGTGGGTAAAACCTCGCTGGGTAAGTCCGTTGCCAAAGCCACGGGGCGCGAGTTCATTCGCATCTCGCTAGGTGGTGTGCGCGACGAATCCGAGATTCGGGGCCACCGCCGGACTTACATTGGCTCGATGCCCGGCAAGATCATTCAGGCGCTGAAAAAGGCGAAAACCACGAACCCACTGATCTTGCTCGATGAAATCGACAAGATGGGGCAGGACTTCCGTGGGGATCCGGCTTCGGCAATGCTGGAGGTGTTGGACCCGGAACAGAACAACACGTTCATGGATCACTACCTTGAGGTGGAATATGACCTGTCCAACGTGATGTTCCTGACCACGTCCAACAGCTACAACATGCCTGGGCCTCTGCTGGACCGGATGGAGATCATTCCGCTGGCTGGTTACACCGAAGAGGAAAAATCCGAGATCGCCAAGCAGCACCTGATTGGCAAGCAGGTCAAAAACCATGGTCTCAAGGCCAAAGAGTTTGAACTGACCGATGAGGCGCTGCAATCGATCATCCGCACCTACACCCGTGAGGCGGGTGTGCGGAACCTTGAACGTGAGATCGCCAAGGTTGCGCGGAAATCGCTGACCAAGATCATCAAGAAAGAGGCGGACTCGGTTACCGTGACGCCGGACAATCTGGACGATTTCTTGGGTGTGCCGAAGTTCCGCTATGGCCTGGCCGAGCAGGACGATCAGATCGGCGTTGTGACCGGTCTGGCCTGGACGTCCGTGGGCGGTGATCTGCTGCATATCGAGGCGTTGAAACTGCCCGGCAAGGGGCGGATGAAAACCACCGGTAAGCTGGGCGATGTGATGAAGGAATCCATCGACGCGGCGTCGTCTTACGTACGGTCGATCTCGCCGAAGATCGGGGTCAAGCCGCCGCAATTCGATAAGCTGGACATCCACGTCCACGTACCGGATGGGGCAACGCCCAAGGATGGCCCATCGGCGGGTCTGGCGATGGTCACGTCGATTGTCTCGGTCCTGACCGGTATTCCGGTGCGCAAGGACATCGCAATGACGGGCGAGGTCTCGCTGCGCGGGAACGCGATGCCGATCGGTGGTTTGAAGGAAAAACTGCTGGCAGCGCTGCGTGGTGGCATCAAAACGGTTCTGATCCCGGAAGAGAATGAAAAGGATCTGGCCGACATCCCAGACAATGTGAAGGACGGGCTGGAGATCATCCCGGTCAAACATGTCTCGGAGGTGCTGAAACAGGCGCTGGTGCGTGATCCTGAACCCATTGATTGGGACGAGGCCGCTGAGGAAGCAGCCGCTGCCGCTGCCAAAGCTGCGGAAAGTGCGGGTCCTGCAGCGACTGCGCACTGAGCTTTCAAGCAGAATTCAAAGAGGCGGGCCATTAGGTCCGCCTTTTTCGTTTTTTTGGAAGCGGTTTAGCGAGCAAACCCGCTGCGGGGTTTAAACAAGTCTTCAAAGGTAAGATGGTGGGTGATAAGAGATTTGAACTCCTGACATCTTCGATGTGAACGAAGCGCTCTACCACTGAGCTAATCACCCATAGCGCGTGCTGTTATCGCGTCCCAAAAGGCTGCGCAAGCCCGAGCTGCTCGGAAAACGCTGTGTGAGACACGAAAATGGGGCCTTCGATTTGGGCCGCATGGAAAAATCAGGCTTCTGTCAAAAAACTTCAAAACGCCGCTTGACGATGTCGGGGCGGGGTCATAATACACCCCAACGTTCCATCGGGAACGGGCAGTGGGCGGTTGTAGCTCAGTTGGTTAGAGTACCGGCCTGTCACGCCGGGGGTCGCGGGTTCGAGCCCCGTCAACCGCGCCATCACTGTCAGCCTTTGATCCGGGCAAACGGATCGGACATAGACCCAAAATGCGCGGTTGTAGCTCAGTTGGTTAGAGTACCGGCCTGTCACGCCGGGGGTCGCGGGTTCGAGCCCCGTCAACCGCGCCATTTTCTTTCGTATACGCAGTGTCATCAAAGCGCAGGCCGCGCCCTGCGTGTTTGCCTTGCATCCTGTCAGGATGTGTCGGCAATAATCCAAAAGTTCCGCCTTTGTTCTAACTTTTCTGTTGGAGACTCAGCGCCACTCGCCTATTTCTGAGTGACGTGTTTGTTGGGGGCCAGAATGGCTGAGCTGAAAAATATCGAGGTGCGCGGCGCGCGCGAGCATAACCTCAAGGGGATCGATGTGGATATCCCACGAGATCAGCTGGTGGTGATCACCGGCCTTTCGGGCTCGGGCAAGTCTTCGCTGGCCTTTGACACGATCTATGCCGAGGGTCAGCGCCGCTATGTCGAAAGCCTGTCCGCCTATGCACGTCAATTCCTGGACATGATGGAAAAACCGGATGTGGACCACATCAGCGGCTTGAGCCCGGCGATTTCCATCGAGCAGAAAACCACGTCGAAAAACCCGCGTTCGACTGTGGGGACCGTGACCGAGATTTACGACTATCTACGTCTGCTGTTCGCACGGGCAGGGACGCCCTATAGCCCCGCAACCGGCCTGCCAATCGAGGCTCAGCAGGTGCAGGATATGGTCGACCGGATCATGACGATGGAGGAGGGGACGCGGGGGTACCTGCTGGCCCCCATCGTGCGGGATCGGAAAGGCGAATATAAGAAAGAGTTTCTTGAACTGCGCAAGCAGGGGTTCCAGCGTGTGAAGGTCGACGGTGACTTTTACGAGCTGGACGAACCACCCACGTTGGACAAGAAATTCCGTCACGATATCGACGTGGTGGTCGACCGTCTGGTGGTCCGCAAAGGGATGGAGACCCGGCTGGCCGACAGTCTGCGAACCGCTCTGGACCTTGCGGATGGCATTGCCGTTCTGGAAACAGCTCCGCGTGAAGGTAACCCAGAGCGTATCACGTTTAGCGAAAATTTTGCCTGTCCGGTCAGTGGTTTCACCATCCCTGAGATCGAACCCCGGCTATTTTCCTTCAACGCCCCCTTCGGCGCATGCCCGGATTGTGACGGCCTGGGGGTTGAGCTGTTCTTTGACGAACGGCTGGTTGTGCCGGACCAGACATTGAAACTGTATGATGGGGCTTTGGCCCCGTGGCGGAAGGGCAAATCTCCGTACTTTCTGCAAACCATCGAGGCCATCGCGCGACACTACGAGTTCGATAAGAACACGCCGTGGAAGAACCTGCCCAAGAAGGTGCAGCAGGTGTTCCTGCGCGGCTCTGGCGATGAGGAGATCCAGTTCCGCTATGACGAAGGTGGGCGGGTCTATCAGGTCACGCGCAGTTTTGAGGGTGTGATCCCGAATATGGAACGCCGCTATCGCGAGACTGACAGCGCGTGGATCCGGGAAGAGTTTGAGCGGTACCAAAACAACCGCCCCTGTGGCTCCTGTGAAGGCTATCGCCTGCGCCCCGAAGCGCTGGCAGTGAAGATCGCCGGTCTACATGTGGGGCAAGTGGTTGAGATGTCGATCCGAGAGGCATTGGCCTGGGTTGAGGATACGCCAAACCATCTTTCCGTACAAAAGAATGAGATTGCGCGGGCTATCCTGAAGGAAATCCGCGAGCGGCTCGGATTCCTGAATAACGTTGGTTTGGAATATCTTACGCTGTCACGTTCAAGTGGCACTTTGTCTGGCGGTGAAAGCCAGCGTATCCGGTTGGCCAGCCAGATTGGCTCGGGCCTGACCGGCGTTTTGTATGTGCTGGACGAACCCTCCATTGGACTGCACCAACGGGATAACGATCGCTTGCTGGGCACGCTCAAGAACCTGCGGGATCAGGGGAATACCGTGATCGTGGTCGAGCATGATGAAGAAGCCATCCGAGAGGCGGATTATGTGTTCGACATTGGCCCTGGCGCCGGTGTGCATGGTGGGCAGGTTGTCAGCAAAGGCACCCCAGGTGAGATTGCAGCCGATGCGGCCTCGGTCACCGGGCAGTATCTGGCCGGAACGCGCGAAATCGCAGTGCCTGCCGAACGCCGAAAGGGTAACGGAAAAAAGGTCTCGGTTGTCAAGGCGACGGGCAACAACCTCAAGAATGTGACCGCTGATTTTCCACTGGGGAAGTTTGTTTGTGTCACGGGCGTATCGGGTGGAGGCAAGTCCACGCTGACCATTGAGACGCTGTTCAAAACCGCCTCGATGCGGTTGAACGGTGCGCGACAAACCCCGGCCCCCTGCGAGACGATCAAAGGGTTGGAGCATCTGGACAAGGTCATCGATATCGACCAGCGACCGATTGGGCGCACCCCGCGGTCGAATCCAGCGACGTATACCGGGGCCTTCACTCCGATCCGCGACTGGTTCGCGGGATTGCCCGAGGCCAAAGCGCGCGGCTACAAGCCGGGACGGTTCAGCTTCAACGTCAAAGGGGGGCGGTGTGAGGCCTGCCAAGGCGACGGCGTTATCAAGATCGAGATGCACTTTTTGCCAGACGTCTATGTCACCTGCGAAACCTGCAAAGGTGCGCGGTACAATCGCGAGACGCTGGAGATCAAATTCAAAGGCAAGTCCATTGCTGATGTGCTGGATATGACGGTCGAAGACGCGCAGGAGTTCTTCAAGGCCGTGCCCTCGATCCGCGACAAAATGGATGCTCTGGCGCGCGTTGGGTTAGGCTATATCAAAGTTGGTCAGCAGGCCACGACACTGTCCGGGGGCGAAGCGCAACGTGTCAAACTGTCGAAAGAGCTGTCGAAACGCTCAACTGGGCGGACGCTATATATTCTGGATGAACCGACGACAGGTCTGCATTTCGAAGATGTGCGTAAGCTTTTGGAAGTGCTGCATGAATTGGTCGATCAGGGAAACACCGTGGTTGTGATCGAACACAATCTGGACGTTGTGAAAACCGCAGACCACATCATTGATATCGGCCCGGAAGGAGGCGATGGAGGTGGTGAGATCGTGGCGACTGGAACACCGGAAGAGGTGGCTGAGGTCGAGCGCAGCCACACAGGGCGCTATCTCAAACCACTGCTTTCCGGCACACGTGTCGCGGCTGAATAGGCTGCGACACGGGGTTTTGCGAGGCTCCGCCTCGCGCTCCGGGATATTTATAGCCAGATGAATGAAGGATCCTTGCGCCTTATTCTCGACTACGTTTCTCAAATCTGGGCAGCATGGCCGAGAAATCCTGACCCAAGCCCCCTTCGGCTTCGACGAACTGCTGATAGAGCGCGGTTGCAGCTTGGCCCATCGGGGTGTCTGCGTCCGCGCTTTCCGCGGCTTGCTGGCTGAGGCGCAGGTCTTTCAGCATCAACTCGGCGGCAAAGCCCGGTTGATAGTCGTTGTCTGCAGGGCTGGTCGGGCCAACGCCGGGGGCGGGGCAATAGGCGTTCATCGTCCAGCTGTAGCCGGAGGAGGTGCTCACCACGTCGAACATCTTTTGACGGTCGAGCCCCAATTTGTCAGCCAGGGCAAAGGCTTCGCAAGTGGCGATCATGGTGACGCCGAGGATCATGTTGTTGCAGATCTTGGCCGCTTGTCCAGCTCCGGCCTCACCGCAATGCACAGCCTTTTGCCCCATAATGTCGAAGAGCGGCGCGGCCTTGGCAAAGGCGTCTTCAGACCCTCCGGCCATGAAGGTCAATGTGCCCGCAGAGGCGCCACCGATCCCGCCCGAAACGGGCGCGTCGACCGATAGCAAGCCAGCGGCATTGGCTTGATCAGCCACGGCGCGCGCGCTGTCGACATCGACAGTGGAGCAGTCAACCAGCGCTGCGCCAGATTGCATATGAGGGATGATCTGGTCTGCGACAACTCGGAGAATGGCGCCGTTGGGCAACATCGTTATGACAGCATCGGCTCCAGACACGGCTTCGGCGGCGCTTTCAACCTTTGCCACGCCATCCACACTGACCCCAGCGGTGTCGAACCCCCGCACCTGATGGCCTGCTTTGGCTAGATTGGCCGCCATGGGCGCGCCCATATTGCCCAGCCCGATGAACCCGATTTGCATGACTTATTCCTCCTCGAATGTCAGGGCGTCCTTGCCCAGGGGCTGCAACATTTTTGAAACCGCGACCGCAGGCACGATCATATCGGCGTATTGCCAGCGCGGACTACGGTCCTTGTCGATGATCTGCGCCCGGATGCCTTCCAGAAAATCACCATGCTGCATGGCGCGGAAGGTGAAACGGTATTCCATCTCCAGCGCGCGGCGCATTGTCAAAGAACTCCCGCGCAGGCGGTGTAGAATCTCAACTGTGCAAGCCGTTGAAAGCGGCGCGTTGCGTTCCAGTTTGGCCAGTGTCTTTGCCGCGAACTCTGAATCACTTCCGCGCAGATTGGTGAGGATATCGCCAAGTGTTTCACCGCCGAAACTATCATCGATTTCGGATTGCAGATTGACAAGGTCACCCGTGGGCGGAGCCACAGCGTGCTCGGCGATCAATTCGGTATTGCCAGACGCCTCAAGCATTTCGATCAGATCGGGCCACTGATCCTGTGGGATGAAGTGATCGGCAAACCCAGCAAGGATCGCATCGGCCGCGCCCATGCGGTGGCCTGTGGTGCCCAGGAATTCTCCCAACCGGCCGGGAGCGAGGGCCAGCATGAGGGTTCCGCCAACGTCCGGAACCAACCCGATGGAACATTCTGGCATCGCAATCTGCGAGCTTTCGCCGACAACCCGGTGGCTGCCATGGCAGCCAATGCCGACGCCGCCACCCATGGTGAACCCTTGCAGGAAGCTGACGACAGGCTTGGGATATTCAAAGATTAGTGCGTTCAGCCGGTATTCGTCGCGCCAAAACGTCTGGCCATAGGTGAAATTGCCCTGCGTTCCTGTCTGATAAAGTTCGGCAATGTCCCCGCCCGAGCAAAAGGCTTTGTCACCCTCGGCATCGAAAATGATCAGATCGACCGCGTCATCCTCACGCCAGTTGCGTAGGGCAGTATCAATGGCCATGCACATGTCATAGGTCATGGCGTTCAGCGCTTTAGGGCGGGTCAAGGTGATACGCCCGGCGCGCCCGGTTGTGCGGATGTCGATGTCAGACATGAACCCTTTAGCCTTGTGCAATCATCTGGCGCGCAACGATCACGCGCATGATCTCGTTCGTGCCTTCCAATATCTGATGCACGCGCAAATCACGTACAAGCTTTTCGATGCCATAGTCGGCCAGATAGCCGTAGCCGCCATGAAGCTGCAGACATTGATCCACGACCTTCGAGCCGGTCTCGGTCACGAATTTCTTGGCCATGGCGCAGAACTTGGTTGCATCGGGCGCACCCTGATCCAGTTTCCAGGCGGCTTGACGCAGGAAAGTGCGGGCAGCTTGCAGTTCAATCTCCATATCCGCAAGGCGGAATTGCAGGGCCTGGAACTGGTCGATGGATTGGCCGAAGGCTTTGCGCTCGGACATGTATTGTAGTGTCATGTCCAGCCCGGCTTGTGCGGCACCCAGCGAACAGGAGGCAATATTTAGACGACCGCCATCCAAACCCATCATGGCATATTTGAACCCGTCGCCTTCGACCCCGACAAGATTGCCCGAAGGGATTTTGCAGTCGTCGAACTGAACCTGCGCAGTGGGCTGGCTTTTCCAACCCATCTTCTGTTCTAGCGCGCCAAAGCTGAGGCCCGGTGTGCCATCCTCGACATAGACAGTTGAGATACCCTTGGGGCCGTCCTGACCGGTACGCACCATGCAGACATAGGCGTCCGAATACCCTCCACCGGAGATGAAGGCCTTGGAGCCGTTCAGCGTGTAGCCCTCGTTGGTGCGTTCTGCGCGGGTCTTCAGTGCAGCTGCGTCCGAGCCGGAGCCCGGTTCGGTCAGGCAGTAGCTGAGGACTGTGCTCAGGCTCAGGACCTCGGGCATGATGCGGGATTTCAATTCGTCGCCGGCAAAGCTGTCCAGCATTTTGGCGCACATATTGTGGATCGAGAGGAACGCAGCAACCGAGGGGCAGGCCATAGACAAAGCCTCGAACACCAGCGTGGCGTCCAATCGCGTCAGGCCCGAGCCGCCGCTATCCTCGGACACATATAGCGCACCAAACCCGAGCTCGCCGATCTGGGGCCACAGCTCTTTTGGGATGGTGCCGTCACTTTCCCATTGCCGTGCGAATGGGGCGATGTTTTCCTGCCCAAACCCATAGGCCATATCGAAAATCGCGGTCTGTTCCTCGGTCAGCCCGAAATCCATTGCGTGCCCTCCCGTCGGCAAAGAATTGAACGATTGTTTATTTCTCAATCGTTACAGAAATTTTTCAAGGACGGCAATTGCAGGCGGCGCGCGTTTTTCAGTCCTGGTGCGAAGTCAAAGATCCGCGTGGAATTCCTCGATCAGATGCCGCACTACCGCCTGGCCGGGGTCCTCTCCCTTGGCGATAGCCTCAGCATGGGCGCGGCGCTGGCGGGTGGCCGAGGTTCCGGTTTCGGCGATCTGGCGCAAGCGGGCAAGTTCGGTCATGGTGCCCAAGGCCTCGGCATCCTCAGCCAGCATGCCCATCAGTTCGCCTATGAGTTCGGCCATGGGTTTGACCGAACGATCTCCAAAATCAATCAAGCCTTCGCCGACCCCATAGCGTTGCGCGCGCCAACGGTTTTCGCCGATTAGAAAGCGATCATATTGGCGCCAGCGCAGGTTTCGCGCTTTTAGGCGGCACAGCATCCGGGTTAGTGCTTGGACCAAAGCGGCCAAAGACAAGGTGTGTTCCAGTCGCGGTTGCACATCCATAATGCGCGTTTCAAGCGTGGGAAACCGATGGGAGGGGCGCAAGTCCCACCAGATTTTCGAGGTGTCTTCGATGACGCCAAGCTCAACCAGAACTCCGGTTGTCCGCTCATATTCCGACCAGCCGCTGAAATCCGGCGGCAGGCCGGTGCGGGGCAGGTTGTCAAAGACGGTCAGCCGGTACGAGGACAAACCGGTATCTTCGCCATTCCAGAATGGCGACGAGGTTGAAAGCGCCAGAAGATGTGGCAGGAAATAACACAGCTGAGGCATTAGATCGGCCCGCAATGCCTGATCCTCGACCCCGACATGCACGTGCATCCCGCAGATCAGCATGCGCCGCGCCACGCCGCCCAGTGCGTGCTGAAGGGCATCATAGCGCTCTTTCCGCGTGTGATGCTGGTCTTTCCAATTGGCGAAAGGATGACAGGAAACGGCGATTGGGCTGAGATTGTAATGCGCCGCGTGTTTCGAAACACAGCTGCGCAAGCGCTTGAGATCCTCACGCGCGCTTTTGATCGTGCTATGAGGTCGGGTTCCTACTTCGATCTGGCATTGCAGGAATTCTGGGCTAACCTGACCTTCGAAATCGGTCTGGCAGGCCTCCATCAGGGCGGCGGGTGCCTCGGTCAGTTGCAGGCTGTCGCGGTCGACCAGCAGATACTCTTCTTCGATGCCCAGCGTGAAATCCTGCTGCATGGGCGGACCTCTCTTTATCGTGTTGATCCAGTGAATACGGAAATTGGCCTTTTGCCAAGGGTTTGGCGTTCTGCCGCTTGCAGAGGTCGGTCCTGCACAGGTAAGGAGCGGTAACTGCCCCTCAGACCGGAGCCCGCCGCGTGAAACCCAGAAAATTCCCCCGGATCAATGCCGCGTTGGACCGTTTTGGCGTCACGCTGATCGACAAGGTCACTGAGCGGGAGGAGCGTGCGCGGCTCGAAACCTTTGAGCGGGCAGGGGGCCTGACCCGTCCGGCCTATGCCTTATCGCCGGGAATGGAGACGTTTGATATTGAGCCGCTTAAACAGGAATTTGCGCAGCATCGGGAGGCTTTGGCCGCGCTGAAAGACTCCGCGCGCAACACAACCGGCTATCGCGTCGGCAATGGCTATTACGACAGTCCGGATGCAGATGCTTTGTATCTGATGATCCGTCGGTTCCAGCCAAATCGGGTGATCGAGGTCGGGTGCGGGAACTCAACCCGTGTGACGCGGCAAGCGATCATCGATGGCGGTTTGGACACAACGATAACGGCCATTGATCCGTATCCTCGTGCCGATATCGCTCATGTGGTTGATGCGTTCGAACAAAAACGGCTGGAGGATGTGGACCCGGCGCTGTTCGACCAGCTTGAGGCAGGCGATGTCCTGTTTATCGATTCCAGCCATGTCGTGCGGATGTCCAACGACGTGGCGCACCTGTTCTGCCGGATCATTCCTGCGCTGAAACCCGGTGTTGTGATCCATGTGCACGATGTTTTTTTGCCCTATGAGTATCCCAAGCGCTTCTTCTATGATTGTCCGGGCTGGGGCGAGCAGTACATGCTGCACGCAATGCTGCAATCAGGCGCGTTTTCAATGCTTTGGCCGGGGTACTACCTGCAAAAGGATCGCCCCGGTGCGGTCGAGGCTCTGCCGTTTCTGGCCGATGGGCGCGCGCAGAGTATCTGGGTTCAGATCAAGGAACAGTGATCGCAAAGTGATCCGGGTTAGAATAAGGCCCGTACCCCTTTCCATAACAAGCTGGAGAGGAGAAGACAGCCATGTTTCGTCGTACGTTTATGGGCGCTGCCGCCGCAATCGCACTTGCCATGCCGCTAAAGGCCCAGGCCGCTGATATTGTCGACACCGCCGTTTCGGCCGGATCATTCAGCACTTTGGTTGCAGCCGTACAAGCCGCAGGGTTGGTCGATACGCTGAAGGGGGATGGCCCGTTCACAGTGTTCGCACCAACCGATGAAGCATTCGCTGCGCTACCCGAGGGCACCGTTGAAAGCCTGCTGCTGCCCGAAAACAAGGATCAACTCGTCGCGATCCTGACCTATCACGTTGTACCGGCCAAAGTTATGTCGGGCGACATCGCAGGGAAGCGCGCGAAGGTTCTGACCGTGCAGGGCGACCGCCTAAGTGTGAATGCCAGAAACGGCGTCAAGGTCAATGGCGCCGAGGTTATCCAGGCAGATATTGAGGCCAGCAATGGTGTGATTCACGTCATCGACGAAGTGATTCTGCCGGAATAATCGCCGCCACTCACGAAAAAGCCCCGGTCCTGCTGGCCGGGGCTTTGCTGTTTGTTGGGTGTCGCGTTTCAGACTAAACGCACCTGTGTGCCGACCTGCACCAGCGGATATAGTTCTTCAACATGCTGGTTATAGAGGCCGATGCAGCCGGACGAGCTCTGACGTCCGATTTTGCGCGTATCATGCGTGCCGTGTACCAGATAGGCAGGCCAGCCCAGATACATCGCGCGGGTGCCCAGCGGGTTACCGGGATCACCGCCATCCATCCGCACAGGCAGCGAAGGATCACGTTCCCGCATTGATGCGGTCGGGGTCCAGCTGGGGTTTTCGGCCTTGCGCACAACTTTGGTATAACCGCGTTTTGTCAGTTCTTCGCTCATCGGAACGGAACTTGGGTAGAGCTTATAGGTCCCGTCAGGCCCCCAGTAATGTACAGCGCGGCTGGTGATATCCGCCAGCAAGCATCCGGATCCCAATTCGTCAAAGTGATCCTGCCAGTTCTGCTGTGAGAACGAGGATACATTGCGGCGCACCGGGGGTTGCGTGCTGATCGGGTCTTCGGCCTGCGGAAAAGCATCCAGGCTTTGGGCGCGCAGCAAAGCGGGTGTCGCCAGTACGGACGCTGCACCCAACAGGGCAGAGCGGCGGGTCATACGGGAATTAGACAATTCGGCCTCCGAATATTCAAACTGCTTGATCAACAAATCGCGAGTAAGATATTTCCGCAGGGCTTTAAATTCCAGTCCAAGCGATCTGAATTTATCGTGAGGGCACAGGACTATCTCGAAGTCTCGGCGAGTCTTTGCACAAAAAAACCGGCCCTGATGGGGCCGGTTTTCGTTTCCGGGTTAAACTCTAGGAGGTTAATCCATGGCCTTAAAGTTGAACTCGCCACCTTCTTTGATGCCCGACGGCCAGCGTGCGGTCACGGTTTTGGTGCGAGTGTAGAACTTGAAGCTGTCCGGGCCGTGCTGGTTCAAGTCACCGAACATGGATTTCTTCCAGCCGCCGAAGGTGTGATAAGCCAGCGGAACAGGGATTGGCACGTTGATGCCAACCATGCCGATGTTGATCCGGCTGGCAAAATCACGGGCAGTGTCACCGTCGCGGGTGAAGATCGCGGTTCCATTGCCGTATTCATGATCCATGGCCAGGCCGATCGCCTCTTCGTAGGAACCTGCGCGGACAGTCGACAGAACCGGTCCAAAGATTTCCTGTTTGTAGATGTCCATGTCGGGCGTCACGTGATCAAACAGGTGCGGACCGACAAAGAAGCCATCTTCATAGCCCTGCAAGCTGAAATCACGATTGTCGACAACCAGCTTGGCGCCTTGTTCAACACCCGAGTTGATCAGACCAAGGATACGCTGTTTCGCGGCGCCTGTTACAACAGGGCCCATATCGACGTCGTCGCCTGCGGTGTAGGGGCCAACTTTCAGCTTTTCGACACGCGGGATCAGCTTTTCGATCAGGCGATCCGCGGTTTCTTCACCAACAGGGACGGCGACCGAGATTGCCATGCAGCGTTCGCCCGCCGCGCCGAAGCCTGCACCGACCAGCGCATCGGCGGCTTGGTCCAGATCCGCATCGGGCATGACGATCATGTGGTTCTTGGCACCACCGAAGCACTGCGCGCGTTTGCCGTTGGCCGTTGCGCGGCTGTAGATGTACTGCGCGATCGGGGTTGAGCCGACAAAGCTGACACCCTGAATGATCTCACTGTCGAGGATGGTATCGACGGCTTCCTTGTCGCCGTTGACCACCTGGAACACACCTGCGGGCAAGCCAGCCTCGATGAACAGTTCGGCCAGCATCAGGGGCACCGAGGGGTCACGCTCGGACGGTTTCAGAACCACGGCGTTGCCGCAAGCCAGCGCCGGACCCACATGCCACAGAGGCATCATCGCCGGGAAGTTGAATGGCATGATTGAGCCGACAACGCCCAACGGCTGTCGCATCGAATACATATCGATACCAGGACCCGCGCTGTCGGTGAACTCACCTTTCAGCATCTGCGGCGCGCCGATGCAGTATTCGATCACTTCCAGACCACGCTGCAGGTCACCCTTGGCGTCCGGGATTGTTTTGCCGTGCTCACGGCTGAGCGCTTCGGCCAGCTTGTCCATGTCGCGGTTCATCAGGCCGACCATGGCCATCATGACACGCGCGCGTTTCTGCGGGTTTGTCGCACCCCACGCGGGTTGCGCTGCGGCGGCGGCCTCGATCGCGGCAGTTGTTTCGGCTGCACTGGCCATGGGGCATTTATACTGAACTTCGCCGGTTGCGGGGTTGAAGACATCGTCAAACCGGCCCGAGGTGCCGGCGACTTGCGCGCCATTCAGGAAATGGGTCAGGTCTTGCATCGAAAACTCCTCTGAATCTGTTGCGCGCAGAATAGGCTTGCAGAAATCACCTGAACAGAGGCAATGTTTCAAAAGGGCTTTGCAAAAATGCAAAAGGTAGATCATGAACCCAAACTGGGATGATATGAGGATTTTTCTGGCCGTTGCGCGCGAGGAAAGCCTGTCTTCGGCGGGCCGCATCCTAAAGATCGATCCCGCAACGGTCGGTCGCCGCATTGCACGGCTCGAGGCCAATCTGGACGCGCCATTATTTACCAAATCTCAGCAAGGCTACATGCTCGCGACCGCAGGGGAACGTTTGCTGGATCATGCACAACAGGCCGAAGAGGCGATGCGTGCAGCCACAGGGGCTGTGGTCGGATCCTCCAAATCACTCAGCGGGCAAATTCGGATCGGGGCGCCGGATGGATCGGCCAATTATCTTTTGCCGCAAGTCTGTGCAAAGATCAGCGACGCGAACCCTGATCTGGATATTCAAATCCTCGCCTTGCCCCGGATCATCAACTTGTCTAGGCGCGAGGCGGATATGGCTGTCACAGTCAGCGCGCCGACAGCTGGGAAATTGCTGGTTCAGAAAATCTGTGACTACCAGCTGCACATGGTAGCCACGCAGGACTATTTGGATCGTCACAACGCGATCCGCTCGGTCGCTGATCTGCAGGGGCATCGGCTGATCGGGTATATCCCAGACATGATCTTTGACCGGGAACTTGACTATCTGAATGACATAGGCATCGACCGCGTCGCGCTTGCCTCGAACTCGGTTTCTGTTCAGTTGCGGCAAGTGTCTCTGGGAACCGGCGTCTGCGTCGCGCATGATTTTACACTGCCGTTCCATCCGGGCCTGCGTCAAATCCTGACGGATCAGGTGAGTTTGACACGCAGTTTCCATCTGGTTCGACATCAGGGCGATCAGCGGAATGAGCGGTTAAACCGTTTTGCCGAGGCCCTAACCCAGGGTATTCGGGAAGAGGTCGCCCGGCTGGAAGCTGCCACTGTAACTTGACAGGGTGCCCTAATCGCGCAACGCTTTGGAAAACAGTACGTTATTGCCGGAGGTTTTTTTCATGCTCGTTCAAGCCATTCTGAAATCCAAAGCCACCGAGGGTGTTGTGACGGTCAAGCCTTCGGCGACCGTTTCGGAAGCATCGAAAATACTCGCGGAGAAGCGGATCGGTACAGTTATCGTTTCCGACGATGGGGGGCAGACGGCCAAGGGTATTCTGTCAGAGCGTGATGTCGTCCGCGAACTGGCCGCCAGCGGCAGCGGATGCCTGAACGAACCCGTCAGTTCGTACATGACGAAGGAACTGGTGACGACCACGCGACAAGCGACGGTGCAAGACATCATGTCCCGTATGACCGAAGGCCGCTTTCGCCACATGCCGGTTGTCGAGGATGGCAAACTGATCGGGATCGTCACGCTGGGCGACGTGGTCAAGGCACAGCTTGCAGAACTGGCCATGGAGAAAGACGCCCTGCAAGGGATGATCATGGGTCACTAACGGGAGAGGGGTGTTCAACCCCTTGCACCTGCGGCAAAGTTATGTTTGCTAGCGCAGAAATATTGTTGCGCGGGAGAGCCTGATGCGGGTTGGATTATATCCTGGAACTTTTGATCCGATAACCTTGGGTCATATCGATATCATCCGCCGGGCCGCTGCGCTGGTGGACAAGCTGGTGATCGGCGTTGCGATCAACCGCGACAAAGGGCCGTTGTTCACGCTGGAAGAACGTGTTGCGATGATCGAGGCGGAATGCGCTCAACTGACCCAGCAGACGGGGACAGAGATTGTCGCGCATCCGTTCGAGAACCTGCTGATCGATTGTGCCCGTGACGTTGGTGCTCAGATCATCGTGCGCGGACTGCGCGCTGTGGCGGATTTCGAGTATGAATTCCAGATGGTCGGAATGAATCGCGCTTTGGATGATACGATTGAAACCGTCTTCTTGATGGCCGAAGCACGGCACCAAGCGATTGCCTCAAAACTGGTCAAGGAAATCGCACGGCTAAACGGGGACGTGTCGAAATTCGTCACGCCCCGCGTGAATGATGCGTTGAAAGGCCGTTTAGGATAGCGCGCCCATGGCGGCAGCGGTATCCAGCATCCGGTTCGAAAAGCCCCATTCATTGTCGTACCAGGCGAGCACGCGCACCAAAGTGCCGTCCGTCACCTTGGTTTCATCCAGCGACACGGTCGAGCTGTGGGGATCGTGGTTGAAATCGATCGAGACCAGCGGGCGGGACTCTGCAGCCAGAACACCGGGGATTTTTGCGGCGGCTTCCGTGAACAGGGCGTTCACCTCATCTTCGGTGGTTGGGCGCGACACTTCAGCCACCAAATCAACGACCGAGACATTGGGGGTAGGCACACGGATCGCCTGACCGGTCAGTTTACCTGCGAGCTGCGGCAGAACCAGCCCCACGGCCGACGCCGCCCCGGTGGTAGTTGGGATCATGGACAGGGCAGCAGCACGCGACAGGTATGGGTCCTTGCCGGCGTTGTCATGTACTGGCTGGCTGGCCGTGTAGGCATGAACCGTCGTCATGTTCCCATGCACAATGCCCAGCCCTGCATCCAGCGCCGCAGCGACCGGAGACAGGCAGTTGGTGGTGCACGAGGCGTTCGAGACGATCGTGTCCGCTGCCGTCAACTCGTGATCGTTCACGCCGAAGACGACGGTTTTGACACCGCCATCACCGCGTGCGGGGGCCGAAATAAGTACTTTCTTCGATCCGTTTTTCAGGTGACGTTCTGCCGCCTCACGGGTACGGAAAACCCCAGTGCATTCCAGAACCACGTCGACGTCGGACCATTCCAGCGCTTCAGGATCGCGCTCACTGGTCAGGCGGATCGGACCTGCGCCAACATCCAGGCCTGCTTCGGTTAGCGTGACTTTGTTTGGATAGCGGCCATGCACACTGTCGAATTCGAACATATGCGCGTTCATTTCGGGTTTTCCCAGATCGTTGATTGCGACGATCTGCACATCTGTTCGGCCTGTTTCCATCAAGGCCCGCAGAACACCGCGCCCGATCCGTCCAAAGCCGTTGATTGCCAGTTTGAGTGTCATGTCACGCTCCGTTCGTCAGCTGGCCCCGATATGAGGCTTGGTTAGCGCTAACAATGGCAGATTGGCGCGAATGTCAAGCAAAACCTAGATCAACGCCAGAAGGCGAGCCAGTCCAGAAACGCGTAAAGCTTTTTGCTTAGAAACACCAAATGTTCCGGGCCGAACAGTGCATAGTCCAGAATCACCGCGCCAAGGATCAGAAGCCCAAGCCATATAGCGAGTTGATTTGTCATTCTTTCCCCGAACGAAAAAGGCCCGCCCAGATAACCTGAGCAGGCCCGAAGGTACAAGCGATGTGCAAAGGGTCAGTTAAGACGACCCATTGCAACCGCCACATCGGCCATGCGCACGGAAAAGCCCCATTCGTTGTCATACCAGGCCAGCACACGCACCATGCGGTTGTCGACCACACGAGTTTGATCCGGTGCAAAAATTGAGCTTTCTTCGGTATGGTTGAAATCGGTCGAAACCAGCGGAGCGGGCTCAAAGCCCAGAACGCGTTGCATCGGGCCTTTGGCGGCTTCTTCGACGATGGCGTTGACCTCTTCGACAGTGACATCGCGCGAGGCGCGGAAGCTCAGATCTACCGCCGAGACATTCGGAGTAGGCACGCGGATCGCCGAGCCATCAAGACGGCCCCTCAGATTGGGGAGAACTTCCCCCAAAGCTGCAGCGGCACCGGTCGAGGTCGGGATCATCGACATGGCGGCCGCACGCGCGCGGTACAGGTCGCTGTGGCGGCGGTCCAGCGTCGGCTGGTCGCCTGTATAAGCGTGGATCGTGGTCATGATGCCATGTTCGATGCCAACACCTTCGTCCAGCACCTTGGCAAGCGGAGCAAGGCAGTTGGTGGTGCAAGAGCCGTTCGAGACCATGTTGTCATTGGCGGTCAGAGTGTTGTGGTTCACGCCGAACACGATGGTCTTGTTGACGTTCTTGCCGGGCGCAGACAACAGAACCTTTTGTGCGCCACGTTCAAGATGCGTTTTTGCTTTGGTGCCATCGTTGAACTTGCCGGTGCATTCCAGAACGACATCGCAGCCTTCCCAGTCCAGCTCGTTCATGTCGTAGGTCGAGAACATGTGCATCGGGCCGCGACCCAGATCCATGGTGTTGCCCTCGATTGAGACGTCGCGGGGAAAACGACCGTGGATACTGTCATATTTCAGCAAATGCGCCGAGGTTTCCAACGGGCCGGTGGCGTTGACTTTGATAACCTCGATATCATTGCGCCCAGAGGCGGCGATATGCGACAGGGTACAGCGACCGATACGGCCAAAACCATTAATCCCGACCTTGATGGTCATAACATGTCTCCAGAATGCGCTTGCGTTGTTGGCCATATAGCGGTGAAACCTGAGTCTCAAAAGGGCAAAAATGGCATATTTTGAAGGTGTTAGCGCAAACCTGGTCCGATTGCGCTAACGCTTGCGCTAGCTGTTGGATCAGGTAGGGTCCGAAACGCGACAGGTGACAGGAAAGGAAGCGCGATGAGCGGTCTGTTGGCCCTTTTGGACGATGTGGCGGGGATCGCCAAAGTTGCGGCTGCTTCGGTTGACGATGTTGTCGCCGCTGCGGGCAAGGCTGGGGCCAAGACGGCGGGTGTGATCATCGACGATGCGGCGGTAACCCCGAAATACGTTCAGGGTTTTGCGCCAGCGCGCGAGTTGCCGATCATCTGGCGCATTGCTCGGGGGTCCTTTTTTAACAAGCTGATCCTGTTGCTGCCCGTTGCATTGTTGTTGGCCAACTTTGCACCATGGCTGATTACGCCGTTGCTGATGATCGGCGGCTCATACTTATGTTTCGAAGGGGCCGAGAAGATATTCCATGTGCTGTTTCCCCATGGCAGCCACGTCATCGACGAGGATATGAAAAACCGCGATCCGGGACATTTGGAAGAACAAAAGGTCAAAGGCGCGATCAAGACGGATTTCATCCTGTCCGCCGAGATCATGACCATTGCACTGGCCGCGATCGAAGCCCCAAACCTGTGGATGCAGGCGGCAACCCTGGCCGTTGTTGGGATCGGGGTGACCGTGGCCGTCTATGGTTCGGTCGCGCTGATCGTGAAGATGGACGATGTGGGGCTGTTCCTGGCTGGCAACGCGCCCACGCCGATTGGGCGTGGTATCGGTCGCGGATTGGTGAAGGCGATGCCTGTTGTGATGAAGCTGCTCTCGATCATCGGCACCGCCGCCATGCTTTGGGTCGGTGGGTCGATCGTGATTCACGGGCTTGAAGTGTTGGGCTATGGCTGGCTGGGTCACCATATCCACGATTGGGCCTATGCGCTGGGGCATATGGCATCCGAGCAATGGGTCGGAGCAATCGAGTGGATTTCCAAAGCAACAATGGATGGCATTTTCGGTCTGGTCTATGGGCTGGCGCTGATCCCGGTGGCAACCAGGGTCGTTGCGCCGTTGATGGGGATGGTTTCAGGATCAAGCAAACAGCACTGAAAATCCTGTTTGTGACGTTGGGTCGTTGTGGCCGCACGCCGAACGGCAGTTAGGCTGTGACCTGAAACACAAGAACTGGAACTCAAATGTCGTCTCATACGCTAACCGAGGTTCTAGAAAGCCGAACGCCGCAGGGCGATGGCCTAAGCTATCCCGTGCCATTCAATTGGATGCAGGGCCGGACTACTTTCGGAGGATTCTCTTCTGCGCTTATGCTGGATGCGGTTCGCGCGCAGCATAAGGATTTGCCGCCCTTGCGCTCGGCTTTGGTGAATTTCACCGCACCGATTGGGACTTCGCCAATCATCGGCACTGAGGTGTTGCGGCAGGGGCGGAATGTGACCATCATCAATGCCCGCGCTCAGATCGACGGGAAAGTCGCCGCTATGGCGACGTTCTCCTTTGGTCATCCTCAGGATAGCCATGTCGCGTTTGACCGCCCGGCTAAACCTGCGGAAGAACCTGAAGACACGGGGCCTTATTTCCCGCCAGATTTGCCCAGACCTCCTATCCCGTTCCTTCAAAACTTCGATGTCCGGCTGGTTGAAGGCGCATTGCCGTTCTCGGGTGCTGAGAAAGGATATCTGCGTCTTTGGGCGCGACACAATGATCCGCGCATGTGGGATCGGATGGAAGGGTTAATTTCGGTTGCCGATCTGCCGCCACCTGCAATCTATCCAACGCTAAAGAAACCGGGTCCAAACTCGTCAATGAATTGGATTTTCAATGTGTTGGACGAGGATATTCAAACGCGTGACGGGTGGTTCTTGCTGGAGCATCAACTGACCGCCGGGCGCGATGGCTACAGCTCACAGGTCATGCGGGTCTGGAACACCGAGGGTGATCTGCTGGTCGACGGAATGCAGTCTGTGATTATCTTCGTCTAACAAAAAAGCCCCGGTGCGGACCGGGGCTTTTGACGTTTTCAGGCAGGGATCAGCCCAGCAGGTCTTTGACCTTCGCAACTGTCGCCTCGGCCGTGATGCCGAAATGCTTGTACAACTCACCCGCAGGGGCCGATGCGCCAAAGCTGGACATGCCAATGAAGCCCGCCTTGGCTTCGCGGCCACGTTCGCCCAGCAGCCAGCGATCCCAGCCACCGGCACGTACGGCGGCTTCGATACCGACGCGGACGGCACCGGCAGGTAGAACCCGTTTGCGGTAGGCTTCGTCCTGTTCAGCGAACAGCTCCATACAGGGCATGGAGACGACGCGTGTGCCAATGCCGTCGGCCTCAAGCATTGCTTTGGCTTCCATCGCTAGCGAAACCTCGGACCCGGTGGCGATCAGAATGGCCTGACGTTTGTCTTCGGCTTCGGCCAGAACGTAAGCGCCTTGGGCGGTCAGGTTCTTGGCTTTGTGATCCTTGCGCACGGTCGGCACGCCCTGACGGGTCAGCGACAGGACAGAAGGGCTGTCCTTGAAGGTCAGCGCCAGTTCCCAGGCTTCAGCGGTCTCAACGGTGTCGGCGGGGCGGAACACATAGGTGTTCGGCGTCGCGCGGCTGATCGCCAGATGCTCGACCGGCTGGTGGGTCGGGCCGTCTTCACCCAGACCGATCGAGTCATGGGTCATCACGAAAACCGACGGGATTTTCATGAGCGCGGCCAGACGCATGGACGGGCGAGCATAGTCGGTGAAGGCCATGAAGGTACCGCCATAGGGCCGGATGCCACCGTGTAGCGCCATACCGTTCATCGCAGCGGCCATGCCGTGCTCACGGATACCGTAGTGGATGTAGCGACCCTTGCGGTTTTCCGGCAGGAACACACCCATATCAGCCGATTTGGTGTTGTTCGAACCGGTCAGGTCAGCCGAGCCGCCCACGGTCTCGGTCATGATCGGGTTCACAACGTTCAGAACCTTTTCGGACGAGGCGCGGGTGGCCAGCTTGGGCTGATCCTCGGACATCTGTTTTTTGAATGAACGGATGGCACCGGCCAGTTTCTTGGGGGCCTCAAACGCGTAGGCGCGGTTGAATTCTGCCTGCTTGCGCTCGGACAGTTGCGCGAAACGCTCTTCCCAGGCGGCGCGCTCGGAGGCCCCACGGGCACCGATGGCTTCCCAGGCAGATTTCACATTGGCCGGGATTTCGAACGCATCATGCGGCCAGTCATAGGCTGCCTTGGCCGCCTTGAGCTGATCTTGATCCGTCAGCGCGCCGTGACCTTTGGAGGTATCCTGCGCCGCGTGACCCAGCGCGATATGGCTTTCGCACGCGATCATCGTCGGCTTTTTCGACGTTTTGGCCTTGGTGATGGCCGCGTCAATCGCCTCGGGGTCGTGCCCGTCAATCTCGATCACCTGCCAGCCCGAAGCGGCAAAGCGTTTCACCTGATCGGTGCGGTCGGCGATATCGACTGTGCCGTCGATGGTGATGTTGTTGTTGTCCCAAAAGACGATCAGCTTGCCCAGTTCGTGGCGACCGGCCAGAGTGATCGCCTCTTGGCTGACGCCTTCCATCAGGCAGCCGTCGCCTGCGATGACATAGGTATAGTGATCGACGACCTTCTTGCCGTAGTGGGCGCGCTGGATTTCCTCGGCAATGGCAAAACCCACAGCGTTCGAAATGCCCTGACCCAGCGGGCCGGTGGTGGTTTCGACACCGTTGATCAGAAAGTTTTCCGGGTGGCCCGCAGTTTTGGCACCCAACTGGCGGAAATTCTTGATCTCATCCAATGTCACATCCGCGTGGCCGGTGAGATAGAGCAGCGAATATACCAGCATTGAGCCGTGACCGGCGGACAGGATGAACCGGTCGCGGTCGGGCCAGCCGGGGTTTGCGGCGTCGAATTTCAGGTGCTTTTCGAACAGTACGGTCGCAACATCGGCCATGCCCATCGGCATACCGGAATGGCCGGAATTTGCGGCGGCGACGGCATCAAGGGTCAGGGTGCGGATGGCCGCAGCTTTGTCCCAGTGTTCGGGGTTGGCATTGCGCAGCGCAGTCAGGTCCACGGGCGTTGTTCCTTCGGATTACAAGCAGATTGCGCGCTCAATAACATCCACCCCTCAAAGTGCAAGCAGAACTGGGTTTTGCACAAGGTTTATGCTTCAACAGCGCGGTCCAAGTTGTTGAAACCAAACAGTGGGTATTTTCCGTCGCATTCCGTTAGACTAGGCGCAGGCGGGGGGTGAAGTTGATTCGGATCACCCTGTAACAGAACGAACCTTGATAAAGAGGTGACAGGGGCATGAGCCAAATCGAGGAATTACAGCATCGCATCATCGCCGCGATGGAGCGTATCGGCGCAGGTGTCGACGCCATGCAGCACGCGGCCCCCGGCGGAGAACCGGCCGATGATAGCCTGAAAACCGCGCTTGATGAGGAGCGCGTTGCCAATGCCCAGTTGCAGGAGCGGCTGAAGTCCCTGAAAGAACGGCATGATCAGGAAATGGACAATCTGCGCGCTGAGTTGGATCAGGCGCAGGCTTCGTCTGGTGACAACGCAGAGGTTGAGGGGCTGCGCGAACAGCTAGCGGAAGCATCGACCAAGCTTGCAAGCGTTGAGGCAGCCCGGTTGGAGCTGGCCGAGGCCAAAGAGGCGCTGGAGAATTCGGAAGAACTTGATGCATTGAAGACTGAGAATGCGCAGCTTCGATCCGAAATGGATATGCTTGCCGACTCAGCGCCGGTTCAAGCAGAATTGGATGAGCTGCGTGGGCTCGTAGAGCAATCCAAGCAGGTTGAGGCGGAAAACAGCCGGTTGCGGTCGGAACTTGCCGATAGCGAACGGCTGGAAGACCTGAGCGCCGAGCTTGATATGCTGCGTGCCGAACGCGCCAGCCATGGGGCGGCGATGTCGCGCCTGGACAGTGATTTGCAGCGGATGCGCAAGGCGAACGCGACGCTTCAAAGCGCGATTGATGAGCTGCGCGCAGCGGCAGAGCAGGGTCAGCCCGTTGCCGAACTGTTGGATCAGGTCACCGCCGCCGAATTGGAGGCTACTCGCGCGAAACAGGCCTCAGATGCATCCGAGGCGCATGCCATTCTGGCCCGACTTGAGCCCCTGCTCAGCAAAGCGGAATTGGCAGAAGGTGAGGTAGAATAATGCCCGAAGTGACCATTCATATCGGCGGACGTGGTTTCGAAGTATCTTGCCAGGACGGGGAAGAGGCGTTTCTGCACACCGCCGCCAAGATGCTGGATGACGAAGCACAGGTTCTGTCAGATCAGATTGGCCGGATGCCCGAGGCGCGGATGCTGCTTATGGCGGGCTTGATGCTGGCCGACAAAACCGCCGCGACGGATGACAAGGTCAAAGTTTTGGAAAGCAAACTGGCCGAGGTTGAGGCCGACTTGAATACACTGCGCGCAGCACCTGCGCCAGAACCGGAACGGGTTGAGGTGGCTGTGGTGCCCCCGTCGGTCACTGACACATTGGCTGAACTGGCCGCACGGGCCGAGGCTTTGGCATCCGTGATCGAGGAGAAGAAAACCCAATGACCATCATGCGTTCTTTGGCCTGTTCTGCGGTTCTAACACTGTCTGCGTCGCTTGCATCGGCAGAGATCGACATTCTGACCGTGAGTTTCACCTGTGAGAATGGCGTGCCGCTGCCGGTGACCTATTTTAACGCGGCGGACGGGTCAGGCGCGGCGGCGACGATTTTGGACAACACCCTTGTCTCGATGCGTCAGGTCGAAAGCGGATCGGGCATTCGGTATGAATCCGTGGACACCAACGGAACTTATATTCTGCGCTCAAAAGGGTGGGATGCCAGCGTAAGCTACGCGGCGGCATCAGGTGCCGCCGACGAGCAGGTCATCTATCAGAATTGCTCCAGCCGCTAAGGCCGGGTCAGGCGTTCGCTTCTCGGATTTTGTCTGCAGCGTCTTTGTTGTAGCCAACACCGTTTTCGTCAAACAGCGTGTCCAGCTCACCGGACAGGGTCATCTCGGTGATGATATCGCAGCCACCGACAAATTCGCCTTTGACATATAGCTGAGGAACAGTCGGCCAGTCGGAGTAATCTTTGATGCCCTGACGCACAGCCTCATCGGCCAGAACGTTCACATCAGCATACTCGACGCCCATATAGTTCAGCACACCTGCCACACGGGACGAGAAACCGCACTGAGGCATCTCCTTCGTGCCTTTCATATACAGCACAACGTCATTGGCTTTGACGGTTTCGTCGATCTGGGATTTCACGTCGGTCATTTCGCGTTTCCTTTGCTCTTCGGCATCATCGCTTTGGCGTAGTCTTGTGGGTCTTTGGGGACGCGGTACTGAGTGGAGTGTCCGCCTCCTGACCCGCCTGAGTCATAATTTGCATGAATGGTGCGATATCCGATTCCCGGAAGGGAACCTCGCTTCGATTTGGGCTCATTTTTGGAACGGCTCCATGCCAAAAGCGCTGTCATCGAGATAACGACAAAACCGCCCAATACGATGCCCAACCCAAGGTCCATCTCTGCCTTTAAACCACCAAGATTCTAGTCGCGTCCATTGATACGCTCCATTCGTTCATTTTCGGCCTGTACTTTGTTCACGAGGTCGATATCTGTCGCCTCCATACCAAGCGGGGGCTCGCCATCCTGTTTGGGAACGCGCCAGCGCACGATAGCAGCGAGCAGGTCCCAGAACGTCGTCTTCACTCAGGCACCTTGGTGGTCAGCGCTAGCGCATGCAGGTCGCCATCTGGGCCATCCATCTTGCCTTTTAGCGCAGCGTAGACGGCGCGCTGCTGTTGCACACGGTTTTTGCCCCGAAAACTTTCGTCCACGACCATGGCGGACATATGCACGCCATCGCTGCCGCCAACCTGAATTTCTGCATTCGGAAAGCTCTCGCGCAGCAGGGTTTCAATTTCGTGGGCGCTCATCGGCATGTAGGTTACTCCTGAAAGTCTTTCCCAAGATGTAGAGCGATGGGCGGGGGCGTGCAAGATGGCACGGATCGCCCAAGACGCTAAATCCTGCGCCACGAAAGCGCAGGAGTGCATTAGGCTGGTTCGCGTTGTTCGCGTGTGATCAGGCGACGGCCGCCTCAAAGCTGCTGCGGAATGTGTTCTGCAAGTCGGTTAAAGCTGCTTCAGAACCGCCGATCTTCACAGTGTCGCCAGCGAAGCGGCCAACCGAGACCAGCGGCACACCGGCCTGACCGGCCGCAATCATCAGAGCTTCGGCCTGATCAAAGTTGCAAGCCACCAGATAGCGGGCCTGATCTTCGCCAAACAGGAATTCGGTCGGGGCCTCATCGAGATGCACACCAACGCCAGCGGCCTCGGCCAGTTCGAACGCCGCCAGTGCGAGGCCACCATCACCCAGATCGGCGCAGGCTTTGATCATATCGCGGTTGGCGCGAATGAAGTCGCCATTGCGCTTTTCCGCATCCAAATCGACATGAGGCGCATCGCCATCTTCGCGGTTGAACACTTCGGCCAGCAGGGCAGATTGGCCCAGATGGCCTAGGGTTTCGCCAATCACCAGTGCCACATGGCCCTCACGAACCTCATTGCCGATGATTTCATCACTGTGGCTGAGCAAGCCAACAGCACCAATGGTTGGGGTAGGCAGGATCGCCTGTCCATCGGTCTCATTGTACAGCGAGACGTTCCCCGACACGATCGGCATATCCAGCGCGCCGACAGCGGCGCCGATGCCCTGAATGGCGCCGACGAACTGGCCCATGATCTCGGGCTTTTCGGGGTTGCCGAAATTCAGGTTGTCGGTGGTCGCTAGCGGAGTGGCACCCACCGCTGTCAGGTTGCGATAGGCTTCGGCCACCGCTTGTTTGCCGCCCTCAACCGGGTTTGCGCGTACATAGCGCGGGGTCACATCGCTGGTGAAGGCCAGAACCTTGTCGGTGCCGTGAACACGCACCATGCCTGCGCCCAGCCCGGGTGTGCGGGCGCTGTCGGCCATGACCATGGTGTCATATTGCTCATAGACCCATTGCTTGCCCGCATAGTTGGGTGAGGCGAGCAGAGCGCGCAGCCCGTCGATAGGGTCGATCTGAGGGACTTCGGCCAGTTCCTCAGCCTCGGGTGTCGCAACCCACGGACGGTCATATTCCGGCGCGGTTGAGGAAAGTTTCGACAGAACCAGATCAGCTTTGATCTCGCCATTATGCATAATCAGGAAGCGGTCTTCAGCGATGGTTTCTCCGACGATGGCGAAATCCAGATCCCATTTCTCGAACACAGCGCGGGCCTCGGCCTCTAGCTCGGGCTTCAGCACCATCAACATGCGTTCCTGAGATTCCGACAGCATCATCTCATAGGCGGTCATGTTCTCTTCGCGCTGGGGGACGTTTTCCAGATCAAGGCGCACGCCCAGACCACCTTTATCGCCCATCTCAACGGCGGAACAGGTCAGGCCTGCCGCGCCCATATCCTGGATCGAGATCACTGCGCCGGTCTGCATCAGCTCCAGGGTCGCTTCCATCAGGCGCTTTTCGGTGAAAGGGTCGCCGACCTGTACGGTAGGGCGTTTCTCTTCGATGGTGTCGTCGAATTCGGCCGAGGCCATGGTCGCACCGCCAACGCCATCGCGACCGGTTTTCGCGCCCAGATAGACGACGGGCATTCCGACGCCCGAGGCGGCCGAGTAGAAAATCTTGTCGCTGTCTGCCAAACCTGCGGCGAAGGCATTCACAAGGCAATTGCCGTTATACGCTGGGTGGAAACGGACCTCGCCACCGACGCAAGGCACCCCAAAGCAGTTGCCATAGCCGCCAATACCTTCAACCACGCCGTTGACCAACTGGCGGGTCTTGTGGTGGTCGGGCTCACCAAAGGACAGAGCGTTCATCGAAGCAATCGGACGGGCGCCCATGGTAAAGACGTCACGCAAAATGCCACCCACACCAGTCGCCGCGCCCTGATAGGGTTCGATATAGGACGGGTGGTTGTGGCTCTCCATTTTAAAGACCACCGCCTGACCGTCACCAATGTCAACCACACCAGCATTTTCGCCCGGTCCGCAGATGACCTGAGGGCCCTCGGTCGGAAGGGTGCGCAGCCATTTCTTGGAGGATTTGTAGGAGCAATGCTCGTTCCACATGGCAGAAAAGATGCCCAGCTCGGTGAAGGTCGGCTCACGCCCGATGATCTCTAGGATCATGTCGTATTCCTCGGGCTTAAGCCCGTGTGCGGCAATCAAATCCGGTGTGATGGCTGGCTCTTGCATCCTGTATCCGTCCCCGAGATGGCAATGTCTGGCGCCTTTTAGGGGAAGCAGCCGCCGGGGGGAAGAGGAAAGGCGGCTCTGTCAATTGAGACAGGGTTTTGAGTGTGTGTGCGATGTCTGCTGAAAAAAAGGGGGCCGCCTCATGGCGACCCTGAATTTGATCTTTGGATCACGGAATGATCTGCAGCTTATTTGGGCTGATCTTTCTGTTGCTGAGCCTGCTGAGCAACGGCTCCTGCCGCTGCGCCAATAGCAGTCTTTTGCTCGCCAGACAGGTCATCATTGTCATCCAGCCCGGGGATCGCAACGCGCACCTCGCGGCGGGCAAAGTCGATACCGTTTTCCTTGAACGACGCCTTGACCCGGTTGAAGATTTCCTTGCGCAGTGTGAACTGCTTGCCCGGTTTGGCCATGAATTTGCCGCGGATGATCATTCCTACATCGTCAAAATCGAACACACCTTGCGACTTGAATGGTTGCAGGAAACCATCCTTGTGGGTCTCGTCTTCCATCATCTCGGCACCGATCTTTTTGAAGATCTTTTTAACTTTGTTGGGATCGGTATCGAAGGGCACGGTGAATTTAAGTTTCATAATGACCCAGTCGCGGCTGTAATTGGTCAGCTTCTGTATCTCACCATAGGGAATAGTGTGTACCGGCCCGCGGTGGTGGCGCAGCTGCATCGAGCGGATCGAGATTTTCTCGACCGTACCCGTGGTGCCACCAACATCGACATACTCACCCACACGGAAAGCGTCATCGATCAGGAAGAAAATCCCGCCGACGATGTCGGAAACCAATTTCTGAGCGCCGAAACCGATGGCGAGACCCAGGATACCGGCACCAGCCAGAAGTGGCGTGATATCCAGCCCCAGAGCTCCTAGGGCCAGAAGCGCGAAGATAACCGCAATTGCAACCTGTGCCGTCACGCGCAGTAGTGGCAGAACGGTCGCCAAACGAGAGCCGCCAGCGCCACCACCTTCGCCAGCCTCTTCATCAGGGCTCTGCTCGGATGCTGTCATCTCTTTCGCCAAGCGGCGGTTGATCCATAGCGATACACCTTCGTTCAGAATGTAGCCTATTGAGATGATAAGGAAGAATTGGATGAGGCCGCTGCCCGATTCTCCTCTTCCGCCGGCGATTTCCTGAAGATCCAGATCCCAGGCATCTGCAATCATTAAGATCACGAAAATCCCGGCAAGCACGCGACCTATACGGATGTAGCTTCGTTTCGTGGACTTGTATGCTTGTAAGGCGATAGGACCGTCACCCAGCATCGGCGGCTGCAGATGCCGCACCAGGCCACGGATCAGCGTATCCAATGCTGGTGCGATCAGCAGCCAGAACATAGTCGTGAAATGAGCGCCATTTAACAGCAGCGTGAAGATTTTTGGGCTGTTCTTCGTCACCAGGAACTCAACCAGCAACCAGATACCGGCTGAGACGGCGATGACGAAGTATGGGTAGAAACGGGCCACTTCTTCATCGAACCGGGTGCGATCCGGGTCAGAGCCACGCATCATGTCTGTAAGACCATCACGGGCGCGCCAGGCAATAACACCGATATAGATATGAATGCCAGTGTTCAGCCAGAACCCAAGGCGTGCTTCGCCAGGCAACACACCGTTTAGCGCGTTGAATTCCAGGATGAACAGCATAAAGCCGATCAATAAGAACAGCCCGATCAAGTTGCGATGCAGGAATTTGGCCCAATGATCGTCGACATTGACCAACCGCAACGCGCTTTGTTTGGGCGCCAAAATGAACCGCGAAATCGCAGCTCCCAGTCTTGGAAACCAGATCAAATAGAATACGAACGGAGCGGCCTGTGCGATTTGTTGTTCATTCAACAACTGCCGACCGACGAATATGAGCGTATAGTAGAATACGAGCAACCCGAGGAATTCAAAGCAGAACCGTTTGAACAAAAAGACAACAGCGCCGCGTAAATTGGTCGAAGAGTCTCCGTCAACAACCCGGATGTAGCGTCGCGTCCAAAGGCCGACCAGTTTTTCGGCAGCATAGCCGATAGCGAGTGCAAGAAAAGTGAAGCCAAACAGTGTCAGCAGACCGCTTGCGCCGAAACTATTGCCAAAGTTAGTGAATGCCTCGGCCTGTTTGGTGAATAGGAGTGGCACTTTTCGGATCACCTGCGCCCAGGAAGCGGTCATCAAGCTGGCAGAGTCTGCCAGGCTCTGGATCAACCCCTTCTGAGCCTGAGCTGTTTCCGCTTGTTGAGCTGCGACAGCATCTAGCCGTTCAAGTAAGATGGCTCGTACTTGGTCATCTGACATGCGCGCAACAAGATCATCCACTTGTTCCGGTGTAAGATCTTCCGGAATTGACACGCTGGTCGACGTATCGCTCGTTGAAGTCCCGGTTACTTGCGCGTGAAGCGGGAGGCTGAGCAACACGATTGAGGCCAGCGCCAAAATAAGGCGAAGTGGATGGAGCATGAATTTTCCCTCGATCTCAAAAACTGGATCATTTTTTTTGTGATCATAAGGTGCATCAACCTGTTTTCCCAGACTTATTCGCGTGTTGAAGGGTGCAATTGCCAGAAAACCAAAAAAAAGGCCGAGCACTAAGCTCGGCCGTAGTCCAACAGGGAGGTATGAAGATGATGAGCGTTTCAGCATCACCGCCTTCGAGAGTTCATTTAGGTGGCAGTTTGTGAACGTTCAAGGAATAACAGCGTGTAGATTGGTCATGTCCGATATGCTGTCAGCGCATAACTAAAGTTTACCCATTCTTTTCATTTGCTTACGCTGTTCAATGATCTCATCTTGAACGAAATCACGGAAGGCTGCGACGCGTTTGGAATGACGCAATTCTTCCGGATATGCCAAATAGACGGGGACATCGGCAGTTTCGATATCGGACAGAACCGGCAGCAAATGCGGGAAGTCCTGGGTCACATAATCAGGTAAAACACCAATTCCCAGATTGTGCAAAACGCCCTGAAGCACGCCGAAGTAGTTGTTCACCGTCAAAAGTGACCCCGGATTGTAGGTCATCAGATGCCGCACCATCGAGGCACTTGCGCCCACCTGGGGGGCCGCAGGTGTTTGACAGATCAGCCGGTGATCCTTGATGTCCTCCAGTGCATTCAACATCCCGCCATGGGTTTCGATGTATTCCTGCGTTGCATACAGCATCATCTGAACCGTCATAAGGCGTTTCCGTACCAGATCAGCTTGGCTGGGCTCTTTCATGCGAATGGCCACGTCGGCCTCACGCATGGGCAAGTCCAGCACACGTTCTTCCAACATCAGGTCGATGTTCAGATCGGGATATTCCTCATAAAGCTTGGGTAGGCGCGGGGCGAGCCACAATGTGCCAAAGCCAAAGGTCGTGGTGACGCGTAAAACGCCAAAAACTTCTTCTTCGCTGTCACGGATACGGGCAGCTGCTGTATCAAGTCGTTTGGACATGGCCGAGGTGGCGTCAAACAGCAACTCACCCTGTTCGGTCAGGATCAAGCCGCGAGCATGGCGGTGAAAAAGGGTCGCGTCGAGTGATTCTTCCAAAGCGCGGATTTGGCGGCTCACGGCGGATTGAGACAAATTGAGCTTGTCGCCCGCATGGGTCAGGCTGCCTGCGTCCGCAACTGCGTGAAATATTCTAAGCTTGTCCCAATCCATCGCCGCAACTTTCGTTATCCTCGGGAAGACCTATATGAAATAGGTAACAAGTTCCACAAACAAACCACGAAATGCTTAGGTTTCAGTGGATAAACTCTATACAGGTCAGCAATTGTGACCTAATATGCGCGAAGATAAAGCACACTGATCTGACGAAGGGAGACGTCTGATGAGTCAGCCACAGATTTCGCTGAATGACCGGTTTGATCTTGAGAAATCACCTGTTCTTTTGAACGGG
The DNA here is from genome assembly GCF_056541325.1 of Ruegeria sp. AH7. NCBI lineage: Bacteria > Pseudomonadati > Pseudomonadota > Alphaproteobacteria > Rhodobacterales > Roseobacteraceae > Ruegeria > Ruegeria sp. AH7. The sequence continues at coordinate 816,887 of NZ_JBQFYF010000001.1, read as the reverse complement.
ACGCAGGCGCTTGTGCGGCTGATGTTGATGCAGAAGGCACGCGACCAGCAAACGGGCTTAAATACAGCAGGTCTGGTGACCGGGTATCGTGGCTCGCCGCTCGGGGCGGTCGATCAGCAGATGATGCGCGCGCAAAAATACCTGACCCAGAGCGATGTGACTTTTCAATTCGGATTGAACGAGGATCTGGCCGCAACTGCGCTTTGGGGCAGTCAGCAGGCAGGTCTGCGTGGCGATGGCAAATACGATGGGGTTTTTGGCCTTTGGTACGGTAAGGGTCCGGGCGTTGATCGGTCCGGCGACGTGATGCGCCACGCGAATATGGCGGGCACAGCGCAGCATGGTGGCGTTCTGATGGCCATGGGTGATGACCACACGGGCGAAAGCTCGACCGTGTTGCACCAATCGGAATGGTCGCTGGTCGATATGTATATGCCGGTGGTCAGCCCGGCGGGCGTTCAGGAAATTCTGGACTACGGCATCTATGGCTTTGCGCTTAGCCGTTTTGCGGGTGTCTGGGTCGGGTTGAAGACCATGAAAGACACGATTGAGGTCACCTCGGTTGTGGATGGCAGGCCGGATCGGATGCAATTGGTCATGCCTGATTTTGACATGCCCGAGGGTGGGTTGAACATCCGGCTGGGCGATACACCGCATCTGCAAGAGGCGCGGGTCATTGATTACAAACGCTTTGCGGCTGAAATGTTCTGCAGGGCCAACAAGCTGGACAAACGGGTCTGGGGCAAACCCGGTGCCAAGGTCGGATTCGTTGCGGCAGGCAAAAACTGGCTGGACCTGACCCATGCGCTGTCGCTGTTGAATATCGATGAAGCAGAAGCAGAGCGTCTGGGCATCACAACCTACAAGGTCGGTCAAACCTTCCCGCTGGATATGACCAGTTTCCATGAATGGGCAGAGGGGCTGGACCTGATTGTGATCGTTGAAGAAAAACGAAAACTGATCGAGGTTCAGGTTAAAGAGGCCATCTTTGACGACCGTCGCGGTCGCCGGGTTTATGGCTGGTACAAAGGCGGTGCGGGCGCGCTGCATCGGGAAGAATTGTTCCCGACCCGCGATGCGCTTGATCCGATCATGATTGCCGAGAAGCTGGGCGAGATTTTGATCGAAGAAGGCCGCGACACAGACGGGGTGCGTGCCGGTCTATCAAAACTGTCCGAGGCGCGCCGAGCGGACAACGCACAAGAAATCGCAACACGTCTGCCGTATTTCTGTTCGGGCTGCCCGCATAATAGCTCGACCAAAGTACCTGAGGGCAGCCGGGCTTATGCCGGCATCGGTTGCCATTACATGGTGCAGTGGATGGATCGCGAGACGACTGGTTTCACCCAAATGGGGGGCGAGGGCGCGAACTGGATCGGTGAAGCACCGTTTTCGACCACCGAACACGTGTTTCAGAACCTGGGCGACGGAACGTATAACCATTCGGGCGTCCAGGCGATCCGGGCGGCGCTGTCGGCGGGGACCAACATGACGTTCAAGATCCTGTTCAACGACGCGGTCGCTATGACCGGTGGGCAGGGGAACGAAGGTGATTTGACCGCCGAGCGGATCGTGGCCGAGGTCAAGGCCATGGGCGTTCAGCATGTCGCACTTGTCTATGATGAAAAGGAAGACGTGAACCTGAACGCGTTGCCTGCGGGCGTGGAAAGCTTTGAACGCGCAGAGTTGATGAAGGTTCAAGACCGTTTCCGCGAGATCGAAGGTGTCTCCGTCATCGTCTATGTGCAGACCTGTGCTGCCGAGAAACGTCGCAGGCGGAAGCGCGGCGAGTTTCCGGACCCGGATAAACGCGTGTTCATTAACACCGATATCTGCGAGGGTTGCGGTGATTGCGGGGTGCAATCCAACTGCGTCTCGATCGTGCCGAAAGAGACCGAATTGGGCCGCAAACGTGCGATTGACCAATCCAGCTGTAACAAGGACTTCTCGTGTTTGAACGGGTTCTGCCCGTCTTTCGTCACGCTGGAAGGTGCGAAAATCCGGAAAGAAGCAACGAAGCAGCTTGATCTACCCGATCTGCCAATGCCGAAGCTGCCCGAAATCAACGGGACCCATAACGTCGTTATCACTGGCGTCGGAGGCACCGGGGTTGTCACGCTGGGGGCTATCCTGGCGCAGGCCGCGCAGATCGACGGCAAGGGGGCCGGCATGATGGAGATGGCCGGTCTTGCTCAGAAAGGCGGCGCGGTCCACATCCATTGCCGTTTGGCCAACACACCCGAAGATATCAGCGCCATTCGTGTGGCCACGGGCGAGGCGCATGCGCTGATTGGTGGTGATCTGGTTGTTTCTGCTGGGGCCAAGACGCTGGGCCTGACGCGGACGGATCAAACCGGCGCCGTGGTGAACAACCACGAAACGGTGACAGGCGATTTCACCCGCGATACCGAGTTCCGCATCCCCAGCGATCAATTGGAACTGGCGTTGCAGGCACGTCTGAAGGATGGGGTGAGCCTGTTTGACGCGACCGATCTGGCCAAAACCGTCATGGGGGATTCGATCTACTCAAATATGATGGTATTCGGGGCCGCTTGGCAGCGGGGCATCTTGCCGGTTAGTCATTCGGCAATCATGGCTGCGATCGAACTGAACGGCACAGCAGTCGAACGGAACAAACGCGCCTTTGATATCGGCCGTTGGGCGGTTCTGTTCCCAACTGACGTTCAATCCATCCTGTCACCGTCTGTTGCTGAGATGCCAAAGACTCTGGATCAGATGATCGATTTCAGGGCCCAGCACCTGACCGACTATCAATCGGCCCGTCTGGCCAAACGCTACCGCAGGCTGGTCGATGACATTCAGGATGAAACGGTGCGTGAAGCCGTGGCGAAAGGCTATCATAAGCTGTTGTCCTACAAGGATGAATATGAAGTTGCACGGTTGTTGCTGAGCAGTCGCGACAAGGCCATGGCAGAGTTTGACGGCGATTTCAAAATGACCTTCCACCTGGCGCCTCCGATCCTGGGCGGGGTGGATGGCAATGGCAGACCCCGCAAACGTGCCTTTGGCGAATGGATGATGGGGCCACTGAAATTGTTGGCCCGGATGAAAACGCTGCGCGGCACGCCGCTGGATATCTTTGGCTATACCGCTGAACGACGGATGGAGCGTGCGCTGATCAAGCAATATGAAAGTGACATGAAACAGGTTCTGCCTCTGCTATCGCAGGACACGCACGACGCCATTGCAGCCTTGGCGCATTTACCGCTGGAAATCCGAGGTTTCGGCCCTGTTTTGCTGGAAAATGAGGCCAAAGCTGCAAAACGACGCGAAGAATTGCTGGCAAGCATCCGCAGCGGAGGCCCCGAATTGCGCGCTGCGGCGGAATGAGGCGTCACAAATCTGTCACAAGAGCTAGGCAAAAGTGTCGCTTAATTTATAATGCAGGCGAAATACCGGAGATCTTAGATGCCCTCGCGCCGTCATGCTGTTCGTGACATTTCCTATGCCCATTCTGCCGAAACCAAGGGTGGCCGGATGGTCATAAAGCTTATGGAAAATACAACTGGTCGGATCCGCCTGATCAAACGTGCGGATGGGTACGAAAAAGACGTCGCCAGCGGGCGTGACTTCTGGGCCGTTATGGTTGAACGCTACGGTCTGACCTTGGATGTTGTTGGTGGGGCGTTGTCGAACATCCCCAAAGACGGTCCACTGATCCTGATTGCAAACCATCCCTATGGCATCCTAGACGGATTGATGATGGGGCACATGTTGTCCGAGATGCGTGGAGATTTTCGCATCCTAGCGCATCGGGTTTTCCGTAAGGCCGAAGAGCTGAACCGCATTATCCTGCCGATCTCATTCGATGAGACGAAAGAGGCGATGAAGCTGAACCTAGAAACCCGAAAAACCGCACTGAACTATCTGAGCGATGGCGGGGCGATTGGCATTTTCCCGGGCGGGACGGTAAGCACGGCAGTCAACCCGTTTGCCTATCCGATGGATCCGGGCTGGCGCGGGTTCACCGCGCGGATGGTGGCCAAATCAAATGCGACCGTGGTGCCGGTGTTCTTTGACGGCCACACCTCGCGCCTGTTCCAGATCGCCAGCCATTTACACAACACGTTGCGCATGGGGCTTTTGATCAAAGAGTTCAAGAAACGCGTCGATACCCCGGTAAAAGTGGTAATTGGCGAACCCATCGGGCGTGATGTTCTAGACCCGCTTGGCAAGGATACGCGCAAGATGATGGATTTCCTGCGCAAAGCCACGTATGAGCTGTCTCCGAAGCCGTTGAAGTCTTATGACTACGGCTATGAATTCGAGGAACGGCATCGCGCCTGAAGGGGCAAATGGCAGTAGGCATCTTTGATTCCGGTTTGGGCGGTCTGACCGTCTTGAACGCCGCGCAGAAACACCTGCCGGACGTTGATTTCCTGTATTATGCGGACAGTGCGCATGCGCCTTATGGCGTGCGCGATTCCGACGATATCTATGAGTTGACCCGTAAGGCGGTGCACGATCTGTGGGATCGCGGCTGCAATCTGGTGATTCTGGCCTGCAATACCGCAAGTGCGGCGGCGCTGCGGCGGATGCAGGAGGCCGGTGTGCCCGAGGGCAAGCGGGTTCTGGGCGTCTTTGTGCCCCTGATCGAGGCGTTGACAGAACGGCAATGGGGCGACAACTCACCCCCGCGGGAAGTGGCGGTTAAGCATGTGGCGCTGTTTGCCACACCTGCCACCGTCTCCAGTCGGGCCTTTCAGCGGGAACTGGCGTTCCGCGCGATTGGTGTCGATGTCGAAGCACAGGCCTGCGGCGGTGTGGTCGACGCCATCGAAGATGGCGATATGATCCTGGCCGAAGCGCTGGTGCGCAGCCACGTGGACGCTCTGAAACGGAAAATGCCAGAGCCTCAGGCCGCTATTCTGGGCTGTACACATTATCCGCTTATGGCCCAAACCTTTCAGGCGGCTTTGGGCCCGGAGGTACAGGTGTTCAGCCAGGGTGATCTGGTTGCCGAAAGCCTGGCGGACTATCTGCAGCGCCACCCCAATATGCTGGGCGAGGGCGGCGGCGGGTTCCTGACCACGGGTAAGCCCGGGTTTGTCAGCGACCGGGCCACGCAATTCCTCCGACGACAAATCACGTTCGAGGCGGCCTGACTTAGGTCAAGGCGCATCCTTTTCGAAATTCTGAATATAAAGACCGTCACATCGGCGGTCACATCTCGTGACACATGTAAAGAAGAGGTCTGATATGACCCATAAAATCGCAATTCTGGGCGCCTCGGGCTATACTGGCGCTGAACTGGTGCGGCTGATTGCCGAGCACCCGAATATGGACATCGTTGCCCTGGCCGCCGAGCGCAAAGCCGGGCTGTCTATGGCGCAGGTTTTTCCGCATCTGCGCCATATGGACCTGCCGGATCTGTGCAAAATCTCGGAAATCGATTTCTCGCAGATTGATCTGTGTTTCTGCGCCTTGCCACATAAGACCAGTCAGGAGGTGATCCGGGATCTGCCAAAAAACCTGAAGATCATCGACTTGTCTGCAGATTTCCGGCTGCAGGACCCGGATGAGTATGAGAAATGGTACGGTAACCCGCACAGTGCTTTGGAGCAGCAGGAAGAGGCTGTTTATGGTCTGACCGAGTTCTACCGGGACGACATCCGCACTGCGCGGCTGGTCGCTGGCACGGGTTGCAACGCGGCAACCGGGCAATATGTGCTGCGGCCGCTGATCAGCGCCGAAGTGATTGATCTGGACGATATCGTTCTGGACCTGAAATGCGCGGTGTCGGGGGCAGGGCGCTCGCTCAAGGAAAACCTATTGCATGCGGAGTTGAGCGAGGGTGCAAATGCCTATGCTATCGGAGGCACGCATCGGCATCTGGGGGAGTTCGATCAGGAGTTTTCCAGACTTGCTGGCCGGACCGTGCATATACAATTTACACCCCACCTGATCCCGGCCAACCGAGGTATTCTTGCGACCAGCTACGTAAAGGGCGATCCGCAAAGCGTCTATGAAACGCTTGTAAAGGCCTATGCGGACGAGCCCTTCATCGAAGTGCTGCCAATGGGCGAGGCCCCATCGACCCACCATGTGCGCGGTTCGAATTTCTGCCATATCGGCGTGGTGGCGGATCGGATCGAGCGGCGCGCGATCGTGGTAGCGGCACTGGATAACCTGACAAAAGGTAGCAGCGGTCAGGCCTTGCAGAACGCCAATCTGATGTTAGGTGAGGACGAAACCAAAGGCCTGATGATGGCCCCGCTTTTCCCGTGAGGACGGTATGAAATCGCTCAAGAAACGTCGTCGGATACAGGTTATTCTGGTCGCGGTGGTTGCTTTGGCGGCCTCAACGGCGTTGATTGGGTGGGCCTTGCAGGATGGGATCAATTTCTTCCGATCGCCAAGCGAAGTGATTGCCGAGCCGCCCGAGCCTACGGAAGTTTTCCGGATTGGTGGCCTGGTCGCGGAAGGCTCGATCCAGCGTGGACAGGGCGAGACTGTGCGTTTTGTTGTGACCGATGGCGGTGAAAGCGTGCCAGTGGCCTTTACCGGTGTATTGCCCGATCTGTTTTCGGAAAATCAGGGGATGGTTGGGACCGGGCGTTACGTGAATGGTGTGTTTGAAGCGACTGAAATCCTGGCCAAACATGACGAGACCTATATGCCGAAAGAGGTGATGGACGCGCTGAAAGAACAAGGCGTTTATCAAGAGCCCAGCGACAGCTGAACGCAGCGCTGCTGCGTGCCTCTGGCGGAGGTATTTGGGATCAGAAGAACAAGGGGCGTTGCGCGCGAAGGGCGGGCAGCGCCCTGTATCGTTTGAGGATATTAAGACTACTGACGGACCGTTTCACCTGACAGAGCATTCGAGGGACGACATGCAGACGGTTCGGGATATAGCGACAGAGATTGTGGCGCGCGAAGGTGGATTTGTGGATGATCCAGATGATCCCGGTGGTGCGACGAATTTTGGCGTGACCATTCACACCATGCGGCGGTTGGGACTTGATCTGACAGGTGACGGTCAGATTGACACGAGTGATGTGCGCGCGCTGAGCAAGCGGCAGGCGATTGACATTTTTGTGCGGCATTACTTTGAAAAACCTCGGATTTCAGCGTTGCCCGTGGTGCTGCACGCGTCGGTTTTTGACATGTATGTCAATGCGGGCAGTCAGGCCGTGAAAATCCTGCAGCGTTTGCTGCGCGAGATGGGGTTTGACGTCTCAGTGGACGGCGTGATCGGGCCGCAGACCACTCGCGCCTGCGCGCAGGCGGCCCTGCCGGGGGAGGTAGCCTTGCGCGATGCATATGGGGTGGCGCGACGGAACTACTATTTTCGCTTGGCCGATCGCAGGCCTGCCTCGCGCAAATATGCGCGTAGCCGTGCGGGAGGCAAAGGGGGGTGGATCAAACGCGCCGAGGAGTTCCTTTCTTCGAAGTACCACCTGAGCGACGCGCAGTTTCAGGAAAGGGTCGCGACATGGGGCTGATATCGGGCATTCTGGGTTTTCTGTTTGGTGGCGGGCGCAATGTTGTGCGTGAAACGGCAGAGGTTTTTCGGGAAAACGCCGAAGAGGGTGCGCAGCGGGCATTGACGGTTCAAAGCCTGGCGATGGCGCAGTTCGGGACCGAGTTTCAGGGGCCGCGTAAGGGCGGTTTTGACCGATTCATGGATGGTTTGAACCGTTTACCCCGCCCGGCGCTGGCTTTGGGGACATTGGGTTTGTTTGTGGCCGCAATGATCGATCCCTTGTGGTTTGCCGCCCGTATGCAGGGCATTGCGCTGGTGCCGGAACCGCTATGGTGGCTTTTGGGTGTAATCGTTTCGTTCTATTTCGGCGCGCGCCATCAGGCCAAGGCGCAGGAGCTGCAGCGTGAGATTTCGGATACGATGATGCGTGCACCCAAGGTGCTGGCCAATTTGCGCAGCCTGGCTCAGATGCGCAGTGACAGCCCTGGCATTGCTGATCCGGGCCCGGATGCGGGTTTGCAGATTGAGGTCGCACAAGCGGATGACAATCCGGCCTTGACCGAATGGAAACGGCTGAGGCACACCTGAGCCGCGACACTATGTTCGGAAGAATTTGGCGAAAGTTATTGGCGCACCATGTAGCTGGGCGGTATATCCTGAGGCATGATTACAGAGCTTGGTCACTTCGCCCTCATCCTCGCATTTATGATTGCCATCGTTCAAAGCGTGGTCCCTCTGATCGGGGCCACGAAACGCTGGACCGGATGGATGGTCTTTGCCGAACCTGCGGCGATCTCCCAATTTTTGCTGACGGCGTTTTCCTTTGGGGCGCTGGTCTGGGCATTTACGACTTCGGACTTCTCGCTTCGGATCGTGGTGGAAAACAGTCATTCGGCGAAACCGATGATCTACAAGATCAGCGGAACCTGGGGCAACCACGAAGGATCGATGCTGTTGTGGGTTCTGATCGTGACCTTGTTCGGGGCCATGGCAGCGCTGTTTGGCGGCGGGCTGCCACCTACCTTGAAGGCGCGTGTTCTGGCGGTTCAATCGGCCGTCGCCGTAGCGTTTTTTGCGTTTATTCTGTTTACATCGAACCCATTTGATCGGCTGGCAATTGCGCCATTTGATGGGCGTGATCTAAACCCGCTGTTGCAGGACCCCGGCTTGGCGTTTCACCCGCCGTTTCTGTATCTGGGATATGTGGGCCTGAGCATGTCGTTCAGTTTTGCCGTTGCCGCACTGATCGAAGGTCGGGTTGATGCGGCCTGGGGTCGGTGGGTGCGGCCCTGGACACTGGCGGCCTGGGTGTTTCTGACGATTGGTATCGCACTTGGGTCCTGGTGGGCCTATTACGAGCTTGGTTGGGGCGGGTTTTGGTTCTGGGACCCGGTTGAAAACGCCTCGTTCATGCCCTGGTTGCTGGCGGCAGCATTGTTGCATTCGGCCATCGTTGTTGAAAAACGTGAGGCGTTGAAAAGCTGGACCATTCTTCTGGCGATCATCGCCTTCGGATTTTCGCTGATCGGAACATTCATTGTCCGCTCGGGGCTTCTGACATCGGTCCACGCCTTTGCCACCGACCCGGAACGGGGTGTGTTCATTCTGATGATTCTGGTCTTTTTCACCGGCGGTGCGCTAACCCTGTTCGCGGCACGCGCCCAGACGATGGAGGCCAAGGGTGTGTTTGGCGTCGTCAGCCGCGAAAGCGCGCTGGTCGTGAATAATGTCCTGCTGGCGGTAAGTTGTTTCGTGGTCTTCGTGGGAACGATGTGGCCAATGGTGGCCGAGATGATGTTTGACCGGACGCTCTCGGTCGGGCCACCGTTTTTCAACTTTGCCTTCACGCCCTTCATGGTGCTGCTGGGGCTAGTTCTGCCAATCGGTGCATTGCTACCGTGGAAGCGCGGCAGACTTGGTAAAACCGCCTGGTCTTTGCGCTATGCGTTTCTGCTGGCGCTGGCTGTGGCGCTTTTGGTGTGGGCCATGCAGACGGGGCGCAGTGCGCTGGGGCCTGTGGGGCTGTTTCTTGGGGTCTGGATCACCTGCGGCGCAATCATCGATCTTTGGAGCAGAACGGGCCGTAAGGGTAGCCTCAGGCGCTTGTTCCGACTGCCCGGTGCGGATTGGGGCAAGGCGATTGCCCATACCGGTTTGGGTGTCACGATCTTTGCGATTGCTGGCCTGACCGCGTGGGAGGTTGAAGACATCCGTGTTGCCCAGCCCAACGCACCTTTTGAAGTTGGACAGTTCACCCTGACGCTGGAAGATGTGCGGCGTTTTCAGGGGCCGAACTATTTCTCGACCATGGCCGATATCTCGGTCGAGACAAACGGTCGGTCCTTGGGAATGCTTCATCCTGAAAAGCGGGATTATCCCGTTGCACGTATGCCCACGACCGAAGCTGCGATTGACTATCGCATTTGGCGAGACCTCTATGTGGTGATCGGGGACCAACAGGCCGATGGGGGTTGGGTCGTGCGGACCTATATCAAACCTTTCGCCAACTGGATTTGGGCGGGATGTATCCTGATGGCCTTGGGTGGCGTTTTCAGCCTGTGCGATCGCCGTTTCCGGGTGGCTGCTGGCGCACGCAAAACGCCTGCGTCAGGGGTGCCTGCGGAATGAAACGCCTGATCCTGATCCTAATGCTGTGGGTTGCCCCGGCATATGCTGTGCAGCCTGATGAAGTTCTGGATGATCCGGTGCTTGAGCAGCGGGCCCGTGATCTGAGCGCCGAATTGCGGTGTCTGGTCTGCCGGAACGAAAGCATTGATGAAAGCAACGCGGATCTGGCTCGCGATCTGCGCCTTTTGGTCCGCGAGCGTCTGGTTGCCGGGGATAGTGACGAAGAAGCGATGGCCTTTATCGTCGACCGATATGGTGAATATGTGCTTCTCCGGCCCCAGATTTCAGGCGCCAACCTAATGCTGTGGCTTGCAGGGCCGTTCATGTTGTTGGCTGCAGCGGGCATGGGATGGGCGTTTGTCCGCAACCGGTCAAGGGCTCAAGCAGTTGAGGCTGATGATACGCTCAGCGATGAAGAAAAAGAACGGCTGCGCAAGATTCTCGACGGCTGACGTTCGGTTCCACTTTCCCTTGCTGTTCGAATAGGTCAGGGTTCGCAAAACCTGGCGCGAGGGGAGGCTTTATATGAACTACGAAACGATCCTGTTGGATATCACTGACGGCCTGGCCGTTCTGACGTTCAACCGCCCGGACAAAATGAACGCACTGACCACTCAGATGCGGGCAGAGATCACCCATGCGATGAAAGAGGCCGCTCGCAATGCGCGCTGCGTGGTGCTGACCGGGGCTGGACCGGCATTTTGCTCGGGCCAGGATCTTGGCGATGCCTCATCAACCGGAAAAATCGACCTGGAACGATCCTTGCGCGACGAATATGAGCCGATGCTCGAAGCGATCCACGATTGCCCGGTGCCAACCATTGCAGCGGTAAACGGCGCGGCTGCGGGGGCAGGGGCGAACCTTGCCTTATGCGCCGATGTGGTGATTGCAAGTGAAAGCGCATACTTCCTGCAGGCCTTTGCCCGGATCGGCCTGTTGCCTGATGCTGGTGGCACCTGGTTCATGCCGCGCCAGATGGGTTTGGCCAAGGCCATGGGCGCAGCGCTTTTTGCCGAAAAGATCAGTGCCCGTCAGGCCGATGACTGGGGCCTGATCTGGGAAGCGGTCGCCGATGACGATTTCGCCGCGCATTGGCGCAAGCGCGCCGAGTATTTGGCGAATGGCCCAACAGCTGGCTTCGCGGCCATAAAAACGGCCCTGCGCGGTACATATGAAAACACGCTGACCCAGCAGCTCAAGACCGAGGCGAGCCTGCAGGGAGACTGCGGGCGCTCGCGTGACTTTGCCGAAGGTGTCGTGGCCTTTCTGGAGAAGCGCCCCGCCAAGTTCGAGGGGCGCTGAGCGCAATCAGGCCCGGCGGCGCCGACGCGTGCGCCGTTCCGGGGCTGCTTCGTCTCCAGTACCGTCCGAGGCCGACGAAAATGGCCCCAAAGCATCGGTGATCTGATCCAGCGTCGGGCGTTCGGCCCGTGGGGTCGTATCCAACGCCTCGCGCATTTTCTCTACATGGGCGGGCATTGTGCCACAGCAACCGCCGATGATCTTCGCGCCCGCATCCCGCGCCATGACGGCATATTGGGCCATCAGATCAGGCGTTCCGTCATACTTGATGCTGCCATCTACATATTTTGGGATGCCTGCATTCCCTTTGGACACCAGCGGGCGCTGAGTGCCTTGCGCGACAAATCCTAGAACGGTGCGCATGATATCCGAAGAGCCGGTGCCGCAATTGGCACCAAAGGCCAGTGGCGGGTTCTCGAAAGTTTCAACCAACTGCGCCAGATCGGCGGAGGTTACGCCCATCATCGTGCGACCTGCAGTATCAAAGCTCATGGTGCCGCACCATGGCATATCGGCCAGAGCAAACGCTTCGGCCGCCGCGCGGAATTCTTCGGGGGCGCTTATGGTTTCGACCCACAAGACGTCTGCGCCGCCTTCTTTCAAAGCGGCGGCCTGTTCGTGAAACATCTCGACCGCATCGCTATGCGAGAGGCTGCCGACTGGTTCCATGATCTCGCCCGTTGGTCCGACAGAACCAGCAACAATAACGGTGCGCCCGGACGCATCGGCGACTTCGCGGCCAAGCTCTGCCCCGATCCGGTTCAGCTCGGTCACGCGGTTCTGCGCATCGTGCAGTTTCAAACGCGCCGCTGTTCCGCCGAAGGTGTTGGTCAGGAACAGATCACTGCCAGCATCGACCCAGCCCTGATACAAAGCCTTGATTTTTTCAGGCGAATCCACGTTCCACAGCTCGGGCGCGTCACCCGATTGCAGACCCATATTGAATAGGTTGGTCCCCGTTGCACCATCGGCCAGAATTATGTCGGCGGTGTTTAGAAGGTCGGTGAGCGCATTTGTCATGAGAAAAGCCCGAAAATTGGCGCAAAGCGCCATTATGAATAACAGACGCCCCGTGTCACATGACCGGGGCGTCAAATCAAATTCATAATACTCATGAACATCATGAGCGGTGCTGCAAAGAGACTTAGATGTCGGCCTCAGCCATAACCTGTTCTTTGGCTTCGACCAGAAGTTCCGCCATCTTCGCGCGAATTTTGGCTTCATCGGCAAGATCGCCCAAGTAGCCTTTGACCGCATTGACGACGTCATCTTCGTTGACGTGCTTCAGGTCGGTTTGAACCAGTTCCTGACCATATTTGCGCGCCTGTTCTACGGTTTCGCCTTTCAGGGTCGAGGCCCAGACAGCCATGAACCGGTTGCGGCGCATACGGGCGATGAACTGCATTTTTTCGTCATGCGCAAATTTCGTTTCAAACGCATTTTCACGTTCGTCAAAGGTGGTCATGAGACAAGGACCTCTTGGGTTGCTATTACTCTGTTGATGATATGACCATACGGCAGCACGGGTGCAAGGGATTTGCGCTGTGTCAAAGTCTCGCTGCCTTGCAAACTTGCGGGGAAGGGGGGCATGGACTATGAGGGCGCCAACCGGCGGGACTCATTCCCACTGCTCAGACTGGAAAGGTCGCTTATGGCGCGTCGCAAGAAAATCTACGAAGGCAAAGCCAAGATTCTGTATGAAGGTCCTGAACCGGGCACAATCGTGCAGTATTTCAAGGATGACGCCACCGCGTTCAACGCGGAGAAGAAGGACGTGATTGACGGCAAAGGCGTTCTGAATAACCGCCTGTCTGAATTCTTCATGAACGGTTTGAACCAGATCGGTGTGCCGACCCATTTCATCCGTCGCCTAAATATGCGGGAACAGCTGGTGCGTAATTGCGAAATCGTGCCGCTGGAAATCATCGTGCGCAACTATGCGGCCGGTACCATGTCCAAGCGTCTGGGCATTGCCGAAGGCACGCAGTTGCCGCGTCCGATTGTCGAATATTGCTACAAAGACGATGCTCTGGGCGATCCTTTGGTTACCGAGGAACATATCGCCGCCTTTGGCTGGGCCAGCCAGCAGGATATGGACGATATCCTCAGTCTTGCCCTGCGCGTGAACGATTTCATGAGCGGCGTCATGATGGCCGTTGGCATTCGACTGATCGACTTCAAGATCGAGATCGGCCGCGTCTTTGATGGTGACTATCAGCGTCTGATCGTCGCCGATGAGATCAGCCCCGACAGCTGCCGCCTGTGGGATATTGAAACAGGCCAGAAACTGGACAAAGACGTCTTCCGCCGCGATCTGGGCAATCTGACGGATGCCTATTCCGAGGTCGCGCGTCGCCTGGGCGTTCTGCCCCAAAGCAACGTGACCAAGCCGACGCTGATCAACTAGGCGATACTGGTCTGAATTCCGTGAAGGCGCCGCTTATCCTTAGCGGCGCTTTTTCTGTTTCAGAACGTTTGACAGCTTATGCGTTCCTGATCATGTTTGGATTTAAGCAGCCAAATAGCTTGCGATCGGGGTGATCTAACGCATGACGGAATTGTTTGATCAGGCAGTTTTCCTGAAGTTCTTGGCCGCCGTGCTGGCAATTTTTAACCCGCTCTATAACATTCCGATCTTTCTCAGCATGACCAAGAACTGTTCGGCAGCGGAACGTCGTCATGTTGCGATTGTCGTTGCAATTTCTGTCACGATAATCGCATTGGCCGCCGTGCTGACAGGCGAAAGAATCCTTGGGATTTTTGGCATAGATGTGCCGTCTTTCCGGATCGCGGGCGGTATCATCATTTTCGGAATAGGTATGTCGATGCTGAAGGCCGAGGATCGCACCCCTGGCGATCAGGCCGCCGTAGCGGAGGGACATCAAAGAAAGCTGAACTTTGCTGTTGTTCCGCTGGCGATACCTTTGACCATCGGGCCCGGCACGATTGCAATTACCATTGTGTTTTCGCATCAGCTGTCTGACGGTACGGAAATCCTGACGCTGGGTGCTGCGATATTGATTGCCTGTGCAATTGTCGGGTTGGGATTGTTGTTCGCGGATCAAATCTCGCGCCTTGTAGGCGAGACGATGATCAACGTTGTGACCCGTATCATGGCGATATTATTGATGGCCGTTGCGGTCGAAATGGTTTTGACCGGCACATTCCATGCGATTGATGCGCATTATCCTGCTTTGTCCAAGGGCGACGGCTAGGGTACCACCTGCGGCAAACTGCGGATCATACAGGGTTGTTCAACGCACCCAACCACGCTATCCCCCGCGCAACGGAATGGGGTCCAACGGTGGATTTGCGCATAATGAAAATTCGGTTGCATGTGATGCTACAAACTGGGTTGTATGGCTCACCGCCGAATGGTGTGCCGTGTCTCGCAGTTCACACTCGTTGCCTGCCGGAATCAGTAAAGGCAAAACCGGTGAAATAATGTACGAGGCCTTTTTATTTCTTCTCGCGTGTGTGCCATTGGTTATCTGGCAGAGCTATCGCCGGTACGCCAGAACCCCTGAGGAGTTAAGAACAAATGAGTTGCAGAAGCTATACGCCGGACAAGATCGGTTTCCTGGCTCTAAAGCCAGCAACGACGAAGCGCGCTCCAAGCTACTAGCTGCCGGAGAAGACCTCTCGTCTACTATGAAGATCAGGCATTCCGCGCAGACTGTTGGCTTCAGAACGCCAATCCGTGCGGAGGATTTGTCGGTGATATTATCTCATAGAGGGTTTCAAGTCGAAGATCGAAAGACAGAAGAACAGCTGAATTTTACTGCTGATTACACCCTCTATTCGATGGTTTTTGACAGAAAAACAGCAGAGTTAAATGATTTTCTTTTCGAACACGGCTGGCAATACAAAGGATGGAATTGCCCAGCGAAAAATGGAGATGACAAAGATGAGAGCTAGGGTGCATGTGATGCTCAAGAATGGGGTGCTTGACCCTCAGGGCGAGGCGGTACGGCACGCACTAGGCGCCATGGGCTTTGATCAGGTCGAAGGCGTTCGGCAGGGCAAGGTGATCGATCTGGAGCTTGCAGACGGCGCGACCGAGGCGGATGTGACCGAGATGTGTGAAAAGCTGTTGGCCAATACGGTCATCGAGCGTTACGAGATCGAACTGGTCTGATCCAGGCCCATAAGGAGGGTTTGCCATGCGCGCTGCCGTTATCGTCTTCCCCGGATCGAATTGCGACCGGGATCTTGCCGTGGCTTTCAAGCAAGCCGGTTTTCAGGTCGATATGGTCTGGCACAAGGATGCGACGCTGCCTGACGGCGTTGATATCGTCGGTGTTCCAGGCGGATTCTCCTATGGCGACTATCTGCGCTGTGGGGCGATCGCGGCCCAATCGCCGATCTGTCAGGCGGTGGTCGATCACACCAAACGCGGCGGGTATGCAATGGGGGTCTGCAATGGATTCCAGATCCTGACCGAAACCGGCATTCTTCCAGGCGCATTGCTGCGAAATGCGGGCCTGAAATACATCTGCAAGACCGTGGGCCTGAAAGTCGAAACCAGCAGCAGCCCGTTTACCGAAGGCTACAACGCAGGTGACGTGATCGGAATCCCGATTGCCCATCATGACGGCAACTATTTCGCCGATGACGATACATTGTCCACGCTGCGGGATAAGGACCGCGTTGCGTTCACCTATACCGAGAATCCGAATGGCTCGGTCGGGGATATCGCGGGCATCCTGTCGGAAAATCGTCGCGTTCTCGGCATGATGCCGCATCCGGAGCGGGCCGCGGATCAGGGGCATGGTGGCACCGACGGTACGGCATTGTTCCGCGCATTGTCGGGCGTCTTGTCGCCAGCGTGACTTGAGGTCAGATCATAGCGCGCGTACCTTCTGGGGATGAGTACAGAGGTTCGCACTGGCTGGTCCAAACTTCTACGACCCTTTCGCGGCGCGCCGCTTGGTTGGCGATTGCGACTGGCCGTTTTTGTCCTTTTGGCCGCCACGGTTGTGACGGTCTGGACGACGAACCGTTTGCTGACGGATCGTTTTACCCAAGATACGCGAAATCGGGCCGAGCTCAGGCTGACACTCGACTCGGGCAACCTGGTCAGTGAGCTGCGCCGCAATGCCATTGTGCCGCAATTGTTGGCGCGCGATCCGACGCTGATTTCTGCCCTGCGCTCCAGCGACTATACGCTGTCGACCCAGCGATTGATTTCATTTGTCGAAGAGATTGGCGCAGCTTCGCTGATGCTTCTTGATAGTGATGGGCGATCAGTTGCCGCAACCGATCGTAACCGTCTGGGTGAGGCGCATCGCAATGCGCCTTATTTTGTGGATGCGATACGGTCAAATTCGACGATTTTCTCGGTCATCCCGCGAGAGGCCGGTGGCTATAGTTTTGTCTATTCACGCCGTATCCAGGGCAACTCGGACATACTCGGCGTGATCGTGGTCGAGGTCGATCTGCAGAAGTTCGAAACTGCCTGGGCGCGGATTGCACATGCGGTGCTGGTCACTGACAGCGCTGGCAACATCATCCTGTCGACCGAACCACAATGGCGCGGGTTGGATGAAGAGGCGGCGATGCTGCGCCAACCACCGCTCAGCGCTATTCAACGCGCGATCCGCGTGACCACAGATTGGACCGCGCTGCCGCCGGATGCCTATCTTCAGGGTGAGGCGGTGATGCGGATGGAAAAACGCATTCCGTTTCGCGGCTGGCAAATGACATCCTTCACCACATTCGAGTCAGTGCGCGAGCGGGTGAACAGCGTTTTAGCGCTTGAGATCATGGGATTTGCGATTCTTCTGGCGCTGGCCTTCTACGCACTCAGCCGCCGCGCCACCTTGCGGATGGCGCTGTTCCAGCGCGAGTCGGCAGAGCTTCGCGCATTGAACACAAGGCTACAGCGGGAAATTGCTGAGCGGGAACGGGTTGAAAAGACGCTGGATTTGGCCGAGCAGACGCTTGCCCAAAGTTCGAAACTGGCGGCGTTGGGAGAGATGTCGGCAGCGGTGAGTCACGAGTTGAATCAACCTTTGGCTGCAATGAAAACCTATCTGGCGGGTGCGCGTCTGCTTTTGCGCCGAAACCGGCCCGAAGAGGCATTGGCCAGCTTCGGCCGCATCGATGGTCTGATCGAGCGGATGGGCGCAATCACCCGACAGCTCAAATCCTATGCGCGCAAGGGGGCGGATGCGTTTTCGCCCGTAAATCTTGGAGAAGCACTGGCTTCGTCGCTGTCGATGATGGAGCCTCAGTTGCGCCAAAGACATGTTAAGATCACTCAGATTCTGCCCGAAGAGCCGGTGTTGGTGAACGGAGATCGGATGCGGATCGAACAGGTTATGGTCAACCTGTTGCGCAATGCTCTGGACGCCACCAAATCGGTGGCTGAGCCGGATGTGGAAATCATCTTGGCGGCGGGAGATATGGCGGTGCTAACCGTGCGCGACAATGGCTATGGCATCGATGACATCGAGAACCTGTTCGAGCCGTTCTATACCACCAAACAGCCCGGCGATGGCGTCGGGCTGGGGCTTGCCATCTCGTCCGGGATCGTGAACGACCATGGCGGACGGCTGACTGCGCGTAACGGCCAGCACGGCGGCGCGGTGTTTGAAATGCAATTGCCCATACTGGGTAGCGACGGCCTTGAGGCCGCAGAATAAAAGGGAAGACTATGGCCCAAGCCATGAAGATCGCCATTGTGGATGATGAACAGGACATGCGCCAGTCGATCAGCCAATGGCTGGCATTGTCGGGGTATGACACCGAGACCTTCGCCAGCGCTGAGGATGCGCTGAAGGTTCTGGGCCCCGAATATCCGGGGATTGTGATCTCGGACATCAAGATGCCCGGCATGGATGGCATTCAATTGCTGAAAAAGCTGATGGGGGCGGACAGCACTCTGCCTGTGATCATGATCACCGGTCACGGCGACGTCCCTATGGCGGTTGAAGCGATGCGCGTTGGCGCGTTTGATTTCCTTGAGAAGCCCTTTAACCCGGATCGTATGTCGGAATTGGCGAAGCGGGCCAGCAATGCCCGCCGTCTGACCTTGGACAACCGGGCCCTGCGCCGAGAGCTATCGGGTGGCACCCAGATCATGAACAAACTAATTGGCGCTAGCCCTGTGATGGAGCGTTTGCGCGAGGATATACTGGACCTTGGTCAAGCCGATGGCCATGTGCTAATTGACGGTGAAACCGGGACTGGGAAGACCCTTGTTGCGCATGCTCTGCATGCAGTGGGCAGCCGAGCGGGCAAGAAATTCGTTCTGGTCTCCTGCGCGGCGCTGGAAGAAGAGGCTTTGTCTAAACGCCTTTTCGGGCCGATGATGCCCGAAGACGCTCAACTGCCCGCGATTGAAGAGGCGCGCGGTGGAACACTGGTTCTGGAAGACGTTGAAGCGCTGAGCGACACGCTGCAGGCGCGCTTGCTAAGCGTGATGAACGAACAGGGCACCCCGGCAGAAACGCGTATCGTTGCGATTTCCAACCTGCAAGAGGCCGGAAAGACCAGCGAGGACGTGCTGCGCCCCGATCTGTTCTACCGTCTGGCGGCACTACGGATAACCATGCCGCCTTTGCGGCAGCGGGGCGAAGACATTCTGACCCTGTTCACGCGCCTGAGCGAGCAGTTTGCCGAGGAATACGGCTGCGATGCACCGCAGGTGAGTGCGCAAGAAGCCGCACAATTGTTGCAGGCCCCGTGGCCGGGCAATGTGCGTCAGTTGATCAACATCGCGGAACGCGCTGTGCTGCAATCGCGGCGCGGGTCGGGGACGATTGCGTCATTGCTGATGTCGGATCACGAGGAAATGCAGCCGGTGATGACCACCGAAGGTAAGCCTTTGAAGGAATACGTCGAAGCGTTCGAACGGATGCTGATCGACAACACGATGCGCCGTCACAAGGGATCGATCGCGTCAGTGATGGATGAGCTATGCCTGCCGCGCCGGACGTTGAACGAGAAGATGGCCAAGTACGGTCTTCAACGGTCGGACTATTTGTGAACAAGGGGAGGGGGCCAGCCCCCTCTTGAGCCGTTGGCTCAATTCACCCCCGGGATATTTTTTGGCCAGATGAAGGGGATCCTGCGCTGTGTTGGCAGGCGGGATGCAGTTTGCCCATTGTGTTTTCCACAGGACTGCTTTTATTGTGTCCGGACGGGCCGGACCTTTTTCGTGTCTTTAAGTCCCGATTTTTTGAGTTTCGCTGTTTTGCCGAAGGTGAACGTTGGTTTTCATCGCAAAGCAGACCGATTGTGCCCCTTTCCCCGGGGCAGTGGAGTGCCTGAGCCCGATGCGTCGGGCGAAAGGAATAAATGGGCAGGCAGCGGTGAGCCGCGTCTGTCGGAGAAGAACCGCGATGACGCGCGCGCAACGTTTGAAAGACCGGGCAGGGGGCCAGAGCGCCAGACCCTGCCGCGCGCCGTCTAATATCGCCCTGACAAGACACCTTCCCAAATGCGCCTGTCCGCCTGGACAGGTCAGGACAACGCGTTTGGCGCGGTGCACCAAGGACACATGGCTAAGAAAATGCTTATCGATGCCACCCACGCGGAGGAAACCCGCGTCGTGGTGGTCGACGGAAACAAGGTCGAGGAGTTCGATTTTGAATCCGAGAACAAACGCCAGCTTGCTGGCAACATCTATCTTGCAAAAGTAACGCGGGTCGAGCCGTCTCTGCAGGCGGCCTTTGTAGATTATGGCGGGAACCGGCATGGATTCTTGGCGTTTTCCGAGATTCATCCCGATTACTACCAGATTCCCGTCGCCGACCGAGAGGCGCTGATTGAGGAAGAGCGCGCTTATGCCGAGGCCATGAAGGCCCGGGATGAGGCGGAAGAGGCCAAGCCGAAAAAGCGCCGCCGCTCGCGCACCAAAGCGGCGGATGTGAAATCCGATGATGCGGTTGAGTCGATTGAAGTGTCGAACGAGCCGACCGGCATGGAAACCATCGACCTGGAAGAGGGGGAAGAAGCGGATCTGGCGGTTGAGGAAGGAACCTCGCCTGCGGATCGTGTCGCCGAAACACCCGTCGAAGAACCGGTTGATGAGGTTGAGACCTCCGATGATGCGGTTGCCGAGGAGGTAACCCAACAGGGTGTGGAAGACACCGCGCCGGAAGACGCATCTGAGGCCGAAGCAGAAGCGGTGGCTGAAGAGACCGCGGAATCTGAACAGGCCGAGCCTCTAAACGAGATCGAAGAGGCGAAATCTGACTCGGATACCGATGAAGGTGAAGAGAGTGAAGCACTGACGGACGCGGCTGAAAAAGACGCATCCATCGAATCTGTGGCTGACGAGGATGACAGCGAAGATATTCGCCCGCCGCGCAAGCCCCGCCCGCGCCGGTACAAAATTCAGGAAGTCATCAAGGTCCGTCAGGTTCTGCTGGTGCAGGTGGTCAAGGAAGAGCGCGGCAACAAAGGGGCAGCGCTGACCACCTATCTGTCTCTGGCAGGGCGCTATTGTGTTCTGATGCCCAACACAGCCCGTGGCGGCGGCATTAGCCGTAAGATCACCAACGCACCTGATCGTAAGAAACTGAAAGAAATCGCCGCCGAGATCGATGTGCCAACGGGCGCTGGGTTGATTATCCGTACTGCGGGGGCCAAGCGCACGAAGTCCGAGATCAAGCGCGACTATGAATATCTGCAGCGTCTATGGGAGCAGATCCGCGAGCTGACGCTCAAATCCATTGCACCTGCGAAAATCTATGAAGAAGGCGATCTGATCAAACGGTCGATCCGTGATCTTTATAACCGCGATATTGATGAGGTTCTGGTCGAAGGCGAGGGCGGGTATCGCATCGCCAAGGACTTCATGAAAATGATCATGCCGTCCCACGCCAAGAACGTGAAACGGTATGAGGACGCGTTGCCACTATTCGCACGCTATCAGGTCGAAAGCTATCTGGCCGGGATGTTCAACCCGACCGTGCAGCTGAAATCCGGTGGCTATATCGTGATCGGTGTGACCGAGGCGTTGGTGGCGATCGATGTGAACTCTGGTCGGGCGACCAAGGAAGGTTCGATCGAGGAAACCGCGCTCAAGACCAACCTTGAGGCCGCTGAGGAAGTGGCACGCCAGTTGCGTCTGCGGGACCTGGCGGGTCTGATCGTGATCGATTTCATCGATATGGACGAGCGCAAGAACAACTCAGCCGTCGAGAAGCGTCTGAAAGATAAGCTTAAAACCGACCGTGCGCGCATCCAGGTGGGCCGCATTTCGGGCTTTGGCCTGCTGGAGATGTCGCGCCAGCGCCTGCGCCCCGGCATGCTGGAGGCAACCACGCAGCCGTGCCCGCATTGTCATGGCACCGGCCTGATCCGCTCGGACGACAATATGGCACTGTCGATTCTGCGTCAGATCGAAGAGGAAGGCACCCGCCGCCGTTCGCGCGAAGTTCTGGTGCGTTGCCCGGTTGGGATTGCCAACTTCCTGATGAACCAGAAGCGCGAGCATATCGCTCAGATCGAGGCGCGCTATGGTCTCTCTGTGCGTGTCGAAGGGGATTTGCATCTGGTCAGCCCGGATTTCTCGATGGAGAAATTCAAGACGGCCAGCCGGATTGTGCCCGAGGCCACCGCGCCGGTTGTATCTGTTGATGCGTCGCTGATGGATATGGTTGACGAGACTGATGAGGACGAGGTCGAGGACGAAACCGTTCAGGCCGAAGAAGAGGTCAAGCCCAAGCGTAAACGTCGCCGTCGTCGCCGCAAGAAGGGTGGAAATTCTGGCGAGCAACAGGATGGCGAGGCTGACGCGTCCGAGGCAACTCCCGAAGAGGTAACGCCGGACGACATCCCAGCGGAAAGCGCTCAGGAAGACCGAGAGGCCACAGGCGAAGAGGAAAAACCCGCCAAGCCGAAACGCCGCCGGGCGCCGCGTCGCAAGAAAAAAGACACCGAACCCGTTGCGGCAGAGGTTGAGGTGGCGGATGCCGAAGTTCAGCAAGACCCTGAAGTGCAAGCGGCTGAGGATGCCTCGGTTGAACCTTCAGAACCTGCGACAGGGCCTGAAGTGGCTGAGACGGCCGTAGAAGAAGCACCCGTTCCGGCTGAGGGACTTGCGCCGGAGCAAGACGAACCTGAACAGGCAGCTGAAGAGTCCGTTGCTGTGGAAGAGGTTGCAGAACCTTCCACCCAAGAAGTTGTAGAGCCTGCCGTAGAAGAAGCTCAGGCCGAACCCGTTCTGGAAACGGTGGCAGAAGAGCCAGAGCAACCAAGCGAACCCGCCAAACCCAAACGGCGCGGCTGGTGGTCGCTGGGCAGCTAAACCAAATAGAAAAGGCGGGTTTGGCGCCCGCCTTTTTCGTTGCCTCTTCGGGCCTCGATCAGCCTTGTTTCTGGATCAGATAGATCTGATGCCCGTTCTCTTCGCCTTGCGAAACGAGTTTGTGGCCAGACTCTGTGCAGAAATGCGGTACATCGATGATCGCGGCTGGGTCATCGGCCAATACGCGCAGCACCGCGCCGCCGGGCATGGATTTCAGCCGTTTGCGCGCCTTCAGCACAGGCAAGGGGCAAAGCAGCCCAAGCGCATCAAGGGTCTCGGTTGGATTTGACATAAGGGTCAGATATTTCCACTTTGCCATGGTGTCCAGCGTGCAACCACGAGGTTGTGACTGATTGGCCCCGTGACGAAGCCGCTTTCATACCATATGTGCAGGTCTATGTTCGGAATAGATATCATCGACGCGGGACTTCTGCCTGCCATGTTCATCGCCATGATCGGCGGGTTGATTAGCTTTCTGTCACCCTGCGTTTTGCCGATTGTGCCACCCTACCTGGCCTATATGAGCGGTGTGACCATCAACGAGATGCAGGATGAGGCGCGTGCCCGACGCAAGGCGACGCTGTCTGCGCTGTTTTTTGTGTTGGGTCTGTCAACCGTCTTCTTGCTGCTGGGGTTCACTGCATCGGCCTTTGGGGCGTTTGTTCTGAAGAATCAAGAGCTTTTTGCCAAAGCTTCCGGCGCGGTGGTGATCATCTTTGGCCTGCATTTTCTGAACGTGTTCCGTATCCCGCTCTTGGATCGTGAGGCGCGGGTTGAAACTGGTGATTCCGGAGGGTCCGTATTTGGAGCCTACATTCTGGGTCTCGCCTTTGCCTTCGGGTGGACACCCTGCATCGGCCCGCAGCTTGGGGCGATCCTGTCACTTGCCGCGTCCGAGGCTTCGGTCGCGCGCGGCACGCTTCTGCTGGGCGTATATGCGGCAGGTTTGGGCATTCCGTTTCTGCTGGCAGCGATGTTCCTGAACCGCTCGATGCATGTGATGAATCGGATCAAGCCCTACATGGGTACGATTGAAAAGGTGATGGGGGGGCTGTTGCTGTTCGTTGGCATCATGCTGATTACTGGTCTGTTTACCGAATTCAGCTGGTGGCTGCTGGAAACTTTCCCGGTGCTGGCGGTCCTGGGCTGATCCATCTTACCTTGGCCGCAATGCTGCGTTAACCTGCGCAGCAGAAGGTAAGGCCATGAGCAGTCAGACAAAACAGCCACAGGTGCGCAGACGGCGGGTGTTCTACATCCCCGGCTACGACCCGATTCCTGCCCGGCGCTATCGTGAGCTGTATCGGACCGAATCCCACCAACAGGCTGCGATTTCAGGATATGAAATCTCTATTACGCCGAAATCAGGTGAGGGGCCGTTTGGTTGGCATGTCACCTCAACTCAGGACGGGGTTGAGGTGCAAACGGATATCGAGGTTCTGGTCTGGTCTGACATCGTGCGCGACAGCATGTCCGGTTCGATCCTGGGGACCTACCTGCAGCTTGCCCGTACGGCCTGGATTTATGTCTCAACCGGAACGCTGCGACGTCTTCGTAAGCTGAGAAAAGGGCCGGTGATTGCAGCGCTTTATCCTGTCGGGATGCTGCTGTTACAACTGCTTGCCGCATTGGGCGTCGTGGCCGGAGTAACGGCAGTACTGGGGATTTGGATTGGCGTTTGGGCACTGCTCTCAGCTCTGGCTTTCGCCTATTTGCTGTTGCGTTGGTTCCGGAAGATCGACAACCGCCTGTTTGCTTACTACCTGATGCATGACTACGCCTATTCCGCGCGATTGAATGGGGAAACGCCAGCGGTACTGCAGGATCGTCTGGATCAGTTCGCCGCGCTGATCAGCGCATCCTTGCAAGACAATGTGGATGAGGTTCTTGTGGTTGGCCACAGTTCCGGGGCGCATTTGGGCGTTTCGGTGTTGGCCGATGTCATCCGTGGCAATGGCCACGCGTCGGAAGGTCCGGCGCTTTCATTCCTGAGCCTGGGGCAGGTGGTCCCGATGGTGTCATTCCTGCCAGATGCCAGGAAACTGCGGGGCGATCTGCAATTTCTGTCAACTCAAGAAAATCTGACCTGGGTAGATGTCTCGGCCCCTGGCGATGGATGCTCCTTTGCGTTATGCGATCCGGTTGCGGTTTCCGGTGTGGCCGGGCCGGACAAGATCTGGCCCTTGGTCCTGTCTGCGGCTTTCACGCAGACATTGTCGCCTGAGCGTTGGCAGGCATTGCGCTGGAAATTCTTCCGGCTGCATTTCCAATATCTCTGTGCCTTTGATCAACCTGGCACCTATGACTATTTCCGCATCACCGCTGGGCCACAGACGCTGGGTGCGCGATTTGCGGGGCGGCAGCCGTCTAAAACGCGTATCGAAACCCCGGTTTCCAAATACAGAAACGTTAGCCCATGACGCCGCCCAAGCCAAAATCCCGCCCGGATGGTGTTTCATTATGGCGTTATCTGAAACTGTTTCGGCGGGATTTGCTCTCGGCGCAGCCTCAGCGCCTTTATCGCGCCTGGATGGCTGAGTTTCGCACGCCGTTCTTCCGATCTTACATGATCAACCAGCCTGATCTGATTGATACGGTCCTTAAGAAAAGACCGGATGATTTTCCAAAATCCAGTCGGATCAGCGAGGGGCTGCGGCCGTTGTTGGGTAACTCAGTATTCCTGACCAATGGCGAGACCTGGAAACGGCAGCGGCGCATCATTGATCCGGCCTTCGAGGGCGGTCGTCTGAAAGATACCTTTCCGGCCATGCGTGAGGCTGCCGAGGCCTGCGTAGCAAGACTGCGCGATAAAACAGGCCAGCAGATCGAATGTGAAGAAATCACCAGCCACGCCGCAGCCGATGTGATTTTTCGAACGTTGTTTTCTGTGCCAATCGAGAACGAAATCGCCACCGAGGTCTTTCAGAAATTCCGCGTCTATCAGCGCGCGCAGCCTTTGTTGAACCTGGCCGCTTTTGTGCCTCTCCCACACTGGTTGCCCCGGTTTCATTCCAGGAACACCCGCCAAAGTGCACAGGATATTCGCTCTCTGATTGGTCGGCTGACAGCAGAACGGGCGAACGCGATCGAACAGGGCCGGGCACCAGATGATCTGGCCACGAAGATCATGACCACGGCTGATCCCCATACAGGCAAGCGGTTCAGCACGGATGAGATGGTCGATCAGGTGGCGATCTTCTTTCTGGCAGGGCATGAAACCAGTGCCTCCGCCCTGGCGTGGACGCTGTACCTGATGGCGCTTTATCCCGAGTGGCAGGACAAGGTTGCATCCGAGGCAGAGGCGTTGGACGACCGCACATTCGCGGCCATGTCACGCCTCAAGATCAGCAGGGATGTCTTCCGCGAGGCACTGCGCCTATATCCGCCTGTTCCGATGATGGTGCGGCAGGCCAGCTGTCCTGAACAGTTCCGGGGTCGCGAAATCCGCAAAGGCTCACAAATCGTCATAAGCCCCTGGCACCTGCACCGGCAGGAGAGGCTATGGGACAATCCGGATGCGTTCGACCCCGCCCGCTGGAGCACAGAGAATGGCAAGACCTGTCAGCGAGAGGCTTATATTCCGTTCTCAGCCGGCCCCCGCGTTTGTACAGGTGCTGGGTTTGCAATGGTTGAAGGGCCGTTGATCCTGTCTATGCTGCTACGCGCCTACAAATTCGAAACAATCCCCGGCAAAACACCTGTTCCCGTCGCACATCTGACCGTCAGATCAAAGGATGGCATCTGGTTGCGCATGGTTGAGCGCTAACAAACTACCATCCCCTCACGCCGTACTGTATTCGGAGGGCAACGGAATCAGTTTTGAACGGGAAAGCATTATGTCCAAGGCAGAACAGCGCGCGCAGATGTCCACAGGCGCAGGGTTTATCGCAGCACTGGATCAAAGCGGCGGGTCGACACCAAAGGCGCTGGCTCTTTATGGCGTGGAAGCCTCGGATTACGGATCGGATGCCGAGATGTTCGGCGAGATCCAGAAGATGCGCGCGCGGATCATTCTGGCGGATGATTTCACCAAGGACAAAGTGATTGGTGCGATCCTGTTTGAACGCACGCTGGAGGAACAGATCGAAGGCCGCAAAGTGGCTGATTACCTGTGGTCGGTCAAAGGTATCGTGCCGTTTCTCAAAATCGACAAAGGTTTGGAAGATCAGGCAAATGGTGTGCAGTTGATGAAGCCAATTCCCGGTCTGGCAGAAACTCTGGGCAAAGCCGAAGGTGTTTTTGGGACCAAGGAACGCTCGGTCATTCACGAAGCAAATGCCGAAGGTATCGCAGCCGTGGTTGCACAGCAGTTCGACGTTGCACGCGAAGTTCTGGCCGCCGGAATGGTTCCCATCATCGAGCCCGAGGTGAACATCCATTCCGAAACCAAGGCCGAGGCCGAAGACATCCTGAAGACAGAGATCATCAAGAACCTGGACCAGCTGGGCGAAGGTCAGGATGTGATGTTGAAGCTGACGATCCCCAGCGTTGCGGGTCTCTATGACACGGTCGCCGATCACCCGCGTGTTGTACGTGTTGTCGCCTTGTCTGGAGGTTACTCGACCGAACAAGCCTGTGATCTGCTGGATCAAAACAGCAAGATGATCGCGTCCTTCTCGCGCGCGTTGACCGAAGGGCTGTCAAAGCAGCAATCCGATGCGGAGTTCAACGCAGCCCTGGGTGGGAACATCGACAAGATCTTTAACGCCTCCTGCTAAACCTTAGACGGGTTTGACAAAATCGCGGCGCATCTGCGCCGCTTTTTCCCGAAAGGCGCAGCCTTCGGCGTGATCATTGATCAACCCCATCGCTTGCATAAAGGCAAAGACGGTGGTGGGTCCCACGAACTTCCACCCGCGTTTTTTAAGATCTTTGGACATGGCGATGGATTCTGCTGAGGTTGACGCGGTTTGCGGCGGCGGAGGGGTTTCTGGCTCGAACCGCCAGACATAGGCCGCAAAGGAGCCCTCGGAGGCCACTAGGTCCTGCGCGCGGCGGGCGTTGTTGATCACAGCTTCGATTTTGCCACGATGACGGATGATGCCAGTGTCCTGCAATAGACGTTCGACATCCGCATCAGAAAACGCAGCCATCTTGTTGAAATCAAAGTTACAAAACGCCTTGCGAAAGTTCTCGCGCTTCCGCAGGATGGTCAGCCAGCTAAGACCGGATTGAAAGCTTTCGAGGCAGATTTTTTCGAACAACCGCTGGTCATCGGAGACCGGGTAACCCCATTCATTGTCGTGATAGTCAGGATATTCTGGTGCGGACATGCACCATGTGCACCTGGCTTTCCCGTCTGGCCCGATCAATGTCTTGCTCATGAATGTACCCGTTATGTTCCGATTTGACGCTACACCTGTTAGGGCGCGGCTGGCAAGGGTCAAAGCTTCTCGCGATACCAGTTCAGAATGAAAACACGGATGGCCGAGGCAAGACCCGTTTCTGGATCCCGGTCAACATCAATCTCGGCGGCCAAGGCGTTGATTGGTTGATCTTTTTCAAGTGCGATATCGCGAAAGGCTCGCCAGAATTCATCTTCCAAAGACACCGATGTCCGATGTCCTTTGAGGGTCAGAGAGCGTTTGACAGGCCGACCGCTCATTCATCCAGCTCGTGATTGTCGAGATCGCGTTTCTGCTTGTCCTGTTGCAGTTGCACGACGTCTTTTTCGGCTTTGCTCCGCCCAAAGGCGACAGCGTTCTGATCTGCGCGGGCCTTATTCTCGGCCCGCGCTTTTTCCTTTCGGTACCGGTTCAGATTGACCGGCTTGCCCATCAGTCTTTCGGGCCGATCATTTGTTCTGGCCGGACGACCGCATCAAAGGTCGCCTCGTCGACAAAGCCCAGCGCGATGGCCTCTTCCTTAAGGGTGGTACCGTTCTTATGCGCGGTTTTGGCAACCATGGTGGCGTTGTCATAGCCGATGGTCGGCGCCAATGCCGTCACCAGCATTAGCGACTCTTTCATCAGCTTGTCGATGCGCGGCTCATTGGCCTTGATGCCCAGCAGCATACGTTCGGTAAAGCTGTCGGCGGCGTCGCCCAGCAGTTGGATCGACTGCAGCAGGTTATAGGACATCATCGGGTTGTAGACGTTCAGCTCGAAATGACCCTGAGATCCCGCAAATGTCATGGCGGCGTTGTTGCCCATCACATGGGCTGCGACTTGTGTCAGTGCTTCGGCCTGAGTCGGGTTCACCTTGCCCGGCATGATCGACGAGCCGGGCTCATTCTCTGGCAGAATCAACTCGCCCAGACCGGACCGGGGGCCGGAGCCGAGGAAGCGGATGTCATTGGCGATCTTGTAGCAGCTGCCCGCAATCGTCGCCAAAGCACCGGACAGGAAGACCATGGCATCATGGGCGGCCAGCGCCTCGAACTTGTTGGGCGCTGTCACAAAGGGCAGGCCGGTGATCTCGGCCATGTGGCCGGCAACAGCTTCGCCCCAGCCGTTCTGCGTGTTCAGGCCGGTACCCACGGCCGTACCACCTTGTGCCAGCTCATAAATCCCGGGCATTGCGGCATGTACGCGGGCGATCCCTTGGCGGATCTGATGGGCGTACCCACCGAATTCTTGCCCCAGAGTCAGAGGCGTTGCGTCCTGCGTATGGGTCCGACCGATCTTGATGATGTCTTTGAATTCACCAGCCTTCTGTTCCAGGCCCGAAGCCAGCTTCTCAAGGCCGGGCAGCAGAACATCACGCACGCTCATGGCAGTGGCGATATGCATGGCGGTCGGGAAGGTGTCGTTTGACGACTGGCCCATGTTGCAGTGATCATTGGGGTGAACCGGGTCTTTGGAGCCGATAACGCCGCTCAAAATCTCGATCGCGCGGTTGGCGATGACCTCGTTCGAGTTCATGTTGGACTGCGTGCCCGAGCCGGTCTGCCAGACGACCAAAGGGAAGTTGTCGTCAAACTTGCCTTCAATCACCTCACCTGCAGCTTGAATGATCGCATCGGCGATCTTGGCATCCAGTTTTCTGTTTGCCTTGTTTTCAATTGCGCAGGCTTTCTTGATCACGCCCAGCGCACGCACGATGGCCACGGGCTGTTTCTCCCACCCGATGGGGAAGTTCATGATCGAGCGCTGCGTCTGCGCGCCCCAATATTTGTCGGCAGGAACCTCTAGCGGGCCAAAGCTGTCGGTTTCGGTGCGGGTCTGAGACATCGGGTACTCCGTCTGGTATGCAGTCGTATGCCGTTTAGCTGCCTTAAGCGTATCGCGCAATCGGCCAGTTGCGCGCACCTTAGCCCTAAGGCTGCCAAAGGTATAGCGCCGGGCTGCGTCATTTTGTTCTTGCAACAAGGGATTGTGGCATTGTGCAGCGATCATGCTTAGCTAGAATGAACAGGCTTCGGTTGAGGAGGACGAGATGCCCGGTACCCAACGGTTTGTGCCCTTGAAATCCATGGCGGCGGTTTTTGTTGCAACGCTATGGCTTGGGCTGCTGAACATCGCTGCCCAGGCTGCCAACATCGAGCCCTTTGTCGGGGACTATATCGGATCGGCGAATGTGGTGGATGCGGATGGCACATCGACCCCCCGGGATATGAGCGTTTCAATCCACGACACCAAAAACGGGTTCAATGTCAGCTGGAAAACCACCACCTACAAGGCCGATGGACGGGTGAAAGAGCAGAAATTCTCGATTGATTTCCAAACCTCAGACCGGCCCGATGTGTTCTCGGCTGCGATGAAACGCAATGTATTTGGGCATGAGGTGCCACTGGACCCGATGCAGGGTGAACCTTTCGTCTGGGGGCGGATCGAAGGCGATACTCTGACCGTGTTTTCGCTGTTTATCGACGAATCCGGCGGGTACGAATTGCAACAATATGACCGGACATTGGCAGAAGGTGGGCTGAACCTGTCATTCTCGCGCTTTATCGATGGGGAAAAGTCGCGCTCAGTCGAAACTTTCCTGAAAAAGCAATAAACCCCGCGTTACGGCGGGGTTTAGAAGACTATTTGCGGAAGCTGTCTAGCGAGACCACGTCAGCGTCGTGATGTTCTTCGGGTTCTTCAACCTCGATTGATTCTTCGACCAGTTCATCCTCGTCCAATTCATCCTCGGGGCTTTCAAAGCGCAGGCCAAATTCAACTGAAGGATCAACGAATGTCTTGATCGCCGCGTAGGGGATATACAGCGGTTCGGGCGCGTCACCGAAATTTAGCGTGATGGCAAAACCGGTATCCCCGACCTCAAGGTTTTCGAACCAGTGCTGCATCACGATTGTCATCTCTTCGGGATAGCGCTCATGCAGCCATTCCGCGATTTGCACACCCGGTTCGCGGGTGTCAAAGGTAATGAAAAAGTGGTGGGCACCGGGCAGCCCGGTTTCGGACACATCGGTCAGAACAGTTTTGATAAGGCCGCGCATGGCGGTGTGCATCAGGTTTCCATAGTCAATGTCTTGCGACATGGGTCATCCTCGAAAGTGGTCGTCTCCAGCATAGGCGTTTTAACCGGAAACGAAAGAGCGGGAATCGATGGATTGATCAGAACAGATGCAGGCATATCCCTGCACCCATCATCAGCGTCAACACCGTGGCCATCCCCAGTTTTACCCTAAGAATCAACACCCCAGCTACAAATGTGAGCAACAGCGCGGTGAAGTCCAGTGATCCGAATCCCGGAACAGGAAGCGAAAGCGGGCCCCATTGAAACTGGGATATGTCATGGAACAAGACATTCAGGGCAAACCACAGTGACAGGTTCAGAATCACGCCTACGACCGAGGCTGTGATTCCATGCAGCGCTGCGGCCAGCCGTGGTCTTGAAGCCAGCCGGTCCAGATAGGGGGCGACTAGGAAAATCCAAAGAAAACAGGGCACAAACGTTGCCCATAGCGCCACCGCACCTGCGGCGAGCGCCAACGAAAGCCCACCGCTAATTTGCCCCGTCAGCATCGCCACGAACTGGGTAACCAGGATCAGGGGTCCAGGGGTGGTTTCTGCAAGGCCCAACGCATCGATCATTTGGCCCGTGCTGATCCAGTTGTACTGGTCCACGACGGTCTGGGTCATATAGGCCAGTACAGCATAGGCCCCGCCAAAGGTCACAACGGCCAGACGAGCAAAGAACCAGCCCAAATCGCTGAGCAATTGCTGCCCCGACAGCGACAGCGCAATCAGCGGCCCAAGCCACAGCGTCAGCCAGATCGCGGCAGTGCGAAATGGATTGGCGAGAGTTGGGGCAGGGGATGCCCGTTCCTGCGACGCAGCACCTTTGAATGAGGCATAGCCCCAACAGGCCGCTGCAAGAATAATCAGCGGAAACGGTATGTTAAACAGGAATATCCCCAGAAAACCCAAGGCTGCGAGAACGCGGTGCTGGGTGTCATTCAAAGCCTTGCGCGACAGGTTCCGCAGGGCTTGCAGAACGATGACGATCACGGTGGCCTTGATCCCGAGAAACCCTGCCTGAACCAGAGGCAGATCGCCAAAGGCTGCATAAAGCGTGACAAGAACCGCGATCACAAGGGCTCCTGGCAGCACAAACAGCGTTCCAGCGATCAATCCACCCATGACCCCGCGCAACCGCCAACCGGCATAGGTGGCAAGCTGCATGGCTTCGGGGCCCGGAAGCAACATGCATAGCGATA
Source organism: Ruegeria sp. AH7 (assembly GCF_056541325.1). Lineage (NCBI taxonomy): Bacteria > Pseudomonadati > Pseudomonadota > Alphaproteobacteria > Rhodobacterales > Roseobacteraceae > Ruegeria > Ruegeria sp. AH7. The sequence goes on along the minus strand of NZ_JBQFYF010000001.1, from coordinate 784,637 downwards.
AGGCGCGCAGATAGGTTTGTTCATCCAGCCAGGGGCGGCGTTCGACCAGTTCCTGATGCATCAGCGAGATCTGAGCGGCTGGGCCACCAAAGGACAGCAGCCCGATCCTGCCGAATACGCGTATCAGATCGCGGAGTGTTGGCGTCATGACTTCCGGTCCGTTGGCCAGTCGTGGGTTTCATCAAACCCATCACGGGCCCAACGGTATAAGGCATCATAGAGATGCAGTCCCGCCTCAAGGTTTTGGTGATCGTCGCGGTATTGCCGGGACAAACCAACCGAAACCGCCAGTAAGCCAGCAGCCCCAGGCGCGAGGTCGTGGCGATTAGTATCAGCCGCCCGAACCACAGTCGAAAGCCGGTCGAGAGCATCCGATCGCAGGTATAGCTTGTCGAGTATGGTGTCGAACGTGCAGCGGTCGCCTTGATGGCTCCATTCTGTGTTTTCAACATCAAATGGCGTCGCGTTGAACTTTTCCGCCACACTTTCCACTTCGGAGGGCGCGACGAATAAGAACTTAGCTTTCGGGTCAACAAAACGCCGGATCAGCCAGGGGCAGGCGATACGATCTATCTTTGGTCGGTGCCGCGTCACCCAGACAGTATGTCGATCTATTGAGCGCGGCAAAGATGCCGCTGGTATACGCAGATTTCCCGGCAAGTCCCGCCAGGCGTACATGCCACCTTCAAGATACTCAGCCTTGCAACCTTCGCCACGCAGCCACGAGACGATACCTTGGCTGAGTTTCTTACCCTTTTGGCAGATAATCACGCTGTCATGGTTCCCAACACGTTTTATCAGACCGTCAATATCGGAAGCCGGATGTCGGCCCGATCCGGGGATCAGAAACGGGTCGGCCTCAAAATCTTCGTCCACGCAGATATCGATAAGCATCGGGGCCTGAGGTGTTCCGATCAGACGCAACAGTTGCTTTGGGGTAATTGAGTTCGGCGATGCCATGGCATGTTTCCTTGCAATCTCGGATACATGCGAAACTTGGGCTGGCGCCTCACGGGGCGTTCGCAATCTTACCCCATGGCCCTTGCTAACGTGCAAGCAACCAAAGGGTCAAGATTGTACGGCGGTGACTTAGGCCCAATCCAACCGTTGGCCGGTCATACAAACGGGCAGCGTATCCTGTGGAAACTGACCAAGCTGTTCGAAAAGCGAGACAAAATCAAACTGATTGTAGGCCTCGACCATTTTGTCATCTTTGAAGCGCGCCATGACTTGGCCTGTCACCTCCAGCGGTGCGCCATTGTCGGCGCGGAAGGTTTTGACATGCAGGATCGCCGATACCCAGTTACCGTTTTCGATGATCTTGGGCATTTCAACAGAAATCTCACCCAGAATATGCCGAAATGCCATAACGAGATCGCGGAAGTCATCCGCACCGACCTGCATTTCAGGGATCAACCCTTCTGCCATTGTATCCGGTGCGAAATACTGATCGATCGCGTCGGTATTTCCCTGTTCCCAAACCTCAGCATACCATGCTTTGAGGATATCAGTGTGAGTCATCCCGGCTCTCCTATCTGTTTGGAACGACAATCTGCAAAAGGGATGAAGAAACTCTAAATCTTTGCAGAAAAAGAATTAAACTCAGACATAAGATGTTTTGGAAATGCAGGTTTCTGTTGCCAGGTACCTGCGAACCCCGCCTTACACGGCTAGGCGCAAGGGCTTAAGTTTCGGTCTTGCTACTGCTTACGCAGCAACTGCAACCGGAGCACGATTGTCGTTTGCAATTGTACTAGTTTCGCCGATAACGGTGGCAGACAGCCGAGACAAAGCTAACCCCTTTAGACGTTCGTCGATCCTATTTCGGCCCCAGAATCCTCAAACGAAGGATGGTTGGTGGAGCCGCCGGGTACCGCCCCCGGGTCCGATCCGCTTATTACGAGCGCGTTTATGTCCATAGTCCCGAAGGACATACCCTATATAGGGGAGGTTCCTTCGGGTTGCAAATCCCGAATAAATGAGCGCTGATCTTTATTTAACAGTATGTTACGCAGTTTTATTGAAGTTCGCTGCGATCAGCCAGATCGCCAACACAAGCTCGATTCCACCAAACGTTGCGGCTTTAACAAACGGTGGGTTGTCCAGCACAAGAGACACGAACCGCCCCAATGCAGCCCCGGCATAGACCACGCCCAGCATGGTATAGGCCATCGGCGCATTCAGCCAGATCACCGCGATCCCGGTAACAACAAACAACCCGCCGACCGAGGCGCGCATCTCGCTTAACCCCATGGTGCTGTTCGTGGGTGCAAGATCCAACGCGTTGGCCGTGTAGGCCGGGGCCAGAAACCCAAAGAGCCCAAAGCCGATTGTAAGCAACGCGGCAATTACGTTCAGAGTGGTGATCATATCGGCCTCAGATATTGTTCAGTCCGCTACAGATAATCTATTGGTTTGCAAAGGAAAGGTATTGTTTGTTCAGGCTGGCTTGCGCTTGCGTTCGGCCACATCCTGAGCCAGTTGCCGTGTATAGGTTTCCAACTCAACCAATGCGGAATCGACGGTTTCGGCATCCCTGGCTTCTAGCGCATCTGCGATTTTTGTGTGGTAGGTGATGATCGCTTCGCGGGATCGGGCCGTGAAAGTGATCATATTCATCAGGGGCTGCATGGCCTCAACCGCACCGGCCAGTTGATAAGACAGAACCGGATTGTCGGCCCCATCTACAAGCGCCCGGTGGAACGCCACATCCGAGGCGCAGAACGCTTCGTCTGTTAAACCCGGCTGGGCTTGTCGGAAAATCTCGGCTCGCATCGTGGCCAATTGATCCGCTGTTCGACGTTTGGCCGACAAGGGCGCACAGGCGCGTTCCAGCGCGTATCGCGCCTCGCACGCCGTATCGAACCGGACAGCATTCATCGACAGCAGAAGTGTCGAGGTGGTGATCTGCTGAGAATACGCATCCTCAAAGCTGAGCCGATTGACAAAGGCTCCGCCCGTCGCCCCGCGTTGCGTGCGGATCAGTGACTGTGCTGCTAGTCGTTTCAATGCCTCACGCACTGTGGGGCGCGACACCTGAAACTGCTCGGCAAGTTCCGCCTCAGACGGCAGGCGTTCATCGACGATCAATTGGCCTGAGATTATAGCGTCCCGTATGGCCTGCGCGATTTGGGCAGATAGATCAGCCGGTTTCTGAGGATCGATTTTCATAATTACTTGCCCGATAGTCAGATTTTATTTGTCTGACATTTAAAAGTCTGACATTTGAAAAGCAAGGACTGAGTCGGGAGGGGCGCATGAGTCGCGCGGTTCTACGCACTGGATTGTGGCTGGGCTTTTACGCAGCCATCTTGTGGGCGTGGTGGATGATGTTCTCGATGAGCCGCAGCATGGATATTGATTGGATCGGTCGGCCCGGCCCAATGGGGCAGGCCATGGCGGCGATGGACCCGCGGATGGACATGTATATGCCCATGGCCGAGTTCGGGCCGTTGTTTTGGATGTGGGCCATCATGATGGCAGCGATGATGCTGCCGACCCTGGTGCCAACCCTGCGCAGCTACGATGATCTGATACACAGCGCCAATGGAACGCGCGCCGGATGGCTGGGCGTGCTGGCTGGATATGCGGTCGTCTGGGTCGGATTTGCGGCTTTGATCACCGGGGTTCAACTTGTTTTGCTGTTCGGCGGGGTGGTCGATATGCTGGGGATTGCCAAATCCGGCTGGGTCGCCGGTGGGCTAATGATTGTTGTTGGCACATTCCAGTTCTCGCGCGTGAAAGAGGTGTGCCATGGGGTGTGCCACGCGCCCATGACTTACTTTCTGGGACATTGGAAAACCGGCTTCACCGGCGGTTTGCGCATGGGCTTGGGCCTGGGCACGTTCTGTGTCGGATGCTGCTGGGGATTCATGGCGCTTGGCTTTGTGGGCGGCGTCATGAGCTTACTTTGGATGGGTCTGGCGACTGTGTTCATGGTGTTGGAGAAACTGCCCCAGATCGGGCATCGCGTGACGCGGCCCATGGGGTTTCTATTGATTGCAGGTGGTGTGCTGTTGCTGGCGTTCCCCTTGAACTACGGAGGATAAGCGAATGGCTAAGAACAGAAAGATTGATGCCGACAGGCTGCCGATCAGCCAGCGGATCGACAGTCGAATGCCCAATCCCAAGCGGCGCGATATGAGCCCGACGGAGTGGGGTATCAAAGGCGAGCTGATCCTGAACTGTTCCTGCGATGTGTTTTGTCCCTGTGTCGTGTCGCTAGGCGCGCATCCCCCGACCGAGGGGCATTGTCATGCGTGGATGGGTGTGATCATCGACGAAGGCCATTACGAGGGCGAAGACCTCAGCGGACTGAACGTGGGTCTGCTGGTCGATATTCCCGGTCGTATGGGTGAGGGGCAATGGAAGGTTGCCGCCTATGTCGACGAACGCGCCAGCGGCAAGGCTTATAACGGGTTGCTGCAAATCTTCAGCGGTCAGGCAGGTGGCACCACGGGTCTGTTTACCATGCTGGTGAGCGAGATTATCGGTGCTGAGCGTGCGCCGGTCCAGATCGAACGCGATGGCACCAAGCGCCGGATTGTGATCGGCCGTAAAATTCAGGGCGAGATTGAAATGCTGGCCGGGAAAGATCCCGAACACCCGGTGATGGTCTCGAATTCGAAATACTGGATGGGTCCCGACATCATCGTTGCGCGCGGTGTCAAATCCAAGGTTCGGGACTATGGTCGCGTGTGGGATTTCGGTGGCAAATCCGCCGAGATTTGCCCGATCGACTGGCACGGACCAAAGTGATGATCACCGGAGCCTATGCCCGCGAAATGGCGCGGTATAATCATTGGCAAAACAACCAGTTGTCAGAGTTCCTTGAGGCGCTGACCGAAGAAGAGTTGACTCGCGAACGCGGCGCTTTCTTCGGCTCGATTTTGGGCACAGCGAACCATCTTCTTTGGGGCGATTGGATCTGGATGTCACGTTTTGATAAGGGCGATGGACCCGAGGCCAATATCCATCGTGCCGGCGGTGGCATACATGAAAGCGTGTATCTGTGCCCTGATCTGGAAAGCTGGCTGAGCCTGCGAAACCCTATGGATACCCGTATCTCAGACTGGGCAGAGACGCTTGGAGATGATGCCATATCAGGGCCATTTATCTGGTATTCAGCGTCAAAAGAGGCCGAAGTCACATTGCCTTATGCGCAATGCATCATGCACTTTTTCAACCATCAGACGCATCACCGTGGTCAGTTACACAAAATGCTGACCGAGACCGGCTCTGGCGCGCCGGTCAGCGATCTGTGTTTCATGCCAACGGAGGGCTGAATGCCGCAAATATCATTGTCTCGCCGTCTGCGGCGCACACCCTTCTCGGAAGGTGTCACGGCTGCAGGGGTCAAAGGCTATACGGTTTACAACCGTATGCTGTTGCCGACGGTGTTCGAAAGCGTCGAGGCAGACTACCGTCATCTCAAGTCCCATGTTCAAGTCTGGGATGTCTCGTGTGAGCGACAAGTGGAACTGCGCGGGCCGGATGCTGCGCGATTGATGCAGATGCTGACGCCGCGCGATCTGCGGGGTATGCTGCCGGGGCAGTGCTACTATGTGCCTATCGTGGATGAGACTGGCGGTATGCTGAACGATCCGGTGGCGGTGAAACTGTCTGAAGATCGTTGGTGGATATCCATTGCCGACAGCGATTTGCTGTTGTGGGTCAAAGGCTTGGCCAATGGCTATCGGCTGGACGTGCTGGTGGATGAACCCGACGTATCGCCTTTGGCCATTCAGGGGCCCAAGGCAGACGAGCTGATGGCACGGGTGTTCGGGGACCGGGTGCGTGATATTCGGTTCTTCAAATTCGATATGTTCGAATTCGAGGGGCGCGATTTGGCCGTCGCCCGCTCGGGCTATTCCAAGCAGGGCGGGTTCGAGATTTATGTCGAAGGCGGCGATATCGGGATGCCGTTGTGGAACGCGTTGTTCAACGCGGGCGAAGACCTGCAGGTTCGCGCCGGTTGCCCGAACCTGATCGAACGGATCGAGGGCGGGTTGCTATCTTATGGCAATGACATGACGGACGACAACACGCCGCATGAATGCGGGTTGGGCAAATTCTGCAACACCCATACGGCGATTGGCTGCGTGGGCAGGGACGCTTTGTTGCGTGTCGCCAAGGAAGGCCCGGTGCAGCAGATTCGCCCGATTGCGATTGAGGGTGATGCAGTGCCGCCTTGCGTTGAACCGTGGCCGGTTTATGCAGAGGGAAAACAGGTTGGTCAGGTGACATCTTCCGCCTGGTCGCCTGATTTCACGACCAATGTTTCGATTGGGATGATGCGATTGAGCCATTGGGACACTGGAACCAAGCTTGAAGTGGAAACGCCTGACGGGATGCGGAACGCAACAGTACAGGGTCATTTTTGGATCTGACATGGGGGAAGGGGGCTCAGCCCCCGTCGCTGCGCGACTCCCCCGGGATATTTTGGGCCAGGTGAAGTGATGTGCCGGTCGAGAGAAAGCGAAAGGATTATGAACATGTTCAATGCGTTGGTTATGGACAAGGATGAAGAAAGCGGGCTGGCGAGCGCGTCGGTTAAACAGCTTTCAACCGAGGATCTGCCGCATGGTGAAGTGACCGTTGCAGTGGAATACTCGACGGTGAACTACAAAGACGGGCTTTGCCTGTCACCCAAAGGCGGTGGTCTGGTCCGAAATTACCCTCATGTACCCGGGATCGACTATGCCGGGACGGTCGAGGCCTCGTCGGATGCGCGCTACAAGCCGGGCGACAAGGTTGTTTTGACCGGCTGGCGCGTGGGAGAGGCGCATTGGGGCGGGTATTCGCAAAAAGCCAATGCACGGGCCGATTGGCTGGTTCCCTTGCCCGATGGTTTGGATGCCCGGCAGGCGATGGCAGTGGGTACGGCGGGTTTTACCGCGATGTTGGCTGTTATGGCGCTGGAAGATCATGGGCTCACACCTGATCGCGGGCCTGTGCTGGTAACCGGGGCCGCCGGGGGTGTTGGGTCGGTTGCGACCGCGATTCTGGGGCATCTGGGCTATGAGGTCGCGGCTGTGACCGGGCGACCTGAGACCGGCGACTATCTGAAATCGCTGGGGGCAACGACGATTGTTCCGCGCGAAGAGCTCAATGAAACCACCAAACGCCCGTTGGAAAGCGAAACCTGGGCCGGGTGTGTTGACGCCGTTGGCGGTGACATGCTGGCGCGTGTTTTGGGTCAGATGAAATATGGCTGCTCGGTTGCGGCTGTGGGTCTAGCAGGCGGTGCGGCGCTGCCAACAACGGTGATTCCCTTCCTGCTACGTGGTGTGAACCTGTTGGGGATCGACAGTGTGATGCAGCCCTATGACAACCGCGTTCGCGCCTGGCAGCGGATCGCAACCGATCTGCCGATGGAAAAGCTGGAGGCGATGGTGCATCCCGCGACCCTGTCTGATCTGCCAACACTTGGCGTAGATATCCTGAAAGGTCAGGTCAAAGGGCGCGTTGTGGTCGACGTAAACGCCTGATTTGATACCACGGCAAGGGCGGGTCAGGTTATCTGCCTGCCCTTGCTGATCAAAAGCCGGCGAAAAGGACCGAAACTCTGCTGGTCATTGCCGCAATTCCTGCCCATGATTGCTATACATCCCATATGTGATGGCGTAAGACCCATCCAAACAGACTTGAAGACGGGGAGTGAGCAGCATGTCTGACGACTTCGAACTGGACACCGATGATCTAAAGCGCCGCATGGATGGCGCGATGTCCAACCTCAGAACCGAATTTGCCTCTTTGCGGACCGGTCGGGCCTCGGCTTCGATGCTGGAGCCGGTAATGGTCGACGCTTATGGCGCGATGACACCGATCAATCAGGTTGGCACGGTCAATGTTCCGGAACCGCGGATGGTGACGGTGAATGTCTGGGACAAGGGCCTTGTGGGCAAGGTCGAAAAAGCGATCCGCGAAAGTGGTTTGGGGATCAATCCCCAGCTGAATGGCACGATCATTATGCTGCCGATCCCTGAATTGAACGAAGAACGCCGTCGCGAGCTGGGCAAGGTTGCTGGGCAATATGCCGAAAGCGCGCGGGTTTCGATCCGAAATGTACGCCGCGATGGGATGGACCAGATCAAAAAGGCCAAATCGGATGGCATGTCCGAGGATGACCAGAAGTTCTGGGAAAGCGAAGTGCAGGACCTGACGGATGAGATGATCAAGGCCGTCGATACTGCGCTTGAAACGAAACAGTCCGAAATCATGCAGGTCTGAGCCGGTCTTATGCCCAAAGATCCCCAAACCGAGCCAGGGTCTGGCCCGCGCCATGTCGCGATCATCATGGATGGTAACGGTCGCTGGGCGCAGGCACGTGGGCGGCCTAGGTTGTTCGGTCATCACGCAGGTGCGCGTCGCGTACGCGAGGTGGTTGAAGCCTGTCCGGGGCTGGGGATCAAGTACCTGACCGTCTTTGCCTTTTCGACCGAGAACTGGAAACGCACTCAGGTCGAAGTAGCAGGGCTGATGAGCTTGTTTCGCCGCTATATCATCAAGGAAACCAAGACGCTGGCCGAAAATGGCATCCGCGTGCGGTTTATTGGGGATCGGGTGCGTTTGGATTCAAAGCTGACCGATCTTATGGATTCTTTGGAAGAAGAGACCAAGAACAACGATCTGGTGCATCTGACCGTCGCGCTGAACTACGGCGGTCGGGATGAGGTGGCCCGCGCGACCAAACGACTGGCCCGTGATGTGGCCGACGGGCGCTTGCATCCCGATGACGTGGACGAAGAAACGCTGCCCAGATATCTGGATACGCGGGTTCTGCCGGATCCTGATCTGGTGATCCGCACCAGTGGTGAGGCGCGCATCTCGAACTTTTTGCTGTGGCAATCGGCCTATTCTGAGTACGAGTTCATCGACACGTTATGGCCCGATTTCACCGCCGCCGAGCTGGAACGCCTGTGTAACAACTTTGGATCGCGTGAGCGGCGTTTCGGGGCAGTTATCGCATGAGCGATGGCCGATGGTCTGATCTGACGACGCGCGTTCTGTCTGCCATTGTGCTTGTCGCCATTGGTGCGATTGAGGTCTGGCTGGGTGGTATCTGGTTCGAAACCTTCATCGCGGTGGCCTGTGGGCTGATGGCCTGGGAACTCGTTCGGATGATCGAGCCACAACGCACAAGCATTGCTGTGCAATTGGGTATCCTGACCTGCGCGGTGGTGTTTGGCGTCGCAGAGCTTTGGCGTTTTGAGTTTTCTCAGGTTTATACTCTGCCAATCGTTGCCGCGCTTGCTTTGGTTTCAGCCGGGCAGGTCAACCAATCTCGCGGGTTGTGCGCTGTGTTCATGCTGTGGATTGCCGGGGCAGGGCTGGGCTTTATTTCGATCCGCGAGACGATGGGTTTTACCGCGATGATCTGGCTGATTGCCTTGGTCGTGGCAACCGATGTCGCGGGATATTTTGTCGGCAAGGCCGTGGGTGGCCCGAAATTCTGGCCCAAGGTCAGCCCCAAAAAAACATGGGCAGGTACAGCAGGGGGCTGGGTAGCAGCTGCCTTGGTTGGCATCCTGTTCGCCGTCCAGGGCGGGTTTGGCGTGATGTTTGTGGTGATCTCGGTTCTGGCTTCGATGGCCAGTCAGGCTGGCGACATTGCTGAAAGCGCGGTCAAACGCAGGTTTGGGGTCAAGGACAGCTCGAATCTGATCCCCGGTCATGGTGGATTTCTGGACCGGTTTGATGGAATGATGGGTGCGGCGCTGTTCGTGCTTTTGGCGGGTTTGATCTATTCACCCGGGGCGATGTGATGCGCAAGGTTTCGATTTTCGGTGCGACCGGTTCGATCGGCCAGAACACAATTGATCTGATCGCGCGTGCGCCGGATCACTATGACGTTGTCGCCTTAACCGGGGGCGCCAATATCGCTCAGCTGGCTTCAGATGCCCGTCAGTTGCGTGCAGATATCGCTGTGACGGCTTATGAGGATCGGTTGCCCGACCTGCGTGATGCGCTGGAAGGCTCAGGTGTTGAAGCGGCCGCTGGTGCGCAGGCCCTGACCGAAGCAGCGACGCGGCCTGCAGATTGGGTCATGTCGGCCATCGTGGGCGCGGCCGGGCTGGCACCAGGGATCGAGGCGCTGAAGCAAGGCGCGACGCTGGCGCTGGCCAACAAAGAAACGCTTGTTTGTGCCGGGGCTTTGGTGCTGGACACAGCCAAAACGCATGGCGCGCGCCTGCTTCCGGTGGACAGTGAGCATTCAGCGGTTTTTCAAGCGCTTGTGGGCGAGGACATGAGCGCGGTTGAGCGGATCATCATCACGGCCAGTGGCGGGGCCTTTCGGGACTGGCCCGTCTCAGATCTGGGCAAAGCGACGGTTGAACAGGCCTCAAGCCACCCGAACTGGGATATGGGGCAGCGGATCACCATCGACAGCGCCTCGATGTTCAACAAGGCGCTTGAAGTGATCGAGACCAAAGAAATCTTTGGGTTAGACCCGCAGCGGATCGAAGTTCTGGTGCATCCCGAATCTATCGTGCATGCGCTGGTTGGGTTCCGGGATGGCGCGGTGATGGCCCATATGGGCGCGCCCGATATGCGCCACGCGATTGGCTATGCGCTGCACTGGCCGGACAGGCAAGGCCTGCCGGTCGAACGGCTTGACCTGGCGGCGATTGGCCAGCTGAACTTTCAAAAGCCCGATCTGGCCCGTTACCCCGCGCTTCGGCTGGCGTGGGATGTCATGGAACGCGGAGGATTGTCGGGCGCGGTTTTCAACGCCGCTAAAGAGCGGGCGCTGGATCATTTCATCGCGCGTCGGATCGGATTTCTGGACATGGCAGATTGTGTCGCCATGGTTCTGGACAGATTTGATGCGGAACAATGTCTTATTGATGCCCCTTTGACACTTGATAACGTACAGCAAACGGACCATCTGGCACGGCAATGGGCAGATGACGCCGTGCACAAACGAGCAGGATAGAATATTGGACGTACTTTCCCTGATCCCGCAATTCGGCAATTTGCTTTGGACGATTGTGGCCTTTGTGATCGCTTTGTCCGCCATCGTGGCTGTGCATGAATACGGGCATTATATCGTTGGTCGCTGGTCCGGCATTCATGCAGACGTGTTTTCCATAGGGTTCGGCCCGGTGTTATGGAGCCGGTTCGACAAGCGTGGCACAAAATGGCAGATCGCGCTGCTGCCGTTTGGGGGCTACGTCAAATTCAAGGGCGATTCCAACGCGGCCTCGGGTAAGGACGAAGAGGCGATGGAAGAAATCGCCGAACAAAGCCCGGAAGAGCTGCGCAGTACCATGCATGGCGCACCGCTCTGGGCCCGTGCTGCAACCGTTGCAGCGGGTCCGGTATTCAACTTTGCCATGTCGATCATCGTCTTCGGGATGATCTTTTGGTCGCAAGGCGTCTCGCGTGAACCTCTGACAGTGGGTGAATTGCAACCGTTGCCGGGAACCGTTCAGGGCCTTCAGGTTGGCGATGAGATCGTCGCGATTGCCGGTATCACCACGCCTGATTTCGATGAGGAAAGCAACTGGAGCGAATTCACCGGATCGCTGCCTGTTGAACCTGTTCTGGACTATACCGTAATCCGCGATGGTGAGACGCTGGATGTCGAAGCGCCTTGGTTGTTCCCGCCGCTGATCCGTCAGGTTGCACCGCGCAGTGCCGCGATGGATATCCAGTTGGAACAGGGGGATGTAATCACCGCCGTCAACGGACAGCCAATCTTTGCCTTCGACCAGCTTAAGGAATTTGTCGAAAGTTCGGATGGACGCGTATTGCTGCTGAACGTCTGGCGCGATGGGGCTGATCTGGAATTTGCTCTGGCCCCGCGACGCACAGATGAACCGCAATCCGAAGGCGGCTTTGTCACCCATTGGCGTATCGGGATCGTAGGCGGCATGATGCTGGAACCTGCGACCCAACCCGCTGGCATCTGGGATTCGCTGACCGGAGGTGTTAGGCAGACCATCCGCATTATCGACGGATCGCTGTCGGGGATGTGGCATATGATTACTGGCGCGATCAGCACCTGCAATATCTCTGGCCCGATTGGTATTGCCGAAACCTCGGGTGCCATGGCCAGTCAGGGTGCGCAGAACTTCATCTTCTTTATCGCGGTTTTGTCGACCGCGGTTGGTTTGCTGAACCTGTTCCCAATTCCGGCTTTGGATGGCGGGCACCTTGTCTTTTATGCCTATGAAGCCGTCGCTGGAAAGCCACCCAGTGACCGAGCGCTGCGAATTTTGATGACGGTGGGAATTACCCTGATTCTTAGCCTGATGCTGTTTTCGGTAACAAACGATTTGTTCTGCTGATTGTGACGTCTCGCGCACAACAAAGCCGCATTCTTGCCTCAATCTGACGTTAGTATTTTCGCCAGATTGAGGGCGATCCATGACACAAGCACTGCGCAAATCATATAAAAGCTTCAGTTTCCTGTTCATGCTGAACTGGGATGTGTTGCTGAGTTTTGCAGTCACCGCTTTGGCCCTTGGTTTAGGTGCTTATCTGGCCGGTTTCTGATTCTGGCCCAGCGTATCGGCGCAAGACAAAGGTAATCAAATGCCAGTTGGGCATTTTGGCCTTTTGACAAGCACATCCAGACCCGTTACTCAGCATTAAAGTCTTAGAATTCTGGGTTGAGATAAAAATGACCGACGGGCGAGGCGCGGGCACATCCTGCGGGGGGCGTAAGTCTTCAAACAAGATTTTGTGGCAAACGCTCACGTTTCTTTTCCTTTTTGTTGCGGCAAGTTTACTGGCACTGCCAAACGTTGCGACCGCGCAAAGTTTCACGATCAATTCGTTTGACGTAGATGGAAACCGGCGTATCGAGACCGGTACGATCATCGCCAGAACCGGGATCGAACCGGGCCAGACGGTGACAAGCGGTCAGCTGAACGACGCCTATCAGCGTTTGCTTGACAGTGGTGTTTTTGAAACAGTCGAATTGACACCTCGCGGCACGACCCTGGTGATCGAGGTTCAGGAATACCCGACAATCAACCAGATCAGCATCGAGGGGAATCGGCGTGTCAAAGACGACGTCTTGCTCGAAGTGATTTCATCGCAGCCCCGTCGGGTGTTTACGCCTCAGGCCGCCGAGGCCGACTCCGATCTGATCGCTGAAGTCTATTCGGCACAAGGTCGTGTGGCTGCGACCGTGATCCCCCGTATCATTCGCCGTAGCGACAACCGGGTCGATCTGGTTTTTGAAATCTCTGAAGGCACTACGATTGAAGTCGAACGTGTCAGCTTTGTCGGCAACCGCGCTTACTCTGATCGCCGCTTGCGCCGCGTGTTGGAGACGAAACAGGCCACCATCCTGCGCACCTTTTTCCGCAGCGATACATTCATCGGCGACCGGATCGAATTCGACAAGCAGGTCATTCGTGATTTCTACCTATCGCGCGGCTATATCGATTTTCGTGTAAACAGTGCCAATGTAGAGTTCACGCGCGAACGCGATGCGTTTTTCCTGGTCATGAACGTGACCGAAGGGCAGAAATTTTCATTCGGCAAGATCACAACTGTAAGTGAAATCCCTGGCGTGGACCCGGCACCCTATCAGGACGCACTAAAGATCAAGCCGGGCGTAACGTATTCACCTACGCTGATCGAAAATTCGATCGCTCGGCAGGAACGGTTAGGGGTGAAACAGGGCGTCGATTTTCTTCGGGTCGAGCCACGTGTCACCCGGAATGATCGCGACCTGACACTGGATATCGAATTCGTACTCAGCAAAGGCCCGCGCGTCTTTGTGGAACGGATTGATATCGAAGGGAACACAACAACGCTGGATCAGGTGATCCGTCGTCAGTTTGACACTGTCGAAGGTGATCCGTTCAATCCGCGAGCGATCCGTCAGGCGTCAGAGCGCATCAACGCTTTGGGTTTCTTTGCCACAGCGAGTGTTGAGCCGCGCGAAGGGTCAAGCCCAAGCCAGGTTATTTTGGACGTGGATGTTGAAGAACAGCCCACGGGTTCGCTTTCGCTGGGCGGTAGCTACTCGGTATCGGACGGTATCGGACTTGCTGTTGCATTGAACGAATCCAATTTCCTTGGCCGTGGTCAGAATCTTGGTTTTTCCATCTCGACCGCGCAGGAATCCGAACAGTACACCATCAATTTTACAGAACCTTACCTGTTAGGTCGTAGATTACGCTTTGATCTTGGACTTGGTCTCTCAGGGACCAACTCCGGTTTTGCGAGCTACGACACCCAGCGCCTATTCTTTAATCCCCAGTTGACCTACTCGATAGGGGAACTGTCCGCATTGCGCCTTCGCTATGGCTGGGAACGCAGCGAGATGACGCAGCAGGATGATGAGATCAACGGTGCTGTTATTTCGTCTGAAATCGCACAGGGAAAACGAACCAGCAGTTCGATTGGCGTGTCGTATATCTATGATAGCCGCATCGGTGGTTTGAACCCAAATGCAGGCGTTTTGTTCGAGGTCGGTGTGGATGCGGCGGGTCTGGGTGGCGACAATGAGTTTTTTAAGACGACGGCACGCGGTATCGCGCAGACGCGCATCCTAAGCGAAGAGGTCGTTTTGCGCGCCACACTTGAAATGGGTGCACTACACTGGAGAGGGGACGACTTTAGCCGCACAGTTGACCGTTTCTTGTTGGGGCCCAGCGTCTTCCGTGGGTTTGAACCCGCCGGCCTTGGCCCCCGTGATCTATCCAATGGTCAGGATGACGCCATTGGTGGCAATTATTACTGGGTTGCGCGCTTCGAGTCGGACTTCCCATTGGGCTTGCCCGAAGAATTGGGTCTGCGCGGGGGTGTGTTCTACGATATTGGCAATCTCTACAATATCAGCAACGTCAACACCGCCGGCGCGGATATCGTCGGTGCAAACGGATCGATCCGTCAGGTTATCGGCGTGTCCGTCCTGTGGGAAACACCCTTCGGTCCGCTGCGATTCAACTTCTCGCATGCTTTGAAGAAAGAAGAGTTCGATAAAGAACGCAGCTTTGATCTGACCGTTCAGGCCAGGTTCTGATCTTTCATGGCTGATTACGGTTTCAACCTCCTACAGGGCCCCCTTCGGGCCCTGTGTGTTTTTCTAGCCTGCGCTTGGTCTATCCCCGGTTTTGCACAGCAGTTGGGTGTGACCCAAAGCGAAGTCGTAACGATCTCTAGTGATCGCTTGTTTACGGAATCCCAATTTGGTCAGCGCGTCCTACGCGAGATTGAACAGGAAGGCGCGTTGCTGGGCGAGGAAAATGAACGCATCGTCGCTGAACTGAGCACTGAAGAAAAAACTCTGACTGAGAAGCGTAGCGAACTGACGCCGGAAGAGTTTCGCCCCTTGGCTGAAGCGTTTGATATCAAAGTGCAATCTCACCGCGAAGGTCAGCGGGCCAAACTGGACGCTTTGGCCCGTCTCAGCGAAGACAGTCGGCAACAGTTTTACGAACTGGCGCGCCCGGTTCTGATCGATATTCTGCGGGAAAGCGGCGGCTCGATCATTCTGGAACGCTCAAGTGTGCTGCTCAGCTCGGACGCATCGGACATCACCGATGTTGCGATAGACCGGATCAATGCGGTCATCGGGGATGGAACCGGCTTGCAGGACGGACAAGGCGAATAAACAGGTTTGCTTGCCCTTACGCGCCTGTATTGCTAACCACGCGAGAACTGAGACTTCCAAGACGGGATTCGTGACTTATGACCTCGGAAACCAAAAGCGCCGACATTCAGCTGATTCAGCGCATATTGCCGCATCGCTATCCGTTTCTACTGGTCGACAAGGTGGTTGATATCGAAGGCTATCAATCTGCCATAGGCATCAAGAATGTCACCATGAACGAGCCTCATTTTCAGGGCCATTTCCCCGGTACTCCGATCATGCCAGGTGTCACCATCGTCGAAGCGATGGCGCAAACGGCCGGCGTCATGCTGGGTGTCGGCATGGATGTGATCGACACGGAACTGCTGATCTACTTCATGAGCATCGACAAGTGCAAATTCCGCCGCAAGGTTGTGCCCGGCGACGTTCTGGAGATGCATGTGGAAACCCTGCGTGGCAAGAAAGGCGGAAAGCTGTTCAAGTTCAATGGCCGGGCTACCGTCGATGGAGAAGTCGCCGCCGAAGCCGAGTTCTCGGCCTATGTTGATTGGGACATGGAAAAAACGGCATGAGCGGTGTTCATCCCAGCGCAATCATAGAAGAGGGCGCTCAGATCGGGCAGGGCTGTTCGATCGGCCCGTTCTGCTATGTCGGGCCTCAGGTGCGTTTGGGCGACCGGGTCGAGTTGAAATCGCATGTAGTTGTCATGGGTGACACTTCGGTCGGTGAAGATACGGTCATCTTCAACTTCTCGGTCATCGGTGAGATCCCTCAAGATCTAAAATTCGGGGGTGAAAACACGCGGCTGGAAATCGGCCAGCGCAACAGGATTCGGGAACATGTGACGATCAACACCGGCACCGATGGCGGTGGTGGCGTGACGCGTATCGGTGATGATTGCCTGCTGATGGCGGGCGTGCACGTGGCCCATGACGTTCAGATGGGCGATCGGGTGATCATGGTAAATCACGCGGGCGCGGCCGGTCACTGTGTCATTGAGGATGATGTGATAATCGGCGGGATCTCGGGCCTGCATCAATGGGTGCGGGTTGGTCGCGGCGCCATCATCGGCGCGCTGACCATGGTGCCGAACGACGTCATTCCCTATGGTCTGGTCCAGGCACCGCGAGGGGAACTGGACGGGCTCAACCTCGTTGGCCTGAAACGGCGGGGCGTATCGCGCGAAGACATCTCCGCGCTGCGGGCTGCGTTCAAGGAACTGACCGGTGGAGAGGGTACGTTTCAGGAACGTGCCCATCGGGCAGGTGAAGGCACCGACAGCGAATATGTCCGGCGCATTGTCGAGTTTGTGACCGGTGACACGGATCGTTCTTTCCTAACACCAAGGAAGTAAGCGCATGCTGGCATTGATCGCAGGCACAGGTGTCTTGCCGGATGAGGTCGTCGCCGCTTTGCCAGAGCGCCCGTTGATCTGCGCGATGGAAGGGTTTGGGCCGGATACGCTAGGACCAGACATCGTGTTTCCGCTCGAACAGCTAGGCAGCTTTATTGCTGAGTTGAAAGTGCGCGGTGTGACCGAGCTTTGCATGGCCGGGGCAGTTCGGCGACCGCGGGTTGATCCCGCGCGCATTGATGCGGCGACCTTGCCATTGGTTCCGATCTTGCAAAAGGCGATGACCTCTGGCGACGACGGGGCGTTGCGCGCGGTCATCGGTATCTTTGAGGATGCGGGCCTGTCGGTCAAAGCCGCTCATGAGATAGCACCGGACTTATTGCCGTCTGTGGGTTGCCTGACCGAGGCGCAACCATCTGACGCCGATTTGGTCGATGCAGACCGTGCGGCCGGTATTCTACGTGCCATGGGCAGCGCCGATATCGGGCAGGCTTGCGCCGTGGCCAAAGGGCAGGCTTTGGCTGTCGAAAGCATTTTTGGCACCGCCTGGATGTTGCAATCCTTGACCCAACGTCCGGATGCAGGTGGTGGCGTTCTGTTCAAAGCGCCAAAGCCAGCTCAGGATCGGCGGGTGGATTTGCCTGCAATAGGCCCCGAAACCGTGGCCAGCGCCGTGGCAGCCGGATTGACCGGTATTGTCATCGAAAAGGGCGGCGTCATGGTGTTGCAGCGCGACCAGGTGATCGCCGAGTGCAACCGTCTGGGCCTGTTCCTGTTCGTCCGCGAAAGGGCGGTTTGATGCGCGTCTTTCTGGTCGCCGGTGAACCTTCGGGCGACCGGTTGGGCGGTGCGCTGATGGAAGGGTTGAAGTCCCTTGTTCCAAACGTTGAATTCAGTGGGGTTGGCGGGCCATTGATGGAGGCACAGGGCCTGAACAGTCAGTTCCCGATGTCCGAGCTCAGCGTTATGGGCCTTGTCGAGGTCCTACCCAAGTTCTTTCACCTAAAGCGCCGGATCTCTGAAACCGCGCAGGCGGTTTTGGACACGCAGCCGGATGTGCTGATCACCATTGACAGTCCGGACTTCTCATTGCGTGTGGCCAAGATCGTCAAAGCCTCCAGCGATATTCGCACCGTACACTACGTGGCCCCAAGCGTCTGGGCCTGGCGTCCGGGGCGGGCGGATAAGATGGCCAAGGTGATTGATCACGTTCTGGCCCTTCTGCCGTTTGAGCCTCCCTATATGGAACGTGCGGGGATGGAATGTGATTTCGTTGGCCATCCCGTGGCGAACGAACCGATTGCCTCTGATCAGGACATCCAGAAATTTCGCGCGGATCATGATCTGGGCAATGCGCCAATCGTGCTCGCTCTGCCCGGCTCTCGGCGGGGTGAGGTCGAACGGTTGGCCCCGATCTTCGGTGCGGCACTAGACGAGTTCCTGAAAGATCGTACCGACACCCGCGTCGTGGTTCCGGCGGTTGCGCATATGGTTGATGTCGTTACGGATCACATCACAGATTGGCCCGGTCAGCCGGTTGTTGTTGATCCGCGTAAACTGCCCTCGGACGAGGCGCAGTTGCAGAAAAGGGCGGCCTTTGCCGCCGCCGATCTGGCATTGGCAGCCTCGGGTACGGTCTCGTTAGAATTGGCAGCGCAGGCGACGCCCATGGTGATCGCCTATAATCTGAACTGGCTGACCACGCAGATCGCCAAACGTATGGTCAAGCTGGATACGGTCACTCTGGTTAATCTGGTCTCGGACAGCCATGCCGTGCCCGAATGCCTGCTTGAGGATTGTGATCCAACGAAGATCGCGGATTCGTTAAAGCAAGTGGCCGGCGCACCGGATGCTCAGAACCGGGCCATGGCAACAACCATGGAGCGTCTTGGGCGCGGTGGCGAGGCACCGGGTCTGCGCGCAGCAAGGGCCGTTTTGGACAGAATGAACGCGTGATGCTGGATCATGTGATCTTTGCTGCTTCGGCCTTTGCGGCGCAGATATTGACCAATCTCGACAATCTTGCCGCGTTGGTTGCGCTGATGATGGTATCTGGTCCACGTCGCGCCATTGCAGGGTTCCTGTTTGCGCAGATAATCGTGATCACCATCGCTTTCCTACTGGCATTGGGGATCGATGACGTGGTGCCGCACTGGACGGGCTATTTGGGATTGATCCCTTTGGGGCTTGGCATCATCGGAATACTCCGTCAATTCCGGGGGGAGGAGATGCAGCAGGCTGCGCGCTTATCTGCAGGTGCTTCGACCTTGGTGACCATGCTGCTGTTTGTCAGTATGTCGATGGACACGTTTGCGGTTCTCGCGCCGCTCTTGGCGGATTCCACCCCAAGCTATCGCTTTGCCGGGGTTGCTGGGGCCATAGCAGCGGCGCTCACCCTGAGTGTGCTTGCACTCTTGGGCGCTCGCGCACCAATCATGACCGGAGGATTGGCGCAACGGCTTGAGACGCTCGTACCTTACGTGATGATCTGCGCTGGGATCTACATCCTCAGTAACTCATGGACTGACGCGATCTAGTACCCGCGCCAGATCCAGCCACCGCCAAAGATGCGGCTGCCTTCATTCGCATAAAACACACAGGCCTGACCCGGAGAGATACCTTCCTCGGGCGTCAACAACTCCACCTCGGCGGTCGTGTCGGACAGGGGGCGGATAATCGCTTCACGCGGGGGACGGGTCGAACGGACCTTGACCGACAAATGCCATTCGCTGCGCGCGGTGAAGGGCTCATCCCCCAACCAGTTGATTTCACGCACTGGAATAGTTCGGGTGGCCAGCATTTCTTTGGGGCCGACGACAACCTGTTTCTTGTCCACATCCAGCTTGACCACATAAAGCGGCTCACTCAGGCCGCCAATGCCCAGGCCGCGGCGTTGGCCGATCGTATAGTGAATGACGCCATTGTGCCGCGCCAGAACGCGGCCATCGGCATGCACGATCTCACCCGGTTCCGCAGCACCCGGGCGCAGTTTCTCGATCACGCTGGCATAGTCGCCATTGGGCACGAAGCAGATGTCCTGACTGTCGGGTTTGTCCGCCACTGCCAGCCCATATTGTGCCGCCATTTCGCGGGTTGCATCCTTCGAAGGCAGGTGCCCCAGAGGGAAGCGCAGGAAATCCAGCTGCTCGGGCGTGGTCGAGAACAGGAAATAGGACTGATCGCGGTTCGCATCCTCGGCGCTGTGCAGCTCAGGCCCATTAGGGCCCATCATGCGCTGAATATAGTGCCCAGTGGCCATGCAATCGGCTTCAAGATCTTTGGCGGTTTCCAACAGGTCCTTGAATTTCACCCGCTCATTGCAGCGGATACAGGGCACCGGGGTCGCGCCTGCCAGATAGCTATCGGCGAATTCGTCAATCACCGCGTCTTTGAAGATGTTCTCATAGTCCAGAACGTAATGCGGGAAACCACGCTCCTCGGCCACGCGCCGCGCGTCATGAATGTCGATCCCGGCACAGCACGCGCCTTTTTTGGCCAGCGCCGCGCCATGGTCATAAAGCTGTAGTGTCACACCGACCACGTCATAGCCTTGGTCCGCCAGATAGGCAGCAACGACCGAGCTGTCGACACCACCGGACATGGCAACAACCACCCGCGTTTCCGAGGGCGGTTTGGCAAAGCCAAGCGAATTGAGTTGGGTCTCGGCGGCGACGGCCATGGCGATTCCGTTCGGATTAAGAAAGACCGGCAGAATATAGGAAAATTCTACACACTCTCAAGGGGCGGTTTCACGCGGCATTAAGTAGGCTGATGTCAGCTTTGTCGCAGCAGGAAAAGGGTAGAAAGATGTATTTGCACAAAGTTGAAGGGCCGCGATCTGTTACCTTGCCGGATGGCTCGGTTCTGTCGCGCGCAGATCTTCCACCCGCTGACACACGACGCTGGGTCGCGTCTCGCAAAATCATTGTTGTGCGTGGCGTTCTTTACGGCCTGATCACTCTGTCGGACGCCAAGAAACGATATGGCATCAGCGATGAAGAGTTCAACACATGGGTATCTGCCGTCGCCGAACACGGAATCGAGGCATTGAAAGTAACAGCCCTAAAAAAATATCGACAACCTAAAGATGAAAGTGAATAAATGATTCAACGGTAACGTCAGATTAACCATTTTTGATCAGGTTTGAATTGAATTGAAGTTTTATGACCTGAATTGGAGCAGTGAAATGAGAATACTTCTTGTCGAGGATGATCCAACCACATCCAAAAGCATCGAATTGATGCTGACGCATGCAAACTTGAATGTATATGCGACGGATTTGGGGGAAGAAGGGATCGATCTGGCAAAACTCTATGATTACGATCTCATTTTGCTGGACCTGAACCTGCCGGACATGAACGGGCATGAAGTACTGCGCCAATTGCGGATCGCGCGGGTGGAAACTCCGATCCTGATCCTGTCAGGGGCCGACGATACGGAAAGCAAGATAAAGGGCTTTGGATTTGGCGCAGATGATTATCTGACCAAACCGTTCCATCGTGAAGAACTGGTTGCCCGTATCCATGCGATTATTCGGCGTTCGAAAGGGCATTCACAATCGGTGATTCATACCGGACGCGTCTCCGTAAATCTGGATGCCAAGACGGTTGAGGTTGATGGCCAGACTGTTCACCTGACTGGCAAGGAATATCAGATGCTGGAGCTGTTGAGCCTGCGTAAGGGCACAACCCTGACAAAAGAGATGTTCCTGAACCACCTTTATGGCGGCATGGATGAGCCAGAACTGAAAATCATCGATGTGTTTATCTGCAAGTTGCGCAAGAAACTCAGCAATGCAACCGGTGGCGACAACTATATCGAAACGGTTTGGGGCCGCGGCTATGTGCTGCGTGATCCGCAATCCGACAGCATGGACGATACCCGTATCGCAGTCGGCGCCTGACATCCGAACACTTGTGCCGCTGTTGGTCCAGGGCGGCACCCACACTCACGGCTCAGCACGTCTGGACCTAGCCGTGGCCTCGCCCTATCACTGATGTCCAAGAAGACGTGACAGGGCGAGGCCATGGGCAATTCAATTCCAACAGCAGACCTGACCGAAGACCAGGCCCGGGCCGAACTTGCTCAACTGGCCAAGGTGCTTTTGCAGGCCAATCAACTGTATCACGGCGCAGATGCGCCCGAGATATCTGACGCGGAATACGATGCGCTGAAACGGCGCAATGCCGAAATCGAGGCGCGATTCCCACATCTCAAACGCGCCAACAGCCCTAGTGATCAGGTCGGCGCCCGGGCCGCAGACGGGTTTTCAAAGGTCACCCATGCCGTGCGCATGATGTCACTGGGCAATGCGTTCGACGATGAGGATGTGGCTGATTTTGACCGGTCGATCCGCAAATACCTAGGGCTGGATGACACAACACCACTCGCCTATACCGCAGAACCCAAGATCGATGGCCTGTCCCTTTCGCTGCGCTATGAAGACGGTGAATTAATTCAGGCAGCAACGCGCGGCGATGGGGAGGTTGGTGAGAATGTCACGGCCAATGCCCGAACGCTGGCCGATATTCCCCAAACCATCGAAAACGCACCCGCGATCCTCGAGGTTCGGGGTGAGGTTTACATGTCGCACGCAGATTTCGACGCACTCAATCAGCGTCAAACCGAAAGCGGCGGGAAGACCTTTGCCAACCCTAGAAATGCAGCGGCCGGGTCGTTGCGGCAGTTGGATTCGGAAATCACCCGCGCGCGGCCGCTCCGGTTCTTCGCCTATGCTTGGGGTGAGGTGTCAGAACCGCTTTCTGATACTCAGAAAGGCGCGATTGACCGCTTAAATGCGTTTGGTTTCTCAACGAATGAGTTAACTCAAGAATGCAAAACCACGGATGAAATGTTGGCCCAGTACCGACAAATCGAAGCACAGCGCGCCACGCTGGGCTATGATATCGACGGTGTCGTCTACAAGGTCAACGATCTGGCGCTGCAGGCGCGATTGGGGTTCCGGTCAACCACGCCCCGCTGGGCGATTGCCCACAAGTTTCCTGCTGAACTGGCCTGGACTCGGCTTGAAGCAATTGACATTCAGGTTGGTCGGACCGGCGCGCTTAGTCCGGTTGCACGATTGCATCCGGTTACGGTGGGCGGCGTCGTTGTCTCAAACGCCACATTGCATAACGAAGATTATATCGCGGGCCGTGACGCCAAGGGCGGTGAAATCCGCGATGGCAAGGATATTAGGGTCGGTGATTGGGTACAGGTGTACCGCGCCGGCGATGTGATCCCCAAGATCGCAGATGTCGACATCTCCAAACGCCCAGATGACGCAGTGCCTTACGATTTTCCAACGCGATGCCCCGAATGCGGCAGCGAGGCAATCCGGGAAGAAGGCGATGCGGTTCGGCGCTGCACAGGTGGCTTGATCTGCCCTGCGCAAGCTGTTGAGAAACTGAAGCATTTCGTCTCGCGCAAGGCGTTTGACATCGAAGGTCTGGGTGCCAAGCAAATTGAGATGTTCTATGACGATCCCGAGTTGCCGATCAAAACGCCGGTCGACATCTTCACGCTGCAACAGCGCGATGCGGGCAATCTGACCAAACTGGCCAACCGCAAAGGGTGGGGCGCGCAAAGTGCGGGCAACCTGTGGGCCGCAATAGATGAAAAACGCAATATCGGGTTCGGGCGTTTGCTGTTCGCTTTGGGCATTCGCCACATGGGGGAGGCCGCGTCGAACCTGATTGCTACTCACTATGGCAGTTGGGCCGAATTCGAATCCGCCGTGACCGCAGCGGCCGCTTTCGAAGGGCCAGAATGGGAGGATCTGCTGGGTATCGACGGAGTGGGCGAAGTCATGGCCCGCGCGCTGGTTTCGGCCTTTGCACAAGAAGCGGAACGAGCCAGCATCGATGATCTTGTTGCCCAGTTGCAGGTAGAGGAGGCAAAGCGCCCGGATACAACAGGCAGCCCGGTTGCGGGTAAAACCGTCGTCTTCACCGGAACGCTGGAAAAGATGACCCGTGCCGAAGCCAAAGCCCGGGCTGAGGCATTGGGCGCCAAGGTCTCTGGTTCGGTCAGCAAGAAAACCGATCTGCTTGTCGCTGGTCCAGGTGCCGGGTCCAAGGCCAAGAAAGCAGCTGAGCTGGGGATCGAAACACTGGATGAGGATGGCTGGCTACAGCTGATTGACGGCGCATGAGTGGACGGCCCGAACAGCTGTTCCCGCTGTTTGCCGGGTTGGAAACACTGGAGGGTGTCGGCCCAAAAACGGCACAGGCCATGGCACAAAGCGGGGTCGAAAGCCCACGAGATGTACTGTTTGGTTTGCCTTATGCGGTGGTCGACCGGCGCAGGCGTGAGACCATTCAGGGTGTTGATCTACCTGCGACATTGACAGTTGAGGTAACCGTTGGCGTACACAGACCACCACGCAATAAAGGTGGTGCGTATCGGATTCATGTCGAAGACAGTCAGGCCGATTTCCAACTCGTGTTCTTTCACGCGCGGGGCGATTATCTGAAAAAACTGCTGCCGCAGGGATCGCGCCGTGTGATCTCGGGCAAATTGGAGCTGTTTGATGGTATGGCGCAGATGGTCCATCCCGATCATATGCTGCCGGTTGAGCAGGCACAGGATATCCCGGAATTCGAACCGGTGTATCACCTGACCCATGGCGTCACCCAAAAGACGGCCTTCAAAGCCGCCCGCAGCGCTTTGGCGCGCGCGCCAGACCTGGCGGAATGGATCGATCTGGTCCAGGTGGCACGACAGAAGTGGTCAGGTTGGAAGGGGGCCGTCGAGGCGGCCCATAACCCACAGGGCGCAGATGATGTGGCGGCGTTTTCACCCGCACGAGAGCGTCTGGCCTATGATGAGCTTCTGGCCCATCAGTTGACGCTGGCTTTGGCGCGCCAGATCGAGCGTAAAGCGCGGGGTGTCGTCAGCGTTGGAACCGGAGCGTTGCAATCGAAGGTCTTGGGAAGCCTGCCTTATCGTCCAACCGGTGCACAGACTCGCGCCATCGAAGAGATTTCTGCTGATATGGCCTCTGATGCGCGGATGAACCGCCTGTTGCAGGGCGATGTCGGTGCCGGGAAAACGCTGGTTGCCTTGATGGCGCTGCTGATTGCGGTCGAAGCCGGCGGGCAGGGCGTGATGATGGCCCCGACAGAGATCTTGGCGCGGCAGCATCTGGAGGGATTGCGCCCGCTGGCTGAAGAAGCCGGCGTGGTGCTGGAAATCCTGACAGGGCGCGACAAAGGGGCCGAGAGGCGGGCGAAGCTGGCAGCTTTGAAGGCCGGGAACATTCAGATTCTGGTTGGCACACATGCGGTGTTCCAGAGCGATGTGGAGTTTCACGCGCTGCGTCTTGGCATCGTTGACGAACAGCACCGGTTTGGCGTGCGCCAGCGGATGGAATTGTCAGAAAAGGGGCAGGGTGCGGATGTGCTGGTGATGACAGCCACTCCGATTCCGCGCAGTCTGGCACTGGCGCAATATGGCGACATGGATGTCTCGGTGCTGGATGAAAAGCCGCCTGGTCGGAAGCCAATCAAGACAGCCATTGTCAGCACGGACCGTATGGATGAGGTTGTCTCACATTTACGTCGTGCGATTGATGAGGGGCGGCAGTGTTACTGGGTCTGTCCTTTGGTGGACGAATCTGAGGTATCGGACCTGACCGCTGCAGAAGAAAGGTTCAAACGCCTGCGTGCTATTCTAGGTGAAGGAGTTGTCGGTCTTGTTCACGGCCAGATGCCGCCAGCCGAGAAAGACGCGGCCATGGCAGCTTTTCAGAGCGGTGACACCAAAGTTCTGGTGGCCACGACCGTCATCGAAGTTGGTGTAAACGTGCCAAATGCCACGATCATGGTGATCGAACGGGCCGAGATCTTCGGGCTGGCACAATTACACCAATTGCGGGGACGCGTTGGTCGAGGTGATGCGGAGTCAACCTGTTTGTTGATGTATCAACCGCCGCTCAGCGAAGGGGGGCGCAAACGATTAGAAGTGCTACGAGAAACCGAGGATGGCTTTCGTATCTCGGAAACCGATCTGCAAATGCGCGGCGCGGGCGACCTGATCGGGACCGCGCAGTCAGGATTGCCAAAGTTTCGCATTGCCGATCTCGAACGG
Organism: Ruegeria sp. AH7; assembly: GCF_056541325.1. Lineage (NCBI taxonomy): Bacteria > Pseudomonadati > Pseudomonadota > Alphaproteobacteria > Rhodobacterales > Roseobacteraceae > Ruegeria > Ruegeria sp. AH7. The sequence goes on along the minus strand of NZ_JBQFYF010000001.1, from coordinate 758,631 downwards.
CAGGCCGGGTTAATGGCAGTGGCGCAATCGGATGCCCGCGCGCTGCTGAACAAGGACCCGAAATTGACCTCGGACCGAGGGAAAGCCGCGCGTGTTCTGTTATGGCTGATGAAGCAAGATCAAGCGATCCGTTTGATTTCAGTGGGTTAAGTAAATAATCTCCTAAAGTTCACAAATGTTCTTAAAAAGTTCTTTACTGACTTGAGGAAATATGAGAACAAAAGGTCAACAAAGGATTAAATCTTCGACCGGAGGTGACCCAATGCTGACCCAGATCAAGACCGCGTTTAGCCGTTCGCACACGACCATCCTGCAGGATGTCGCGGGGGTTGCGTCCTTGGTTGTCATGCTGATGGTTGCCCTTCACCTTCCCGTTGGATTCTAAGCCTTTCTGCCTGCGATCTCGTGCCGATCAACCCGCGCCTGTCATCCCCATTACGATCAAGGGTGACCTGCCTGTCCCAAACCCCTTGAAGGGGCCTTGCCTCGGCCCCGCGCGGCGTTCCGGACCCCACGCGAGACACGCATAGACTGCCGCCGCCCTTTCCGCCCGGAAGGAGCGGCGGTTTTTTTATAGCTGACCAGTTTTCATGATTTCCAGCATGGCCGATAAAACCGAATTGACGGCGACTGAGGCCAGGATCATGCCCATCACGCGACTGATGATGGCAGCCCCGGAATGACCGATCAGACGAATGATCGGCTCGGCCAGCAACATGAGAATAAATGCGATCACGAGCACAGACAGCATGACCAAGGCTGTGATGCCCTGGTCTGCTGCGCTGTAGCGGTTGTTGTCGGTCAGAATGACGATTGCTAGCATCGCGCCAGGCGAGGCGAGTGACGGCACCGCCAACGGAAAGATCGCTGGGTTGTGCTTATGGGTTTTGTCGTCTTTGTCATCTTCGGCTGCGCGTTGTTCGATATCCTGCTTGCTTTCACCAAAGATCATGGTCAGCGCGAACAAGAACAGGATGATGCCGCCAGCGACCTGAAACGAGTTCAACCCAATATCTAGCGCTTCGATCAGCAATTGGCCGAAGATCAGGAAGAACAGCAGGACCCCGGCGCTGATCACTGCGGCCAGAATGGCGACCCGTCTGCGGGCCGATGCCGCAAGACCTGCGGTCACTGCGATGAAAACCGGGATCGTACCGATCGGGTCGATCACGACCCATAGGGTTACAAAATGCTCTAGTAAATTGTCCACATCGAACCCCTCTAACCAGTTGTTGGCGAGGTTAGACGGGAAAGTGTGGAAAAGCTACGCTCAGGCGCAGTTGGCCTGTTCGGCAAGTGCTATGGCTTCGGCCGTGGCGTCCAGACACAGCAAGATCGAGGCGTGACGGTTTTTGTACTCGCGCGCCGGCATCAGAACCTCAAGCCCGTCAAACGGTGCATCCGGAACCGGGCCGTCCTTTTTCAACATCGCTGCAAGCTGATCCCGCGCTGTTTCGATCTGCGCGCGCGTCGCGCCGATCACCGCGTCACCCACAATAGAAGCCGAAGCCTGACCCAATGCGCAGGCTTTGACATCCTGCCCAAACGCACTGACGCACCCATCCTGCATTTTTACATCCACGGATACCGTTGATCCGCACAGAGGTGAGCGCTTTTTCACCGATGCATCGGGGTTATCCAGCCGTTCGAGATGGGGGATGTCTGCGGCCAGCGCAAGAATTCTTGCCGAGTACAGCTTTATCAGATCGTTTTCGCCACTCATGGCTTTCCCTCGTTGCGTGTTCCCCATACATAGTGGCCAGCCCTTGGGATGCAAAAGGTTTTTCTGATGTCTGATCCAATTGTGTTTGACCCCGCAACCTTGAAATTCAACGAGGCAGGGCTGGTTCCAGCCATCGCGCAAGACCATGCATCGGGCGAGGTCCTGATGATGGCTTGGATGAACGCGCAGGCGATTGAGCGCACCTTGGAAACAGGTCGGGTAACTTATTGGTCAAGGTCGCGGCAATCCTTCTGGATCAAAGGTGAGTCCTCGGGGCATACGCAGGCGTTGATCGATTTCCGCGTTGATTGTGACCGGGATTGCCTGCTGGTTCTGGTCGATCAGAAAGGTCCTGCCTGTCACACGAACCGGCGCAGCTGTTTCTATACCGCCATCCGGGACGGGGATGAGACCGAGTTGATGAAACCTATGGAGTGAACGGCCAGGGCGGTCTGCCTTGGGTGAGCGTATTCCTGGTTCTAATCAGCGTGGTCAAAGACCAACCATCGCACGGATGTCTTCGGGGCTTGCACCGTCGGATCGGTATTTCGATATCGCACGGGCATCGTCTCGTTTCGCCAAGCGCTTGCCTGCGTCGTCACGGATCAAATCGTGGTGGAAGTATTCGGGGACTGGCAGCTCCAGAAGGGCCTGTAGCAGGACATGGATGCGCGTGGCGTCAAACAGATCCTGACCGCGCACAACCCGCGTGATGCCCTGTGCTGCATCATCCAGAACGACGGACAGATGGTACGACGTCCCCATGCCTCGGCGGGCGAGGACAACGTCACCGATCGTTGTGATCAACTCTTCCGGCGTAAACTTGACCGTTCCGGTTTCGCCCTTGGGGCCTGTGCCATGTTCGGTGAACTGTCCGGCTAAGGCGTCACTGTGAAAAACGTGTTGCGCCGCTTTGGGCATATCCAGGCGCAGCGCTTCGTTTTGTGGGCGGGGTGTATCTTCTGATTTTGGTACGCGGTGCCGACATGTGCCCGGATAGATCACGCCATCAGGGCCCAATAGCGGTGCGCCTTCCTGCGGGGCGCTGACCGCTGCAGCAATATCTTTTCGGTTGCAGCTGCACGGGAACAGAAAGCCACGCCGCCAGAGTTCATCCAGCGCTGCATCGTAGATTGCCTGACGCTCGGATTGACGCATGACGGGTTTGGGCCAGCGTAGGCCAAGCCATGTGAGGTCGTCATAGATCTGTTCTTCCCAGTGTGGGCGCGATCTGGATTGATCGATATCTTCGATACGCAATAGGAATTCACTGTCTTCAGACGTCGCCATATCATGGGCCAGCAACGCCGAATAGGCGTGCCCCAGATGCAAAGGACCCGTCGGAGATGGCGCAAAGCGCGTGGTGAATGTCACGTTTTTTCTAGTACATACACGTCGGAGTTCATGTCCAGACCCGGCAAATGAGGACCGTGTTCACGGAACAACAGTCGTGCAGCGCCCATATCCAACCAGTCGTTCAGCCGCGCTGTATACGTGTGATCCGCAAGTGTGTGATCGTTGAAGGAAAACGACAGCATTCCACCTTTGGGCAGCGCGTGCATCAGCATATCCAGCGTTTCAGGCGGGGCTGCACCCGCTCCGATGACACCGATTGCCGTGATCGCGGTATAGGCGTCACTGGTAAGCGGCGCAGGATCGGTGATCTCAAAACTGGACAGTGTTCTGTAGACGCCTTTGGTTTTTGCAACTGCCAGCATATTGATGGTTGGATCCATGCCGTCGATGACTGCGAAACCGGCATTTCGCAACGCGACCCCTGACAGACCGGTGCCGCAACCATAGTCCAGAACCGGCATCTGAGATTCGGGCTTTTGCGACCAGAGCGCCTGAGCCACGCGATCCGGTGTAGCATAACCTTGCTCGGCCACTTCGGCCTCATAAGTTGCGGCCCATTTTTGGTAGTGGGCCTCAGTCTGTTCGGGGGTTTCCAGATCGTAGGTGCTTTTGAAGAATTCGTCGCTCATATGCCGATGGTAGGCTGAACCTCTACGCTTCGTCCAGTCAGCAAGCGGCTAACCAGTTGTTCCATTCCGTTTTGGCGCGATCTGTGTAGGCTTTGTAACGGTCCTTGCGTCCCCGACGACCGCCTTTCAGGCCGTCGACCGGACGGAACAGGCCGAAATTCACATTCATCGGCTGAAAGGTCTTTGCCTCAGCCCCGCCCGTGATGTGGTGGATCAAAGCACCCATCGCACTGTCTTGCGGCACCTCGGGCAGCGAGTGCCCCAGAATTTCTGCTGCGGCCAGTCGCCCGGCCAGCAGACCCATCGCAGCGCTTTCAACATAGCCTTCGACTCCGGTGATCTGACCGGCAAAGCGGATGTTCGGTTTCGATTTCAAACGCATCTGCCCGTCCAAAAGGGTAGGCGAGTTGATGAACGTGTTCCGATGGATACCACCCAGACGCGCAAAGCTGGAGTTTTCCAGGCCAGGGATCATGCGGAACACCTCGGTCTGGGCGCCGTATTTCATCTTGGTCTGGAAGCCCACAATATTGAACAGCGTGCCCAGGGCATTATCGCGGCGCAATTGCACAACGGCATGCGGTTTTACATCCGGCTGATGTGGGTTGGTCAGGCCAACGGGCTTCATCGGGCCGTGGCGAAGGGTTTCGCGTCCGCGTTCCGACATCACCTCGATGGGTAGGCAGCCGTCGAAATAGCCCGCGGTTTCGCCTTCGTGGAACTCGGTTTTGTCGGCGGCCAGCAGGGCATCGATAAAGGCTTCGTACTGATCGCGGTCCATGGGGCAGTTCAGATAAGCCGTCCGCTCTTCCTCGGTCTCGCCTTTGTCATAGCGAGACTGCATCCAGGCCTGGCTCATGTCGATACTGTCGGCATAGACAATCGGCGCGATCGCATCGAAGAAGGCCAGCGCCTCAGCCCCGGTTTCAGCCTGGATCGCTTTACCCAGAGCCGGCGAGGTCAAAGGACCCGTGGCAAAGATCCAATGCCCATCATCAGGCAGCGTCGTGACCTCTTCATCGGTGACGCTCACGCGGGGATGGGCGCGTAGCTTGGCGGTGACGTCTTCGGCAAACGGATCGCGATCAACCGCCAGCGCACCACCAGCGGGCAGGCGGTGCGCATCAGCCGTGGTCATGATCAGCCCGTTCGCGGCGCGCATCTCCCAATGCAGCAAACCAACGGCGTTTTGTTCATCATCGTCAGAGCGAAAAGAGTTTGAGCACACCATTTCGGCAAGGTTGCCTGTCTGGTGCGCAAAGGTGCCGATAGTGGGGCGCATTTCATGGATAACTACATCCACGCCCATCTCTGCGGCTTGCCATGCGGCCTCGGACCCGGCCATGCCGCCGCCCACGATATGCAAAACTTGTGTCATGCGCTGCCACATAGGGCAGGGGGCAAGTGGACGCAACTCACCCGTAGGAATGTAGCGCTGATTTTACGGGAGGTCTTGGGGTCGCCGCTGCGGGAATGTCAACGCCGGTGAGAGAAACCAGCTTGGAGGGACCTTCCGCCCACGGCGACCCAAAAGTATGTCCGAGGCCTTAGCCTCGTCTCAGCTTTGCCACAGTGCTGCCCTTTTGAAAAGTGCAAAAATGAAAACAGTGGCAAAAAATATACCCCACAATTGCGTTATTGGGTCCAATTCGGGGGGCGTTTCTCGATAAAGGCGGAAATGCCTTCTTCTGTATCCCGATGCAGCATATTCTGCGCCATTACCTCTCCGGTATAGGAATAGGCCTGATCCAGTGGCATCTGAAGCTGTTGATAAAACGCTTCTTTCCCGATTTTCACCGCACTTCCCAACTTGCTGGCCAGCTGCTCTGCAAGCGAGATTGTCTCGTGTTCCAGCAGCATTTCAGGCACCACGCGATTGACCAAGCCGAGTTCCGCTGCGCGTTCGGCGGTGATGAAATCACCAGTTGTCAGCATCTCAAAGGCCAGTTTTCTGGGGATGTTGCGGCTAAGTGCGACCATGGGCGTCGAACAGAACAGCCCAATATTCACACCATTCACACCAAAACGTGTGCCTTCAGCCGCAACGGCCAGATCGCAGGTCGCCACTAACTGACATCCCGCCGCTGTCGCAATGCCGTGCACTTGCGCGACAACGGGCTGCGGGAGGGACTGGATTGACATCATCATCTTGGCACAGCGATTGAACAGATCCTGAAAGTAAGCTTTGCCGCCATCCTCGGATTGCCGGCCTGCTGTCATCTGTTTCAGATCATGCCCGGCGCAGAAGGCTTTGCCCGCACCCGACAGGGTAATGGCGCGGATCGATCTGTCCTCGCGCAGTTTGTCGAACTCAGCTTGCAGGGCCGCCAGCATCTCATCGCTCAGGGCGTTCAACCGATCCGGCGCATTCAATCGAAGCTGCGCGACCGCGCCAGTGTCGTTACGTTCCAAAATTGCCATCTTGCCCTCCTGCTGGCTGTTGGGCCAACTCTAGGGCGCAAGATACAGGAGGGGAAGCATGGGATTGGCGCTGAACAAAGACGAACTGTCACAATACCTGGCCGAGGTATTCCCACAGGTCCATAAGGACTTCGTGGTCGAGGCGCTGGATGAAGACAGCATCACCATGCGCCTTGTTGTGGCAGATCGTCACTTGCGCCCCGGTGGAACAGTGTCTGGGCCTTCGATGTTCGGGCTGGCAGATGTCTGTGTTTACGCGATGGTTCTGGCGCGCAAAGGTCGCCAGTCGCTTGCCGTAACCACCAACAGTTCGCTGGATTTTCTGCGAAAACCGGAAGGCGGCAAAGATCTGGTTGCAACTTGTCGGTTGCTGAAACTTGGGCGCAGCCTGGCTGTCGGGGATGTGCTGATCTACTCCGAAGGCTCAGATCAGCCGGTTGCTCGGGCCAGTATGACCTATTCGTTACCACCGGCGGGGTCGGCTGCGGCCAAGTTTGGATAAAAAAGGCCGGGGATAAACCCCGGCCCAGGAAGAGGTCCCAAAAAATGGGACTGGGGATCAATCAGAGCTGCCAGAAATGGCGGCTTACCTCACGTTTGGCCTGCATTGGGGTCAGACCAACATCCTCAAGAAGCCTGTCATCCAGATAGCTCAGGTTAATGCGACTGCGACGACGGCGTTCCCATTGAGTGACCGCCGCCGCAAACCGCACGGCCAGCGCAGCGATCAGCGGCAACCGGGGGCTGTCGTTCAGCAGCAAGAGGGCGGGGTTGTGCATTGTGCGTGTCATCCGAGTATTCCTTTCCAATTGTATTGACACAAAGCATTGATGTTCGATATGTGTACTTGATACATTCAAGATTGTGTCAAACGCAAAGGAAGAATTGTAATGGATACAATTTGGCCAAGCACGCTGCCAAAGTCCAAGGGGCCAAAGTATACTCTGGTTGCCGACACAATACGAAAAGCTATTGATAACAAAACTTTAGATATCGGCACCAAACTGCCGCCGGTGCGGGAACTGGCGTATCGATTGCAAATTACACCCGGCACTGTCGCACGCGCCTATACGATTCTCACCGATGAGGGGTTGCTACAAGCCGAGGTCGGACGTGGTACATTCGTAGCCCCGCCAAAATCTCCGATTCTGGATGATGTCTGGTCCCGGCAACTTCATCTGGCCGAGGCGCAGAACACCCACCATGTTAGCCTGTTCAGCCCCAGGCTGGTGGATATGGGGCAGGTGTCGTTGATCCGAGAGTGCTTGCAGAAAGTCTCTCAATCCGATCCCGCATTATTCATGAACTACCCCACACGCGATGCGTATCAGCCGATGCGACAGGCTGTGGTTGATTGGCTGTCGAATCTTCCGCTGGGCCCGCTGAACGATGATGACATTGTCCTGACCCATGGGGGGCAGAATGGGCTATGCCTGGTGTTTCAAACCATCCTGCAAGGGCCCAAGCCGGTCGTTTTGGTCGAGGACCTGTCTTACGCCGGTTTCCGTCGTGCCGGTGAGTTGATGCGCGCCGAGGTGGTCGGCATCAGAATGGACAAATGGGGTATCGATCCCGGCGCAATGGAACATGTTCTGCGCCAAACCCCGGCGCAGGCGGTGTGCGTGTCACCCGAAGTTCAAAATCCAACCGCAACGCACACGCCTTTGGAAAGGCGCAAAGAAATCGTTGAGATCGCGCGGAAATTTGATGTCCAGATCGTTGAGGATGATTGCTATCGAATGGGGGATGCCAAAGAACCCAGTTTCCGCGCCCTTGCGCCCGAGCGTGGGTGGCACGTGTCTTCGATCTCGAAGATTCTGACCCCAGCCCTGCGGGTTGGCTTTGCCATCGCTCCGCGTGAACGCAGCGTGGGTTTGCGCCGGTCTGCCGAATATGGGTATTTTGGCTTGGCTCAGCCCTTGGCCGAGTTAACCCGCCTGCTTCTGTCTGACCCTAGAACGCGTCAGATTGCACAAGACGTACGTAGTAGGATGACGGAATATGTTCACATCACGGTAAACGCTCTGGGTGGGTTTGATCTGAACTGGGCCCCCGATGTTCCGTTTGTCTGGTTGAACCTGCCGTCGGGTTGGCGCGCCGCTGCCTTTAGCCGCGCGTCTGAGCGAGAGGGGATACAGTTGCGGTCTGCGGATGAATTCGCTTTGCGGGATGGTCGTGCACCAAATGCGGTGCGCATTGCCATGAACGGGCATGTCTCGCTGCAACGATTTGAAGACGCCATGATGCGCCTGCGGTCTTTGCTGGACAATCCACCGGAACAGATCTCGGTCTAAGGTGAATAGGTTAATGCATATCCCCCAATTGCGCGGCGGTGGGTTTGTAATTGACCCAATGACAGAAGCCGATTTCGAGCCGCTCTATGCTGCCGCTAGCGACCCTGTGATCTGGGCCGGTCACCCGGCAACGACGAGGCATAAAAGAGATGTCTTTGGCCCGTATTTTGAGTTCCTGCTTTCGACAGAAGGTGCTGTGATAATCCGCGACGTAGGTGGTCGGGTTGTGGGATGTTCAAAGTATTACGAGCCCCCCGAGGTTCCTGGTGGGATCGCGATTGGGTATAGTTTTCTGACTGTGGATCATTGGGGCGGCGACAGTAATCGGGCGGTAAAGGCGCTGATGCTTGATTATGCCTTTCAGGATTGGGACCAAGTCTGGTTTCATATCGACCCTTCCAATATTCGATCGCAAAAAGCGACAGCAAAACTAGGGGCACGACACGTGGATAACCAATCACTTGACTTGGGGAATGGTCCTACGATGTGGATGCGCTGGGTTTTGCTGAAAGATGTATGGAGTAATATGGGGTAAAATAATACCTATTTTTTAAAGCATTGATATCTAACAAGTTAATCTATCTTTGCGCGCTTGACCTGCATGCTTTCACCCCATAAAACCCGTCCATCGAATTCGGGCCGCTCTGTATTAGGGCGGTCTTTCACATCAAACAGGACTATCCTGCCATGAAAACCTTTTCTGCAACACCTGCAGACATCGACAAGAAATGGATCCTGATCGACGCCGAGGGCGTTGTTCTGGGCCGTCTCGCCTCGATCGTCGCCATGCGCCTGCGTGGCAAGCACAAAGCGTCGTTCACCCCGAACATGGACATGGGCGACAATGTCATCGTGATCAACGCTGACAAAATCCAGATGACCGGCAAGAAGCGCGAAGAAAACTTCTACTGGCACACTGGCCACCCGGGCGGCATCAAGTCGCGCACCAAGCAGCAGATCCTTGAGGGTGCACACCCCGAGCGCGTCGTGACCCAAGCGGTCAAGCGCATGCTGCCGGGCAACCGTCTGGCGCGCCAGCAGATGACCAACCTGCGCGTTTATGCCGGTGCCGAGCATCCCCACGAGGCGCAAGCGCCCGAAGTTCTGGACGTGAAGTCCATGAACAAGAAAAACACCCGGAGCTAATGACCGATGGCTGATCAGATCAATACTCTCGAAGAGCTGAGCGCCGTCGCAGGCGTTGAAACCGTGGCCGAAGAAGTCATCGTGCGCGAACCCGTGCGTGACGAGCTGGGCCGCTCCTACGCCACCGGCAAGCGTAAAGACGCTGTTGCCCGCGTTTGGATCAAGCCGGGCTCCGGCAAAGTCACCGTAAACGGCAAGGACCAGGACAAGTACTTCGCACGTCCCGTTCTGCAGCTGATCCTGCGCCAGCCGTTCCAGGTTGCCGGTGTAGAAGGTGAGTTTGACGTTGTCGCAACCGTCAAAGGCGGTGGCCTGACCGGTCAGGCCGGTGCGGTCAAGCACGGCATCTCGAAAGCGCTGCAGCTTTATGATCCGAACCTGCGTGGCGCCCTGAAAGCCGCTGGCTTCTTGACCCGCGACAGCCGCGTTGTGGAACGTAAGAAATACGGTAAGCGCAAAGCCCGCCGTTCGTTCCAGTTCTCGAAGCGTTAATCACCAACTGCTTCCAGATTTCAAATCGGGCGTCTGCAATCGCAGGCGCCCTTTTTTTTGTGCTGATAGGCAACAATGCGCTGCCTGTCTCAAATTTTGAAACCAGCGCTGCCAATTCGTGTAAACCTGATCTCGAAGAGTACAGACTGTTAGAAGACCGTAGTTTCCTTTCAAAGCGGTGGCCTAAGGTTGTCGCGTAGTTCGAGGCACCCATGGACACGGCAGAGCTTGACGAAATTATTGAACAGGCGATCGGGATCAGTCAGGACCGGCATCAATTGTGGGTCAATCTCATCTCGCGGCTGAAGTGTAGATCTGTTTGTGAGGTTGGGGTCTGGAAAGGCCAGTTTGCCGAAACCCTGCTGACACAGGTCGCGCAAATTGAACACTATACCCTGATCGATCCATGGCGGAATCTGCCGGACTGGAACAAACCCGCCAACAAAACCGATATCGAGTTCGAAGAAATCCGAAACGAAGCGCTCAGACGGGTCAGCCCGTTTCTGGACAAGGTGACTGAAATTCGCGACACAACACGCAACGCACAGTCGCAGATACCAGACCGCTCGCTGGACTTGGCGTATATCGACGGCGATCACACCTTGCGTGGGATCACCATTGATCTTCATGCGATGCTACCGAAGATCCGCAAGGATGGGTTCATTGGCGGCGATGATTTCACCAAGACGATCTGGCAGCATAGCCAAGAATACAGCCCCAGCGAGGTTTTTCCCTATGCCATTTATTTCTGCGAGGCGCAGGGGCTTCCGATCTATACGCTTCCGTTCAACCAGTTTCTGATCGTCAATGCCCAGACGGGATTTCGCGTCATCGATCACGGTGGGTATGCAACTCTGACGCCAGCTCAGATCTATGCCCGGCCCAGAGCGCAGAAATTGCGGAAAAGACTAAAGAAATTGCTTAGGGCCTGAGAGTGCGAAAGGGGCCGCAGCCCCTTTCATTGGATGGCCTACTCCTCGTAGACGAGGTTCCAGGCTCCGTTTTCCACCACATTCACAAAGACCGTATCGGCGCCCTGATGATCATCCGCGCTGTACGAGATGTGGTTGCCGACCAGCTCATCCGTGTAGTCCAGCGATTCCATCGCGGCGATAAAGCTATCGTGGGTCAGGTCTGGGCCGGCGGCCTCTAGCGCTTTGACCATCATCTCAGCGGCGGAATAGCCCAGCATTGCAAAGCCAACCGGATCTTCGCCCGTTGCGGCCTTGTATTCCTCGATAAACGCGGCAGGGACGGGTTCATCCGCGCGCGCCCATAGGTCCTGCCAGGATGCTGCGGCGTAGAACCCATCGGTCACACCACCCGGAACCTGTGCCACAACGGTCAGGAAGCTGGCCGATGTACCCAGGAATTTCATATCCGTCAGGCCCATCTTCTTGGCAGTCCCAACAACGGTGATAGCCTGACGCACCCCAAGCGCTATGGTGACGATGTCACAGCCATCTTCCTTAAGTTTGCTCAACGAGCCGACAAAATCCGTTTCATCCGGTTTGTGCGTGGTTTCCGAAGCAAATGAGATACCTGCCTCTTCCGCGCCCGATTTGCTACCTTCCAGTATTTCTTCACCAAAATCGGTTGGCAGATACATAGTGCAAACAGCCTGCGACCCGAACTCGCCGGCGAGGTATTTCACGCCAACCCGCGCCTGGTCGTAATAGGTTGAGAACGACGTGAACTTGTTCCTGACCGGCTCTTGCAGCATTTGCCGTGCAGCGGTCAGGGGGGCAACGTTGGGAATGCCTTTCGGGTCCAGCAGTTTAAACCCGGCTAGGTTCATGGGCGTGCCCAGCGATTGCAGCATGGCGAATACCTTGTCGCGGTTCAGCAGCTTGTTATAGCCCTGCATCGCGCGCGGCATCTGATAGCCGTTGTCTTCGACCACATAGCGGATCGTGCGACCATGCACGCCGCCTGTCGCATTGACCCGGTCAAAGACCACATTCGCGCCCTTGGTCGCCGGAACGCCCACGGCGGCGAAAATACCGCTGAGGTCATTGACCGCACCGATCACGATCTCATCATCGGTCACACCCTGCGTTTGTGCCCAACCCATCGTGGCTGACGCTGTCAAAGCCGCAGCGACCGTTAGCCGGTTTATCAGCTTGCTCATAGTTCTCCTCCCGTTTCGTGCTTTGGTTAAGTGTACATGTCTTCAATCAGATGTGCGTGTTTCTTTTCCACGGCGCCGCGTTTCAGTTTCATCGTCGCGGTCAGTTCTTCATCTTCGGCGGTCAACAACACGTCGATCAGCCTGAAATCCTTGACCTGTTCGACGCGGGCGAAATCCGCGTTTACCGAAGCGACCTCGGCCCCGATCAGCTCTTTGATCTCAGGTGCTGCGCAAAGCGAGGCAAAATTCGAGAAAGGGATCTTTCGGTCCTGCGCGAATTTCTCGACATTCTCCTGATCGATCATGATGAGCGCTGTCAGAAACTTGCGCTGATCGCCAACAATCACGGCGTCCGAGACATAGTGGCTGAACTTCAGCCGGCTTTCGATCTCGGCAGGGGTGATGTTCTTGCCGCCTGCCGTGATGATGATGTCCTTCATTCGACCGGTGATCGAGACATAGCCATCCGCGTCAATCGTTCCGACATCGCCTGTGCGCAGCCATCCATCATCGGTGAAGCTTTCAGCCGTCTTGGCGTTGTTGCGCCAATAACCTTGAAAGATGTTCAGACCTTTGATCTGCAACTCACCTTCGTCCGAGACCCGGATATCGCAACCCTCTGCCGCGCGACCGATGGTTCCGATACGGTTCTCATCGGTGGTGTTCAGTGATGCCAGACCCGCGGTTTCGGTCATGCCGAACCCTTCGACCAGCGGTACACCAATCGCCCAGTACCATTTCAACAGGTCAGGCGAGATTGGGGCCGCACCAGACCCGCCTCGGCGCATCTTGTCCATGCCCAGCATTCGCCGCAGGTTGCGCAGGACCAGATGATCCCAAACCCAGAATTGGGCGGCAATACCCGCCGGGACAGGCTGTCCTCTGCTCAGGTACTCAGCCCGCGCCAAACCGGCCTTAACCGCCAGACCAAATGCAACCCGCCCAAAGCGCGTTGCGTCCTGTGACATGATCTGGACCTGAGCATAGATCTTCTCCCACACGCGCGGCACGGCGGTGAAGGTGGTGGGCGAGACCTCTTGCAGGTTCGCAAACACCGTTTCCGGGCTTTCCGCGAAGTTCACCGTGCATTTGGAGGCCAAAGGGAAATAGACCGAAACATCGCGCTCCAGAATATGACACAGCGGCAGGAAACACAGCTGTTCATCGCTGGCCTTGGCAGGCAGGGCCCGCGCGCCACTTTCCATGGCGGCCAGAATGTTCTCATGGCTCAGCATCGCACCCTTGGGCTGGCCCGTTGTGCCCGATGTGTAGACCAGCAAGGCGGTGTCCGATGGTCGGGCTTGAGCGATTTCAGCTTCGAACCGGCCCGGGTCCTCTGCCTCGACCTGCTGACCAAGGGCATAGAGCTGATCGATCATCATGCAGCGCGGATGGTCGAGGTCATGCAAACCTTCATCTTCAAGGATGATCACCATTTGAAGGTCAGGAACCACGTCTTCGACCTCAAGAAACTTGTCCAGTTGCTCTTCGTTTTCAACAATCAGAAAGCGGCTGGTGCTGTCGTTGATCAGATATTGTACTTGGCTGGCCGCATCGGTCGTATAGATGCCGGATGAAATCCCGCCGACACATTGAATGCCCATATCGAACCAGGCCCATTCCTTGCGGTCCTCGGACAGGATCGAGACGACCTGACCGCGCTCAAGCCCTAACTTACGCAAGCCAAGCCCGATCCATTTGGCGTGCTGCCAATAATCGGTCCATGAGTAGGATCTCCAGATCCCCAGATCTTTTTCCCGATGCGCCGTGCGATCTCCCAGATCAGCGCAGCGGTTCTGAAACAGTTCCGAAATCGTGATAGCCCCGTCTACACGAACGGGCCGTTGACCTGCAGTCGCGTTGAACCGGACACCGTTGATGTCGATCTGAGGGGGCAGAGGCGTGCTGTCCATCCGCGTCACCTCCACGTCTTTTTGCGTTTCCAGCGGCGGTTTTCCCGCGCACCTTCTTCCTGCACGCCCAGATAGAAGTTCTGGATGTCCTCGGATTGTAAAAGCTTGTCAGCAGCACCGTCCATGACGATCCGCCCAACCTCCATCACATAACCATGATGGGCCAATTCCAACGCGGCGTGAGCGTTCTGTTCAACCAGCATCATTGTCATCTTCTGCTCTTCGTTCAGACGTTTCAGAATGCCAAAGATTTCCTGAACCAACAGCGGCGACAAGCCGAGCGAAGGTTCGTCCAGCAGCATGATCTTGGGGCTGGCCATCAGCCCCCGGCCGATCGCCAGCATTTGTTGTTGGCCGCCCGAAAGCGTTCCAGCCTCTTGCTCGCGCCGGTCTTTCAGGACCGGGAAGTAGCTGAACACCATCTCGCGGTCTTGTTCGATCTGGGCTTTGTCCTTGGCGGTGTAGGCTCCAAGGCTGAGGTTTTCATTGACGGTCAGCAGGGGAAACACTTCGCGTCCTTCGGGGACATGCACGATACCCTGTTGCACGACCTTATGAGGCTCAGATCCCTGAATATCCTGCCCGTCGAAGGTGATTTTGCCTTTTTCGGGGTCCATGACACCCGAAACCGTTTTCATCAGCGTGGTTTTGCCCGCGCCATTGGCCCCAAGGATCGAGACGATCTGACCGGGATACACATCGAGCGAGACACCGCGAATGGCCATGATCGGGCCATAAAAGCTTTCGATATTGCGGATTTTCAGGATCGGCTCACTCATGAGGCTTTCCCCAGATAGGCCTCGACCACGGCGGGGTGAGATTGCACCTCGGCGGGTGTTCCAAGGGCCAGTTTGGCCCCATCCGCCATCGCCAGAACCCGGTCGGACACACCCGAGACCAGCCCCATGTCATGTTCGACCATCAAAACGGTGATCTCCATCTGCCGCCGGATGTCATCGATCCACCAGCGCATATCGGTGGTTTCCTCGACCGACAGGCCTGAGGCCGGTTCGTCCAGCAGCAGCAGTTTGGGATCGGTGGCCAGCGCACGGGCGACCTCGACCACTTTTCGAACCCCATAGGGCAGGCCCGAGATCATCTTGTCGCGGTAAGCCTGCAGATCAAGGAAGTCGATGATCTGTTCGACCTTCTCGCGGTTTTCCAGCTCTTGCCTGCGGGCAGAGGGCAGAAACAAAACCTCGGACAGAAGGTTGGTTTTGCGATGCCGGTGCCGACCGACCAGCAGGTTTTGCAGCACCGTGGCATGTTCGAACAGCTCGATATTCTGAAAGGTCCGCGCCACGCCAAAGGCGGCCACGCCAGAAGGTTTCACCCGCAACAGATCATGACCGTCAAACCGGATCGAGCCCGCGACAGGGTCGTAGAAGCGTGAGATCAGGTTGAATACCGTCGACTTGCCCGCGCCATTGGGGCCGACGATGGCAAAAACTTCGCCTTCTTCAACCTCGAAGGAAAGACTATCGACCGCCGTGACACCGCCGAATTTCAGGGTGACATTTTCAAACTCAAGCAGGCTCATCTCAGACGCTCTGTCTTGAGATAGGATTTCTGCCGTTTGAACATGTCTTTGCGGTAGAACGGGAACAGCTCGAACCAGGTGCGGATTTTCAGCCAGCGGCCATACATGCCCAAGGGTTCGAACAGGATGAAGGCGATCAGGATCATACCGAAGATGCCGAATTCGAGTCCTGGAATGGCGACCGTGTTGCCGCCGAAGACCGCACCGACGTATTCCTTTGAGATTGACAGGAATTGCGGCAGGAAGCCAATTCCGATGGCCCCCAGAAACGCGCCATGGATCGAGCCCAACCCGCCGATCACGATCATCATCAGCAGCTGGATCGAAATCAGGACAGAGAAGGTCTCGTTGTTAAACGCCCCGGAGAACATGCCCATCAGCGCACCCGCCCAGCCGGTCACCGCGCAAGACAGCGCGAAAGAGATCATCTTAGTGCGCGCGATATCCACGCCCATGGCTTGCGCGGAAACTTCGGAATCCCGCACTGCGATGAAGCTGCGCCCCAATGGCGCGCGCAGCAGGTTGATATAACCCAGCGTAACCAGCACGGCGACGCTTAGCACCAGCCAAAAGAACGGTGCGGGCGTACCCCAACGATCCACGCTCAGCCCGAAGATATCGACGCCACCTATGAACTTGCCCGCCACGCCGCCGGTCAAAGGTTCGCTTAGAACAATCACGTCATCCATCAGGATCGACAGCGCCATCGTGAAGATCGCGAGGTAAATGCCATGCAGGCGCAGGGCAGGGATGGCGACGGTTACTCCCGCTATGCCGGTCAACACACCGGCAAGCGGGAAGGCGATCAAAAAGGGCACCCCCGCTTCGATCAGGATCACGTTGACATAGCAGCCAAACGCTAGAAACGCAGCGTGGCCCAGGCTGACCTGACCGGTGTGGCCGGTCAGGATCATTAGGCCCAAACCAGCGATAGCCCAAATTAGAACGTTGGTCAGTTCACCCAGATAGAAATCATCAAGCCACCATGGGGCCGCTGCGACGACAACAAGCAAGATCAGATAGAGGCTCAGCTGATAGCTGTCTTTCCAAGGGCGGATATCCTGCATGTAATCGGTTTTGAAAACGATACGCATGGCTCAGACCTTCTTGACCCGAACCTGGCTAAACAGGCCATTCGGTCGGAAAATCAGCACGGCCAGCAGCAGCGCATAGGGGGCGATCTGGCTGTAGCCAGCAGCGATATAGCGGCTGGCAAAGGGTTCGATCACGCCGACGATCAACCCGCCCGCAAGTGCGCCGGGCAGGCTGCCGAACCCTCCGATCACGGCTGCGGCGAAGGCTTTGATCCCCAGCAGGCCGGTGGTTGGGTCCACTGATCCTTTGGCAGCGAAGAGAATGCCCGCAATCCCTGCAACAACTCCGGCAAGCGCCCAGATGAAGCCCTGCACGCGCTTGACCGGAACGCCCATATAGTAGGCCGCCAACTGGTTCTGCGAGGCACCCTGCATTGCCAACCCAAGCTTGGTTTTGCTGAAAAACACGTAAAGCCCCCAGGTCAGCAGGATGGTTACGACGATGACGGCCACATCCTCCATCCCCAGTACAAGCCCGCCAAAACGAACTTCTTTCCCCGCCAGCGGGTTTTGCAGGGTATGAGGTTCATGCCCCCAGATCAGCCCGGCGACAAAGCGGATCACAAAGCCCAAAGCAATGGTCAGGATCACAACGGCGGTCTGGCTTTCCCCAAACATGCGGCGGATGATCAGCCGATCCAGCAGATACCCTAGCGCCCCCATGATCCCGAGTGAGATCGGCAGCGCCATCCAGAAGGGTAATCCCATATATTCGGTATTCGTCAGGCCAATGGTGACAAAGGCCCCCAGCATCATGAAATCGCCCTGGGCGAAGTTTACGGCTTCGGTCGCCTTGTAGATCAGAACAAAACCAAGCGCGATCAGGCCATACACACACCCGTTCGCCAGCCCGCTGATCAGCAGCTGCGCGTTATCCAAGCTTTCCTCCCCATGCTGGTGATCCAGCGTTTGTTCTACTATGGCGTGATAATCACCTTCCCGTCACTCTTTTTCAGCGCATCGGCCAGATTTGGGATCAGATTGCGGAGTGTAAGCCGTTCCGATACATCGGTTTTCCACCGCCCGTCGGCAAAGCGCGCTTGCACTTCAGCCACAACGCGCATTTGATCGGCGGGTGGCGTGGACATCATCCATTGGGTCAACCAGAACCCTTCGATCTGCTTGCCCATAAAGATCAGCTGGCCGGTTTGTGTCAGGGTAGGGGCTTCGCTGCCCAGCTTGCCATAACAGACCCAGCGCGCCCGGTTTGGCATCGCGCAGAAGATCTGTTCCGAGAGTTGATCCATCACCGCATCCAGGAACATGCGAGGTTTGAGTGTGGCGCTCAGTTCGGAGAATTTCTGCACAACATCTCCATCGGTGGTCACCAACACCTCAGTCGCGCCAAGGTCTTTGAGCATATCAACCGCCTCGGCCCGTCGGACCAGAGCAATGGGTTTCAAACCCAGATCGCGCCCCAGGCTGCACATCAGTTTGCCCAACTGGCTGGTCGCGGCCGAGAGGACAAAGGCGTCTCCTGCCTCTTTCGCCATGTCGACCATCGCCATCGCGGTCAGCGGATTGACGATTTGCGCCGCGCCGTCATCGTCCGAGATATCGGGGCGCAGCGGGATGCACATCTGCATTTGGGTCACGACATATTCGGCCCATGCGCCAGAGCCTGCGGCGACAAACGCCACACGCTTCCCTTGCGTGGCCTCGGCACCTTTGCCGCTGGCCACGACGTCTCCGCATCCTTCAAACCCGGCCGCAGAACCTTTAACCCGAGGCTGGCCATATTCGCCCTTGATAAAATGCAGATCAGACGGGTTCACCGATGCGGTGCGCAAGCGGATCAGAACCTGCCCGGGGCCAGGTTGGGGAACAGGCAGTTCCGCTTCGGCAAGCCAGTCACCAGCATTCTCGATCACCGGTCCGGTCATGGTGCCGGAATACCCATCATGTTTGAGAATAGTCGCGAACATCGTTTTGGGAATTTCAGTCACAGATGCGCCCTCGGTTCAGCGCGCTTTCCAGTGAGTTCCGAAATCAAATGACGTCAAGGGAACGCAACGCGGTTGGTTTGAAGACAAGCCAAACAAATGGGCGGTGCGGCGTCAATCGCGTGTCGCGCTGACGTAGCGGAATTGGCAACTTCTTACACAGAGGCAGGGCCAGCCGATAAGGCTGACCCAATATCTTTTACTGTTGAGTCAGCAGGTTGCGCAGGTCCTGGATCTTCTGCAGCAGGGTTTCTGGTGATGCTTTGATTTCGTCAAAGATCTGGATCGCCTGCGTTTTTAGCTCTTGCGTCAGGTCGCTGTCCTGAACAGAAGCGACCATCGCGTCATAGTCGAATTCTCCGGCGGTCAGCAGCCCGTCCTGCAGCCAGGAATTGAACAACTCCTGCCCCTGATTGGCCAAGGCGGCCACTTGCTCGCCGGCCTGATCCGCGGCATCCGAAACCGATGAAGCGGCTTCGCTGGCCTGATCTGCGGCCGCGTCCAACGCGTCCGAGGCGGCATCCTGAGCGGTGTCTACGGCATCACTGACAGCCTCCTGCGCGTCAGTAACCGCGTCATTTGCTACGTCGCCAGCAGCATCGGCAGTATCATTTACAGCATCGGCAGTATCTTGCGCCGCGTCCTGCAATTGCTCACCCGGAGTTTTCTCTGCCTGGTTAAAATAGAAATAGCCGCCAGCGCCGATTGCAGCGATGACAATGGCCAGAATTAGTGTACGCGACATGTGGTTCTCCTTTGAAATATGTGTCGCCGAGATGGGGCAAAACTATCTGTTCTCAAAGGGGAATTCTTTGTGTTTTTCTGCAACTGCGAGATATGGGCCAAGCTACGCTGATCCCGCGCCACCCGCGTGGCAAGAACACGCCCAATGCGAGATGGGAATGGGTTTAACCATGGTTTTGTATTGAGAAGAACGATCGATTTTGCTGGGCAAAACAAGCTGGCGGAGAGACAGGGATTCGAACCCTGGGTGGGCTTGCACCCACAACGGTTTTCGAGACCGCCCCGTTCGACCACTCCGGCACCTCTCCGCGGGGGTCTGTGAGGGGGGGATTTAGTTAGGAACGGGCAGGGGTGCAAGCAGAAAATTCCGGAATTCGGCAAAGCCGCGTTTTTCCATTGCCTAAAGGGGTAAAACACCTAGGCTCATCCATATGACACATCAACCACGCCGCTTCGCCATCGCCTTTTTCGCCTCGTTTGTCGCGCTGATCCTGTTGCCGTCGCTTGTTATTGCCGCCAATCGGGATCGGATTGAGGCGTTTCTGACCACAACCGGATTTGACGTTGCATTAGAAAGTATCGCTTTGGCATCCGGTTCAGCACCGCAAATGCTGGGGATTGATCCAGAAGGGTTCGGGTCTGATTGGACGCGCTTGACAGAAGAGGTGTTCGACACCGAGGGCATGCATGAAACTGCCGTTTCGATCCTGGAAGAGACGCTAAGCGACGATGCCCTGAACCACGCAGTCGATTTCTACGCATCAGATCTGGGTCAGCGTCTGGTCGAGGCTGAAAACGCCTCGCACATGGAAGAGGATGACGATGTCAAACAACAGCAAGGGCAGGAGATTTTTGCCGCGCTGGTGCAGGCTGGATCGCCGCGGGTAGAAAGCTACAAACGCATGAATGCGGCCGTTGATTCCTCGGGCACGTCCTTGAGGGCGTTGCAGGAAATTCAGGTGAGGTTTTTGCTGGCTGCAAGCGCGTCCGGCGTGATCGAATTGCAGTTGAGCGCTGATGAGCTGAGGCAGATGTTGAAAAGCAACGAAGCCGGGATGCGACAATCCTTGCAGCTTTCTGGTTTGGCGGGGGCGGCCTATACCTATCAGGCGTTCTCGGACACCGAAGTTGACGATTATGTGGACGCTTTGGAACATCCGCTTATGCAGGAAGTCTATGAGCTGCTGAATGCCATTCAGTATGAAATCATGGCCATGCGCTTCGAAGTGCTAGCCGCCCGCATGGCTGAACTGCACCCCGCTCAGGATATCTGATGCGCCTACTGCCCTTGTTTTCAGCGCTATTTGTCGGGGCCTTGCCAGCGTTCGCCAGTGAGAATGCCGAACAATTGGCCGAGGCCATGCGGCTTGACCAAGTGGCGCAAATTCTTGCGGAAGAGGGTGACATATATCGGCGCGAAGTGGATGAAACGCTGCTGGATAATGCGGGTGGAGATTTCTTCCAGGCTCAGGTGCAGGACATTTATGATCCGACCTGGATGCGCAACCAGATGCGTGACGCGTTTGCCGCCCAAATGTCAGACGCACAGATGGATCAGGCCATCGTCTTCTATAACAGCGATCTGGGTCAGACGGTCGTTTCGCTTGAAAACTCGGCGCGTCGCGCCTTTCTAACCCCCGAAATCGAGGAAATGGCGCGCGCGACATACAAGGGCGCATTACCTGACTCGATGTTGGTCGAACTCGTGACAGAGTTCATTGGGGTCAATGATTTGGTCGAGCAGAATGTGCAGGGTACGCTGAGCGCCCAATATAACTTCTTCAAAGGGATGACACTAGGCCAGCCCGGCGACGACGCCGAGTTGTTGGCGCAGCTTTTGGCCGAACAGGACGCCAAAACAGAAGACACCACCGAATGGCTCTATTCCTTTCTGCTAATGGCCTATGCACCGCTGGATGAGGCTGAAATGCGCGAATACATCGCCTTTTCCAGAACCAAGACCGGGCAGGCGCTGAATACCGCCTTGTTTGACGGGTTTGACCAGATGTTTAATACGATCTCGTTCCAGTTGGGCGAGGCTGTGGCGCAGGTTTTGAACGGGTCCGATCTTTGACACGCTTTGGTGTTGACTTTGGCCCTTAATCCATAGATAAGCGCGCATCCCGGCCGGTATACCGCGCCGGGTATCGTTATTATTTGACCCTTGGACTTGCTTCAAAGGTCATTCATCACAGCCCGAAAAGGGCGCGCTGTTCGAGGTGGCGAAAGCCGACAACACCCATGCGGGGACCGCAGAACGCGATTTGGAAAAGGAAAGACGCATGTTTGCGGTCCTCAAGACTGGCGGCAAGCAGTACAAGGTTCAGGCGGGCGATGTGCTCCGCGTTGAAAAACTGGCTGCCGACGCAGGTGAAAAAGTTCAATTCAACGATGTTCTGATGCTGGGCGGCGACGCTCCGGTTGTTGGTGCACCTTTCGTTGAAGGCGCGGGCGTACAAGCCGAAGTGATCGACCAGATCAAAGGTGACAAGGTCATCAAATTCGTCAAACGTCGTCGTAAACACAGCTCGAAGCGCACCGTTGGCCACCGTCAGAAGCTGACCCTGGTCAAAATCACCGATATCCTGTCGTCGGGCGCTGAAAAGTCGGGCATCAAAGCGGCGACCGGTTCGGTTTCCGCAGCGGCTGTCGAAGCAGCTGCGCCGAAGAAAGCACCGGCCAAGAAAGCTGCTGCAAAAAAAGACGCGGCACCCAAGGCTGAAGCACCCGCTGTTGACGCTGGCGCAGACGATCTGAAGAAACTGTCCGGTGTTGGCCCCGCGCTTGAGAAGAAGCTTCTTGCAGCTGGCATCACCACCTTTGCCCAGATTGCGGCATGGACGGAAGAAGACGTTGCTGCTATGGACGAGAAACTGTCGTTCAAAGGTCGGATCGAGCGTGAAGGCTGGATCGAACAGGCCAAAGAACTGGCTAAAGGCTAAGGAGAGAGAGAATGGCACATAAAAAAGCTGGCGGTTCCTCCCGTAACGGTCGCGACTCAGCGGGTCGTCGCCTTGGCGTGAAACTCTATGGTGGCCAGGCCGCCATCGCAGGCAACATCATCGTACGTCAGCGCGGCACTAAGTTCTGGCCGGGCGAAGGCGTTGGCATGGGCAAAGATCATACCATCTTTGCAACCACCGATGGCGCCGTGAAGTTCCATAAGGGACTTAAAAACCGCACCTTTATTTCGGTCCTGCCAGTGGCGGAGGCCGCAGAGTAAGCCGAGACCCAGAAGGTTAATAAAAATTTCACAGGGGACCGGCAGAAAGTGCCGGTCCCTTTTTCGTTTTAACCCAGTCGTGAACAAAACCCGATGACAGTCGCAACCACCAGTTTCCTCCTGTTCGCCGCCAGTCAGGTCGGCACGCCGGGACCAGCCAATATGGTCCTGCTGGGAACAGGTGCGCGCTATGGTTTTCGGGCGGCCTTACCATTTGTTGCAGGGGTCATCCTGGGCAAGCAGCTGATCATTTGGCCCGTTGGTTTTGGCCTGATGCAATTGGCGGATCGGGTGCCCATGGTGTTTGAGGTGCTCAAATACGCCTCGGCGGCCTATATCATCTGGCTCGCGTGGAAAATCGCCAATCTGCGCCTGTCGCGCGGTCAGGGCGATGTTGCGGTGCCGGGCTTTTGGTCAGGGCTGATCGTGCATCCGCTGAACCCCAAGGCCTGGGCCATGATCATCGCAGGCTTCACTGGTTTTGTCGCTGCGGGGACTTCGGCCTTTCAGGCGACTTTAACAATCGCACTTTGTTTGTTGTTTTGTCAGGTAATTCTTCATCCGATCTGGACTTTTGCGGGCGATAGAATCGCCCATGCGGTTGAAGGACGGCCTATGGAAAAATATCTGATGTGGACGTTAGCGAGTGTCACAGTTGCGTCCGTACTTTTCGTGTTGTTCGGAGGAGGAGCACAGACATGAAACTTGAGACGATAATCAACCAGCCGGTCATCGAAACCGAGCGGTTCGACCTGCGCCCACTGCGCCGTTCGGATATGGGTCTCATTGAACATTATGCAGGCGATGAGCGCGTGGCGCGCATGACCACAACGATTCCACATCCGCTGCCACCCGGTTCGACCGAGGCTTTTGTAACCCGTGCCATGGCGGATGAACGGGATGAGGACGTATGGGCGCTGGATGCCACCAAGGATGGCGGGCCGGAATTGATCGGCCTGATCTCGCTACAGCGGTTGGATCGTAACCAGGCCGAAATCGGCTATTGGGTCGCACCGGTTTACTGGAACACCGGCATCGCCTCATTGGCGGTAGAGGCTTTGGTTCTGGCCAACCCCCTACAGCATTCCAGCATGTTCGCCAGTGTGTTTCAGGACAATCCAGCCTCGGCGCGAGTGCTGACGCATTGCGGGTTTGAATATCTTGGCGATGCCGAGACCTATTCGGTTGCACGCGACGCAAATGTGCCCACCTGGACATATAGCAAAAAACTCTGACTTGTGGCCGATGGGGCCTTTGCAGTAGGGGACAGTCATGAAATTTCTCGATCTTGCAAAGGTCTACATCCGGTCCGGGGCCGGAGGTAGCGGCTGCGTCAGCTTTCGACGCGAAAAATACATCGAATATGGCGGCCCTGATGGCGGGGACGGCGGCAAAGGTGGTACAGTTTGGGCCGAAGTTGTCGATGGGCTGAACACCTTGATCGACTTTCGCTATCAGCAGCATTTCTTTGCCAAGAACGGACAGCCTGGTCGCGGTCAGCAGCGCACTGGCAAGGATGGTGATGACATCATCCTGCGTGTGCCGGTCGGGACCGAGATCCTGGATGAGGACGAAGAAACCGTGATCTGCGACCTGACAGAGGTCGGGCAGCGGTTTTCGCTGGCCAAGGGCGGCAATGGCGGGTTCGGCAACCTGCACTTCAAATCGGCGACCAATCAGGCGCCACGCCGCGCCAATCCGGGGCAGGCAGGGATCGACCGCACGATTTGGCTGCGGCTGAAACTGATCGCGGATGTGGGCCTGCTGGGCATGCCGAATGCGGGCAAGTCGACCTTTCTGGCCGCCACATCAAATGCGCGACCCAAGATCGCCGATTATCCGTTTACGACCTTGCATCCCAATCTGGGCGTTGTCGGCGTCGACAATGTTGAGTTCGTGGTGGCCGATATTCCCGGTCTGATCGAAGGTGCGCACGAAGGGCGCGGGATTGGCGACCGGTTTCTGGGACATGTGGAACGCTGCGCTGTGCTCCTGCATCTGGTCGATGGCACCTCAGAAACTGTGGCCGAAGACTATCGCACCATCATCCATGAACTCGAAGCCTATGGCGGTGAACTGGCTGATAAGCCACGCATTACCGTGCTAAACAAGGTGGATGCGTTGGATGAAGAAGAACGCGACCTCACCAAGGCCGAATTGGAAGAGGCGGTTGGCGGCCCTGTCATGACCATGTCAGGCGTTGCCCATCTGGGCGTGACCGAGGTGTTGCGTGCGCTGCGGGCCGAGATCGATGAAAACCGGCTGCGCCAGAAACCCGCGGAGGAGGCCCAATCGTGGCAACCCTGACCGCAGCCCGTCGTTTGGTGGTCAAGATCGGGTCGGCCTTGTTGGTGGACCGGCATTCCGGCGTGCTGCGTTCGGACTGGTTGAAATCGCTTGCACAGGATGTGGCCTGGCTGAAGGGGCAGGGGGCTGATGTCATTCTAGTATCCTCGGGCTCAATCGCCTTGGGCCGTGGCGTTTTGGGCCTGCCCTCCGCTACACTGCCGTTGGAGCAATCTCAGGCTGCCGCAGCGGTGGGTCAAATCCGACTGGCCCGCGCTTACGAAGAAGCGCTGACCCCGCATGAGATCACAACGGCTCAGGTGCTGGTCACTTTGGAAGATAGTGAGGACCGCCGCCGTTATTTGAACTCGCGCGCAACGTTAGAAACTCTGTTGGGTCTCGGCGTTGTGCCGATTGTCAATGAGAACGACACTGTAGCGACAGATGAAATCCGCTATGGCGACAATGATCGTCTGGCGGCCCAGATCGCGGTGACGGTAGGCGCGGATCAACTGATCCTGCTATCTGATGTGGATGGGTTCTATTCGGGCAATCCGAACGAAGATGCCTCGGCTAAACGATATGAAACCATTGATCACATCACACCTGAGATTGAAGCAATGGCGGGTGATGCCGGGTCTGGCCTGTCCAAAGGCGGGATGAAAACCAAATTGTTGGCGGCCAAGATGGCAACAGCCGCCGGATGCGATATGGCGATTACCGAAGGGTCAACGCTTAAACCTCTGCAATCGCTTGAGAATGGCGCAAACTGTACATGGTTTACAGCCAAGCTGGACCCGCACGCGGCGCGTAAGCGGTGGATTTCAGCAATGAAACCTCGGGGCGAGATCACCGTGGATGAGGGCGCGGCCAAGGCTCTTGCAAACGGCAACAGCTTGCTGCCTGCTGGAATTACCGAAGTGACCGGGGATTTCGGTCGCGGCGATCCGGTCGCGGTTCTGGATCCTCAGGCGCGGCGGTTGGCCCAAGGGATCAGTCGCTATACCGCGCAAGAGGCGGACGCCATCAAGGGGCGCAAGTCCTCGGAGATTGAGGCGACACTGGGCTATCCTGGGCGTGCGGCGCTGATCCACAGGGACGATTTGGCGCTTTAGCGGCGCAGAAAGGTGCACAAGATGAAAGACCTCGACAATATCCCCGCTCTGATGGCCGATCTCGGCAAACGCGCTAAGGATGCCGCACGAGAGCTGGCCTTTGCCAGTGCCGAGCGTAAACATGCCGCCCTGATCGCCGCCGCCGATGCGGTTTGGGCAAATCGTGCCGATATCATCGAGGCCAACAAAAAGGATCTGGAGTTCGGTCGCAATAAAGGCCTCAGCCCCGCAATGATGGACCGCCTGATGCTGGACGAGACCCGCATTCAGGGCATGGTCGATGGGCTGCGCACCGTTGCAGAACAGACTGACCCTGTGGGTGAGGTGATGACCGAATGGGATATGCCTTCGGGCCTGCATATCCAGCGGGTCTGCACGCCTTTGGGTGTGATCGGGGTGATCTATGAAAGCCGCCCGAACGTGACTGCAGATGCAGGCGCGCTCTGTCTGAAATCCGGCAATGCGGTGATTTTGCGCGGCGGTTCTGAAGGGTTCCATTCGTCGACTGCGATCCATGTCTGTCTGATCGAAGGTCTGAAAGCGGCAAACCTGCCGGAAGATGCCATTCAACTCGTTCCGACCCGTGATCGTGCTGCGGTTCAGGAATTGCTGACCATGACCGAATATGTGGACGTTATCGTGCCGCGCGGGGGCAAAGGGCTGGTCGGGTTGGTGCAACGTGAGGCGCGTGTGCCTGTCTTTGCGCACCTGGAAGGTATTGTTCACATCTATGTCGACAAAGCCGCTGATCCGCAGAAAACGCTTGAGGTGGTGCTGAACGCCAAAACTCGACGCACAGGTATCTGCGGTGCGGCGGAATGCCTTTTGATCCATCAGGATATTGCCGAAACTCTGGGGCGTGACCTGATCGCTGCTCTGATCGCCGCAGGCGTCGAAGTCCATGCCGAGGGCGCGTTGGCCGTTGATGGAACGCTCCAGGCGACGGCCGATGATTGGGGCAAAGAGTTTCTAGACAGCATCATTGCCGCCAAACCGGTAGCCGATATTGATGCCGCCATCGCGCATATCCAGCAGTTTGGCTCGAACCATACCGATTGCATCATGACCGAGGATAATCAGGCGGCATCGCGTTTCTTTGAGCGGCTCGACAGTGCGATCCTGATGCACAACGCCTCGACCCAGTTTGCCGATGGTGGCGAGTTTGGGATGGGCGCAGAGATTGGGATCGCAACCGGCAAGATGCATGCGCGTGGCCCGGTAGGTGCGGCACAGCTGACTAGTTTTCAGTATCTGGTGCGCGGCAACGGCACGGTCCGGAGCTAAAACCTCAGCGCTACACGGGTCGAACTGGTTTCGACCGCGACCCGCCGTCCCATCGTTGCTGCCGATTCGGGCAATAGTGCAAATTGCACCTGTGCAGGCGTGATTTTGCCCAAGGGGTGTCCTGTGGCGACACTTTTCCACAAGTCGCTGTCAACATTCAGTTTATCAGCGGTTCCGACAACCTGACAGCCCGAGCCAATGGTTGAGATTTCGACTTCACCCCCCAAAGGCATCGCGCTTTCGCAGCACATCAGTGCCAGAAAGGCCAGCTTAACCTGATTGCGCGGCACCGGCTCCGTCAGGTTCCACCTGACCCGAACGCGCCCGGCACGTTCGATATCGTTCAGCAGCTCTGCTATTTCGGTCTTGCCCAAGGGCTGATCGCTGGCCGCACCAAAGGCCACGCGAAAAAACCGGATGCGCGCACCAGCGCTGCCGACGCTGCCCGAGATCAATTCCATCTCGGGGCCTTGAACCGCGCCCACCATCTCGAGCAGTTCCAACCCGTTGGTGATTGCGCCGATCGGGCTGATCAGATCGTGACAGATCCTCGATCCGATCAATTCGGCCAGGTTGACGTCTGATGCGCCCATGCGTACCTCCTGCTGTATCTGCCGCAGGATACAAGGGACCCGCATGACAGACATGAATGCTATTCTTGCACCGGGCATGTTTGTTCGCCACCCGGATTTCCCCGAATGGGGTGTCGGACAGGTACAGTCCAACATCGCAGGCAAGATCACCGTAAACTTCCGCGAGCAGGGGAAAGTGGTAATCAATGGAACGCGCATCGCCCTGATGCCCGTCTTTGATCCGTGAAACTGGTTTAGGAAAGGTTAACAACCCTGACCAAAGGTGCAACAGTTGCGCCTGGTCGAAAGACTGCGGTATCAGCCCCTAAACGAGAACGGATCACCTTATGCCAGATACTGGCCCCACCTTTACAGTAAAGCTCGCCGAGACCGAGGCTGAGCTGCGCGCCGCACAGAAGCTGCGCTATGACGTCTTTGTGAGTGAACTGGGCGGTGGTGGTGACCTGGTAGATCACGAAGCCGGGCTCGAGAAAGACAGGTTCGATCCGTATTTCGACCATATGCTGGCTTATGACGACGGCACCGGGGAAATCATCGGCGTTTACAGGATGTTGCCTGGGGAACGGGCAGCAGATATCGGGCAATTTTACTCCGAAGATGAATATGATCTGAGCGTGCTGAAAAACAGCGGACGCCGGCTGTTGGAGCTAGGTCGATCCTGCCTGCACAAAGATTATCGCGGCGGCTCGGCGATGTATCATCTTTGGAACGGGCTGGCCGGTTATGTCGCAGAGCGCCAGATCGAAGTTCTGTTTGGTGTGGCCAGCTTTCACGGCACGGATGTGGCCGCCTTGGCCCAGCCCTTGGCGATGCTGCATCACAACCACCTTGCTCCGCCTGATCTGCGCGTGCGGGCGCAGGCGGATGTGTTCCAATCCATGGATCTTGTCGCGCCTCAGGATCTGGATCGCCGCGCCGCAATGGTTCAGGTGCCGGCGCTGATCAAAGCCTATCTGCGGTTGGGCGGTTTTGTGGGCGAGGGGGCATTTATCGACCACAACTTTAACACGACGGATGTTTGCCTGATCCTCGACACCGCGCGCATGAATGAACGCCAAAGGCGCATCTACGGTGGAGCGTAACGCGGTGAGCGATCCCCTCTGGAACAGCGAAGACGCGCCGGACCCGATTGAGTTGGGGCCGGTTGGCTGGGTTCTGGTCCTGCTTCGCGGCGTGCCCTTGGCCGTTCTGGTCTTTGGCGGGCTGATCATCTTGCTGCTGGTGCGCCTTGTTGAACGGCCACTTTATGGACTACACCGCCCGGTCACGCCATTCATCACCCAATTCGTCTGCCGCAACGCCTTTCGCATCCTCGGAATTACGTTCACGACATCGGGTGCGTTAATGCAGCATTGCGGGGCTGTTGTGGCCAACCATACTTCGTGGCTGGATATTTTTGCCCTCAATGCACGTAAGCGGATTTATTTTGTCTCAAAAGCCGAAGTGGCGCGTTGGCCCGGCATTGGCTGGCTGGCGCGGGCAACGGGCACGGTCTTTATCGAGCGGAACCCCAAAAAAGCAAAAGAACAGACCAAGATTTTCGAAGATAGGCTGAAAGCCGGACATAAGCTGTTGTTTTTTCCAGAAGGCACCTCGACCGACGGGTTGCGGGTTTTGCCATTTAAAACAACGCTTTTCGCCGCGTTCTTTACAGAAGAGTTGCGCGATTTCATGTATGTACAGCCCGTTACAGCGGTGTTCCACGCGCCAGATGGACAACCAGCCCGCTTTTATGGCTGGTGGGGAGATATGGAGTTCGGTCCGCATCTGCTCAAGACATTGGGTGCGCGGCGACAGGGAGCGGTCGAGTTGATTTACCACGCACCAGCCAAGGTCCGCGACTTTGAAAACCGCAAAGCGCTGGCGGCCTGGTGTGAGCAAGCCGTTCGTCACGCACACAGCTTGGCGCGGCTTGAAAAATAAGGGCATTTGACGCTTGCACTACCCCAAAACCTGCCGTATACGCGCGCCATTCAAACCCGCAGGCGGGGTTTGGGCTTTTTGAGGGAGACATCCTTATCAGGCCCGCCGGTTGGAGCATCCGCTTCTTTCACCCCCGCCCAGGCGTAAACCGGAAAAGGAAAATAGCATGGCTCTTCCCGAGTTCACCATGCGTCAGCTGTTGGAAGCTGGCGTTCACTTTGGTCACCAGACACAGCGTTGGAATCCCCGCATGGGCCCGTTCATCTACGGCTCGCGCAATGGCATCCACATCATGGACCTGACCCAGACCGTTCCAATGCTGGATCAGGCGCTGCAGGCTGTTCGTGACACCGTTGCAAAAGGCGGCCGTGTCCTGTTCGTTGGCACCAAGCGCCAGGCGGCTCAACCGATCGCTGAGGCAGCCGAAAAGTCGGCTCAGTATTTCATGAACCACCGCTGGCTGGGCGGCACGCTGACCAACTGGAAAACCGTTTCGCAGTCGATCAACCGTCTGAACCAGATTGACGAAGCAATGGAATCGGGCGCAGAAGGCCTGACCAAGAAAGAGCGTCTGGGCATGGAACGTGACCAGGCCAAGCTGCAAGCTTCGCTAGGCGGTATCCGTGAGATGGGTGGCGTTCCTGATCTGCTGTTCGTCATCGACGTCAAGAAAGAAGCACTGGCCATCGCCGAAGCCAACAAGCTGGGAATCCCGGTTGTGGCTGTTGTCGATACCAACTGCTCGCCTGACGGTGTAGACTACATCATCCCTGGCAACGACGACGCAGCGCGCGCCATCGCTCTGTACTGCGATCTGGCCGCACGTGCCGCTCTGGACGGTATGACCGCTCAGATGGGTGCAGCAGGCGTTGACCTGGGTGCGTTCGAAGAAGCTCCGGTTGAAGAAGCCGTTGCCGAAGAAGCGCCTACGGAAGAAGCCGCGCCGGAAGCCAAAGCCGAAGCGTAAGCTGCCCGTCACGTTACTGACATATGGGGCAGGGTAGACCTGCCCCAAATCCGTTTGAATTGAGGAGAGCCTAAAGATGGCAATCACAGCAGCAATGGTTAAAGAACTGCGCGACTCGACCGGCGCAGGCATGATGGACGCAAAAAAAGCGCTGACCGAAACCGGCGGCAACATGGACGAGGCCGTTGACTGGCTGCGCACCAAAGGTCTGGCCAAAGCGGCGAAGAAATCGGGCCGTACCGCAGCAGAAGGTCTGGTTGCTGTTCACGTCAACAGCGGCACCGGTGTTGCAGTCGAAGTGAACTCGGAAACCGACTTCGTTGCGAAAAACGCTGAATTCCAGGAAATGGTCGGCAAGATCGCATTTGCGGCAGAAGGTGTCGACGATGTTGACGCGCTGCTGGCGGCTGACCTGGGCGGCAAAAACGTTGCCGACACGCTGACCGACAAGATCGCCACCATCGGCGAGAACATGTCGGTTCGGCGTATGGCCAAACTGTCGGGCGACACGGTTGTGTCCTACGTCCACAACGCCGCCACCAACGGCATGGGTAAAATCGGTGTTCTGGTTGCTCTGACTGGTGGTGACGAGGCGATCGGCAAGCAGGTTGCGATGCACATCGCGGCTGTGAACCCGGCGGCCCTGTCCGAGGCGGACATGGATCCGGCGATTGTCGAGAAGGAAAAGCAGGTTCAGATGGACATCGCCCGCGAATCCGGCAAGCCGGAGCAGGTGATTGAAAAAATGATCATCGGTCGCATGAAGAAATTCGTCGCCGAATCGACTCTGCTGAATCAGCAGTTCGTTGTGAATCCTGATCTGACCGTCGAAGCGGCGGCCAAAGAGGCAGGCGCCACCATCACGGGCTTCATTCGTCTGGAAGTTGGCGAAGGCATCGTGGTCGAAAAAGAAGACTTCGCAGCCGAAGTCGCCAAGGCGGCTCAGGGCTAAGGCCTTTCAAAGGCCCCGGTCTGGGGCCTTTTCAAAGCATCGAAACGGGTTGTGCTGGTCGCAGCCCGTTTTTTGCTTCCAACAAACTGAAAATAGAATGGAGGGCCCCGCATGATGGGGATGGTCGAGGCCCCCCAAATTTCCGACCTAGTGACGCGGACAAATAGGCGCCCCTGTGTCAGAGTGATCAGAGAGCTTTGATATTGCAAAGATCTGATCGAAGTGTTCCCTGGCTAAAGCCACCACTCACGGAACAAGACCAATTTGCAATTTTGTGGCCCAATCCGGAAGTCATGTTTTCCTTACCTAGGGTAAACTGTCGTGAATATCCCCGGTGCTCAGGCTTCCATCAGGAACATCTGATTGTGCAGAGATGCCTTTAGTACGGCCTGTGCTGTGGTCTCAACCGACAGGGATTCACGCGCCAGTCTCAGGTGCTTTTCTACGGTTGCCGAGGTCAGCCCCATCAACAGCGCAATATCCTGCGTAGTCTTGCCATCGCCGACCCATTCCAAAGCTTCGCGCTGCCGCTTTGTCAGCGCGCGGTTGGGCGGGTTGTAGGGCAGGGTCAGGATTTTCAGATGCGCCATATTGTTCATGAGCAATAGGTCATCGCCGTGCTCAGCCCAGATCGCATCAACCTCATCCTGGCTAAGCCCGTCCTGCGCAGACAGCGAAATGGCCCCTTTTGAGCGCAAAGAAACAGAGTTGAAACTGACCGTATAGCCGTTCACAACGCCCATCGATCGATTGAAATCGATCACTCTCTGCTCTTCAACACTCATCTGGCCTGTGGACATCATCTGTTGGATCATTTGCCAACTGGCCGCGCCTTCATTGTCTAGCGCCCATTTGAGCATCGGGGCGTGAAAATACATCCCATGTTGCAGAAAGCCATCCGTGTAGGCCGGATCATGGTTGGACAGGATTACAAAGTCTTCGGGATCGCCCAACGAGGTTTCGGTCCGGTACTGCGTATAACCATAGATCAGCCGGTCAAAGCCAAACAGCGCCATTTGGCGGCAATGGGCGTCCCACAACTCTTCCAGCGTTTTGGCATAGCTCACAAAGTGCAGATACTCGTTTAGCTTCATCTGCCACCCGTTGCCCCAAGATGGGCCGCTATAGCGTCTAGCGCCAGAACGTAACTTTGCACACCAAATCCGCAGATTTGCCCCAGCGCGACTGGGGCAACAAAGGACTTATGACGAAACGCTTCACGGGCGTGAATATTCGACAGATGCACTTCGACCAGCGGCAACCCGACGGACGAGATCGCATCCATCAGCGCCACGGATGTATGCGTATAGCCGCCCGCATTCAGGATCAGCCCACGCTGTGTTTCGCGCGCTGCGTGAATGGCATCGATTAAGGCGCCTTCGTGGTTCGACTGAAAATGGGTTACGGTCAGACCAAGCTTAGCGCCATGGTCAACACACAGATCCTCGACCATCTGCAATGTGGTGCTGCCATAAACCTCTGGCTGGCGGGTGCCAAGCAGGTTCAGGTTCGGACCATTCAAAACCAGAATGTTCGTCATGTCTTTTTATTCCCCATCACTGGTTCATAGCCACGATTAGCCTGAGTTGTCTACTGCGCTTTGTTGCGCAGTGAAACAATCCCTGCCGGCTGCAGAACCGTCTTTCACGCCGTTCTGTGACCCTCAGGTCGCGTCCGGTGTGATGACCAGTTTGCCCAACACGGAACGATCTGCCAGTAGCTTCAACGCATCGGCAGCCTTATTCAGGGGGAACTGCATGCTGATGCGGGGTTTGATTTGTCCCTTTGCATAGAGTGTAAATAGCTCTGCAACATTCTGCGCATGACCCTGAGGATCACGGTACACCGACGCGCCCCAAAAGACGCCAACGATCTGGCACCCTTTGAGCAAAGGTAGGTTCAGCGGAAGGTTGGGGATGCCAGCAGGGAACCCCACCACCAGAAAACGCCCGTTCCACGCCATGCTGCGCAACGCGGGTTCGGCAAACGACCCGCCGACGGCATCATAGACAACATCCACGCCATTGGGACCGGCCAGCGCTTTGATCTGGCCCGAGAACGCCTTTTGGGCGTCTTTGTCCATCTCGCGCGGATAGACGATCGTTTCATCCGCACCAATCTGTTTGCAAAATACGGCCTTGTCCTCGGATGACACGGCGGCGATCACCCGCGCACCCATAGCTTTGCTCAGCTCAATCGCGGCAGAGCCGACACCACCCGCGGCCCCCAAGATCAGTATGGTTTCACCGGCTTGAAGCAATGCCCGGTCCTTGAGCGCGTGGTATGAGGTGCCATAGGTGAAAATGAAACAAGCCGCGTCCTCATAGGGCATACCATCCGGAAACTTGATGGCAGTGGCGGCCTTGATCGTCAGGTGGGTCGCAAACCCGCCATAACCCGTCAGCGCCAGCACCCGATCACCAGGTTCAAACCCTGTTACGCCCTCTCCGATGGCCAGAACATCTCCGGCGATTTCTCCGCCGGGGGCAAAGGGGCGCGGTGGTTTCATCTGATAGAGGTCACGAATGATCAGCGTATCCGGGAAATTCACCCCGGCCGCCTTCACAGCAATCAACAGCTCGCCCTTGCCGGGCGATGGATCGGGCAGGGTGGTCAGTTCCAAAGTCTCTGGCCCACCGGGGGCGACGCTGAGTAATGCTTGCATGTTGACCCTGTTGTCCCTGTTATTCTGGTATCGGAAACTTTTGAGGCTGGGTTATGTATTGTCAACGGCCACCTCTGGTTCCCGTCACGGCAACCGCCACCACGTGTAAGTGAGGAGACACCCATGACCCCCGAAACCCTTTTTTCACTTCAGGGTAAAACCGCGCTGGTCACAGGCGGGGCCACTGGAATTGGCCGCATGGCTGCCGAAGCACTGGTGCGGGCCGGGGCCTATGTGATGATCGCCTCACGCAAGGGTGAGGCCTGCGCTGCGGTCGCTGAAGAACTCAACGCGCTGGATGCGCCGGGAAGCGCGGTCGGGTTTGCGGGCGACCTGGGCAGCAAAGAGGGGATCGAGGCGCTTGTTTCTGACATCAACGCGCGGACGGAGACACTGGATATTCTTATGAATAATTCTGGTGTCAGCTGGGGTGCGCCGATGGGTCAGTTCCCCTATGAGGCCTGGGACAAGGTGATGTCTGTCAACGTGACGGGCATTTTCGAACTGACGCAAAGACTGCTGCCGTTGCTGATGAAATCCGGAACAGCCGAGGACCCGGCGCGGGTCATCAATGTCGGCTCGGTGATGGGTGAAGTGCCCATGGGCGATGGCGCTTACAGTTATTCCGCCTCGAAGGCAGCTGTGCTGCATCTGACCAAAATCCTGGCCAAAGAACTGTCACCCTATCATGTCACCGTCAACGCGTTGGCCCCGGGGCCTTTTGTATCGCGGATGACCGCTTTTGCGACTGCGGATGAGGATACGCGCGATAGGGTTGGTAAATCCGTGCCTTTAGGACGCGTAGGTCGGGATGAGGATATTGCAGGCTGTATGCTGTTCCTGTGTGGTCGTGGCGGAGGATACGTAACAGGCGCAGTCATTCCGGTGTCAGGCGGAATTAACGTCGTAACCGCTCCGAATATCTTTGCCGAAGCCCTTTAGGTGAGGATCGGACATGACAACCAACACCGATTTGGACTTGGCTGCCATCGACACCTACCTATCAGCGCATTTGAAAGGCTATAGCGGCCCGCTTGAAGCCAGAAAATTTGCGATCGGGCAATCCAACCCGACCTATGAACTGCGCACGCCTACAAGGTCTTATGTGCTGCGTCGCAAACCGCCCGGGGTGCTTCTGAAATCAGCCCACGCCGTAGATCGCGAATTTCGCGTGCAAAGTGCCTTGGCCGACAGCCCGGTTCCGGTGCCCAAGATGCTGGTGCTGTGCGAGGACGAAACCGTCATAGGTTCAGCCTTTTATGTCATGGAGCGTCTTAAAGGTCGGGTCTTCCTGCAACCCACAATGGAAGGTGAAAGCAACGCGATCCGCAGCGCTGTTCTGGACGAAATGAACCGCGTTCTGGCAGAGCTTCATATGGTGGATATCGATGCTGTAGGCCTGTCAGACTACGGGCCAACTGGCAACTACTTTGAGCGCCAGATATCCCGATGGACCAAGCAGTATCGCGCCTCTGAAACCACTGATATTGCTGATATGAACGCGCTTATCGAAGCGCTCGCCTCTGCGATCCCTGATGATGACGGGCAGCGCACGCTGGTGCATGGGGATTACCGCATCGACAACCTGATGTTTGCTGCAGATGGGACCAGCTGTATTGGCGTTCTGGATTGGGAATTGTCCACAATCGGCCACCCCTACGCCGATCTGGCCGCAGTGATCATGCAATGGCAGATGCCACCCGGCAAAGAAGGGCGCGGGCTGGCTGGTATAAATCGGGATCAGCTCGGCTTGCCCAGCGACGCTGCCTTTATTGCGAAGTATTGTGCACGGCGCGGGTTGCCGAGGATTGACAACTTCGGCTTCTACCTGGCGTTCAACTTCTTCCGAATGGCAGGAATCCTACAAGGTGTCTACAAACGCGCGCTGGATGGGAACGCCTCGGACCCGAAACGAGCGCAGGCGTTCGGGGCCTATGTCCCCGTTTTTGCGCAACATGGTTTGGCTGCACTTGAGCAGGATTAATATATTGCGATAGAGCTTTGTTTTGGATCACTTATGTAGCGCGAGTTCCAGATCCAGATTGCCCAGACTGTTCTTTCCAAAGAACATCTCAGTCCCTGCAAACATGCTGGGCACGCCAAAGACGCCGCGCCTGACCATGGCCTTGGTTTGCTCTTTCAACATCTGCTTGGTTTCAGGCGCCGCAATCGCCTCACGGATTTTGCGAACGGGCAGTTCTGCCTCACGCAGGATGTCAGTCAGCACACCCAGTTCCTCCACCTTCTGACCATGCACCCAGATCGCGTCAAAAACGGCATCTATATATTTGTTTTCCCATGACTTACCCGATGCATAATATGCACCGCGCATGGCGAATTTGCTATTGATCGGGAAATGCGGACTCATGTGGAAACTCACGCCACGCCGCCGGGCAAAGCGGTGCAGATCGTGGGTCAGATAGGCTGTTTTTTGACGATTTTCGGAAAACGCCTCGAACGGGCTCTGGTTGTTGGTCGATTTGAATACACCGGACAACAGCACCGGGATCGGGTTGATCTTCGCCTTGTGCTTTTTGGCAAGTTCCGGCAGCATCTTATATGCAAGAAACGCGTTTGGGCTGCTGAAATCGTAAACGAAATCTATAGTTTGCGCCATGTTGATACTCCAATCCGGGGTGTCAGCAGATTTTAGAACAGGCACACAACGAATCCGCGACAAGGGCCGTCTTTATGTGGAAACAATCGCTTATGGGCTGGGCAAAGCAAAGGCCAATTTTCTCGATTTATCACTGACCGGTTCCACTCAGCAAAGCAACAGATTTCATGACCCACCCCGTACACAGCTTTGACCCAGACCGCCTTAACCGCATTCGCAGTTGGATGGAGCGCTACGTCACCGAACGTAAATACGCTGGCAGCGCCTTTCTGCTGCATCACAAAGACGCCGAGGTGCTTTTTCATGCCTGTGGTCAGCGCAGCGTTGAAAACAACCTGCCATTCCAACGCGATACTCTGGCGCGGATTTATTCGATGACCAAGCCCATAACCTCGGCCGGGTTGATGATGTTGGTCGAACAGGGTTTGATCCATCTTGATGCACCGTTGTCCGAATTTATACAGGAATTCAATGATATACAGGCCCTTGTTCCTGGCGCCACCCGACTGGATCAAACCGAAACAGCAACCAGCCCGACGCTGCATCACCTACTGACGCATACAAGCGGTCTGAGCTACCCGTTCAATCCCGGCGTTTTGCCTGAGGCCATGGAACAGCAGGATTTGCTGTTCAAACCCAATCAGGGCCTTCTGGCAGATCGGGTCCGTGATCTTGCGCGCTTGCCACTGGCATTTCAACCCGGTGCGCGTTGGGAATATTCCGTCGGCATTGACGTTCTGGGTCGCGTGATCGAAATTGTCTCAGGCCAACAGTTGGGTCAATATTTCGACCAGCAGATCTTTGCGCCTCTGGGCATGTGGGAAACCGGTTTTTCCGTGTCCAAAGGGGTAGGGGATCGCTTTGCGTCTCTTTATTCTCCCTTGTCGGGTGATGCGATGGCGCTGAACTCAGCCGAACGGGGCGGTGAAACACTGCGATTGGTGGATGAGGCCGGGTCGTCCCCCTTTGAAAACACCTCGACTTTTTCGGGTGGGGGCGGATTGATCGGCACCATCGATGATTATGCCAAATTCGTCGGAATGCTGCGCAATCGAGGGACAGCGAACGGGCATAGGATTCTGGGCCCCAGAACCGTAGACTTTATGCTTTGCAATCACTTACCCGGCGAAATTGCATCAATGGGTCCTAGCAGTTTTGCCGAACAACCGATGGAGGGGATGGGCTTTGGCCTCGGTGGGTCCGTGGTTCTGAACCCTGCAAGGATGCGTGTGCCCGGCTCGGTTGGCGATTTCAGTTGGGGTGGCATGGCCTCAACCTATTTCTGGCTTGATCGCGAAAGCGATCTGAGCGGTATCTTTTTTACTCAGTTGTCGCCCTCGAGTTCTTATCCGTCACGGGCCGAGTTAAAGGCGCTGGTACTAGGTGCGGTGATTGATTGATCCGAAGGCGACTGATAGGCGGATATCTGTCACACTCAGAGAGCAGAATATGACCGAAGCAGAACGCATTCTTCTTGATCTTTTAGATGTTGAACGTCTGGAAGTTGATCTGTTCCGGGGCACGGGGTCCGGTGGTGAAACACCAACGCGTATCTTCGGCGGCCAAGTGATCGCACAGGCACTGGCTGCGGCCTATAGAACAGTCGAAGATCGGCTATGTCATTCGCTACACGCCTATTTCATCCGCCCGGGTGATCCATCGATACCCGTTATATATCAGGTGGATAGAGCGAGAGATGGAAGTTCCTTCACAACCCGCCGTGTGGTCGCAATTCAGCATGGAAAACAGATTTTAAACATGTCCGCCTCGTTCCATGTTCAGGATGAAGGCTGGGCGCATCAACATCCAATGCCGGATCTGGATGCGCCCGAAAGCTATCCCGCGCGGTCCGATTTGCGCCATCAATATTTGGAGCGCGTTCCCGAGAAACTGCGCGTTGAATTGCTGCGTGAACGTCCCATCGAGGTGCGTGAGGTGGATCACCTTGATCCGTTCAACCCCGTGGCCGCTGACGACCGCAATCAAATCTGGTTCCGGATGGGGGCCGCGGAAACTGCAGACGCGCGCACTCAGCACCTGTTGCTGGCATATGCTTCGGATATGAGCTTGCTGAGTTCTGGCATGCGTCCACACGGGCTCAGCTGGTTTACTGGTCAGGTTAACGGCGCGAGCCTCGATCACGCGCTATGGTTCCATGCTCCAGTGCAGTTCGACAATTGGCATCTTTACGCGATGGATTCGCCGTGGACAGGGCAGGGCCGGTCATTCAACCGGGGCTCTATTTACACACAGGACGGAGTTTTGGTCGCTTCTGTTGCCCAAGAAGGTTTGATGCGTAAACCGAAGGCTTAAGTACCTTCCACAAAGGTTTGATTTAGCTTGCGCATTCCAGCCAACCAGCGGTCATAGTCTGCTGTTTTGTGTCGCATATAGTCTAGCACCTGAGGGTGCGGGAGAACAAGAAACTGCTCAGCCCGAATGGCCTCAACGCACGCGTCTGCAACGTCCTCGGGTTCGAGCATTCCATCGATGGAAGCGACCGATGTTTCGTGTCCGCGTGTCATCTCGGACCGAACGGCTTGAGGACATAACGCTGACACACGCAAGCCCTTATGGCCATAGGTCAGCGACAACCATTCGGCAAATCCAACCGTTGCGTGTTTCGTGACGCCATATGGCGCGGCTCCTGGCTGGTTCAATAAACCAGCAGCAGATGCGGTGATCAGCATGTAACCCTGACCGCGCTCAAGCATTTTGGGCACAAGATGGCGTGCGGTCCAGACATGAGACATTACGTTAATGTCCCAGATGCGGTTCCAGTCTTGATCTGGCACATCCAGACCGCCAAGTGTCAGTATTCCTGCATTGGCGCAAAACAGATCGATCGGCGCGACCTCAGCTTCGACGTAGTCGATCAAAGCCTTGATCTGAGCTTCGCTGGCCACGTCGCAGGGATAAGCATGACCACCAATGCGATTGGCGAGATCCTGTGCCGCCTGTAGATCGACGTCAGAACATATGACCATAGCGCCATCATGGGCGAACCGTTCTGCAAGACCTTTGCCAATCCCGCCAGCGGCGCCGGTAATTACGACGGTTTTTCCATTCAGTTCCATTTAGCTGTCTCAAGTTGGATAAAGTTGATTTAGTAAGCTGTTGTTTTCTGGCGTTATACTAGATTTAATTTTTACCATAATACCAATTATGCGAATTATTAATTGCAGGGAACTAGGCCACCTGCTGAACGCGTGATGGCCCACAATTCAGCACGATCTCAATAGAACGCCTGTAACCCGGTTTGCGCACGTCCAAGGATCAACGCGTGGACATCATGTGTGCCCTCATACGTGTTCACGGTTTCCAGATTGACCATGTGGCGGATCACGTGGAATTCAAGCGAGATACCGTTGCCGCCATGCATGTCACGCGCCATGCGCGCAATATCAAGCGCTTTGCCGCAGTTATTGCGTTTGACGATTGAGATCATCTCGGGCGCGGCCTCGGCCTGATCCAACAAGCGCCCCACACGCAGACTGGCTTGCAGACCCAATGCAATTTCGGTCTGCATATCGGCCAGTTTGCGCTGGAACAGCTGAGTTTGCGCCAGAGGTTTGTCAAACTGCTTGCGGTCCAGACCGTATTGCAACGCTGCATGCCAGCAGCTTTCTGCAGCCCCCATGACGCCCCAGCTGATGCCATAGCGCGCGCGGTTCAAACAGCCGAATGGGCCTTTCAGGCCTTGAACATGCGGCAGCAAGGCGCCCTCGCCCACTTCGACGCCATCCATCACAATCTCGCCGGTGACTGACGCACGCAGGCTCAGCTTGTTTTCAATCTTCGGCGCGCTGAGACCTTTGAGGCCTTTGTCCAGAACAAAGCCTCTGATCTTGCCGTCATGGGCATCAGATTTGGCCCAGACGACAAACACATCAGCTATCGGGGCGTTTGATATCCACATCTTGCTACCGGTCAAACGGTAGCCGCCGTCGATCTTCTCGGCCCGTGTTTTCATACCCGCCGGGTCCGACCCAGCATCCGGTTCTGTCAGGCCAAAGCAGCCAATCCATTCACCCGAGGCCAGTTTCGGCAGGTATTTCCGGCGCTGATCTTCGCTGCCATAAGCGTAGATCGGATACATGACCAGAGAGCTTTGCACAGACATCATCGAACGATAGCCGGAATCCACCCGTTCAATCTCGCGCGCGACCAAACCGTACGAGACATAGTTGCCACCCAGACCGCCATATTCTTCGGGAATGGTTGTGCCCAGCAGGCCCATTTCCCCCATTTCACGGAAAATCTCGGGGTCGGTTTCTTCGTTCTGATAGGCTTGGGTTACACGCGGTTGCAGCTTTTCCTGCGCATAAGCGCGTGCGCTGTCAGTGATCATCCGTTCGTCTTCGTGCAACTGGTCGGTCAGGCGGAACGGATCCTCCCACGAAAATTTACCCAAATCTGGGGCATCTTTTGCCCGCAAGGTCGGTTTCGTCTGAGGCGCGTTCATTTTGCTTCTCCGTTGGATCAATTTTGCCGAACCCTAGCGCGGGTCCGACGCAAACAACAACAGGAGTTTGGCACATTGCGACAATCAAAGACAAAGCGGCGTGAACGACCCCGCGCCCCATGCCCTTGGCATTAGCCCAAGGCGTATCCGGCGCCACGCACGGTGCGCACCGGGTCTTCGCCCCCATGCTGCGTCAATGCTTTGCGTAGCCGTCCGATATGCACGTCTACGGTGCGCGTATCGACATAGATATCGCGCCCCCAGACCCGATCCAGCAATTGCTCACGGCTCCAGACGCGGCCGGGCTTTTCCATGAAAGTGCTCAGCAGGCGGAATTCGGTCGGGCCCAGTTTCAGCGGTTTGCTATCGCGGCTGACCTTATGCGTTTCCGAATCCAGGATGATATCGTCAAATTCCAACAGAATCCCGACCGTCGCCGGACGTACACGGCGCAGTTGGGTGCGCACACGGGCCATCAGCTCGACCACCGAGTATGGCTTGACCACATAGTCATCCGCACCTGTTTCCAGCCCGCGCACCTTATCCACCTCTTCCGATCGCGCCGACAGCATGATGATCGGGATCGAACGCGTATCGGGCCGCGTTTTCAAACGCCGGCAAACCTCAATCCCGCTGAGATTGGGCATCATCCAATCCAGCACGATGATATCCGGGCAATCTTCGTCGACCAGCAACAGTGCTTCATCGCCGCTGGCCGCTTTGGAAACCCGAAAGCCTTCGGCCTCAAGATTATAGGCCAGCACTTCACGCTGGGCCAATTCATCCTCGACAACCAGGACAGTCGGCTGATCTGCGGACATGGTCTGCGTCTCCTAGACGGTTTGCGACGTGTTATCGGCCTTGGGCCGCGCCTCGGCCGGGCGTTCACCCGTGACCAGATAGACCACCTGCTCGGCAATCGAGGTTACATGGTCGCCCATGCGTTCGATGTTCTTGGCAATGAAATGCAGGTGCATACAGGCCGAGATGTTGCGCGGGTCCTCGGCCATGAAGGTCAGAAACTCGCGGAACAAGCCGTTATACATCTGATCGACTTCCTCATCACGATTGATGACGTCAGTGGCAAGTTCAGCATCGCGTTGAATATAAGCATCCAGCGCATCACGCAGCATCAGTTCAACCTCGCGCGCCATGCGGCGCAATGCGGCGGCACTGCCGTTGATCTCGCCCGCATCGACCAGAACCGTGGTGCGCTTGGCGATATTCTTGGCATAATCGCCAATCCGCTCAAGGTTGCCCGACACTTTCAGAACCGAAAGCACAAGACGAAGGTCGCTGGCGGTTGGCGCGCGCAGCGCGATCAGGCGCGCTGTCTCTTCGTCGATCACCTCTTCCAGCGCATCGATGGCCTTGTCGCCATCGCGCACCTCTTCCGCCAGCTCCACGTCGCGGGATTCAAGGGACCGGGCCGCACTCATGATGGCCGCTTCAACCAGCCCGCCCATCTTCATGATATGCGCTTGGATCGCCTCAAGGTCGCGGTCGAAGGCAGATGCAATATGTTGTTCGCTCATTTCGGTCATATCTGAATACCTGTGCTCAGCCGATGCGGCCGGTGATGTAGCTTTCCGTGCGCGGGTCTACGGGGTTGGTAAAGATCGTTCCGGTTTCGCCGAATTCGACCAGATTGCCGAGATGGAAAAAGGCGGTTTTCTGGCTGACCCGTGCGGCCTGCTGCATCGAGTGGGTCACGATGACCACCGAATATTGCGCGCGCAGCTCGTCAATCAATTCCTCGACCTGGGCCGTGGCGATCGGATCCAGTGCCGAGCATGGCTCGTCCATCAGCAGAACTTCGGGTTCTGTTGCAACGGCGCGGGCAATACACAGGCGCTGCTGCTGCCCACCTGACAGGCCGGTGCCGGGCGAATCCAGACGATCCTTGACCTCATCCCATATTGCACCTCGGCGAAGGGATTTCTCAACGATTTCATCCAGTTCAGCTTTGTTCTTGGCCAGGCCATGAATACGCGGGCCGTAAGCGACGTTGTCGTAGATCGATTTCGGAAACGGGTTCGGTTTCTGAAACACCATGCCGACCTTTGCACGCAGCTGCACAGGGTCAACGCGCTTGTCATAGATATCTTCGCCGTCCAGCTTAAAGCTGCCCTTCACCCGCGCGATGTCGATTGTATCGTTCATCCGGTTCAAACAGCGCAGGAACGTGGATTTACCGCAGCCCGACGGGCCGATGAAAGCCGTGACTGTCTTATCTTCGATATCGACATTCACGTCTTTGATGGCGTGGGTGTCACCGTAAAAGACCTGGCAGTCCCGGCACTCCAGCTTGATTTCATTGGTATCCACTTGTCTCTCCACTCGTGACATGTCGTTCATGGGTCTGCCCTTCTTACCAGCGGCGTTCAAAGCGGCGGCGCAGAATGATTGCGATGATGTTCATAGTCAGCAGGAAAATCAAAAGGATGATGATCCCGCCCCAGGCTTTTTCATAGAAACCCACATCAGCTCGTGCAGCCCAAGTGTAGATTTGGGCGGGCATGGCCGAGTTCGGCTCGGTAAACCCTGCGATGAAACCATCGGGGTAACCACGGGCGACAAAGCCCACCATGCCGATCAGCAGCAGGGGTGCAGTCTCACCCAACGCCTGTGCCAGACCGATGATGGTACCGGTCAGGATGCCAGGCGCGGCCAGCGGCAGCACGTGATGGAACACCGCCTGCATTTTCGAGGCCCCTACCCCAAGCGCCGCATCGCGGATCGACGGCGGAACCGCCTTCAGCGATGCACGGGTCGAGATAATGATTGTCGGCAAGGTCATCAGCGTCAGCACCAGCCCACCAACCAGCGGCGCCGATTGCGGCAGGTGCATGAACTGGATGAAGACGGCCAAACCAAGGATACCAAACACGATCGAAGGAACCGCGGCCAGGTTCGAGATATTCACCTCGATCAAGTCCGTAAACCTGTTCTGCGGTGCGAACTCTTCCAGATAGATCGACGCGGCCACACCGATGGGCAGCGACAGGCCCAGCACAACCAACATCATAAAGAATGAGCCCACGACCGAGGCGCCGATTCCAGCACCGCCGGGATTATCCACGCCCGAGTCTGCCCCGGTGATGAAGGGCCAGTTGAAGACCTGTTTGATGATGCCAGCCTCTTGCAGCGCATCCACCAGATCCAGGTCGCTTTTCTGCAGGAAGCGACTGTCCTGAATTGTGTCTCGCGAAACACGGCCTTTGTAGTAGCCATCGACACGGCTGGAGGCGGCCAGATCAAACTCGACAGGTTCACCCAATTTGTCCGGGTTGGCAGCATAGAAGGTTCGGATGGTTCCACCGACCTTGCCAAGCAGACGCTCAATCGCGGCTTCGTCGAAATCAACCTCAAGACCGCTTTCATCAAGCTCTTTGTTGAGGGCCGCGATGAACAGGTCAGAATAGGCTTTGGTCTTGAACAGCGTACCTTCTGCCTCTTCCTG
Organism: Ruegeria sp. AH7; assembly: GCF_056541325.1. NCBI lineage: Bacteria > Pseudomonadati > Pseudomonadota > Alphaproteobacteria > Rhodobacterales > Roseobacteraceae > Ruegeria > Ruegeria sp. AH7. The sequence goes on along the minus strand of NZ_JBQFYF010000001.1, from coordinate 713,652 downwards.
CTCTTGCTGAGTCAGGGTGAAATCAACGCTGACAACGGTCCGGGTAAAGGCCGGAATACCCTCGGACAGGATCGAGGCGAACAGGACGATCAAGAAAAACAGACCGGTCGCAATCGCGACGATGCCATAGGCGCGAAACCGTTTTTCTGCCTTGGCGCGTTTGCGGGTCCGCGCATCATACGCAGTCAGGGAAACAGCGTGGCGCCCCGTTTCAGGGGTTTGCATGCTTGCGTCGGTCATTCGTACTGCTCCCGGTACTTGCGCACGATGTAAAGGGCAAAGACGTTCAGCCCAAGCGTGACGATGAACAGCGTCATGCCTAGGGCAAAGGCCACCAGTGCTTCGGGTGAGGCGAAGTCTGCGTCACCTGTCAGCTGGCTGACGATCTTTGCGGTCACGGTTGTCATGGCTTCAAAGGGGTTTAGGCTCAGTCTTGCGGCGGCCCCTGCCCCCAGAACCACGATCATGGTCTCACCAATGGCTCGCGAGGCGGCCAAGAGGATCGCGCCGACGATTCCGGGCAAGGCAGCGGGCAAAACCACCTGACGGATGGTTTCGGACTGCGTTGCGCCCAACCCGTAGGAGCCATCGCGCATCGCCTGCGGCACGGCGTTGATGATGTCATCGGACAGAGACGATACAAACGGGATCAGCATGATGCCCATGACCAGACCGGCTGTCATCACCGCGGTGCCTGCTTTCATCCAACCCAGCCCGTTGTCCCCGAACACATCCAGCAAAAGCGGACCGACTGTCAGCAAAGCGAATAGACCATAAACGATGGTGGGAATACCGGCGAGCACTTCCAGCAGCGGCTTGGCGAAAGCGCGCACCGCAGGCGAGGCATACTCGCTGAGGTAAATTGCGGCAAACAGACCGATTGGCACGGCAACCAGCAGCGCGACGATGGAAATATAGAGCGTGCCCCACAACAATGGGATGATGCCCAGATCAGAGGCCCCACCGCGACCCGAAAAGCTGGGCGACCAAGTCAGGCCAAAAAAGAAATCAGACGCCGGGTACAACCGGAAGAATTCCCAGGTGTTGAACACCAGCGAAAGAACAATGCCGATGGTGGTCAGAATGGCAATCGATGCGGCGCCCAGCAGCAGGACCCGGATGCCTTGTTCTACAACGTTGCGGGCGCGGTAGTCAGCGTTGGTTTGCGCCCAGCTGACGGCAGCCCCGATCAAGGCCACAACGATCACCGCGATGGCCATGATCCGATAACCGGTCGCATTCATGATACGATAGCTTTGTGCACCGCGCAGAACGGTTTGGGTGATGTTCGACGTTACCACCTGACCGGCATCCTTCAGACGCTGCGTCATATCCGTGAAATCCGCGCGCGCATTGCGAGCGGTATCTTCTGTGATCGCCCCTTGCGCAACTGCATTGTCCAGACCGGTCGCTGTCCGGCGCACCTCGGCCAGAACCAGACCGCGTGACGATCCTTCCTTGATCGCACTGTCGGGAATCATGCCTGAAACCTGAGAATTCACATAGAGCGGCTGTACCAGCAGCCATATAAGAAGAAGTCCAAACGCAGGAACAACCACCTTAAGCGCGACATTCGCGCCGTAGAATGTGGGAAGGGAGTGCAGGTTTCGGATATCACCGCCGGCGCTTTGCATGGCCCGAGATCGGCCGAGCACAAATCCGACCACAGCGACCGCAGCAACGATCAAGAAAAGCCAAAGTATCGGCATAACACCCCCACTGGTCCGATTGGGAATTCAAAAAAGAAGCAAGGGGGCGGCGACTACGGCCGCCCCCGGCAATTAGACCAATGTCAGGCTTAGCTGCCCGAACCCATGGTGACTTCGTTGGCAATCGCGTCCTGAGTTTTTGCCAGCTCAGGGTCAGCAACCAGGCCGTAGTTGGCCAGCGGGCTGGTGGGGCCGGCGATTTCGTCAGCAACGAAGAACTGAGCGTACTCTTTCAGGCCAGGGATCACGCCGATATGGGCTTTCTTCACGTAGAAGAACAGCGGGCGCGATACAGGGTATTCACCGGTCGAGATGGTTTCGGTCGACGGCGCGATACCCGACATGGTCGCAACTTTTAGTTTGTCGGTGTTGTTCTCGTAGAATGCCAGACCGAAGATGCCGATACCGTTCGGGTTGGTGTCGATACGGGCCAGGGTTTCGGTGTAGTCACCGTCGATGTCGACCGACTTGCCATCAGTGCGCACGTCCAGGCATGCATCTTCTGCGTCATCTTCGCTCATGCCGCCAGCGATCATTGCTTCCATAGCGCCAGTTTTTTCACAGCCGATCAGCAGAACTTTTTCTTCGAACACTTCACGTGTGCCGTGCTTGGTGCCGGGGATGAAGCCTGCGATTTCAACATCAGGCAGATCGCCGTTGAACTCGGCCCAGGTGTTGTATGGGTTGTCAACGATCGCGCCGTCCTTCAGAACCTTCGCGCCCAGAGCGTTGAAGATGTCGGCAGGCTCGAACGCGGTGAAGGCAGGGCCGGTTTGCTGGCTTGCAAACACGATACCGTCATAACCGATGCGGACTTCCATGATGTCGGTCACGCCGTTTTCGGCACAGGCTTTGATCTCTTTTTCGCGGATCGCGCGCGACGCGTTTGCGACGTCGATGGTGTTTTCGCCAACGCCTTCACAGAAGCGCTTGAGGCCAGCCGAAGAGCCGCCCGATTCAACGACAGGTGTTGGGAAGTCGGTGTTTTCACCAAACAGTTCAGCAACGATCGACGCGTAAGGCAGAACGGTCGAAGAACCGGCAACCTGAACGTTGTCACGAGCAGCAGCAGCAGTGGCCGAAACAGCAGCGATCGCCAGCGCAGAAGCCGACAGTTTTACAAAGGACATTACAGTCTCCCTGAAAAAGGAATGTTTGATCACCCCCATGATGATCTCGGCTGAACCCCTAGGGGTCCTGCGTAAGGCTTTTGTGACAAGTTTGTAACGCTTTTATGACAGCTGAAGTTTTATTTGAAATCCGCCTCGCACAGCGGCGCAAAATACACCCTGAGTTGAGCACATCGATCGCCGTAAACCCGGTGCGCGTTATCGCGGTAAAATAACAGTGAAGACCGATCCTTTGCCCAGATCGCTTTCAACTCGAAGGCGCCCCCGATGACGGTTGACGATGTGTTTCACAATCGCCAGCCCCAAGCCTGTGCCGCCCAATTGCCGCGAGCGATGGCTGTCCGCGCGATAGAATCGCTCTGTCAGTCGTGGCAAATGCACTGAATCGATCCCCGGCCCTTTGTCGACGATCTGAACCCGCACAGCTGGACCACGCACTGCCGTGTCCCGCTCGGACGGTGCGATACGAACCTCAACACTGCCGCCGCTGCCGCCGTATTTGATCGCGTTTTCAACCAGATTGGTGAAAACCTGCCGCAGTTGATCGCTGTCTCCAGTGATCGAGACCGGATCACAAGGCGTGGTCAATGACAGAACAACATCTGCATCTTCAGCCAAGGGTTTCAGAGAATTCAGCGTCGATTCCAGCAAGCCATTCAGCTCCAGCTGCTCTTTCGGGCGCACCCGTTCTTCGCTTTCAACACGGTTGAGCGACAACAGATCACCAACCAGACGGTTCATCCGGTTCGCCTCGTCCGTCATGATCTGCAAAAACCGGTCCCGCGCCGCTGCATCCTCGCGCGCCGGCCCGCGCAGGGTTTCGATGAAACCCATCAATGCGGTCAATGGCGTGCGCAATTCATGGCTGACATTGGCGACGAAATCACGCCGCATCTGACTGGCTTGCTCTAAATGGGTTATATCCTGAAATACGGCCAGAACCGCCCCCCCGGAGACCGCGCCGATCCCGTTCATATAGCGGCACTGCATCTCGAATGTCGTGTCCTGCGCACCATCGTTCGACAGATGCCGGGTCTTGCGCGGGCCTTTGCTGCGCAGGCTTTGTTCCATTGCGTCTATCACCTGCGGCTGACGCAGGATCGTTGCAAAATGTCGGCCCAACATGTTCTGGCCCAAAAGCGTGCGCGCATCGGTATTGGCAGCAATGATGCGTTCGGTCTGATCCACCATCAGCGCCGGCATCGGAATGGCCGATACAATTTCCGCAAGTAAATCCTCTGACATCGCCTGTAACCTTGTTCGCTTCGGCCGGTTAGGACACGGGCGTTAGAGTTTCACGAAACCTGCGCATGTTTTCCTGATAATATTGTGCACTGAATGTAATCCGCTGCGCGGCAGAGCTGTCCAGTTGGCGCACGACCTTGCCGGGTGATCCCATCACCAGAGAGTTGTCTGGTATCTCTTTGTTTTCAGTGATCAAAGCCCCTGCCCCGATCAAGCAGTTCTTGCCGATCTTTGCCCCGTTCAGAACAATCGCGCCCATGCCGATCAGGGTGTTTTCGCCAATGGTGCACCCGTGCAGCATGACTTTATGGCCAATGGTGCAATTCGCCCCGATGGTCAGCGGGAAGCCCGCATCGATATGCATCACACAGTTTTCCTGCACATTGCTGCCAGCGCCCACACGAATTTCTTCGTGGTCCGCGCGGATGGTGCAGCCGAACCAAACCGATGCGCCCTGCTCTAGCACCACTTTGCCGATCAGATTGGCGTCCGGCGCAACCCAAGTGTCTTCGTGTATTTCAGGGGCGTCTTTGCCCAAAGCATAGATTGGCATCACAGGGCCTCGAACTCATTTTGTAGTTTGCGTACGTGGTCTTGCAGCCTGGGTTGCTGAATACGGCGCATGCGTTCGGCGCTGACGATTGTCTTCAGCTTTTCTTCGGTCGCATCCAGATCGTCATTGACCAGAACGTAGTCGTAATAGCCCCAATGGCTGATTTCATCCCAGCTTTTGAGCATGCGTTTGGCGATCACATCCTCGCTGTCCTGACCGCGGGTTACCAGACGGCGGCGCAGTTCCTGGATCGAGGGCGGCAGGATGAAGATCGACAGAGCGTGTTTGCCGAGGTCCGAGTTACGGATTTGCAGATCGCCCTGCCAGTCCACGTCAAACAGAACGTCCCGCCCTGCATTGATTGACTCGCGCACCGGTGCGATGGGGGAACCATAGAAGTTACCGAAAACATGTGCATGTTCCAGCATCTGCCCGTCGGTGACCTGCTGTTTGAACGCATCCTCGGTCAGGAAGTAGTATTCGCGACCGTCCTTCTCGCCCGGGCGCGGCGCGCGGGTCGTGGCCGAAACCGAAAACTCCAACCCTGTGTCCCAGGCCATTAGCCGACGCGCTAAGGTGGATTTGCCCGCACCCGAAGGCGAAGACAGGATGATAAGAAGGCCCCGACGATCTGCCATTTCAATATGTTCCATCATTATTCAACATTCTGTACCTGCTCGCGCATCTGGTCGATCACAGCCTTTAGTTCCAATCCGACCGAGGTCAGGTCGGTGCTTTGCGCCTTGGAACACAAGGTGTTTGCCTCGCGGTTGAATTCCTGCATCAGGAAATCGAGTTTACGACCCACCGCCCCGTCCTGAGCCAGTAGATCACGCGCGGCGGCTACATGGGCGGTCAGGCGATCGATCTCTTCGGTCACGTCTGCCTTGACCGCGATCAGTGCCAGTTCCTGCGCCACCCGTTCCGGATCGGCACCCTGCGCATTCTCCATCACCCGCGCCAGATTCTCGCGCAGGGCTTCGGCCATTTTATCCTTGCGCTGTTCGGCCAAATCAGCCGCTTGCGCGGTCAGCGCGGCAACCTGATCCAGCTGCGTCGTCAATACCTCGGCCAAGGCTTCACCCTCGGTTTGACGCATCTGGAGGAACGCGTCCAGCAATGCAGGAAACGCCTTTATCAGATGCGCGACCAGAGAGGTTGGATCATCGCTATCAGATCCCGCATCCATCATGCCTTTCAGGGCTAGCAAATCCGTCGCTTTGGACGGGGTTAGCGCAATACCTTTGGCCTCAGCCATGTCCTGGGTCTGCTGCAACGCCTCCAGCGCGGCGGACATCGCGGCTGTATTCAGCGCAAGCTCAGTAAGCGTTTCGTCTCGACTAATGCGCATGGAAAGCGTTACGTTGCCACGGCTCAAAGACTTGGACAGGGTTGCGCGCAACCCGGCCTCAAGCCCGGTCAGCCAATCCGGGACGCGAATGCGCATGTCCAGCCCTTTGCCGTTGACGCTGCGCAGCTCCCACGTCCAGCTATGCGGGCCAAACTCGCCTGTCCCCGAGGCGAACCCGGTCATGGATTTGATCATGACAGACCTTTCTATGGCTTTCCGCATTTTCAACTCTTGCCGCACCTAATGCCATTGGCCTTGCAAGGGCAAGAGTTTGCTCAAGCGGCAATTCATCCGCAGAAGTTAACCATTCGTTAAAGAATTCCTCCAAAATTGTATTAACCCGTGTCAATTTGGCCAAAGCAAAGGCTGTCGGGCCGCAGATGCCCCGGATGCGTTGCATTTTATGAAAATAGCGGCTGAATGGCGTTAGGGTGATGGAAATGAAAACCTTTTTCGGGACTGATTCCGGGTCAGAATTTGGAAAGATCGTCGCAATGGATCGCTTTGACAGTGGACGTTCTCTTTCGCCGATCCGTCAGGCCGAGGCGTATTGGACCGCGCTGTTGTCCGGCGACGGGGTGCCCAAGCGGTCGCAAATCGATCCGCGCGGGTTGGAAAATGTGCTGGAATACACATTCATTCTGGAACGCATCGCGCCTGGATTGGCCCGTTTTCGCTTGGCGGGAAGCCATCTGAATAAGCTTGCCGGTATGGAAGTGCGTGGCATGCCGCTGACTGCGTTCTTCGAGGCCGAAGCACGACCCAAAGTCAAAGAGACACTGGAACAGGTGTTCAGCGCGCCCGCCACGGCCGAGCTTGGCCTGACCTCCAGCGGCGCATTTGGCCGCGCCCGTATGCAAGCCCGGATGATTCTTCTGCCCTTGCGCAGCGATCTGGGTGATGTCAGCCGTGTGCTGGGCGTGATGCTTAGCGATGGTGCCATCGGGTCGACCCCACGCCGCTTTGCGATCTCAGACCAGCGGATCAAGCAGGTTTCCGATCTAAACAGCCCAGTCGAACCTCAGCGTGAGGCCGCAGGCTTTGCCGAAGATCAGACCGAGTTTGGCCGAAGAAGCCATCTGAGGCTGGTCGTCTCGCGCGACGACTAGCCGCCACAAAAAACGGCGAGCCATGGGCCCGCCGTTCCAGTTCTTGGATTACCTTATTCAGCTGGCCGCGCGCTTGGAACCGTTCCGGCGCAGATTGGTCAGCTCTTCGGCGACCAGGAACGCCAGTTCCAGCGACTGCGACGCGTTCAGGCGTGGATCACACGCGGTGTGGTAGCGGTCGGACAGATCTTCTTCGGTCACGGCACGCACGCCGCCGGTGCATTCGGTCACATCCAAACCGGTCATCTCGAAATGCACACCGCCAGGGATGGTGCCTTCGGCTTGATGCACACCAAAGAAGTCGCGCACCTCGCGCAGGACCGAGTCGAACGGACGGGTTTTATAGCCCGTCGCCGATTTGATCGTGTTTCCATGCATTGGATCGCAGACCCAAGTGACCTTGGCGCCTTCTTCTTTCACGGCTTTGACCAGACGAGGCAGATGCTCACCCGCCTTACCAGCTCCAAAACGCGCGATCAGGGTCAGGCGACCCTCTTCGTTGTCCGGGTTCAGTTTGGACATCAGAACCTTCAGGTCTTCAGCGGTCGTGGTCGGGCCGCATTTCAGACCAATGGGGTTCTGAACACCGCGACAGAATTCGACATGTGCACCGTCAGGCTGACGGGTCCGGTCGCCGATCCAGATCATGTGACCCGACCCAGCCAACCAGTTGCCCGAGGTTGAATCCAGGCGGGTCAGCGCCTCTTCGTATTCCAGCAACAGCCCTTCGTGGCTGGTGTAGAATTCGACGGTCGAGAATTCATGCGTGGTATCCGCCGTGATCCCGGCAGCGCCCATAAAGTCGATGCTGTCCTGAATGCGATCTGCAATCTCAGAATATTTCTGAACGTCCTGGTCGTCGGCGAAGCCCAGCGTCCAGGCGTGAACACGGCTCATATCTGCGAAACCACCGGTCGAGAAGGCGCGCAGCAGGTTTAGTGTCGCCGCTGCCTGCGTGTAGGCCTGCAACATTTTGGACGGATTCGGAATCCGTGCTTCGGGTGTAAAGGCCAGTTCGTTGATGATGTCGCCGCGGTAGCTGGGCAGCTCCACGCCATCCACAACTTCGGTCGGCGCGCTGCGCGGTTTGGCGAACTGGCCGGCCATGCGGCCAACTTTGACCACCGGCACCTTGGCGCCATAGGTCAGCACCATCGCCATTTGCAGCATCACTTTGAACGTGTCACGGATCGCATCCGCGCTGAATTGTTCAAAGCTTTCAGCACAATCCCCGCCCTGCAACAGGAAAGCCTCGCCGCGACCGGCGGCACCCAGATGTTGCTTGAGACGCCGCGCCTCACCGGCAAAGACCAGCGGGGGATACTGCGAAAGCTGCGCCTCGACTTTGGCCAGGGCGGCCGCGTCGGTATAGTCTGGCATCTGAACCCGGGGCTTGTTGCGCCAGTTCGATTTCTGCCATTCGGTCATAGCCTTGATCTCCGCTGATAGTATTCAGGTGGTCTCTATACAAAATGCAATGAAGAGTGACCATATCCCATTTGCGCCTCTTGACGCCGGAAACAAGCTTTGAGCATGGTGTCTGGCAAAATACGCGCGACGTAGGTGCAGCCGTCGTGGATTCGGGGAACAACAGCCATGCAAGAGCAACGCCAAGTTGTCACAGTGGACGGCGACACAGATAAGCCGGTCAACTTTGTATTCATCTTGTTAGACAAATTCTCGCTGCTGTCTTTTGCATCCGCGCTAGACAGCCTGCGCATTGCCAACCGCATGGCAGGCAAAGAGATTTACACCTGGTCACTGGTCGGCGAAGGCGGCGAGGTGGTGTCGTGTTCGGCTGGAACCACCTTCAAGCTTGATGCGGATCTTGGCGATTTGCGCCGTGACGATGTGATCATGGTGTGTGGTGGCGTCGATGTTCAGAGCTCGACCACCAAAAAGGTTCTAAGCTGGCTACGCCGCGAGGCGCGCAAGGGCCTGAAGATCGGTGGTCTATGTACCGCAGCTTACACGCTGGCCAAAGCAGGCCTGCTGGATGACAAACGTGCGACCATTCACTGGGAGAATGCTGACAGTTTCGCAGAAGAGTTCGACACCGTTGAACTGACCAAATCGGTATTTTTGATCGATGGCAATCGCATGACAACTGCTGGGGGCACATCCTCAATCGATTTGATGCTGAAGCTGATCGCAGATGATTTCGGCGAAGAATTGGCCAATGCCGTCGCCGATCAGATGATCTATTCCTCGATTCGCACGGATCAGGACACACAGCGCCTGTCGACGCCGACCCGTATCGGCGTTCGTCACCCCAAGTTGAGCCAGGTCATCCTGATGATGGAGAAAAATACGGAAGAACCGATCTCACCCTCGATCTTGGCCAAAGATGTGGGCATGTCTACCCGTCAGCTTGAACGTCTCTTCCGCCGCTACCTGAGCCGCTCGCCTAAGCGGTACTACATGGAACTCCGCCTGCATAAAGCGCGCAACTTGCTGATGCAGACGGATATGAGCGTGATCAACGTGGCACTGGCTTGTGGCTTTGCTTCGCCCAGCCATTTCTCAAAATGCTACCGGGCGCATTACAACACGACGCCCTATCGGGAACGAGGATCGCAAAGCGAGCGCCTGTCGATCTGACATCTCAGCCAGGTGTCATACGATAGACCGCACCCTGACCAACGGAAATGAACCAGATCGATCCATCTGTGGCTTGAACGATATCGCGGACACGTTCTGTTTCCGGTCCCTTAATCTGCTCGACTTCGCGCAAAGGCGATCCGGACAGTCGCGCGATGTAGTCAAACTTGAGCGAACCGACGAAGATGTCGCCGCGCCATCTTGGAAACAAATCATCGGAGTAAACCAGCAAGCCTGAGGGCGCGATGGAGGGGTCCCAATAGAAAGCAGGCTGTTCAAGGCCGGGCTTTGACGTACCCTCGCCTATTTTCTCACCTGAGTAATGCGTGCCATAGGAAATAATCGGCCAGCCATAGTTTTTGCCCGGCTGCGCCAGATTCACTTCATCCCCACCCCGCGCACCATGTTCTGAAACCCAGAGCGCGCCATTTGCATCCAGACCGGCCCCTTGCGGGTTCCTATGGCCAAAAGACCAGATTTCGGGTCGAATACCGGACTGCCCGATAAAGGGGTTGCCGGCCGGAACCGTCCCGTCACGGTTGATACGGATGACCGAGCCCATGTGATTGCTTGTATCCTGCGCTGAGGGCCGATCCCCCCGGTCGCCGATGGTTAGGAACAGCGTTCCATCCTGCGCCTCGACCACGCGTGATCCGAAGTGGCGACCACCGGAACCGCCGGGCTTGGCCTCGAACAAGACACGCAGGTTGGTCAGGCGTTTGCCATTTTCTGATAGGCGCGCAACAGCCAAGGCGGTGCCAGCCCCGCCCGCTTGGGGTTTGGAAAACGTCAAAAAGACCTCGCGGCTCTGACTGAAGTCACGAGGGATGGTAACGTCCAGTAACCCGCCCTGCCCGGCAGCGGCCACCTTCGGAACGCCTGATACGCGATTGGTTTCGCCATCCGACACATAGATCAGCTCTCCGTCCCGCTCAGTCACCAGAAAGCTTCCATCAGGCAGGAGACCCAGGCCCCAAGGCGTGTCCAACCCGCCCAGCATCTGTGTGGCCTGAACCGGGCCCTCTTTGGTTTGCAGCGCTCCGGCAAAGGACGCGCCACCTGCGCAGATCAACAGAACGAAAGTAAACAACCGGAACATATATATCCTCCGCAGATTCGGGTTGCGCGACCGATGCTGGCCGACATCTCCCAATAGATAGGCTTGCTCTCATAAAAAACAGGCGTTTCTAGGGACTTTTCTTTTCCGAACAGCTTGCCTAGGGTCGTGCCCAGTTGGAATACCAAATCAGGGAGTAACTTCATGAAAAAGCTGCTTACAGCAACTGCAGCAACCGCCTTGCTGGCGGGCACGGCCATGGCCGAGGATGTCAAACTGGGCATCTTGTTTGGCTTTACCGGCCCAATTGAATCGCTGGCCCCGGCAATGGGTTCGGGCGCCGAGATGGCGATCGCCGAAGTCACCGAGTCGGGCAAGCTGCTGGATGGCGCAACGGTTGTCGGCACCCGCGCTGACACAGGCTGCATCGATAACGGTCTGGCCACCTCGAACGGCGAGCGTTTCATTGCGGACGGCGTTTCGGGTATCATCGGCGGTGATTGCTCGGGCGTGACCGGCGCAATTTTGCAGAACGTGGCGATCCCGAACGGCATGGTCATGATCTCGCCATCGGCCACCTCGCCCGGCCTGTCGACCATGGAAGACAACGGGTTGTTCTTCCGCACCGCACCGTCGGATGCGCGCGAAGGCCAAGTGATGGCGGACATCCTGAACGACCGTGGCATCAGCTCGATCGCTTTGACCTACACCAACAACGACTATGGCAAGGGTCTGGCGGACGCGATCCAGTCTTCGTTCGAGGCATCGGGTGGTGAAGTCACCATCGTCGCCGCACACGAAGACGGCAAAGCCGACTATTCGGCCGAAGTCGGCGCGCTGGCCTCGGCCGGTGGCGACATTCTGGTTGTCGCGGGTTATCTGGACCAAGGCGGTCTGGGCATCATCCAGTCGGCTCTGGACAGCGGTGCGTTTGATACGTTCGGCCTGCCCGGCGGCATGATAGGTGACTCGCTGCCCGCGAATGTTGGCCCCGACCTGAACGGCTCGTTCGGTCAGATCGCCGGTTCAGGTGGTGAAGGCGCTGAAAAGTACTTTGCCCTGGCCGAAGCAGCGGGCTTTGACGGCTCCTCGCCTTATTCGCCTGAATCCTATGACGCCGCCGCGCTGTTCATGCTGGCCATGCAGGCCGCAGGATCGACCAGCCCGGCAGACTATGGCGCCAAGATCATGGATGTTGCCAACGCTCCGGGTGAGAAAATCTATCCCGGTGAGCTGGCCAAAGGTCTGGAACTGCTGGCCGCAGGTCAGGACATCGACTATGTCGGTGCATCGGGTGTTGAGCTGATCGGCCCCGGCGAAAGCGCAGGTTCCTATCGTGAGATCGAAGTAACCGACGGCGAAAACAAGACCGTCAACTTCCGTTGATCTTTCGTTCATCGTGATAAAATCAAGCAGCCCGGGCCTTGTGTCCGGGCTGTTTCAATGAAAAAAGGCCGCACCCCGGCAAACGGGGCGTAACAAGAATGCCGAAACAGGCAGCTGGGGGAAAAATGATCGTCGTCGATGACGTGCACAAGCATTTCGGCGGGTTTCACGCGGTGGATGGGGCATCGCTGGAAATCCAAAAGGGTTCGATCACCGGCCTGATCGGGCCGAATGGGGCCGGAAAAACGACGCTGTTCAATGTAATTGCCGGGGTTTTGGCCCCAACCTCTGGCCGCGTGTTCATGGATGGCGAGAATATCACCGGACTTCCTCCGCATGATCTGTTCCACAAAGGCTTGCTACGCACGTTCCAGATTGCGCATGAATTCTCATCCATGACCTGCCGCGAGAACCTGATGATGGTGCCCGGCGCCCAGGCGGGGGAATCGCTGTGGAACACTTGGTTCGGGCGCAAGCGGATCGCGGATGAAGAACGGGCGTTGAAGGCCAAGGCCGACGAAGTTTTGGAGTTCCTGACCATCGAACATCTGGCTGACCACAAGGCGGGTCAGGTTTCGGGTGGTCAGAAGAAACTGCTGGAGCTGGGCCGAACCATGATGGTGGACGCCAAGATCGTATTTCTGGACGAGGTCGGCGCGGGCGTGAACCGCACCCTATTGATGACCATCGCCGATACGATCCTGCGCCTGAACAAAGAACGCGGCTATACCTTCGTGGTCATTGAACATGACATGGATTTCATCGGCAAGATCTGCGACCCGGTTATCTGTATGGCCGAGGGTAAGGTTCTGGCCCAAGGCACTTTAGATGAGATCAAGGCCAATGAGCACGTGATCGAAGCTTATCTAGGCACCGGCCTCAAAAACAAAGACAAGCTGGAGGCCCAAACATGACCGCTGGCAGAAGCGATAACCCCTACAAGGACGACAAGGGCAACAAGGATGCCTCGATCACCAACACCCATGGCGTTGGCACCATGACGCCCGCGCGCACGAAAAGCGGCGAAACGCGCAAGGTCGAAGGCGGCCCCTTTCTGATCGGCGACACCATGACCGGTGGCTATGGCAAGGGCCCGGACATTCTGCACGACTGCACCATTTCCGTCGACAAGGGGGAGATTGCAGTCATCGTTGGTCCCAACGGCGCGGGCAAGTCGACGGCCATGAAAGCGGTGTTCGGCATGTTGGACGTTCGGTCCGGTTCTGTGCGTTTGGATGGTGAGGACATCACCAACCTCACCCCGCAGGATCGCGTCATTCGCGGCATGGGATTTGTCCCCCAGACCTCGAACATCTTCACATCGATGACGGTGGAAGAAAACCTCGAGATGGGGGCATTTATTCGCCGCGACGACATCAGCCAGACCATGGAGCAGGTCTATGACCTCTTCCCTATTTTGCGCGACAAACGCAACCAAGCCGCCGGAGAGCTGTCGGGCGGTCAACGCCAACAGGTCGCCGTTGGACGCGCTTTGATGACCCAGCCCAAAGTGCTGATGCTGGACGAGCCCACCGCCGGTGTTTCGCCCATCGTGATGGATGAGCTGTTCGACCGGATCATCGAGGTGTCGCGGACTGGATTGCCGATCCTGATGGTTGAACAGAATGCCCGCCAGGCGTTGGAGATTGCCGATAAAGGCTATGTTCTGGTGCAGGGGCGGAATGCCTATGGTGGTACTGGGAAGGAATTGCTGGCTGATCCGGAGGTACGAAAGAGTTTCTTGGGGGGATAGCAATGAAAGTTCTAGCACTCTCAGTATTTTTGCCTTTAGTCGCGAATGCGGCAACCTCTCAAGAGATCACAAAGTGTAAATTGGAATACACTTGTGCCAACATCGCCGCCTGCCAATCGACGAAGACAGGTCTCGGTGTCGCTTTCGAGTTTGAGATTTTGCCCGACAATCAGCTTCGCCTTGATCTCGGAAATGGCGAATTGCCATTGCTGCAGGTTGAACAAGTGAGCGAAGACTTGATGACCGCTCATGGATGGGATTCCACACGCTCAGCCTCTTACACCTTCAGCTTGTTTGCCGACGGGATTGTCGCTCATACGACCCACGTGTTTGTGGGTAAAGGCATAAGCTTGACCGGCCTTGGCCGCTGCGAAACCAACAATCAATAGAACTGCTCGCAAGGTACTCTGATTTCCCCCTTATTTCGAGGCGTATGGAGTCGGTTAGTTTCAATATCAGCTTCTCCCAACCCACCATCCCAACAATTCCACGCGTCGGCTGTAATCCGGTCACATTCTACGATTAGCGCGGGCTCTGTGAAGGAAACAATTTCCCGGATAAGCCGATCCAGCTCCGTGAAATCAGCGAGCCTTCTGGATAAAAACTCTATTCAGGACCCTAAAATGAAAAAATGGATATGGGTGGCGGTAACCACCCTGTGCGCGACGACCGCAATGGCCGAGGAACGCCACTTTGTCTGTGTCTCGGATCGCGACGGCAGCGAAGTCCGTCTGGACCGCTCGGCTGAGGGTGACAAAGGCAGTATCACAACAGACAAGGTCGCCGGGGATGCGATCGTCCTCAAAGGCATCGGCAACATGACCTTTGTTCACATCGAAGGCGCGGATGTGATGACCTTTGTCGTGCATATGGACGATATGAGCTATGATCTGTCGGTAAAAGGACCACATGCGGGTACCGATCACGGGTCGTGTATAGAAACTGGTGCTTAATCCGAATACACATAAATATCAGAACGATACAAACCAGTCCTGATCCCCGCGAGAATCAACAGATGAGCGAGGGTCGCTAACTGCGAGTGATGGGCTGGATGTTGAATCCAGTATCTGTTCCACCCTGTCTCTCAACTTGTGAACACAGGGTGGAATTCCCCAAAATAGCCGGGAAACAGGCTAGAAAACCGCCCTCTTGTGTTGTGTCCTGCGATGGCGTCGTGCCATAAGGCCGCACCCGGTCAGAGGGAATGAATATGGACCTGTTAAATGCGCTCGTGGCGCTTTCGAATTTTGTGATCGTGCCCGCGATTGCCTATGGCAGCCAATTGGCGCTGGGCGCGTTGGGGGTGACGCTGATCTACGGCATCCTGCGGTTCTCGAATTTTGCCCATGGCGACACCATGGCCTTTGGCGCGATGATCGCCGTTCTGGTCACATGGGCATTGCAGGCGGCCGGTGTCAGTTTCGGGCCGCTGCCGACAGCGCTACTGGCCCTGCCCTTTGCTATTTTAGGCTGTATCGTTCTGGTGCTGATCACAGATCGGCTGGTCTATCGCTTCTATCGCGCGCAAAAGGCCAAACCGGTCATATTGGTAATCGTTTCGATGGGCGTGATGTTCATCATGAACGGGCTTGTCCGGTTTATCATCGGGCCGGATGATCAAAGGTTTTCGGACGGCGCACGCTTCATCGTCTCGGCACGGGATTTTAAGGCGATGACCGGGCTGCGTGAGGGGCTGGCAATCAAGACCTCTCAGGGCATCACCGTGATTGTCGCTATTCTGGCCGTGGCTCTGCTGTTCTGGTTCTTGAACAAGACCCGCACGGGTAAGTCGATGCGCGCCTATTCGGATAACGAGGATCTGGCGCTGCTGTCGGGTATCAATCCCGAACGTGTGGTGATGATCACGTGGACCATCGTGGCTGCACTGGCGACCACGGCGGGCGTGCTTTACGGCCTCGACAAGAGTTTCAAGCCCTTCGTCTATTTCCAGCTTCTGCTGCCCATCTTTGCTTCGGCCATTGTAGGCGGCCTAGGCAACCCGTTGGGTGCCATCGCAGGCGGCTTCATCATTGCGTTTTCAGAGGTGACGATCACCTATGCGTGGAAAAAAGTGCTGACATATGTTGCGCCGGAAAGCCTTGCCCCTTCAGGATTGGTGCAATTCCTGTCGACTGATTACAAATTCGCCGTCAGCTTTGCGATCCTGCTGATCGTGCTGCTGTTCAAGCCCACGGGCCTGTTCAAGGGGAAAGTGATATGAGCGAGTCTGTTAAAAACACCCTGCTCTTTATCGTCGTTGGCGCGCTGATCCTGCTGACCGGGTTCACACAAAGCTGGAATGCAGCGATCCTGATCCTGAACATGGGGCTGATCTCGGCCATCATGTCGATCGGAGTGAACCTGCAATGGGGCTTTGCGGGCCTCTTCAATGTTGGTGTCATGGGCTTCGTCGCGCTGGGCGGCTTGGCGGTTGTGCTGGTCTCGACCCCTCCAACACCCGGTGCATGGTCGGGTGGTGGCTATGGTGTCATCCTTGCGCTGTTGCTGGGGGCGGGTACGGTGGTCGCCGCCGTAATGGTTGCGCAGAAGATGCCAAAGGGGCGCGCGCAGACCTTAGCCATCATCGGCATTCTGATCGTCGGCTTCTTTGTATACCGCGCGATCTTTGATCCAAATGTCGAAACGATCGAGGCGATTAACCCTGCCGTCGCAGGCAATATCGGTGGCCTGAATATGCCCGTTCTGCTGGCCTGGCCTGCCGGAGGTCTGCTGGCAGCTGGTGCTGCCTGGTTGATCGGGAAAACCGCGCTGGGCCTGCGCTCGGACTATCTGGCCATTGCCACGCTTGGCATTGCCGAGATCATCATTGCCGTGATGAAAAACGAAGACTGGCTGGCCCGTGGCGTCAAAAACGTCTACGGCATACCGCGCCCTTCGCCTGTCGTTGGGTACGAGGTCGATTTGCAACAAGATCCTGCGTTTATCGCTCGGGCAGATTGGCTTGGGATTGACCCGGTCACGGCTTCGACACTGTCGGTTAAGCTAGGCTATTCGCTGCTGTTCCTGATCGTTCTTCTGGTCCTGCTTTGGATGGCGCAGATGGCACTCAAAAGCCCATGGGGCCGCATGATGCGCGCCATTCGTGACAATGAAGTCGCGGCCGAAGCGATGGGCAAGGATGTCACGCGCCGCCATCTGCAAATCTTTGTGCTGGGGTCCGCGATCTGCGGCATCGCGGGTGCTATGATGACCACGTTGGATGGGCAGCTTACACCGGGTACCTACAACCCCTTGCGCTTTACCTTTCTGGTTTGGGTTATGGTGATCGTCGGTGGGTCAGGCAACAACTTCGGTGCCGTTCTTGGCGCCTTCCTGATCTGGTTTCTTTGGGTTCAGGTTGAGCCGATGGGCCTTTGGCTGATGAACCTGATCACCAGTGGAATGGCTGATGGTAGCGCGCTGAAGACACATCTGATCGATAGCGCCGCCCATATGCGGCTGTTTACGATGGGCCTGATCCTGCTGATTGTTCTCAGATTCAGTCCAAGAGGGCTGATCCCTGAGAAATAGGCCGAAATCCTCTTAAATCAGATGGCCGCGTCGGCAGGAACCGGCGCGGCGTCTTGTTTCTTAAAGGTTTTTTGACTAAACCAGCCTACCATTACCAGTAACTGAAACTGTTCGTTTTGTTGACGCTCACTCACACCGTTCATCGGGCCCGCAAATGACCAGTAAACCAGTCTAAAGAGTAGTAAGAACCATGAAAAACCCGCTAACCAAAGCTATCGTCTTGTTGCCGCTTGTTGCGATAGTCGCGGCATGTATTCCCTCACCGAAAGATTTGGAAACGACACCAGTCCAGGTCCAGACGTCCAAGGGAGTCGTGACGTGCCAGCTGTATCGCCAAGATCGCGTGACTTGGGATCGCGCCATCGATTTCCCGGCTACCAAGATGTCGGTGCCCGAGGCGGATGCCATTTGCCAGCAGGAAGGCCTGCGCCGCATCGGCAAGTAAATTGTTGCATTTGACATGAGACGCTCATGCCCCGCCGAGCCGATGGCTTCCGCGGGGCACACGCTGCACATATTTGTCTGGTGAATTCGAAGGCCTTATCTATTCCGGAACAGGCCCCCAAGAATACCGCGCACGATACGGCGGCCAGTGGTGCCTTTGAGCTCTTTGATCACAGCTTCACCCATGGCCGTGGCAAACGTGTCTTTCTTGCGCGTCACGCGCGAGGAAGATCGCCCAACACGGCTACCAGAATATCGACGGGCCGAGGCAAACTCTCGCTCCATCGCGGATTGCATCTCTACCACCTCATCAGCTTCGGCGGCTTCCGCCTCTTTGGCGGCGGTTTCGGCACGGGCCTGAAGGATTTCAAAGGCCGATTTCCGGTCGACCGACGTGTCATATTTTGCCGCCATCGCGGATGCTGCCATCACCGTTTGACGCTCTGCCTTGGTAATCGGTCCAAGCTGAGACCCCGGAGGGCGGATCAACGTCCGCTCGACCATCCCCGGCACGCCTTTCTTTTGCAGCATTGATGTAACGGCCTCACCGACACCGACCTCTCGGATTGCGACTTCTGTATCGAAGGCCGGATTCTCGCGATAGGTCTCGGCTGCAAGGCGCAGGTTCTTGCGATCCCGCGCTGTAAAGGCGCGCAAGGCATGCTGAACGCGGTTTCCCAACTGGCCCAGAATGTCCTCGGGAATATCGGCCGGGTTCTGCGTGATGAAATAGACGCCAACGCCTTTGGACCGGATCAGGCGCGCGACCTGTTCGACCTTGTCGACCAGAACCTTGGGCGCATCATCAAACAGCAGATGCGCCTCATCGAAGAAAAACACCAGCTTGGGTTTTTCAGGGTCACCAACCTCGGGCAGTTCTTCAAACAGCTCACTCAGCAGCCACAACAGAAAAGTTGCATAAAGGCGTGGCGACCCCATCAGTTTGTCCGAGGCAAGGATGTTCACCGTGCCATGCCCGGCCTCATCGGTGCGCATCAGGTCTGACAAATCCAGAGCGGGCTCGCCAAACAGCCGCGTTCCGCCCTGGTTTTCCAGCACCAGCAACCGCCGTTGGATCGCCCCGATGGACGAGGTCGAGACATTGCCATAGCGCAACGACAGCTGTGCACGGTTTTCTCCAATCCAGACCAGCAGCGCCTGCAGGTCCTTTAGGTCCAGAAGCGGCATGCCTTCTTCATCCGCCACGCGAAAGGCGATGTTCAGGATACCCTCTTGCGCCTCGCTCAGCTCCATCAACCGCGACAGCAGCAGCGGGCCCATCTCAGTCACAGTTGTGCGCACGGGATGGCCCTGTTCACCAAACAAATCCCAGAAGGTGACCGGACATGCGTTGTAGGAAAAATCCGAGAAGCCAATACGCGTAGCGCGATCCATGAAAGCCTGATGCAACTTATGGGTTTCGCTGCCGGGCAGTGCCAAGCCGGACAGGTCACCTTTGACGTCGGACAGGAACACCGGAACACCCGCCTTGGAAAACCCTTCGGCAAGAATCTGAAGCGTCACGGTTTTACCGGTTCCAGTTGCCCCGGCAATCAGGCCATGCCGGTTTGCATATTTCAGCGTCAGCCCTTGTGGCTGCCCATACTCGGTCCCGCCACCGCCCAGAAAAATATCTTCGCCCATGTTTTCACTGCCTTAATGTCCATCGCTCTGGGGCCAGCATACAAAGTTAACCTTTGACTGCGATAGTCAATTTGCGCGCTTTGTGGTGCCAGCTGCAAAGCCGCACTTCCTCCCTGTCGACTGGCCGTGCCTTCGGGCACGGCTTTTTTGTGCGTTGGACCGATTAAAAGTGAACTAAGGAGTATATTAATAATCCAGGTTAGCTGTTGACCGCTGCGCCCCCCTCTCGTAACGTCTGCGCATAAATAAGTCGGCCAGTCCGACGGGGAGAACCAATTCGAAAAGGGAGCTGCATCACCAGCTCCCTTTTTCTTTGGATTTCTACGCAAAATTCCCATCTTTACGGCAAGAAATTGTTCACTTTACAACCTGTGCGACGCTTAGTGACTGACACTGAGGGCGAACGGTGCTAGAGGAAGAAAAAAACTCACTCAATCATCAAACCGAGGCATTCATGAACAAGAAACTCCTCTCGATCAATACGCTCGTCGCTGCGCTGATCTGCGGTGTCGCAAGCGCACAAGATACCAGCACCACAGATGCTGACACCGGCTTGGATCTCGGTGAAACCGGCCCGCGTGTGGGTGAACAGTTCGTCAGAGAAACCAGCGGAGATTGGGAAGTCTCTTGCATCAAGGCGGCAGAGGGTGATGACCCTTGTGCAATTGTACAGGTGCTGAAAGGCCAACAAGGTGAGCCCATTGCCGAAGTATCGATCGGCAAATTGCCCGAAGGTGGTGCGGCTGTAGCCTGGGCCAATGTGATTGTACCGCTGGAAACATTGCTGCAAGCACAGCTGGCACTGTCGATCGATGGCGCCCCGCGCAAGCTATATAACTATCACCACTGCGTGCCTGTCGGTTGCGTTGCACAGCTTGGTCTGAGCCAAGGTGACATCGACGCGATGAAAGCTGGCAGCACCGCGATCTTCTCGCTGGTGCCTGCGCGTTTCCCGGATCAGATTCTGGATATGGATATGTCGCTATCGGGCTTCACATCTGGGTTTGATGGCCTGACCGTCAACGCGAACTGAACCAGATACGTCCATCGCCGCAGTGCATCAACTGCGGCGATGCTGATTCACTGCAGCTTTTTCAACGCAAGCACAGCGTTCAAGCCTCCAAAGGCAAAGGCATTGCTGAGCGCCACCTCAACCTTGGCCTCGCGTGCTTCGTTTGGCACCACATCCAGCGCGCATTCCGGATCAGGTTCTTCATAGCTGATAGTCGGGGCGATGACTCCGTCCCGCAGGGCCATGATACAGGCCAACAGCTCGACCGCTCCTGTACCGCCGATCAAGTGGCCGTGCATGGATTTCGTGGATGAGATCATCAGATCATCCGCATGCGGCCCAAACACGTCGGCAACTGCCGCGCATTCGGTTTTGTCATTCGCCGCCGTCCCAGTGCCATGCGCATTGATATAGCATACGTCGCTGGCGTTCAGTTTGGCATCCACAAGAGCCCCTGCCATCGCGCGGGATGCGCCCTGTTTGCTGGGCATGACGATATCGGATGCATCTGATGACATGGCGAAACCCACGACCTCGCACAGGATGTCGGCGCCGCGTGCGCGGGCATGATCGTATTCCTCGAAGACAAAAATGCCAGCGCCTTCACCCTGCACCATTCCGTTGCGGTTGGCGCTGAAGGGGCGACAGGCATCCTTGGACATGACCCGCAGCCCTTCCCAGGCTTTCACGCCGCCGAAGCACAGCATGGATTCGGACCCACCGGTGACCATGGCGGGCGCTGCTCCGCTGCGCACCATCTGAAAGGCCTGCGCCATCGCATGGTTCGATGACGCGCAGGCGGTCGAAACGGTAAAGCTTGGGCCCTTGAGGTTGTGTTCCATCGACACGTGGCTGGCCGCGGCATTGTTCATCAGCTTGGGCACAACAAAGGGGTGCACGCGGTTCTTGCCGTCTTCGTAGACCGACCGGTAATTGTCATCCCAGGTCGAGACACCACCACCTGCCGTACCCAGAACCACGCCAGACCGGGCTGCCAATTCACCATGGAATTCGATCCCCGATTGGTCGATGGCCTCTTTCGCGGCGGTCAGAGTGAATTGCGTAAATCGGTCATACAGAGACATCTGTTGGCGGTTAAAGCGCCCTTCGGCCTCGAACCCGCGAACCTGGCCGCCGATCTTGATGGCCAGGCGGTCCACATCGCGAAACTCCAGCTCAGAGATCCCGCAACGCCCCTCGCGCATGGCTTCCAGCGTGTCGGGCACTGAATGGCCCAGCGAATTGATAGTACCTGCCCCGGTAATGACGACCCGTTTCATTGTTCCGGGTCAGACCTTTTCCGATACAAGCTTTTCGATGCCCGCAATGATTGCGGCCACGTTCGAGATGTCGAAATCATTCGCTTCGGGCTCATTGGCATTGAAGGGCACCGAAATATCGAACTCTTCTTCGATGGCAAAGATGCTTTCGACCAGACCCAGACTGTCGATGCCCAGATCCTCCAACGTGCTGTCGGGCGTCACATCTGATGGCTCCAGCACGGCCTGCTCTGCAATGATTGCGATGACGCGGTCGCTGATGCTCATGTCGATCCCCTGGTTATCAATCTGAGGATGATTTAATCACTCGGGGCCTGTTTGGAAACAGCCTTTTTGAGTGCCTCGACGTCGCGTGCCAAACGCGGCAACCGACGTTGTGCTTTGTAGATCTCAGTATGGGTGTCCATCTTGATGCCTGGATAGCCCATGATGACGCGCCCCGCAGGCACGTTTGATAGAATTTTGGTGCCGCCCCCCGAGATCACGCCATCGCCGATGAATATATTGTCGACAACCCCGGTCTGCCCGCCCAACACCACGTTGTTGCCAATCTCAACCGACCCCGAAACGCCGGTTTGACCACACAGAAGGCAATCGCGCCCGACGCGCGTGTTGTGGCCCACGTGAACAAGGTTATCCAGTTTCGAACCGTCGCCGATGCGTGTATTTCGGATCGTGCCATTGTCGACGGTACAGTTCGAGCCGACCTCGACATCATCGCCAATTTCAACCGCGCCCAGCGAATGAATACGCAGCCAGCTTTGCGCCTTAGCCTCGCCCTGATCCCCCATGGTTTTGCGCGCGTTCTCGGCACCTGAAACCTCGGGCGTGACAAAGCTGAACCCATCCCCGCCAATCCGCGCACCCGGTTGGGCGATAAAACGATCCCCGATCTGAGCACGCGCGCCGATGCTGACCATTTCGCGCAGCAGTGCCTGTTCGCCAAGAACGGCGTCGATCCCAATCGTGCAATGAGCGCCAATGACTGAGCCTGCACCGATCTGAACGCGGGCGCCTACAACTGTCAAAGGCCCGATTGAAACATCCGCACCAATCTCGGCAGTCGGGTCAATCACCGCAGATGGATGAATGCCGGGTTCAACCCCCTGCCCGCGATCCAGCATTGATGTGATCCCGGCCATGGCCATACGCGGACGCTTTACAAAGATTGCGGCCTGCAATCCCATTGCCTGCCAATTAGCGCCTTCCCAGAGCACCGCCGCGCGCGCCTTACCACTGGTCAGAGCGTCAGCATATTTTGGGGACATTGCCATAGCCAGATCCGCGGGTCCGGCATCGCCCGGCTCGGCCGCTGTGTCGATCGTCAAACCGGTGTCGCCCTGACACTCCGCACCAAGGCTGTCGGCGATTTTCTGGATGGTATATTGCATGACGGGCGTTCCCTTTGGCAGGATTTGCCCTTGTGCTTATCCCTGAACGTCCGGCAGGACCACCCCTGCCTTTTGCAGTGCCGCCCAAATCTTGGCATCGCGGTTATAGACGTCGCGGCGATACTGAACCTCACCTTTCGGACCCATATAGGCCGTACGATAGATCAGATGCACCGGCACCTTCTGATCCAGGTCCACTTTCGTCTCTTTCCCGCTGTTCAGCACACGGTGGAAGAACGCCTTTGGGTCCTCCTCCTGCAAAGCCAGCAGCGCATAGGCGAACTCGAAAGGTTGCGCCAGTCTGATACAGCCGTGTGAGAACGCCCGCACTTCACGTGCGAACAGGGATTTCTGAGGCGTATCATGCAGATAGATGTTGTACTTGTTGGGGAACATGAACTTTACCAGCCCCAAAGCGTTGCTCTTGCTCGGGGGTTGCCGCATCGCAAACGGGAAGTTGCGTGCCGTGAATTGCGTGAAATCCACGGCCCCACGGTTGACCTGACGGCCACTGCGATCTGTGATCTGGATATGCCCGACAGCATTCGGGTTTGATTGCAGCTTGGGCAGATATTCCTTGGTGATGATCGAGCGTGGCACATACCAGCTGGGGTTGATCACCATATGCTCCATCTCGTCCGAGAACTCGGGGCTGCGGCGATCATGTACGTTTTTGCCGATCACGGCGCGGGTTTCGAACGTCACCTGCCCGCCATCCACGATCTTTGCTGAGAAATCGGCCTGATTGACCAGGATATGACGCTCACCGCGTTCGCGTGGCAACCACCGCTCACGCTCCAGCGCGACATGAACGGCCTTTAGCCGGTCTGATACCGGGCGGTTGATCTCGGAGATCGTGCCTTTGCCCGCAACCCCGTCGGGTTCCAACCCATGATCGGTCTGGAAGGCGCGAACGGCAGAAAGCATAGCATCGTCATAGCTCGGGCTCGCGGTTGGCTTCAGATACCCCATCGTCACCAAGCGGTTGCGCAGTTTGACCACTGTGGCACCCGTGTCGCCAAATTCCAGCTTGGTTACGGGAACAGTTGGCCCCCAACCGCCCTGATCCAGCAGAGCTTCCAACGCCAGTTTCTGTTTCATCAATGACCGGTATTGACGCGTTTGGGGTGCAAGCTGATCAAAATAGCCAGCCCCTTGGGCGTTTAACTGTCGCAAATGCGCTTCGGGGCTGCGGCGCTCGACCTTACGAACAAGTCCGTCATCAATGCTGGCCGGGCGCAGTGCCCCGGCATAAAGATCGTCGGCATAGTCCAAAAATAGGGTGGTTAATTCAGCTTCAAGCGCGCCAAGATCCCGCACCGAACGTGCCGTGCGCATCTGGTCCATCAGAGCGTCGACATCATAGCTTGCTGATGGCAATCCATGCATATGACTGCTTGACAAAGCCTCAATCAAAGCGGCGCGGCGATCGGCATGATCTTGCGAAGGACCCACCCAAACCGGCGCATAGCCGTTGGACCGGTAAAACACAGCGATATCGTTTGACGTTGGCATATGTTCCGCCACCGCCATTTGAAAAGCGGTCCCCTGCATCGCGTCAGAGGCGGTATTGGCCATCGCAGCGGTTGCCGCAAAACAGGCTGTTACAAGGATACTGGTACTGGTCCGAAATACAGAGAACATGGGATGCCCTTGGTTATTCAATAGCTTGCACAAATGGGAATGCGCCGAACCACTATGATTTTGGGAACAGGTCGTTGTCTATTCACAAATACCTTACCCTTGGTCTTCTTTTGCGGCTGATGCGCGATTGCATCGCGGCGATGCCAAAACCCCTCAGTCGTGCGAAAAATATGCAAAAAATCTCAGTTGCGCGAAAAACTGCCGAAAATTCCCCCTTGTTCTGCTGAAAATCAAACAAAACTTGGCCCTCGAATCTGTTTGTGCCATAAATTCGCCATCTGGGATGGGAAATATTAAGACAGCGGACGTAACATCGTTCGCAGGCAGGATACAGTACGGGACGAAACTGAAATGACCAAGAGCAGTACATCGGGCTTGACCCGGCGTGCCCTATTGGGCGCATTCGCGGCAACGGCGGTCGCAGCCGCACCGACCTATTCCAATGCAGCAGGATTTCTTCGCGGTGGTGGCGATGTTCGTCGCATTCGCATGTATTCCGGTCGCACAGGCGAACGGATCGACATGATATATTGGGTCGACGGCAAATACATCAAGGATGCTGTCAAAGAAGTGAACCACTTCATGCGTGACTGGCGCACCGATCAATCCAAAAGCATGGACCTACGTACCATCGACATCATGGCGGCTTCACACAATCTTCTGGATGCAGACGAGCCTTATATGCTGTTGTCGGGCTACCGCTCCCCCCAGACCAACGCTATGCTGCGCTCAAAATCCCGTCGTGTGGCCCGGAATTCGTTGCACATGCAGGGTCAGGCCGCCGATTTGCGCCTGTCGTCCCGTTCGGTCTCGCAAATGGCCAAGGCCGCGATGTCTTGCCGCGCTGGTGGCGTAGGGCAATACTACCGATCAAACTTCGTACACATGGATTGTGGTGTCGTTCGAACCTGGCGCGGTTAGTCTACCTGCCAAACCCAATCATCCCGAACCCCCGCAGATCGTCTGACGGGGGTTTTGTTTTGCCAAAACTTTCTGGCGGATTAACCCGCTGCCTAAATCTCAATGAAATATGGCGCACCTGAGATGAATCATACACACGTATAGGGTGATTTCCGAAACCATATTTTTGTTATATTTAAACGGTATTTAGAAGTCTCGACTCCGCAAGGAAACGAGGGTACACCTCAAAATCAGTACAGAAATCAGTACAGTAATTGGGGTTCGAATGGCGAGCATACATAGGCTTAGAGATAGCCAGTTGCGAGGAACAGAAAAGGCAACCTTGAACGATGGCGGTGGGCTATATTTCCAACGCGAGAACGCGAACAGCGCGCATTGGTTTTTTCGAACCCAGCGCCGTGGCTTGCCACCCAAGACCGGGCTTGGCCCCTACCCGGCTGTACCTTTGGAACGTGCAAGGAAACTAGCCAAGGACTGTCAAGAAGCAGCGGCAATGGGACGATCCCCACGTGAAGTGATGGCGGAAGTCCGAGGAACATCAGCTAAGTCCCTTACCTTCGCTGTCGCCGCAAAAGCCACCTACGAGTCAAAGCGACGCGGGTTTAGAGGAAAGAACCAATCTGGGGAGTGGTTGCGCATCCTCGAAATGCACACGTTTCCGAAGCTGGGCAATCTGCGCTGCCGAGATATATCCGTCAATGATGTGGTCAGCGTCCTTAAGCCGCTGTGGTACGATCAATACCCTACTGCGAAGAAGGTCCGACCCCGTATTAAAGCGGTATTGAAGTATGCGGCGGCGGCTGACGCCGCTGTTGACGTAGAGCTAACCGACAAGGCAGCTACTCAGCTTGGTAAGTCAGGTCACAAACCCAAACCTCATGCTGCGCTGGGATGGCAAGACGGGCCGAAGCTATTCAAGAATATCCCCGAGAACGATATCCGCTTGGTAGCGCTCAAGTTCTATTTGCTGACTCTCCCACGTATGGCTCCTGTCAGGCTTATGAGATGGGGAGAGATCACAGCGGATGCATGGGTAATCCCTCCAGAAAACATGAAAGGTGGAGAGCAATTTATTGTACCGCTATCAACGGTTTCCCAGATACAACTTGAGTACGCACGGAGTTTGACGAAAGCCCATAATGCGGACGATCTTGTTTTCCCATATGCCGGTTCATTCAAGCGCGGAATTATCTCCGAGAACTTCTTCAACAACTGGCTCAAGTCGAACAACTTCCCGTCGACGGGCCACGGTTTGCGCGCCACATTCAGAACGTGGGCAACAGAAACAGAGTCGTGTTCCCGAGACGTCGCCGAATTGGCATTGGACCACAACATCCATGGTGACGTTGAGTCCCGGTACGTTAGGGGGTCTCAATTCCGGCAACGTTTAGACGCCATGGAAAAATGGGGCACGTACCTTTCGGGTGGTATGGATGCCGATACACCGTTCCTTGTCCGAACCGACGACGAAGGACAGGATTGGTCCCTTTCTCTAAATGACCTTAAAGACTTCAGGGAGTACACTGAAAAGAAAGCGAAAAAAGACAGAGAATCTGATTGGAACAGCGACCCGAAAAACGTCGCGAATTGGTTTAGACATACGCAGCTCGCTGACGGAAAAGAATGAGGATCACACCCGCGTTAGCGGGTGTTTGTTTCGTCATTTTCTTCTTCCGTTTCAGTATCGCGATCTTCACGAGTGATCGGGAAACCCTTGGTGTCGAAACCCATCTGAATCCGCTTCTGTTCGAACTTTTCCGCCCAAATTCCTAGACGGTGGCCCATTGGCTTTGGTTCGTATGCCATATGTGTTGCCTCCTGTTAGCTATTTGACGCTGCCGCGCGTTGGCCTGCGCGGAACGCGTCATTCTGAATCTGACTCTTGGAACGACGGAAGCTGTCTGCGTCCGGCGTCTGGATCGACCAATTGAAGTTATTCACGGTGGCACCCCCTGCCCCAGCGCCCTGTGCGCCGCCAAGATCGACCGGGATTTTTCGACCTTTGGACAAGGGTATGACGGCTTCGTTGGGATGCAAAACAGCAGGGATGCCAGACGTGTTCGCCGTGCCCTCACTATAATGTGGAGCATGTCGATAAGCGGCAGGCGACACCATTGGACCAGCATTCACTGACGTTGGACTGCTTGTCAGGCCACCTTCTGCGGCGGAGAACGAACCAATCAATGTACCGAAGTTGAAACCACCGCCACCGGAGCCAGAGGTGTTCCCGCCAAGAAGCGTGAACAATTCTTTTACAGCCATGTCTGCGATGATCCGGGTAGCTGTCTGGAGGATAGATTGCCCTAGCGCTTCGATATCGAACTTACCCGTCGCGGCGAATTCGGCCACGGCGTCTGAAAGGGATCGAATTGCGCCCTCTTCGATCTGCCGTCCGGCTTCGGTCCAAGTTGGAACGGAGTCGATCCATTCTTTCACGGGATCACGCGCCAGACGTTGCAACTGATCATTCAACGTCTGGGCAGCTTCATACTGACGGATCATCGCTGCGGTCTGTTCGTCGATTGCACCACCGCCAAGCGTCATTGCCGCCGCCATCAATTCGGCAGTCTCTTGCGTTGAAGCTTGGCCAGTTGCCAGCAGTTCCAGAGCGGCGTTTTCCTGTTCGATCTGAAACAGGCGGTTGTTCATCTGCTTGGACAACTTCTCGATTTGGCGAGACTCCGCCCCCAATGCTTCAACGCGCCCGCCGCCTTTCCGGCCAGAGCTATTCTGTTCGCTGAGCTGCTTGCGCAAGGCACCCTGCTGCTTGGCTGCGGCCTCCAATGCAGCAATCTCGTTTGCGGCATTTGCGATCTGGTCAAGACTGACGCCACTACCGCTCTGGGCCGCGTTCACCATGTCCTGCAACTGCACGGTGCGGTTCGCGGCGGCAGCACTCAGACCTTCAGAAATCTGCAATTCAAGGCTGCGGTTGGTAGCTGCAATACTGGCGAGTTGGTCTTTCACGCTGCCCTGCAATGTGCTGAGTGCTGAAGGTACAGAACCAAGGTTTGCGAGCAATGCGGCGGCTGCATCGGCTGCGGTCCCCAGCTCAGTGGACAGGGCGCTTGCTGCACTGCTGCTGCGGCGCGTGGCGACAGTATTACCGTTGTTCGCTGCCAAGAGGCGCAAGGCTGCGTCTTCGGCCTGTACAAGCTGCACCAATACACCCCGCGCGCCGCCTTCAGCGCGGTCCAGACCGCCAGTCGTATCTTCGACGGCCTTACGCAGCTTAGAGACGGCTTCGGCTTGCTGTTCAAATGTTCGGGCGTTCTCAACGCCGTGCATCAAATCAAGGAAGATGCGCGCGCGGTCATTGGTGGTGTCAAAGGCGCGGCGGATTGCGTCGATATCGTTGGTGAAGATGTTGCCGTCGCTGGTCAGGGCATCGCGAATGCTGGCGATCATGTCTGAATTGGCGGTTGCCGCATTCAGTTCCGCTACCTTATGCAATCGGTCAAGATGCGAGTCCAACTCACTGTTCAGCGCGCCGTATTCCCGGCGAAGTTGGCGAATGTTCCCACCTGACATATTGGACGTTGCGCGCTGCAAATCGGTAATGCGCGAATTGGCATCGGACAGGGCGTCGCTGAAGGACTTCGTTTCTTCGCCTGCTGCGAAGAACCACTTGGCAATTGCCGCACCTGCAGCGACTGCGCCGATGGTGATCAGGCTGAGCGGGTTCACAAGAGAAGTGAAACCGGCAAGCAAAGTGCGAAAGACGCCGCCGCCTGCGGCCTTAAGGGTATTCATCTGAGATGCGAGCTGGGACCCCTGCTGCAAAGCGATCATGCCGACGCTTTGAAAGCCCATCTGGCTCGTAATGAGCACATCGGAAAGCTGGTGCCCCACCATGATACCTTGCTGGGTGGTGGATGCGTTGCGCTGCATGGCGGCGGTGTGCTGATCGACTACGGCGGACGCACCGGCAAGTTGTTGCGCCGCGCGCTGACGCGCGTCAGCCGCAAGACGGGAGGAAATGGCACCTTCCCGTTCGGCAGTGCTGATTTCTTCTAGGACAGTTTCATACTGCTTCGACGCTGTATAAAGCGGATTGTACTTTGCCCGGAGTCGATCCATCTGGGCAGCGTGATCCGCAGCACTGCGCGCTGCCTCTTCGGTCTGGCGGGCGAGCTGGGCCTGTTCACCCCGAAGATGTTCAGCGGCGACAGTATTCTGTAGAAGCGAACTGCGCAGATCATCAAATTGCGACTTGGCAGAACGCACATCAAGGGTGCTGGTGGCGTTCACGAGATTGGAACGCAAACGCATCATAGCATCGTTGAGCTGAGCAATACCGCGCGCGTCACCAAGATCACCCATGCGCAATGCAAGGCGCTGTGCGGCCTGTTCGGAAGAACGCAGAGCGGACGCAGATGCAAGCGCCGTTCTCTGAATCGTCGCAGCGGCCTTGTCAGTGGCAGTGCTGAGTTTTTCTGTGGCGGTGGTCGCCCGCGTTAGCGGGGTGACGTCGATTTGAGGATTGATTTTGTTCAGTTTGGTAAACGCGCCCGTGCTGTCACGATCAAGGTCCCGGACGGCCTGTTTTACGGCGTTTACGGCGGCAGTGAATTTGCGTGCGCCAGTCTCGGCGGCGGCTGCGTTGATCTTCAAACGCAATTCGTGCGTTTCGCTCATGTTCTCTGTTCTTTCTGGGTCTGCTTGGAAAGGAGCGGCGGGGTTCCGAAACGGTCATGCAGACCCCGTTCAAGAACCCCGCCTAGTCGTGCGCAGCGTAGAAGAAACACACCGCGCGATCTGACTTGGGGAGATATGCCAAGTATAAGCCAGAACAGGCCATACACCTAGAATCTGGAGTCCAGAGGGTCAGGAATCTCGCGCAAAACGGGCGCGGGGGGTATGTCCCTTTGCGGAATCATGGTCGGCAATAAGTCCTTAAATAACCAAATCACGGCATCGCGGCATGAGTCCGCTTTCTGCGCGGTTGGATCGAAAATCAAGAAGTGTAATGATGACAACTAGCGTTTGGTATAGAAGGGGTAAACGCGATGGAGTACAAAATTGAAAGTGCCGATAGCGTCCATCAGCTCGAAGAGAGAGTTAATGACGCTATCGCTGTAGGATGGCGACCTCTGGGTGGGGTTTCGGCAACATTTTGGCAGGTTAACGATTTCGAGCCTCCAAGAAGCGGGATCACATATTGCCAAGCAATGACGCGCTGAGGTCAACGATGACTAATCAGTTAGTGTTCCCTGACACCTCTCGTTTGTCTATCACCCGAAACAGTAAATAGAGTAGCACTAGTGACCCAGTGTTTCGACCTGAAATCAGTAGCTACAACCACATAGCCATCTATCTGTGTCGAAGTATTTATAGCACTCCCCATCGGCGCTTGTACAACCTTGTGAAACACAAAACGCGCCAGACGAGACGCACCGGGGATTTAAAGCTTGTTTCCTCGCTTCTTCTTCTGGGAAAATCTTTGCCAGAGACTCCCGATACTCATCCGGTGTAAGCGGAATAACCACTTTCTTGCCGTCAAGCTCACCTATTCGTAGTCCATACGGGAACACAACGCTCTCACTCAACTCGATTCCAGCTTCGGTCAAAGCGGCTTGCAAATGCTCAATTCCGACCTTCCTCATTCCAATCTCCTTTTAGCTAATAATCTTTATATAATGCACAACGCGCGTCTAAACCGCAACGATAGCGTCGGATGGATAAATCATGGAAGTTTGGCTCCGACAATCATTCGCTATTGTCACCGACAAAGACTACCGATTTGGCCGCCCTCATAGAGGTTGTTTGAGCGGTTCGAACGAAGGCCGGGTTTGGTACGCAGTGCAGACCTTCTCAACACTGCAACCTTTCATCGGGAAATCTAAAAACCTATTTAAGCCCGATTGGAGTTGAAACGTGGGGCGCCTGTTTTTGGATGGGTCCCCGGTCGGGGGTGTGCAACCTGTACAACCGGCGGTTTCTAACATCACATTGAGCAAGTTGCTCTACAACCTACTGACAGGTACTGCGCGCCCTTTTGAGGCAAGGGGTACTGCCCCCTTGGGTCCCCTTGTGGTTTATTTTCAGGTCGCTGACGCGGCGGCGAACCAAGCCAATGTGATGTTAATCTGCCTGTGCCAAACGCTTGCGTAGACGCGCGACTGAGTTGGGGTGCCAGCGACCTCCACGAGGGGTTTTAATCCCACGTTGATTCAACTCATCTGCCTGTTCCCGTAGGCTGCTGAAACCACATATTTCAAGGTCTGCAACCACATCCGCCAGATCATTAGCGCGCGCGTTAGCGCGGTCCCTTTGAGCGGCACAGGCTGCGCTATTACCCTTACCTGCGCGACGTAGGGCGGCTGCACCATTCGGGTTCCCGAACTTCTGACCACGGGCCTTTGCGGCCTGCATGGCTGCGCGTGTCCTGTCACCGATCATGCGGGACTCGGCTTGGGCAATCACGCTCATAATTCCGACCGTCAGGGCATTAGCATCGGGCATGTCACAGCACACGAAATCGACGCCCGAGTCCTGTAGTTTAAGGAGAAACGCAGCATTGCGACTCAGTCGGTCCAGCTTGGCGATTACGAGCTTGGCCCCCATCACACGCGCCATTTTCAGGGCCTTTTCCAACTCAGGTCTATCATTGTTTCTGCCGGACTCTACCTCTTGGAATTCAGCTACCGACGCCGCGTTAGCGGTCTTGGCGAACGCTGCAATAGCTGCCTGCTGAGCTTCTAGCCCTAGGCCACTGCGCCCCTGCTTATCGGTCGATACTCGGATATATGAAACGATCTTCACGGCAGTGCCTCCAAGTTACATCAAGCCAAAGGGTCCCTACGCAAGTTGTAACATCTTGAAAATATGATTCGATAGTTTTTTCAATACTTTAAAAGATTCTTCCGTTAATTAGCAAAAGGTCAATACAACTTATCCAATTAAGTTGCTGTTTGCGATGCCGAGGGCGGCTGAAGACAGTAATCCGAATAAAGTTCGCTGATGGCGAACTTTTTTCTTGAACTTTGCCCGGCAGTTCTTATGTTTGTTTTCAGTTGGTCACAGCGGAAGGAAAAGTCGTCACATCTTGAGCCGTCAGGCTCGCGGGAGGTTCGCCTCCTACCGCTTAACCGGCCCCACGGCCCACGGCTCCCCAGAGGACGCCACGGGACACGGTCGGCGAAGCAGAGACCCACGATGACCGTGGGTCTCTTGGTACTTTGGTTTGGTTGTCGTTGTCCGCACTTCTTGTTCGCGATGACACCCTACCCACGGTGGGTATGGGTGAGCAAGAAGGAGACCAGAAATGGCCTTAGAGACTAACGAACGACAACAGCGATTGAAAAGAACGAGTAAGTGGCCTTCGTGGCTTCGCGCTCCGTTCCTGTTAAAGTGGGCAATCCGGCTTGGATGGCTCGCCTACCGCATCTGGCGGTTCTGGAATGCCCTGTCAGGGGGTCCCGGTGACTAAATCGCTTCCACTGTATCCTAGCGTTGAAAGGGAAAACGAATGCTGTCAGAAGCACTCCGTCTTATCCGTGTTTTTCATGACATGAAGCAGCAGGAACTTGCAGACAGACTTGGCCTGTCCAAATCATATGTTTCGGAACTGGAAAGCGGCAAAAAGGCACCATCACTAGATGTAATACAAAAGTATTCCGATGCTTTTGGTCTGCCCCCGTCTTCGATCATGTTTTTTGCAGAAAATTTGGAGAACCCGTCCAAGGTAGATCGAACGAAAACTGCGATAGCAGGCAAAGTTCTTCAGTTTCTCCAATTCATTGAGGCCAAGACTGCAGATGGAAAAGCGTAAGTATCAACTGCGAGATAGCCCGTTCTTTCGGCTTCGGACAAAAGCGAAGTTGGCTGACTTGTTGCAGGTATCACCATCCAAGCTCAAGCGGCTCGTCAAGCTCGAGAACGGCTACATCAAGTTCCAAAAGCCTAAGAAAAACGGTGAAATGAGGGACATAAGCGCGCCCATACCGCCGTTGAAATCTGTGCAAGCCCGGATAGCTAACCTGCTACACCGTGTAGCCCCTCCCGACTATCTCTTTGCGCCAGTCGAAGGGCGATCTTACGTCGACAACGCCGCGCGCCATATCGGCGCGCGCTCTGTACGCCTGCTTGATATTGAAGACTTCTTTCCGAGCTGCACCATCAAAAAGGTGATTTGGTTCTTCAGAACACGAATGGAGTGTAGCGACGACGTCGCGACGATTTTGGCACGCATTGTGACGGAGGAAGGCGTTCTTCCGCAAGGAAGCCCATGCAGCCCTATCCTTGCCTACTTTGCTTACATCGATATGTGGGAAGAAATCGAAGAAGCGGTGCGTACGGCCTCGTGTACGCTCAGTGTCTATGCAGACGACCTGACGATTTCTGGGGAGACTGTGCCGGAACGCACGATATGGGAAATAAAGAAAATCTTGCACCGTCACGGGCATCGATATGCCGTGAATAAAGAACGTTCACGGCGAGATCGCCCCGCCGAGGTTACCGGCGTTATCCTGACACGCTGTGGCGTTACTGCGCCCAATCGGCAAAGACAAAAAATACACGCTGTCAGGGACGAATTGAGCAAATCCAAATCGCCTTCTCAAGTGAAGAGTTTCGAGGCTCAATTGCGCGGAAGGCTGGCGCAGCTTAATCAAATTCGCGCAGGTAATGGGCCGCGTGAAGATTTATGAAGCTCAAGACGCAGTCGGGCGAAATTGAATTGCACCCCTCGCACCGAACACACACCACGCAACCGCAGTAAATCGAATTGGTGAGGTGAAGCGACCACCTCACCATTCACCTCACCCGCTAGAAACCCTTACTTTATTGAATTGATTCGACTTGAAGTGAGGTGAGTGAGGTGAATGAGGTAGGTTGGTTGTTCTATAGAGAATAGTTTTTTTCCCATAGGGATGCTTTCGCAAAGAAGGGAGAAAAAAGAAAAACCCCTATAGTGCGTGAACGCGCCCACCTCATCACCTCACCCACCTCACTTTTTCGGATTAACCCTTTAAAATTATATGGTTGTTCAGATGAGGTGGACCTCACAAACGCACCCCTCAGACAAAAGCTCCTCACCGAGACACGAAAAAGGCCGCTGACGCGGCCTATCTCAATTTGCAATATTGCTACGTGAGCGTCATTCGTCCTTCGGGGTCAGCCTCCACACGGTACGCCTCTGGCGAACTCCAGTCTTTTCGAGGCGGACCTCTACGCCATCAATGTTAAAGTACGCGTCAGCGTGATCGCTGAGGAACTTACCCATTGCCGTAGCATCATAGATAAGGTCTGCGTCCTTGCGGGTTCTCTTTACCCCCTCAAGTTCAATATCTTCAGCGAAACACAATGCCACCAGACCTTCATCCGTGCCAGCAACCATCTCCGTTGTGACAGCTCGTTGCTCGGGATCATTGGCCTTTTCCCACCAGACCGCGATCAAGTTGTTTATGCCCTCAGCTTCATTGATAGCCGCAACGGCATCCTTCTGATCTTCATTCCCAAGGAAAGTATCAATGCCTGCGTTTTCGAGAATGCCGCCAAGGACTCGGACCCACTCGCCATAGGAGGCCAAATGAGGGACATTCTCTGGCTTGGGCATGCCATTCACCGCCCATGCCTTGATGAGCGTCAGCGCGGCCCACAGTAATTCTCCGCGATGGTCCGAAACGTAGGTGCCTTCCAGATCAAACTTAAATTCCTTCCGGTCCTTTGGGTTTTCCATCCTGGCATCTAGGCGGATTAGGAATGCACGTCGCTTGAGGTCTTCGTTGAGGCGAGCATTGTTCGACGTCATCACAAACATTGCGTTTGCAGATACGGTTGCCATCTCAGACTTCCCGAGAACTCGCCCCTCAAACGTCGTCGCCGTCAGAACTGAGGCCAATGCATCAGACGAGATTTCGCCGGACACATTGTCAAAAAGGCCGTAAGGCTTCTGCTTCCGCAGGCTGGCAAAGATCGTCTTACGGCGTTCTTCTTCAGACGAAGGAAGTGCAGCGGATGGTTCCGATACACCGGCAGCAATGATGTATGAAGATGCGGCAAGCAGAGACGCGCCGGTGGCAACCTTTGGCTTCGAGATGAATGCGAGAGGCAACGGGCCATTAATCATCTGCCGACAATATGGGGTAAGCACCATAGCTAACGTATTCGCCATGCTGGCTGGAACCTCATCGGCCTCAAGTGGCTCACCTTCACTGCGGCAGGCCTGACCATCGAACGGAAAATCGCCGAAGAGGTCACAAAGCATCCGCAAAGCGCGATCAATGTCTAGCTGTGTTGGCTTCTTCGGTACCGCCGGGATGCGCAGATCGTTGGGCAGAGACATAAAGATGCCCGTCTCATCATCATAACCGCTCATGTCGATCAGCCCGCCGTCAGGAGCGAACACGGGGTAAGTCGCAATCTGGGTCAATTCTGGAAACTGATAGTCGCCATAGAAAAGCTCTTCGACCACATCCATAGGGGCGCTGATGCTCTGAGTTTCACCGTTCTGGTCTTCGAAGAACGGAGCATAGCGGTTCACAATAGGTCGGAGGCTTCGGGGAAACAGGATTTCCATTTCATCCTTGCCGGTCTTGGCATCCCTAACGACCCGGACCAGTTCCTTTCCATGCCGGAACACGACCGGCTCAAAAGAGGCATTGACGTCCTTGATGCGCGTGTATGCATAGTCCGCAAGATCAGTGAAACCGAACGTACCCCGCACATTCGCCTCTCCGTTCGCCTTATCATTTGCGACTGCCATCGCTGCCCACTCATACTCTGCGAAGTTGTGCGCGGCCTTGAGGTGGTTCTTAGGCAATGCCACCTTCCATTTACTGGCAATCCTGTCCGTGAAAATATTGATCTGAGGTGTGTCGATATTCGACTTCACTAGCGACATGTAAAACTTGGCCAATTCGAGATCGCTGAAGGGGTCATCCTCTCCCCGTTCGTCGATCTGCCCCTTGAACTGAATTTCCATGTAGCACTTCACGTCTCGGATTTCGTCAATTTCCCGAATATTGAACTTGTTCCTAAACTTCTTCCCGTTGTCAGACATCTTAGTCCGAACCGATACTGTAGGTCGTCCCGGCGGGGTCATTGCAATTACGGTACCCATCACATTACCCCTGATCGCATCTGGTCTTCGCGAAACAGCGAAGCTGAAAATACTGAGTTGTTTGCCATTCGATTGTTTTCTCCTTTAGTCAGTTTTTCATTGCTCATCCCTTCTGTCGCTGGGCCCGCTAACGCGGCCCGTTCGGTTATGCTGCTTCAGCAGTGCCCAAAAGGCAGATCAACTCCATTGAAAGCGCTGCAAGCTTGTCCTGCTGTTTCTGGGTCATTTCCTTTTCCGACTCCTCCTTGATCTGGTGAGCCAGCACGATGATTTCTTCCATTCCGTTCCTCCTTCTAGTGGGGTTGTTGTGAGTGGAAGCTATGCTGCACGTTCAAGTTGAGGCAAGAAAATTCGTAATTTTTATTGTTTTTATTCAATATGTTATGCTTGAAGCTCATTTTGATATTTCACCTAAAATCGCAATTTGGGCTTCAAGCTGAAAAGCAATTTCAATAACTCAGCTTGAAGCTCATTTTCGCGTTTTGGGTGAAATTTTCCCCGCCGAATCAAACGGTCAGGTGGCGTCGTAATCTTCCAAGATATCGGTCATAGTGTCTTCCAAAAGCGCCGGATAAGTGAAGTGGCTCAGCGCTGCTCCGCCCCCGCCAACAGACCATTCGGTCGCCCTAGGTGGGGTGAACCCCGCGCGCAAGAGCACCTGCCTAGTCAAGCGGTCATCATCGTCGAGCACACCGCGCAGCCATTCATAGCTGACACGCATCCCGCGCCGCCCAGCCCGCGCCGCCGTATTCCGCAGAAGCGCTGCAAGTTCATCAATCATGCGTTCGTTCATTTCATTCCATTCATTCTTAGAGTTAATCCCCTGCGGCAACATGGGCGTCACCGCAGGGGCATCGGGGCCGGTTCGATCTTTCCACAAATTGAACCCCCACTTCGTTCGCAGGTTAAAAAGTTAGGCCCCGAATTCTTGGTTGAGTTGCTGCTCAACTGCCCGCCCTATGGCAGGCCATGCAGCCTGCCATGTCTCTTCATCATCACAGGCAAGACGGGCCGCGTGCCAGAGTTGAGCGCGCCTCAATACTCGCTTGAGCGCAACCGTCATCCGCTTACGCTGCTTGTCGCGCGACATGGTCCGCCACCTCGCGCTCTAGCCTTTCCGCCTCAGCAGCAAACTGTTCTGGCGTCCAGTTTTCACGAACCGCCAGAGCTTTTTGCCACTTCTGTTGACGTTCAATCGCACGGGCTTTTGCCTTCGCCCGTTCGCGCTTTGGCAGGTGTGTGAAACCTCCTTTGGTATCAATGCAGATCACACCGCCGCCCCAGCCCGCCTCATCCATGACAGACCCCGAGTCAGCGTGAACATCAACGTCCATAACGTTCAGCCCTTGCTCGTGCCCTCGCCCGCGCCTTTTCGACTCCGCTCATTGCACCATTAACACGGCGAAACCGGAGCGTGAGATCGTGATACTCTGCAACCGTCAATCGGAGCTTAGGGAAAAGTATGCACTGCCACGCAGGCCCCTCTTGTCGGAAGTAAGTTTGCCAATGCCCACCATTGGCACGAACCGCAGTTTCGATCTGTGCTAGGTCCGTCATGCCAAGCCCCACGCACGCGCCTTGGCGAGCCTCTCGGACGGGCTGAGTGTCAGCAGACGACGAAGCAAAGTAGCCTCGTCTGCCACTGATGACGGATCACTCACAGGCGCTGCACCAGTCAGCCCAAGTTCGCGGGCACGTGCCATGCGCTGAAAGCGCGGCAAACGGTTAAGTTCGGCATGCGCGTCTTCTTCGCCCTGTTGCAATGCCTCGCGAAGTTCGCGCTGCCTGACCTGTTCCTTGACCGTTTCAAGGGCCTGCATTTCGCTCAGCATCTGTTCGGCATTGTAGTCATCGGCTAGAACAGCCAACCGGACGGATGGAAGTGCAATCAAATCGTCATCGGAGTCGAGCGTGACACCAAGTTGATTGGCTACTTGCTGGGCACGCTCACGCGTACCAAGCCACCGGTCCCGCAGCACTGGATCAGTGGCGACCATGTCACGGAAGGTTTCGTTTTGATCGCTCATTTACGCGGCTTCCTTTTCATAGAGATTTTCGTATCGGGCGTTTGTAATTGCGTACGGCACAGCCCAGTGCTCAAACGGCGGTAACGCATCGGCATCGCCAAGGACGGTCCAACGCAGAACTGGGTCAGTTAATGCAATCTTGAGCCGCAGCGCCTCCAAGTGTTCAAAGAGCACGGAAGACTGAACAGACAGGGCCAGCGCATTGGTGAATGCAACTCTTGCGCCAAACAGACGTTCAACCTGTTCACCCTGTAACCATCTTTCCAAACTGCGGGCACGGGCAACGGCGTTGTCACCCACCCGAAGCTCTTCGCCGTCACTCCGAGCAACGTGGAAAAGTTCGGGAACAGCACCTCTTTCTCTCGGCTTGATGGACGGCAAAACATCCGCCAACCGATAGAGCCGCGCGCCCATTGCCCCCGTGGTGTATTCCAGCCCACGCGTCCGAGCCGTCACTGTATTCCGAGTTAGCCCGACCGCATGGGCCAGATCGAGTTGACTTACTGTCAGCACTTGTTAACCTACTCACAAATAAAGATAGTTTTCTTTGGACCATTCATCAGGTCATGTGCGAATTATGCGCCCGAACAGGGAACAAAGCAAGAAAACCGCAGAAACGGGTCAAGGTCAGCAGTGCTGACTTATTCGCGTGATGTA
The DNA here is from genome assembly GCF_056541325.1 of Ruegeria sp. AH7. Taxonomy (NCBI): domain Bacteria; kingdom Pseudomonadati; phylum Pseudomonadota; class Alphaproteobacteria; order Rhodobacterales; family Roseobacteraceae; genus Ruegeria; species Ruegeria sp. AH7. Next base: position 674,142 of record NZ_JBQFYF010000001.1, on the reverse strand, counting down.
GCAATGCAAAGAAGGCCCGCTGACGCGGGCCTTCGTTCGACTTCCAACTCTGATATCGCGGCTAGTCGGTAGCGTTTTCAGATGAGCTAGGACGCAGCTTCGCAACTGATTTGCTGATGTCAGTCAACACACCCACCAATATACCGAAGACGATGGTGTATATACCTTGGTCGATTGCCTGCCCTGTGGTCTTGGAACCGAGATATCGGGCGGCACTACCGGGGTCTTCTGAAGACAGAACGGCAATAGCCATCACGATACGCAAGACGCCAAACGCGATAGCAAGAACAGCCAGAATTCGACCAAATTTTGTGAAAATCATGCATGCATCCCATGGAGTATTTCGATTTCTCAATGCATCTTTTGGTAGATCGGTGAAAGCAGAAATTCAACAACATCAAAAGAAACGACTGTAGAGGCACAAGGATGATCATCGACTTGGAACTAAAAGAGGAACTGGTCCCTCCCGAGGATCACCACACCTTCACCTTATACTACACTGGCGGGCTAACCACGTGTCGAGTAACCAAGGGATGGACTCTGGAGCCTGTTCCGATTGGTGGAAAGCCACACGTTATCGGTTTTTTCTCAGATCAAGAGATAAAAACTGTCATCGAGAACCTTGGCGTGAAGCCGATCTGTTATGAGCACCAAGGATTTAGTAGTGGCGTAAACCATCGGTTCTTTCGTCCTTGGTCTACCGAAGCGCTAACAAGGGAACAAAGTGCCGGTGATCTCTGGTCGTCAATAGTGAAGAACATGGATGCCGAAGACGAAAAGGAGATCGAACTCGCCCGTCACATTGCGCTTGGGATACGCAGTGTTGAAGTACATATGGGGAGAATTTCAAGCTTCTACAGCATGCAACTTCTTGGAGCGATCACTAGCGGGAAGACGGCGGGACATCGATTTTCGATGGGGTCCAGTCTTGAGATATCAGCCAGCGTGCACGATTTTTATTCGTCGGTCGGTTCGCTTCGAGATTATTTGGCTGCTCTTATCGCGGCGCGAAATGGCATGTCTAAGAAAGTCAACGACTTTACTAAATTGATGACCGGATTCAAAGAACAGCGATCCTTTTCAGATCGGATGATGGGCGTTTTCTTTGCAGGAAATCACCTAAAGCAGGTCCGTGACGCGTGGGTTGCGGATGGGATTTTAGATGAAATCCGATTGTTCCGTAAGCGGATGGTTCACGGAAAACCATACGGTTCGTTCGAGGATGAGCAGTGGGGGAGATTGGTGAGTGTGCTTGGCGGTGAAAATCTCCCGGTGTATCTGTATGAGCAGTGTTTGGTTGGAGACCAAGGCAAGAAGCACGAGCTGCTTTTTGTTGTCCGACGCCACTACTTGTTTATGATGAAACTGCTCGAAGAAATGGCTCGCGCCTCAGGTTATTCTTTAGAAATACCGGTATTTGACGAGAGTAACTCGACTATTATCGAAATAAACCGGTGACCCGATAACGCGGGCACTCACCATCACTCTGCGCCTTCCAGAACTCAAACGGCCAGCGAAGTCGATCAGTACAGAAATCAGCACAGAGGGACATCGGTGCGTCTACTTTTTATTTAGAATCAAAAGCTAAAGAGAAATTATGGCGCACCTGAGAGGATTCGAACCTCTGGCCTCTGCCTTCGGAGGGCAGCGCTCTATCCAGCTGAGCTACAGGTGCCTTGGCCGTTAGCTAACCCTGATCCGGTCCGGGTGCAACTGGAAATCTCTGCCCCCGGGGATCGTTTCAGGCAAACAAATCATGCGCCAGTTCAAGTGCTTCGATCAGAGTATCGACTTCATCGGTGGTGTTATAGAGGCCAAAGCTCGCCCGACAGGTTGCCGTTACACCCAGATGATCCATCAGCGGACCCGCGCAGTGATGACCGGCGCGCACAGCAACGCCTTTTTTGTCAAGGATGGTCGAGACGTCATGCGCGTGCCCTGCCCCGTCCAGCGTAAAGCTGAAGATCGCAGCCTTGTCCTGACGCGTTCCCTGAACCTGTAGCCAGTTCAACCCGTTCAAACGCTGCATGGCGTAATCGCGCAAACTGGCTTCGTGGGCGGCGATGTTCTCCATCCCCAGATCCATCATATACTCTAACGCTGCACCCAGACCGATGGTTTGCACGATACCAGGGGTTCCAGCCTCGAATTCCATGGGCGGATCATTGTAGATGACCTGATCTTTGCTGACCTCTTTGATCATGTCACCGCCGCCGATGAAGGGGCGCATTTCGACCATGCGGTCGGATTTGATAAAGATCGCGCCTGATCCTGACGGACCGTACAGCTTGTGGCCGGTGATGGCATAGAAATCACAACCGATCTCATCAATATTGACCGGCATATGAACCGCGCTCTGGCTGCCATCCACCAGCACCGGAACACCTTTGGCATGGGCGCCTTCGGTGATCGCTTTGACATCCACCACCGTGCCCAAAACGTTCGAACAATGCGTGATCGCAACCAGCTTGGTCTTTGGTCCAATCGCATCGAGCACCGCCTGCGGGTCCAGCCCGCCATCCGCATCGACATCAACCCATTTCAGAACAACGCCCTGCCGTTCACGCAGGAAATGCCAGGGCACGATATTCGCGTGATGCTCCATGACGCTCAGGACAATTTCATCCCCAGCCTCAAACCGGGGCATAGCCCAGCCATAAGCCACCAAGTTAATTCCCTCGGTGGTGCCCGAGTTCAGAACGATTTCATCCTCATTGGCGACACCCAGAAACCGCGCGATAGTGCCGCGCACGTTTTCATAATTCTCGGTAGCCAGATTCGACAGGTAGTGCAGCCCGCGATGCACGTTCGAATACTCATGCGCATAGGCCTGCGTCACAGCGTCAATCACGACCTGCGGTTTCTGCGCCGAGGCCCCATTGTCCAGATAGGTCAGCGGCTTTCCATTCACCTCGCGCGACAGGATCGGAAAGTCAGATCGGATTTTCTGCACATCATACATGAGGTGATCTTTCTAGACGGGTGCCGCAGGGGCGAACATCAGGACGAATGGAACCGCAACCAAAGCGGACAAAAGTACGACGGCAAAGGATTTCCAGAGCGAGCCGAACTGATGCGCCTCGTTCAGGAAATGCAGCGTGATATAAAGGCTCAGTATGGCTGTGGCGAACAACAACAGTGCCATGAAGACCGGAACCGTCAGGCTCAGGATCAATGTCCCCATCAAGGCGGCGATCTGAAGGTATTGCAGCCAGATCGTCAGGATCATCATGTCGTCAAATGTGGCTGTACCCCCAAGCAGGCGGCCGACGAACAAAAACGCCAAGATGCTCAACATCATCGCGCCGGCCGATCGGATCAGAACCAAAGGTACGCTATCGATCACCGGACCAGTTTCGCCGTCACCCACGGGAACGGACAGATCAATACCCAGCTGGATCAGGCAGTTGAGGACAACCGCAAGAAAGAAGGTTAGCCAAAGAACCTCTCGCCCCGGTTTCAGAACCAATAGCTGTTTTGCCGCTTCGGCGGGTTTCCTGATTGTCAGAACCGCCAGTTGACCCAGATGAGGAACATTCATTCTGCTGACCTTTGCACTTGCCTTAACCCGGATAACCAGAACCAGAAAAAGACAGCAACCCAAATCAGCCCAACCAAGGTCAAAGCCGGGCCTGGGCCGACGAATCCGGCGACCAAGCCATTCAGCAACACCAGCGGAGCTGAGGACAGCAACGCCCAGAACAATGCAAGCCGCGCGCCATAAGCCGTGCCTTTGCCCCCCACCATGCGCGCCGCCCAATGCGACAACAGCGCAATCGTGTAGAAACACAGTGGCAGAATAAAGACAGAGCCCATCAAGGCCCCGCCCAGAAGCATATTCAGTTCGACACCTTCAATATGGGCACGGCGCGCAAGGCTGGGCATCTGCGCGATGAAGGCGACAATGCAGAAGGCCATGACGAAGATCAGCGCTCGGTCTTCGCGCGGTCCCATATCCAGAAGCCGGCGCACAACGCGCCCCGGCCCCCGATATGTGGCAACGATATCTGATGACACCGGCATCAGCTGCGGCGGGCCAGCCACCCTTCCAGCCGGCTGACCAAAGCCTCAGCCAGGGCGCTGTCTTCGACCTCGTCCACGGCTTCGGCCAGAAACGCCAGCGTCAACATGTTGGTCGCGTCTTTCTCTGGAACCCCGCGTGAGCGCAGGTAAAACAGCGCGGTCTCGTCAATCGCGCCCGAGGTTGACCCGTGCGAACAGGCCACATCGTCGGCATAGATCTCAAGTTCGGGTTTCGCGAGGAACTGACTGTCATCATCCAGCAGCAGCGATTGGCTGATCTGGTAGCCGTCTGTCTTCTGGGCCCCTTCCTTGACAAGGATCTTGCCCTGAAAAACACCGGTCGCGCCGTTGCGCAGCACCTTCTTGAACACCTGACGACTTTCGCAATTCACCGCATCATGGGTGATGAACACCGTGTCATCATGGTGGAAATCTCCATCACCGACACAGGCCCCGGCCACATGCGCAACCGCATCATCGCCCGTCAGTTCGATGATCTGTTCATTGCGCGTCAGAACGCCGTTCACGGTTAAGGTGAAGGATTTGTAGACCGATTCCTGCCCCAGCCGAGTGAACATATGCGTCGCCGCGCGACGTTCATGGTCACGACCCTGTGCACGGACATGGTGCAGGGTGCCGGTATCTGCAATGTCGATTTCCATACATTTGTTAAAGCGCGAGGCCGCAGGACCCGTCTCCAGGATGGTCGCCTCGGCCCCGCTCTCGACGCGGACCACGTGATGTAGGATCGCGTCCGATGTCGGCGATGCATGACGATAGATCAAGTTGATCGGCTTCGACGGTTTACCTGTCACATTAATGGCCACCCCGTCCGAGGCAAAGGCCGTGTTCAAAGCGGCCAGAGGGCGCTGTACCGGCGCCTGACCACGCGCTTCCAGAACGCCATACTGATCCTTGGCCCAGTGGATATCTTTGCAACAAATGTCTTCTAGCCGGTCGATGCTGACACCTTCCAGCGACAGAACATCGGACTCTTCAGCGCTGAACACACCGTCGATGAATACGATCTTCAGGCTATCGAACTCATCAAAGATCAGCGCTTCATCATCTGCAAAAACAGCCGCAGGCAGCGCCGCTGCCGCGACCAGAGTATCGGGCTGTGTGTATTTCCAGTACTCGTCGCGGCGCCCCGGCAGACCTGTTTCCAAAACACGTGCCAGCGCATCTTCGCGGGCCGCGCGGGTGCAGCCTGCATCGGGCATGGTCAGCGCGGCCAGCCGCGCCTCGGTTGCGGATTGTTTGACTTCGGGCAAGGCCATCAGTTCACCTCGGCAAGAATGTCGGAATAGCCGTTGTTTTCGACCTCAAGCGCCAGCTCGGGCCCGCCGGTTTTGACGATACGGCCGTCTGCCATGATGTGCACGACATCGGGTTTGATGTGATCTAGAAGGCGCTGATAGTGTGTGATGACCAGGAAACCACGGCCCTGATCGCGCAGCGCATTCACACCTTCGGCCACCAGTTTCATCGCATCCACGTCAAGGCCCGAGTCGGTTTCATCCATGATGCACATCTTGGGTTCAAGCATCGCCATCTGCAGGATTTCGTTGCGCTTTTTCTCACCACCCGAAAAGCCCACATTGACCGGACGTTTGAGCATGTCGGCGTCGATCTTGAGGGTTTTCGCCTTGGCGCGCACCTCTTTCAGAAAATCTGCGGCGGACAGCTCCTCTTCCCCACGCGCTTTGCGCTGGGCGTTCACGGCGGTGCGCAGGAAGGTCATGTTGCCGACGCCCGGGATCTCAACCGGGTATTGGAAGGCCAAAAACACACCCGCAGCGGCGCGCTCTTCGGGTTCCATCTCCAGAAGATCTTCGCCATCGAGTGTGGCAGCGCCTTCGGTGACTTCATAGCCATCCTTGCCCGACAGCACATAGCTCAGCGTCGACTTGCCCGAGCCGTTCGGCCCCATGATCGCGTGTACCTTGCCAGCTTCAACCGTCAGGTCCACACCTTTGAGGATTTGCTTGTCTTCTTCTTCAAGCTGTACGTGCAGGTTCTTGATTTCCAGCATGTTTTGTCCTTTTGCGTATCGCAAGGGGTCGCAAGACCCGAATTTGTTCTGAATTCTGTGAAAGGCGGGATTAACCCACTGATCCTTCGAGGCTGATGGCCACCAACTGCTGGGCTTCCATCGCAAACTCCATCGGCAGCGCCTGCAGGACGTCTTTGCAGAACCCGTTGACCACCAGGGCCACGGCCTCTTCTTCGTCCATGCCGCGCTGACGGCAGTAGAACAGCTGATCGTCATCCACCTTGGATGTCGTCGCCTCGTGTTCCACACGGCTGGAGTTGTTCTTGACCTCGATATACGGAACCGTATGCGCCCCGCATTTGTCGCCGATCAGCAAGCTGTCACACTGGGTGTAGTTGCGGCTGTCCTTGGCCTTCGGGTGCATCGAGACAAGCCCACGATAGGTGTTCTGCGCCTTGCCCGCGCTGATGCCCTTGGACACGATACGCGATTTGGTGTTCTTGCCCAGGTGAACCATTTTGGTCCCGGTATCAGCTTGTTGATAGTTGTTGGCAATCGCGATCGAGTAGAACTCACCCTGGCTTTCCTCGCCGCGCAGAATGCAGGACGGGTATTTCCACGTCACGGCCGAGCCAGTTTCTACCTGCGTCCACATCACCTTGGAGCGATCCCCACGGCAATCCGCGCGCTTGGTTACGAAGTTGTAGATGCCGCCCTTCCCGTTCTCATCCCCGGGGAACCAGTTTTGAACGGTCGAGTACTTCACCTCGGCATCTTCTTCGACGATGATCTCGACCACGGCCGCGTGCAGCTGAGCAGTGTCGCGCTGAGGTGCAGTACAGCCTTCCAAGTAGCTGACATAGCTGCCTTTATCGGCAATGATCAGGGTGCGTTCGAACTGACCAGTGTTTTCAGCGTTAATGCGGAAATAGGTGCTCAGCTCCATTGGGCAGCGGACACCCGGCGGGATGTAGACGAACGAACCATCCGAGAACACGGCTGAGTTCAGCGTGGCGTAGAAGTTATCCGAGACCGGAACCACGGTGCCAAGGTACTTTTTGACCAGCTCAGGATGTTCTTTGATCGCCTCGGAAATCGAACAAAATATGACGCCCGCGTCCTTCAGCTCTTTCTGAAAGGTTGTCCCAACCGAGACGGAGTCAAACACCGCGTCGACAGCAACTTTGCGCCCCTCGGCTGGCGCGTTTTCAGCGCCTTCAACACCCGCCAGAATCATCTGTTCTTTCAGCGGGATACCAAGCTTTTCGTAGGTAGCCAGCAGTTTGGGATCGACCTCATCGAGCGACTTGGGTTTTTCCTCCATCGATTTCGGACGGGCATAGTAGTACTGGTCCTGAAAGTCGATCTCAGGATAGTTGACCATGGCCCATTTCGGCTCATCCATCTTGGTCCAACGCTCGAAGGCCGACAGACGCCATTCAGTCATCCATTCGGGTTCTTCGTTTTTTTCAGAGATGAGCCGCACGATATCGGGGTTCACGCCTTTGGGCGCATACTCCATCTCGATATCTGTATCCCAGCCGTATTTATAGGTGCTGACCTCGCGCACCGCATCCACGGTTTCTTGATCGACACCTTCTTTCACCTGGGTCTGGTCCAAAGCGGCCATTGCTTCCTCTCCATCAGATCACGCGGCGCGCGCGCGATGCTTTTTCTCTTTATCCAGCCACGTTTCAGCAAACCGCAGCACTTCTTCATTTGTGGTCCGAGGGCCAAGCGAAACGCGGATTGCGCTGGCTGCTGTTACCTCGTCATATCCCATCGCCGTCAGCACAGCACTGGCGCGCACCTTGCCGCTGGAACAGGCCGAGCCCGCGCTGATCGCAAAACCCGACAGATCCATCTGCATGACCTGGGTTTCACCTTTCCAACCGGGTGAGGCGAAACACAGAGTGTTTGGCAGGCGCTTCTGACCTTTCCCGACAAAAATAGGTGATTTATTTCCGGCCTCAAGAGCATTTTCTAGAATATTTCTAAATTCTTCGACCTGCTCCCAAACACCATTGGCCAGATCATGTGCAGCAGCTTCAGCTGCGGCCCCGAACCCAGCGATTCCAATGACATTTTCCGTGCCTGAACGCCGCCCCATTTCCTGCCCACCGCCCTTGATCTGGGCCGCAAGATCGGTGCCGCGCTTCATGACAACAGCTCCAACGCCCTTGGGCCCGCCCAGTTTATGCGCTGAGATCAACGCCATCTGAACGTCCATCCAGTTAAAAGCCACCGGCAGCTTTCCAAAGGCCTGTGTGGCATCCGTCACGGCAAGTCCCGAAGGAAGAGTCTGAACAATACCCGTTTCGGAATTGGCGAGCTGAAGCGTTGCGTTGGCTGGATTGGGTAGATCAACAAGACCCATTTCGTGAACCGGAACATCTTCTTTGATCCAAGACCTTACGGCATCATGCTCGATTGCTGCCCCATGCAGTCTTCGACCAGCAAGCGCCAACGCCGCGCCTTCGGTCGATCCTGAGGTAAATACGATATCCGCCCCATCGGCCCCAAATGCGGCGGCGATCTGCGCCCTTGCACGTTCGATCAACGCTTTGGCTGTACGGCCTTCGGCGTGCACCGATGACGGGTTCCCGCAGACCTCCATCGCCGCAATCATCGCGTCCCGAGCTTCGGGCCGCAATTGTGTAGTGGCGTTATGATCGAGATAGACGCGAGTCATGGATACATCTTTTGTCAGACACTAAACGGGCAACTGAGGATCGAAGCTCTATTCATCAACAAGAGCAAACAAGCTGGGCACAGCGGGACATGGGGCGAGATCGTTCTTGATCACATCCGACAACCGGGTCTGATGTAGGAACACATAGACATGCGCACTCATGCTTTCCCAAAGACGATTGGTCAGGGATTGAGCGCGGCTGCCAGAAGATGCCCCAGAGGCACCCGCGCCCTTGGATAAGGCGTCAACTGTTTCATCAACAGCCGACAGAACCTCGACGACACGGATTTCGGACGCGGGCCGCGCCAGACGATAGCCACCACCGGGCCCTCGAACAGACGCCACAAGTTCAGCCCGGCGCAACTTGACAAATAACTGCTCGAGATAGGGCAGCGAAATGTCCTGTCGTTCCGATATCTCACCCAGCGTGACCAACTGATCCGAGGGCTGCAGCGCGATGTCGGCCAGCGCAACCATGGCATAACGGCCCTTCGTCGACAGCTTCATTGGCATTCCCTCATGGCAAGATACACGCGAAATCATTGACGCCGCCGCCGCCAGTGCGTATCTCCGACGGGCAGCGACAATACGCGCCGCTATTAATTAGAACCGTTCTAAGGTGCCCGACGATTATCGTCAAGTATATCCGGGCTCGAAGAAGAAAAAGACAGGACCAAAGCACACATGCCCGAGGTGATTTTTCCCGGACCCGAAGGCCGCCTGGAAGGCCGCTACCACCCGCAAAAGGAAAAAGACGCTCCGATCGCCATCGTCCTGCACCCGCACCCGCAGTTCGGCGGGACCATGAACAATAAGGTCGTCTACAACCTGCATTACGCATTCTACAACATGGGCTTTACCGTGTTGCGCTTCAACTTCCGCGGCGTGGGCCGAAGCCAGGGCGAGTATGACCAGGGCGTAGGAGAATTGAGCGATGCGGCATCGGCGTTGGATTACCTGCAGTCGATGAACAATAACTCGAAACACTGCTGGGTGGCGGGGTTCTCGTTTGGCGCATGGATCGGGATGCAGCTGCTGATGCGTCGACCCGAGATCACGGGCTTTATCAGCGTCTCGCCCCCAGCCAATATGTATGATTTCTCGTTCCTGGCACCCTGCCCGTCTTCTGGCCTGATCATTAACGGCTCATCCGACCGTGTTGCGCCGCCGGCAGACACCACATCACTGGTCAACAAACTGCACGAGCAGAAAGGCATCACCATCACCCATACCGAGGTTGAAGGCGCCGATCACTTCTTCCAGGATCGCCACATGGACACGCTGATCACCGATGTCAGCGACTATGTGAAACGCCGCCTGACCGAGAATACCCGCTGATGTCAGACACCATCACGACCCTCGCCGCCAAGCTGGCAGAGGATACGATGAAGGTTATGGATGAAACCGGTGATGACCGATTCTTTGTTGAAGTTGGCGAAGTGCTTGGTGCGGCCTCTCAATCTCTGGAAGAGGCGTTTCTGACTGAAATCCGCGTGCGTCTGGCCGAACGCAAGGCACGCGCCTTTGTCATCAAACGTCTCAGCACCCACCGCTCCAAAGTGAAAGCCATCGAAAAACAATGACGGATCGACTGTCGGCTCAAATCGCGTTTCTGAAACAGGCCGACAGGTTAAAAACGGTAGAACGCGCCAATGTTCTGCTGGATCAATCGCGCCCCGAAAACTCGGCCGAGCACAGCTGGCATCTGGCGCTTTGGGCGTTGGTTATGGCGCCTCTGGCTGCACCTGAGGTCTCGATTGACCGGGTCATCCGGATGCTGCTGCTCCATGATCTGGTCGAGATCATCGTAGGCGACCATCCTATCCATCTGGATACCGACTGGCAGGCGGTGGCGGAGGCCGAAAAACGGGCGGCGTCACAGCTCTTTGGCCTATTGCCGCCCGATCAGGCACAAGAGTTTCAGGCGCTTTGGCAGGAATTTGAAGGCGATCAGACGGCAGACGCCCGCTTTGCCAAGATACTGGATCGCTGCCAGCCCCTGTTTCAGGTGCTCTGTGCAGATCAGCCCCAGCCCGCGCATATCGAGATTGCAAAGGACAATATGGACGGCGGGCGCGTCGCCTATCTGGCCCAAGCGTTTCCTTTGGCCTTCGGCCACGCAAAGGCCCTGTTGACTAGGGCAACCCCAGACACAAACGCATTTACCACGCGGCTTCCGTTCCTGTCCGAGGCCGACCAACTGAAAACCGTTTTGCGCGCCTCACGTCTCATGACATCGGACAGGTTCGAAAACTCAGCCGAGCATTCCTGGCACATCATGCTCTATGCTTGGGTGCTGTCGGAACATGCCGAAACCGATATTTCGGTTGCGCGGGTGCTGCGTATGCTTTTGCTGCATGACATTGTAGAAATCGACGCCGGCGATCACCCCATTCACGGTCACGTGGATCACACGGCACAGGCCGCAAAGGAAGAGGCTGCCGCACAGCGGCTTTTCGGCTTGTTGCCCGCAGCGCAGAACGCCGAATTTTCTGATCTGTGGTATGAATTCGAAGCGGCTGAAACAGCGGATGCGGTATTTGCCAAAGCAGTTGACCGCTACCAAACGCCCATCGCCAATCTGGAAACTGGTGGTGGATCGTGGGTCGACTATGACGTGACTTATGCGCAAATCGAAATGCGGGTTCGGCCTGCAATTGAGACTGGCGCGCCTGCCCTATGGCGTTGGCTGCAGCCTCAATTGGCCGCATATTTCCAAACTCAAGTTACAGTGGACGCCTGAAACATAACGGAAAAAAGGAGCCCAAAGGCCCCTTTTCCCCCTACCGGATCAGATCGGCGCTCAAATCACGCTACCATCCAACTTTTGAACCATACTGGCTGCATCAGTATCGACGGACCCCCCGCCAGCAAGCCACCCAAGCGCCACGATAAGAAACGCGGCAAGAATCACAGTTTTTGCAAATAAGGTCATAAAATACACTCGGTAACAAAACACCAACAACGGCGCAGATGTTACACGATCACGTGTTTACCTAAAGTCAGGTATACCTGACCCGGTAGTCAGCGCCATGACCGGCTTACTTGAATCCCCTTGCCTGCCAGCCTGATTCCGTGCTCAAGCTGACCCGGCCCGTGCAAGATTAAGGTTATGACAATGCCCAAAGCCTACCTGATCCTGTTGATCGCGGTTTTTGCAGAAACGGTTGGGACAACGGCATTGCAGGCCAGCCAGCAATTCACGCGATTTTGGCCTTCGGTTCTGGTCGTGATTGGCTACGGATTCGCATTCTACCTGCTGGGGCTGACACTGAAATATATGCCTGTGGGCATTGTTTATGCCATCTGGTCCGGCCTTGGCATCTTCTTTATCGCCATTATCGGCTTTTTGGTCTTCGGGCAGAAACTGGACGTCTGGGCGATCCTTGGTCTGTCGTTGATTCTGGCCGGGATTTTGATCATTCACCTGTTTTCGAAGACCGCAGGCCACTGAAGACCGGTTAGGGCTGGTATATTTTGGCGTGCCGCGTTATGCGCGCGGCAACTTCCCGTTCAAAGGCTGACCTCTCATGGACCTGCGCAATATCGCAATCATCGCTCACGTGGACCACGGCAAGACAACGCTGGTGGATGAGCTGCTCAAACAATCCGGCGCGTTCCGGGAAAATCAGGCCGTGGCCGAACGCGCCATGGACAGCAATGATCTGGAACGCGAGCGCGGCATCACCATTCTAGCCAAGGCGACTTCGGTCGAATGGAAGGGCACGCGCATCAATATCGTCGACACCCCCGGCCACGCCGATTTCGGGGGCGAGGTTGAGCGGATCCTGTCCATGGTCGATGGCGTTGTCCTGCTGGTTGACGCTGCTGAAGGTCCAATGCCGCAGACCAAATTCGTGACCTCCAAGGCGCTGGCCTTGGGCCTGCGGCCGATTGTGGTGCTGAACAAAGTCGACAAGCCCGACGCCGAACCCGACCGCGCGCTGGATGAGTGTTTCGACCTCTTCGCCAACCTCGGCGCGGATGATGATCAATTGGATTTCCCGTCCATGTATGCCTCGGGCCGGTCCGGCTGGGCTGATATGGAGCTGGACGGGCCGCGCAAGGATCTGACCGCACTGTTCGACCTGATCGTCGATCACGTCCCCGCCCCAAAGCAGGCCGAAAAGAAAGACGAACCTTTCCGCATGCTGGCCACCACTTTGGGCAGCGATCCGTTTATCGGACGCATCCTGACGGGCCGTGTGGAAGGCGGTACACTTAAAGCGGGCGACAGTCTCAAGGCGCTTAGCCGCGATGGAACACTGATCGAGAATTTCCGCGCCTCCAAGATTCTGGCCTTCCGTGGTCTGGCGCAGCAACCGATTGATGTGGCCGAAGCTGGTGACATCGTCACCATCGCCGGGATGAGCAAAGCCACCGTCGCGGACTCGCTGGTCGCGCCGCAGGTGGAAGAAGCCCTGCCCGCTCAACCCATCGACCCGCCGACCATCACCGTGACCTTTGGCATCAACGACTCACCCCTGGCCGGCCGTGACGGAAAAAAGGTCCAATCGCGCGTCATCCGCGATCGCCTGATGAAAGAAGCCGAATCGAATGTCGCCATTCGCATCACCGACACCCCAGGCGGCGAAGCCTTCGAGGTCGCAGGCCGTGGTGAATTGCAGATGGGTGTTTTGATCGAAAACATGCGTCGCGAAGGATTCGAACTCAGCATCTCTCGCCCGCAGGTTCTGTTCCGCGAAGAAGATGGTCAGCGCCTGGAACCGGTCGAGGAAGTCACGATCGACGTGGATGACGAATATTCCGGGTCGGTCATCGAAAAGATCACCGGCGCCCGTAAGGGTGAGTTGGTCGAGATGCGCCCGGCAGGCGCTGGCAAGACCCGTATCATCGCCCATGTCCCCTCGCGCGGGTTGATCGGCTATCACGGTGAGTTCCTGACCGACACGCGCGGTACAGGTGTTCTGAACCGCGTGTTCCATGACTGGGCCCCACATAAGGGCCAAATTCCAGGCCGCCGTGCAGGTGTTCTGATCTCGATGGAGAAAGGTCAGGCTGTCGCCTATGCGCTTTGGAACCTCGAGGAACGTGGTCGCATGTTCGTGGGCCCACAGGCCGAGGTTTATCAGGGCATGGTAATCGGCGAGCATTCGCGCGATAACGATCTAGAAGTGAACCCGCTGAAAGGTAAGAAGCTGACCAACGTTCGCGCCAGCGGCTCGGATGATGCAGTGCGCCTGACACCGCATGTTCAATTCTCATTGGAAGAGGCGATCGCCTATATCGATGACGACGAACTGGTCGAGGTTACACCCAGCGTTGTGCGCCTGCGCAAACGATATCTGGACCCGCACGAGCGCAAGCGGATGGCGAAATCTGCCTAAATTGTGGCAAATTCAGGGTTTCAAAATTAGAAACAATGACACGAGTGTGACATTTTTTCATCCATCGCAAAAATGGTGAACTGGGGCCGGTTTGACCTAAGGTCAGGTTTAGCCCCTGTTTTTCATGGCTGATCAACTTTAAGTAAAGTTAAGAATAACTCTTTCACCAAGAGTCCCTCTTGTAAATTCGGCCTAACAAAGGTGTATTCTGGGCCAAAGTGTGACGTCGTTCATACAACGCACGTTTTGATTGGTGCATAAGATCGACGCAGTTGGTAATGAGTTTTGAGGAGTGGCGCTATGCGCATTAAATCCCGTTTGTTTTCCCTTGTTTTTGCATCTGCATCTGCGTCTTTTCTTGCAGCAGGCCCAACCTTTTCGGACGGGACCTGCACGATCCGCACTGCAAAGCAATCGGTTTCAACAGAAACCCTTTGCGCTTGTAAGGTCGTGGACGCCCGAATGCTGCGATACATTCAGCGTCGGGCTGATTTCGAAGACATTCTATCCCGCACGCTTCAAACCTGCCCGGCTTTCGCAGCAGTTCTGACTGACTTTCCCACAGCGTCGATTACAAATCCTCAGCGTACGGGTGACGGCCCCGCTGATGAGAGCGGTGGCGGATCTGGAGGTGGTTCCAGCTCTGGTGGCGGCTCAAGCTCGGGCGGTGGCTCGGGTGACGGCGGCGGCACTGGCGGCGGTTCCAGCTCGGGCGGCGGCTCGGGTGACGGCGGCGGCACTGGCGGCGGTTCCAGCTCGGGCGGCGGCTCGGGTGACGGCGGTGGCACTGGCGGCGGTTCCAGCTCGGGCGGCGGCTCGGGTGACGGCGGTGGCACTGGCGGCGGTTCCAGCTCGGGCGGTGGCTCGGGTGACGGCGGCGGCACCGGCGACGGCGGTGGCTCGGGCGGCGGCTCCGGTGATGGCGGCGGCACCGGCGACGGTGGTGGCTCAGGTGGCGGCACTGGTGACGTGGGCGCCACCGGCACAACAAACGACCCTGCCCCGAACAACAACGTTTGATACGGCTTCAAAAAAACACCAGCTGCGTAAATCGCGGCTGGTGTTCTCTATTTCACAACAAACAAAAGCGTTTAGCTGCTTCCGAATACACCTACCCAACGACGGGGTTGCTTGGGATCCTGCATGCGAAGGAAAAGATACCGTGTCGATGCCCAAGGCTTGATGCTATTTGTCAGGTTATCCAAAACAAGATCGCCGCTGTCAGAACGATAGACCAACACCGCATGCGCGTTGCGGCGTGTATCCAACACCGTTGCGATCAGCAGCTTTCTGGGGTCAATGCCTGCAGCGATCAGATCGCGTTTTTTCAACAGAGCAAAATCTTCGCAATCACCGCCCCGAGACGTGGGAAGCGCCCAACGTTCACGGGTTTTGTATTGAGATTGATCCGTCACCTCGCGAATGGTCGCGTTTACATGACGATTTACACGCTGGACGATCTGCATTTCCTGCTGGCTGGTCAACCTGCCGGACCGCTTGGTAGCACAAGCCCAGTCATACTGACGGCACAGCTGTCGCGCCCCGGATGGCGGAGGAGAGGCTGAAACGATTGTAATAAACGCACCCTCGGATGCCTGCGCTGCTGGCGCGGCCCCCAAAGTGCCAAGCAAGAGAGCGGCTGCACATACAAAGTGTCTCGACCCTAAGGTTGCGCGCCCCAAGACAGGCATGAGTTTCGTGCCGATCGATTTCATTCCTGATCCCCAATCCGTGTTCAACCATGCGATTGCAGTTAAACCGGACACTGCCCTGTTTTTAGAAAATATCCGTAAACATGGCCCGCGATGCAATCTAGGACGAACTTGACGGGGAAAAAGGGCGGAAATTCGTCACTTACCATGACAAAGTTGGGCAAGAATTGGGGTCAGATTGCCACAATTATAACGGGAATTCTGAAATTCAACCTTAGGTTATCGAGACAACTCCCTGTAAATAATCATATTTAACAGATAAGTAATAGTCGACGCGAAGAGTCTCAATTTCATCCTTCGCGCCTTGGCCGATTTTCGCTTATAAACCGCGACCTTGCGCAACAAAGATCGCGCAAGATGATTCTCACTCTGTGATTTCGACGACAACCAGCTCGCGCTCACTCGCGCCGCGCGCATGATTCAAGGCCGCCTGGTAGTCGTCTGAGTTATAACACTCAACCGCCGCTTCGACCGAAGGAAAGCGCGCAACGACATTTCGGGGGCGCTCTTTTCCTTCCAGTTGAACATATCGGGCCGCACGCGCGATGAACTCACCGCCATGCTTTGCAATCGCCGGCCCTGCCAATTCTGCATATTTCCCATAGGCGTCCGTGTCAGTCACAGTCACATGTGCAATCCAAAGTGCAGCCATCTTATCCTCCCAATACCTGCTCGGCGGCCTTGATCGCAGCGTCTGAGCTCGTGGTATCCTTACCACCGCCTTGCGCCATATCTGGACGTCCACCACCACCCTTGCCACCCAATTCGACAACGGCTGCTTTGACCAGGTCCACTGCAGAGACTTTGCCGATCAAATCAGGGGTAACACCGGCGGCCACAGCCGCCTTACCGCCTGTATCCGCTATCAGCAGAACCGCGCCCGAACCAAGACGCGCTTTGTGTTCGTCGATCAAAGCCGGCAAGTCCTTGCCCGATACGCCGCTGAGAACCTGCGCCAGAAAGCTGACCCCGTTTACATCACGGGCCTCGGCCCCACTTCCCTGCCCCGCGCCACCAGCCATTGCCAGATCGCGGCGCAGCTGCGCAACTTCGTTTTGCAGCGCCTTCCGCTCATCCAGCAAGGATTTCACGCGCGTGACGACATCATCCGGCTGCGCTTTCAACTCCAGAGAAATTTGCGAAAGCCTTTGATCCTGCCCGGACAGATAGCGGAACGCTTCATCTCCGGTCAGCGCTTCGATACGGCGGACACCCGCACTGCTGGCACTGTCGCCAAGTACCACAAAAGTTCCGATATCGCCGGTCTGGCGCACATGGGTGCCACCGCAGAGTTCAATCGACCACGTTTCACCATCCTGGCCTTTGCCGGTGGGCGCTTTGCCCATCGAAACGACGCGCACTTCATCGCCATATTTCTCGCCAAACAGGGCCTGCGCACCTAATTCGCGCGCGTCATTCGGGGTCATGATCCGGGTTTCAACGGTTGAGTTCTGGCGGATGAAGTCGTTCACCTCGCGCTCAACCTTGTGAATTTCCTCAGATGTCAAAGCCTTTGAATGGCTGAAATCGAACCGTAAACGATCCGCTGCATTCAATGACCCACGCTGCGCGACGTGGTCACCCAACGTTTCGCGCAAGGCTTCATGCAACAGGTGCGTCGCCGAGTGATTGGCTCGGATTGAGGACCGGCGCGCGTGATCAACCTCAAGCTCGACCGCATCACCCTTGGATAGCACGCCGCGCTCTACGGACACTTTGTGAGCATAGACTTTACCATCCGCGAACTTCTTAGTGTCTTCGACGCGCGAAACATCATCGCGCTCTTCCAAACGTCGAATCTCGCCCACATCTCCGACCTGACCCCCGGCCTCACCATAGAATGGGGTCTGGTTCACAACGACCCAGCCGCTGCCACCCTGCTCGATTGTGTCGACTAGCGCACCATCGACGATCAGCGCCGCGATCTGCCCTTCGGTCTTTTCCGTGTCATAGCCCAGGAAATCAGTTGCGCCAGCGGTATCGAGCACATCGAACCACACCGCCTGGTCCGCCGCCTCGCCCGAACCGGCCCAGGCTGCGCGCGCTTTGGCCTTTTGTTCGGCCATGGTCGCATCGAAGCCATCGGTATCCACGGTCCGACCCTTTTCACGCAGCGCGTCCTGTGTCAGGTCCAATGGGAAACCATAGGTGTCATACAGCTTGAACGCGGCGTCGCCAGGTAAGGCCGCGCCCTCGGGCAAGCCTGCCACTTCTTCATCCAGAAGTTTCAGACCACGATCCAGCGTTTGCTTGAAGCGTGTTTCTTCCAACAACAGGGTTTCTTCGATCAACGGCTGTGCCTGTCCCAACTCGGAATACTGCGCGCCCATCAACTGCACCAGTGTTGGCACCAGCCGGTGCATAACCGGGTCCTTCGCGCCCAGCAGATGCGCGTGACGCATGGCCCGGCGCATGATCCGGCGCAGCACATAACCGCGCCCGTCATTGGATGGCATCACCCCATCGGCGATCAGGAAGGAGGTTGACCGCAGGTGATCCGCGATCACCCGGTGATGCACATTCTGATCTCCGTAAGGATCAACGCCGGTTGCATCTGCCGAGGCTTCGATCAGGGTCTTGAACAGGTCAGTTTCATAGTTGTCATGGCTGCCCTGCAGCAGAGCGCCAATCCGTTCCAGCCCCATGCCGGTGTCAATCGACTGCATATCGAGTTCGACCATCGAGCCGTCTTCGAACTGCTCGTTCTGCATGAAAACGATGTTCCAAATCTCAATGAACCGGTCGCCGTCTTCCTCGGCCGATCCCGGAGGGCCGCCCCAAATGTGATCGCCGTGATCATAGAAAATCTCGGTGCACGGGCCGCAAGGGCCGGTCGGGCCCATCTGCCAGAAATTGTCATTGGTAGCGATGCGGATGATCCGGTCTTCGGGCACGCCGACCTTTTTCCAGATCTCAAACGCCTCATCATCCGTATGGTAAACCGTGGTCAGCAAACGGTTCTTATCAATGCCATATTCCTTGGTAATCAACTCCCACGCAAAAGGGATAGCCTCAGGCTTGAAATAGTCACCGAACGAGAAGTTCCCCAGCATCTCAAAGAACGTGTGATGCCGTGCGGTGTAACCCACATTATCCAGATCGTTGTGCTTGCCCCCGGCGCGAACGCATTTCTGCGCCGTTGTGGCGCGTTGATAGTCACGAGTTTCAACGCCGGTAAACAGGTTTTTGAACTGTACCATGCCCGAATTCACGAACATCAGTGTCGGGTCGTTACGCGGCACCAAGGGGCTGGACGCCACCACTTCGTGCCCTTGCTTGGCGAAGTAGTTCAGAAAGGTCGATCGAATATCGTTCAGCGTGGGCATTTGGGCTCTCTCAGCGCGCAATCAGAATGGTTTGCGCAGGTTTACCGCCGCACCCAGGGAGTGTCCACAGCATAGGCTGCCTGAAAACGAAACAAGGCGGCCCCATTGGGCCGCCCTATTCCTAATATTCTCAGCGCCTTCGGGATGCAGGGGGATTTCTGCTGCCCCCCAAGCGGCCATTAAGCCTCGAGGATGTCGTCATCCTCGGTCGCGCCTGGTGCCATGTCGAAATCCAACCCATGGGCTGCACGAATCTTATCTTCGATCTGCAGCGCGATCTGGCCGTTATCTCGCAAATATTGCTTGGCGTTTTCACGCCCCTGCCCGATCCGCTCATCGCCATAGCTGAACCAGGATCCCGATTTCTCGACCACACCGGCCTTCACACCCAGATCAAGCAGTTCACCCATCTTGCTGATGCCTTCGCCATACATGATGTCGAATTCCACCTGTTTGAACGGCGGTGCCACCTTGTTCTTCACAACCTTGACGCGGGTCTGGTTGCCGACCACCTCGTCACGATCCTTGATGGCACCGATGCGGCGGATGTCCAGCCGGACCGAGCTGTAGAATTTCAGCGCATTACCACCGGTCGTGGTTTCCGGGCTGCCGAACATGACGCCGATCTTCATCCTGATCTGGTTGATGAAGATGACCATACAGTTCGAACGGCTGATCGAGCCGGTCAGTTTACGCATCGCCTGGCTCATCAATCGGGCCTGAACGCCGACATTGCTGTCACCCATATCGCCTTCCAACTCGGATTTCGGCGTCAGCGCCGCCACCGAGTCGACGATGACCATATTCACAGCCCCGGAACGCACCAGCGTATCGGTGATCTCAAGCGCCTGTTCGCCGGTATCGGGCTGCGAGATCAGCAGCTCATCCAGATCGACGCCCAGCTTGCGTGCATATTGCGGGTCCAACGCGTGTTCCGCATCGACAAAGGCGCAAACGCCGCCGCGTTTTTGCTGTTCTGCAATACAATGCAGCGTCAGCGTGGTTTTACCGGAGCTTTCTGGTCCGTAAATCTCAACGATACGACCCATTGGCAGACCGCCAATTCCGAGCGCTATATCCAGACCCAGAGACCCGGTCGAGCTGGCCTCGATATCCTGTTTGCTGTCTTCGCCCAGCTTCATGATCGAGCCTTTGCCGAACTGACGTTCGATCTGGGCCAGCGCGCTGTCGAGCGCCTTTTGCTTATCTGCGTTTTTCTTGTCGCTCATCGTCAGAAGATCCGCCATTGTCCTGTCGCTTTCCCTTTTGTCACACCCTTTGCCGGGCGGCAATCGCTGCTTTGTTCGCCTCTTGTTCCTTATGGGACCAAAAAGAGAACATTTCAACTAAAACTTACAGAACCTACTCTTCGGCAATTGTGTTAAAGAGTGGTTTACGACAATCTGCAATCGTAACGGTCCAAGTCTCGGGATTGATAAATGCTTGTTTTCTATAAAGAACGCCTTGCGTTTTTATCTGTACCCAAGACAGGTAGCACCGCCTATCACACAGCACTCGGATCACGCGCGGATCTGGTGATCACAGGCCCGCCCGAGTTGAAACACTCCCCGGTGCGCCGGTTTGATCGTTTTTTTCAGAACATGTACCGAAAAATGTATGACACCGAGATGGAGATCATGGCTGTCGTGCGCGAACCCATCGACTGGCTGGGCAGCTGGTATCGCTTTCGCAGCCGCGATGACCGTATCGGGCATCCGCATTCAACCCGTGATCTAAGCTTCGATGAGTTTGTCCGCGCCTATATGCAGAACCCGCGCCCGAAATTTGCGGATGTGGGCAGCCAGCACCAGTTCTTTCGCACCCGCAACAACGGCGTCGGCGCCAGCCACGTTTTTAAATATGAACATCAGGACAAAATCCTGAACTTCCTGCAAGAGCGGCTGCAAATGGACATCACCCTGCCACGCGAAAATGTCTCTCCGACCCGGAACATGTTTCTGACACCCGAGACCGAGACCATGTTTCGTAAGAGACACGCCGAAGAATTTGCGACCCATGACGCAGCGCAATAAGCGCGTCAGTTGAGCTTTTCGAACACGGCTTCGGTCAGTTGGGTCAATGAGAACGGCTTAGGCAGGAAGGTCGAGTTGGCGATCTGCGGTCCGGAATCGCCAAACGCGCCTTCGGTGTATCCAGACACAAAGACAACGCGCGCATCGGGCCGGGTTTCCAGGGCTTTGCTAACCCATGTCGGACCATCCATGCCCGGCATCACCACATCGGTTACAAAAACATCAACGACCAATTCAGGGTCGTCCAATATGTTCAGGGCATCCTCTGCAGACTCGGCCTCCAACACGGTATAGCCTTTCAGGCGCAAAGCGCGGGTTGCAAAGGCGCGGACCGGAGCCTCGTCTTCGACCAGCAAAACGACCCCTTCACCTTGACGATTGGTCTGCGGGCTATGCGATACGTCTTCGATCACCTCTGGTTCAGAGGCGGTTTTGCAAACCGGGAGCAAAAGGGTGAAGTTCGTCCCGTGCCCAACAACGCTGTCAACAAAGATAAAGCCGCCTGTCTGTTTCACGATACCGTAGACGGTTGACAGGCCCAGACCCGTCCCCTCCCCGGTGCGTTTGGTTGTGTAAAACGGCTCGAACACTTTTTGTAGCTTGTCGGCCGGTATTCCGATACCGCCATCCTTGACCTTGACGGTGACATATTCGCCCGGCTCGACCGTGGCTCTGTCCCGCATCAATGGGTTCGTCAGGGTTAGAACCTCAGTCTCAATCCGAATTTCACCGCCTTCGGGCATGGCATCGCGGGCGTTGACCACCAGATTCATCAGCACCTGTTCGAGCTGACGTTTGTCGGCGCGAACGGGTTTGAGCACGGGGTCATGGCTCAGCGTCAGATGTACCTTTTCCCCGACCAGACGATTCAGCAGGTGAATCAGATCTGAGATCGTATCCCGCATATCCAGTACCTCGGGGCGCAAGGTTTGTTTGCGCGAAAAGGCCAACAACTGGCTGACCAGCGCCGCCGCGCGGTTGGCGTTCTGGTTGATCTGCACCAGATCCGCATAGTCGGGATCATTCTGATCGTGCCGCAGCAACAGCAGGTCGCAATGGCCTGAGATGGCGGTCAGCAAGTTATTGAAATCATGCGCAACACCGCCCGCCAACTGGCCAACAGCCTGCATCTTTTGCCCCTGCACAAATTGCGCCTCAAGCGTTTTTAACTCGGTCGCATCGTTGAGAACCGCGATCAAACATACCTGACCATCTTTGTGAACACGGCTGAGTGTAACTTGTATGAATATCTCTTTGTCATCACGGCTAAGCCGCAGAAACTCGGACCGATGCGCTTCTTCTTCCGCTGCCGTCCGAGCCAGCCACTCTAACACAGGATGGTTCAAGCCCTGCATGATGGTGCTGATGTTGGTTTTGGTGAGTTCACCGCCACCCAACAGCTTCAACGCCAGCCGATTGGCTTGCAGGATCGTCCCGTCAGGGGACAGGCACAAAAGCGGCACGGGAAGATCATTGAAATGCGTCCCGATCCCCTGTTTAGGGGGGGCGGCCAGCGGAACCAGCGCCAGATTGCGCCCTGTGCTCGAGTTGGACAACTCGGACACGACCGCAGTTTGATCCCCGGCTTTGGTACAGAGCCGCATGATACCGATTTGTTCATTGCCAACTTCGGGCAGTACCTGATCCATGGTTTCTGGCAGAAAACCCAATAGACGTTCAGCGGCGCGGTTCAGTCGCAAAACATCACCGTTTCGCCCTTCGGTCAGAACCGGCAGAGACACTGAGTCCCAGGGTCCGCTCTCTTCAAATCGAAAACGCCAACACAACAGCCCGTCACATAGCCGGAAGACCGATACCGGGATTGTTGTATCAAGCGTCACCACATGTTCGTGCGCCCGGCCCTGTGATTGCGCCCGCGATTGCAGGCGCAGTAAGATCGCCGCCGGATTGGCAAAGACGGGGCGCAGACAATGGGTCAGTGCCTCACCTGGCATCGCGCGGAGCCTTTGATAGGAAGCCGCATTGGCAATCAGGATTTCGCCCTCGGCATTGGCAATCAAACAGGGGTACGTATCCTGCTGCGCAAAGGCTGCCATCACGGCGGTCGATCTCTGTACAGATCGGTTGCTCAGCGCCACCCTGAGAACCACAATCAGCGCAATCACTGCCAGCGATCCGCCTGAAACCCAAAGTCCCATGGCCCAATCCGGGGATACAAGTTTCGTGCTGGGTGCCAAAACAAGTGCGAGCGCCAGCAGGGCCAGTGCAGCAATACGTTGTATAGAAGGGACCGTATCAGAACGCGGTTGATAGGGTAAATCGGCAATGTCGGACATCAATGGCTCGGTCAAAAGGGCGTTGGGGCATCTGGAACTTAAATTGGTTAAAACCCGCTTAACGAATCTAGTCGCACGAGCCTCTACCTAAAGTTGCTAGAGCCCACCTTGCTACCGCGTCAAGTGTGCCGTAAAGAAACCATCCACACCGTGTGTTACCCGCCACGATTGGCGCAAAGACTGCTGCCAGTTGGGGTTGGACTGTAAGAACGCCTCGACAATGTCACCATTTTCACAGTCAAGCATCGAGCATGTGGCATAGGCCAAAACTCCATCGCGCTGCACAAACCCCCGAATGCCATTTAGTATTTGGGCCTGAACACTCGTCAATTCGTGTAAACGCGTCCCGGTCAAGGCCCATTTCCCCGCCGGAGCACGCCGCCAGGACCCGCTGCCAGAACACGGGGCATCGGCAAGCACGATGTCAAACGGCCCATGGTCTGCAAGCTCACCAGAGCTGAGCAAGGTGATATCAGCCCCCGCCCGCTCCGCTCGATTGGGCAAATCCCGCATGCGGCCTGCATTCACGTCATGGGCGAACACGGTGACATCTCTGTGCGCAGCAAGAGCCAGCGATTTACCCCCGCCGCCGGCGCAATAGTCCAGAACACGCATACCCGGCTGCACATCCAGCGCCGCCACAACGGCTTGGCTCGCAGCGTCCTGCAATTCAACCAGCCCGTTTGTATAGGCACGGCTTTGTCCGATCTTGCGCGCACCGTCCGTGACATCAAGCGCCGTTTCACAAATTGGATGCGGGATTGCGGCGATGCCCTCCGCAGCCAAGGCCTCGGTCGCCAACGCAAGATCGGCTTTCAGAAGGTTCACGCGCAGATGAACACCCGCACGGCTCTGCAAAGCTTCTGCAGCGGCTTCCGTATCCGCGCCCAACGAGGCACAAAACTGCGGCCACAGCCATTCAGGGATGTCCAATCTTTCCGCATCGCTTTCAAAAGCACGCGCGGTTTCGGAGGCACTTACAGGCGGCGGAGCATGCCTGTCGCCCGCAAACACGGAGCTTACATCACCACCCTGCGCCCGCACGGCCCCGATCATTAGGCCGCGCCCGGTACATGCACCGCCAAGCGCGGCAAAAGATCGTTTGCGGCGTAACGCGTCAAACACATGATCCCGCACCGCTGCACGATCCTTGGACCCGGCAAACCGACTGCGGCGCGCCCAGCCGGTCAGGGCCTTTTCAACGGGTGCTCTGCCCAGTATCTCATCCAGAATCTCGATCGAAGCCTGGACGCGCGCCGCAGGTGTCATGTCTTAACCTGCAACCTTACATCACCCGATAGTTCGGGCTTTCGCGGGTGATCTGCACGTCATGCACATGGCTTTCTTTCAGACCTGCCCCGGTGATTTTCACAAAGTTGCAGTTCTTACGCATCTCTTCAACGGTTGCACAGCCGGTATAGCCCATCGCTGCGCGCAGGCCGCCCACCAACTGGTGCACAACAGCCCCGGCTGACCCTTTGTAGGGCACCTGCCCCTCAATCCCTTCGGGCACCAGCTTGTCATTGGCGGCATCCTTCTGAAAATAGCGATCGGCCGAGCCACGCGCCATCGCACCCAGACTGCCCATGCCGCGATAAGATTTGAAAGACCGGCCCTGGTACAGGATCACCTCACCCGGGCTTTCATCGGTCCCGGCAATCATCGAACCCACCATGGCGCAGGAGGCCCCCGCCGCTATGGCCTTGGCGAAATCGCCCGAGAACTTGATACCGCCATCGGCAATCACCGGAACATCACCAGCCGCTGCCGCGCAATCCATGATCGCCGTCAGCTGAGGCACTCCGACGCCGGCCACCATACGCGTGGTACAGATCGAGCCCGGCCCGATACCCACTTTGATGGCGTCCGCGCCCGCGTCGATCAATGCTTTGGTCGCCTCGGACGTGGCAACGTTCCCTGCGATGATCTGAACCTCGTTCGACAGGGTCTTGGCGCGTTTCACCGCATCCAGAACGCCTTGTGAATGGCCATGCGCTGTATCGACAACGATGATGTCGACACCTGAATCGACCAGCAGTTCCGAGCGTTCAAATCCGGCATCGCCAACCGAGGTTGCAGCCGCCACACGCAGACGGCCAAGGCTGTCTTTACAGGCGGTCGGGTTCAGCACGGCTTGTTCGGTGTCTTTGAGGGTCAACAAACCGGTTAGCTTGCCCTCACCATCAACGACCAGCAGTTTTTCGATGCGGCGGGCGCGCATCAGGCTTTTGGCTTCTTCCAGATCGGCAGGCTCTTGTAGCATCGCCAGGTTGTCCGCGGTCATCATCGCGTGGATCGGCGTGTCATCCGAGGTCGCAAAGCGCATGTCCCGATTGGTCACGATGCCGACGACGCGCCCCTGATCATCCACCACAGGGAACCCGGTGAAATTGTAGCGCTGCACCAGCGCCTGCGCGTCGGCCAGTGTCTGATCGGCGCGCAGCGTGACCGGGTTATAGACGATCCCCGATTCGAAGCGTTTAACCCGGCGCACTTCGCGGGCCTGTTCTTCGATCGAAAGGTTCTTGTGGATCACCCCGATGCCCCCCGCCTGGGCCATGGCAATGGCCATGCGCGCTTCTGTCACGGTGTCCATGGCCGAGCTGAGCAGCGGGATGTTCATGGTAATCTGACGTGTCACACGTGTCGTGGTATCTGCCGTGGCCGGCAGCACCGTTGATGCCCCTGGCACCAAAAGAACATCATCAAAGGTAAGCGCCTCACGAATCTGCATCTGATCACCCCATGCAAAAGCCCGTTTGGCGGTGACCCTATTGCATGGATCAACTCCAAGGAAAAGCCCCTGAACCGAAGTTGTTGCCAAAAGCATCAGAACACCGTGCCTTAAAACGACGCTTGTTGTTGAAAACCTGCCGCTGAATGGCCTTTCCCTTTCTCACGAAATTCATATCTTGCGCGGGACACGCGCGAATACAAAGGCAGGCCATTCATGACCACCGACCCTCTTGTCGTCTTCACCCCATCCGGCAAACGCGGGCATTTCCCGGTTGGCACGCCAATTCTGACTGCAGCGCGGCAGTTGGGTGTTGATCTGGATTCGGTCTGCGGCGGGCGCGGCATCTGTTCGAAATGCCAGATCACACCCAGCTATGGCGAGTTTCCCAAACATGGCGTCACGGTCAGCGACGGTGCGCTGAGTGAATGGAACGCGGTCGAGCAGCGCTATGAAGACAAACGGGGGTTGAAGCCGGGCCGCCGTCTGGGCTGTCAGGCCACGGTGCAAGGCGATGTGGTGATCGACGTACCGCCTGAAAGCCAAGTGCACCGCCAGGTCGTGCGAAAGGCCGCCACTGCGCGCGCTATCACCATGGATCCGGCAACGCGTCTGTATTTCGTCGTGGTTGAAGAACCTGACATGCATTCGCCGACCGGTGATCTGGAGCGGCTGGAACGTGCCTTGCGCGACCAATGGAAGATCGACGCCATCACTGCTGATCTGTCGCTTATGTCCAAGCTGCAACCCGTGCTGCGCAAAGGTAAATGGGAGGTCACGGTCGCCATCCACAAAGGCCACAAGGACTCTGTCGCGCGGGTTGTCGACATCTGGCCGGGCCTGCACGAAGGCGGGCTCTATGGTTTGGCCATCGACCTTGGCTCAACCACCATCGCCGCGCACCTGACCGATCTGGATACCGGCGAGGTCAAAGCCTCTTCCGGCCTGATGAACCCCCAGATCCGTTTTGGCGAAGATCTTATGAGCCGCGTGTCCTATGCCATGATGAACCCCGGCGGCGATCAGGAAATGACCAAAGCGGTGCGCGAGGCGATCAACGATCTGACCACCTCAATCGCTGATGAGGCCGGGATTGACGCCGCCCTGATCGTGGAAACGGTTTTTGTCTGCAACCCGGTCATGCATCACCTACTGCTGGGTCTGGACCCGGTCGAGTTGGGGCAAGCTCCATTTGCGCTGGCCACATCCGAGTCGATGTCCCTGCCCGCGCATGAGATGGACCTGATCAACATGAACCCGCGGGCACAGGTCTATATCCTGCCCTGTATCGCAGGCCATGTGGGTGCGGACTGCGCCGCTGTGGCCTTGTCGGAAGAGCCCGGAAAATCCGAGGATCTGGTTTTGATCGTCGACGTCGGCACCAATGCGGAAATCCTGCTGGGCAACACCAGCCGCGTTCTGGCCTGTTCCTCGCCCACCGGCCCCGCCTTTGAAGGCGCACAGATCAGTTCGGGCCAGCGTGCCGCCCCCGGCGCCATCGAACGGATCGAGATCGACCCAACCACCAAAGAACCCCGTTTCCGCGTCATCGGGTCCGAGAAATGGTCGGACGAAGAGGGCTTTGACGTCGACATTGCCACCACCGGCATCACTGGTATCTGCGGCTCTGGCATTATCGAAGCGGTCGCCGAAATGCGTATGGCGGGCCTGCTGGATGAAAGTGGCCTGATCGGCTCAGCCGAGCAGACCGGCACATCGCGCAGCGTGCCCGAGGGTCGCACCCATTCCTACCTGATCCACGATGCCAGCGCCGATGGCGGCCCGCGGATCACCGTCACCCAAGGCGACATCCGCGCCATCCAACTGGCCAAATCCGCGCTTTATGCAGGCGCGCGGTTGTTGATGGACGAGATGGAGGTCGACCGAGTGGATCGCGTTGTCCTCGCAGGTGCGTTTGGCGCACATATCTCGACCAAGCACGCGATGGTTCTGGGTATGATCCCGGATGCCCCGCTGGACAAGGTGTCCAGCGCCGGGAACGCCGCAGGTACTGGTGCCCGGATAGCGCTGTGCAACATCGGTGCACGGGCCGAAATCGAGCGCGTAGTTCGCGAAATTACCAAGGTCGAAACCGCCATCGAGCCGAAATTCCAGGATCACTTCGTCGCAGCCAACGCGATCCCGCACAAGACGGACCCGTTCCCCGAACTGGCCCGAGTCGTCACCCTGCCCGCGCCCTCGTTCAATACAGGCGGTGGCGAGTCCGACGCTGGCGGAGGTCGGCGCCGTCGCCGCAGGGGATAACTGGATCAGCGCAGGACCTGGTTTTCCGGATCTAAACACGGAAATCTGGAGCGGGTAGCGGGAATCGAACCCGCGCGTTCAGCTTGGGAAGCTGACAGGCTACCATTACATCATACCCGCCGCGCAGATGTGGATAGCACCCCCTTTGACCGGGGTTCAAGAGGGATCATGCGGGGCCAAAATCTACTTGGTCAGGTCCTGCGCCAGCATCAGCGCATTGTTGTCTGGATCGAAAAAGGTTGCCGTGCTGACCATGCCCTCGACGGTCTCGGTTTCGCCATCAAACCGTACGCCAGCGGATTCCAGCGCCTTGCGGGCTTCTGATATATTGGCCACGCCGAATACGGGCACGCAGTTGCCGGGATTGGGCTCTGCCTGCTCGCCCAGACCCAGAGTCACGCCCTTGGTGTTGGTCTGCACCTCGCTCCAGCCTGCTTCGTCCATATGGTATACAAGCGAGAAACCCAAGTTTTCCTGATACCACGTCGCGCTTGCGTGGCGGTCGCGTACGGACAGGGCAAGTGTGATCGTATCATCAAGAGAAACGCGTGCCATGTGCTTTACCTTTTTTCATAATACTAGTAACTATACTTTATGGACATTCCGACACTTGTCAACCTGACATCACGGGCCTGGTCACTCAGCATTCTGGCGCTGTTGGATGCGGGTACGCCGGGACGTCAGGCCCCCTTGCTGGCAGCGACCAACGCAAGCCGGACCTCCTTTCGTGCCAGCCTTGATCACCTGATTGCGCTGCGTCTTCTCGAAAGAAATCCGGGCCACGGCCATCCTTTGCGGCCCGAGTTTCGGCTGACACTAAAGGGTGTTGAGGCCGCGCAGATGGCCAGCAAGATTATTAAGGCCGTACCTGATGAAAGTGAATTTGCCCTGCTACGTAAAAGCTGGTCAGTCCCAGTTTTAGCGTTGACTAACTCGCCTCAGCGATTTTCAACCATGAAAACGGCACTGACTACAATCACGGACAGGGCGCTATCCGAGTCCCTGTACAGGCTGGAAGATCATCAATTGATTCAACGAGATATCAACCTTTCTGAACGCACACCCTACCCGACCTATTGCGCGATCAACACCGGTTTAGCGGTGAACCACGCCATCGGTTTGCACATCTGAGATCATACGCTGATCAGAGCTTCTCCTGCATGGAAAATAGAAAGGCCGGGCAAGTGCCCGGCCTGTGATCAAGTTGCGTTCAGCTTAGGCGCGGCGGCGGCGACCGCCTCCGCGACGTCCTCGCCCTTCGCCCTCGGCTCCGGGTGCCTCGGGGGCTTTGTTGAACCTGATCCACTCACCACCATGGGGGTCGTTGTTGGTGAGCAAATTGGCGGCGCGGATGGCCTCCATTTCTTTACCGGCGCGCGGTAGGGTCGATCCCAAACCGAACATCTGCACGAATGTCTCATCATCCATACCTTCAGGCAGGATGATACCTGCGGCGGCGACAGCCTCTTTCTTTTCGGCAATCTTCTTTTGCGTGACCGGCAATGCCACCGGGTTCATGATGGCCGAGGTCATGCCAGCGCCCATCGCCATCGGCAGGAAGGCGTTGTTGATGCCGTGACGGTTTGGCAGGCCAAACGAGACGTTGGAGGCACCGCATGTCGTGTTCACGCCCAGTTCTTCACGCAGGCGGCGAACCAAAGCGAACACCTGCTGACCTGCGGTCGCCATCGCGCCGATGGGCATCACCAGCGGGTCAACGACGATGTCATGAGCTGGGATACCGTAGTCAGCAGCGCGTTCGACAATCGTCTTGGCAACCGCAAAACGCACGTCGGGATCTTCGGAAATGCCAGTATCGTCATTCGAGATGGCAACAACCGGCACGTTGTATTTCTTCACCAGCGGCAAAACCAGCTCCAGACGCTCTTCCTCGCCGGTGACCGAATTCAGCAGCGGACGGCCTTCAGCCGCCTCAAGACCCGCTTCCAACGCACCAGGGACCGAGCTGTCGACGCAGAGAGGCACATCGACCAAGCCCTGTACCAGCTCAACGATCTTGCGCATCAGCGGCGGTTCGGTCTCGTTCGGATTGGGGTTCGAGTTGTAGACAACACCCGCATTGATATCCAGAACGGTCGCGCCTGCAGCAACCTGCGCCAGCGCGTCTTTCTCGACGGTCGAGAAATCGCCCGCTTCCAGTTCGGCGGCCAGTTTCTTGCGGCCTGTGGGATTGATCCGCTCGCCGATCACGCAGAACGGTTCGTCAAAGCCCAGAACGGCAGTTTTTGTTTTTGATTCTACGACTGTACGGGTCATGTCCGTTCCTTAGGAATTTGCGGGCTTTGCCGAAGCGCCGCCGTTATTGATCGCCCAGTTGGCGTTGGTCTTGATCCCGCCCAGCGGGAAGAAGTGGACGTTGGTGATGTTGAAATCCGGGTTGGCCGCTTTGTGGTTGGCCAGTTCGGTGACAACATCAGTCGGCTCATAAGGCAGCAACAGCTTGGACACGTCCATGGCGCGTTTCTGCAGAACTTTCAGCGACGGGCCAACGCCACAAGCGATAGCAAACTTGATCAGCGTCTGAAGCTTGGCCGGGCCGGCGATGCCGATATGGACCGGGATGTCGATCCCCGCTTCTTTCAGGCTGTCGGCCCATGCGATGATCGGTTTGGCGTCAAAGGCAAACTGGGTGGCCAGGGCCATTTTGGCGTCGGTGGTTTCCGAGAATTTCTGTTTCCAACGCAGCGCATCATCGACATTCTTGGTCGAACCGTCTGGGTCGATGTCCTTGTTGCCCTCGGGGTGACCAGCGACATGCAGACGTTTGAAACCCGCCTTGTCGAATAGGCCACTTTCCAGCAACTGCATCGAGCTTTCGAAATCCCCATGTGGCTTAGCAACACCACCGGCCAGCAGCAGCGCCTGCTCAACACCGGCTTCACCCTGATACATCGAGATCCAGTTCTCAAGCGTCGCCGCGTCCTTGATGATCCGCGCCGGGAAGTGTGGCATCACCGGATAGCCATCATCAGCGAGGCGCTTGGCGGTCTTGACCATATCTTCGATGGGTGTGCCCTCGATATGCGCGATGTAGACGCGGGTGCCTTCGGGCAACAACGCGCGGAAATCTTCAACCTTTTCGGCGGTGCGGGGCATCACCTCGATCGAATAGCCCTGCAAAAAGGCTTCGACGGTCGGATTAACCGGCCCGTTTTCGACCGCATCACGTTTCTTGAAGTTCAGCAAAGCCATTGCGGCCTCCCATAGCTGTCTCGGGCTCATGCCCAACCGTCATTGGCGATCAGCGCTTTGATGCGGTCCTGATCGTATTCCGTTTCCAGACGCACGGCCTGTGCCTCCGCAATCTCGGACGGGTCGCCCTCAACTGCAAAAGGCGCGGCTTTGCGCCATTCCGCAAGGTAGGCATCACTGTCCTTGGCATTCACCTTCATAGCGGCGCGGTCGATGGCTTGTTCAAACCGTTCTTCCAATTGCCGCTTGGCGCCGCGACGGCCTTTGCCGACGATGACCTGAGCGGGAATGTCGCGCCAGTAAACGATGGTGACGTCAGGCATTGCTGTGATTCCTCCTAACCCGATGGGGCGGTTCTAAACATCTATATGGGCCTGGGTCGGTCGGTTTTCGACACAAGTGGTATTTCAAGCGACTTTTTGGCCTACGGTTGTGTACCGGCGCTTGTAGCTGAGTTCCCAGCCAATCCGCATATCAAAATTCTCATTGTCACTATGAAACTACTGCATGAAACAGAAAAACCCCGGACGAAGCTATGCGTCCGGGGTCGTCGTTCAAAGATCAGCGATGTTAGCCGACCAGACCACCGTCTTCGCGGGTCACCGCGATGATTGCAGAGCGTGGAACCGCGTCACCGCCTTCGGGCCAGTGGCTGTTGCCGTCCTCACCCGGGTGCTGGACGCCCACGAACATGGTGCGGCGATCAGGCGACCAGCTGATACCCGTGATCTCACACTCGTTCGGGCCAACCATGAAGCGGCGGATTTCGCCGGTGACCGGATCGCCGGCCAGCATCTGGTTGTTACCCTGTCCGGCGAAATCGCCTTCGTTGCCATAGTTGCCGTCGGTCTGGATCCACAGCAGACCATTGCTGTCGAACTTCAACCCGTCGGGCGAGTTGAACATGTTATCCGCATTGACGTTGTCCGAGCCGCCATAGGCGTCTTGATGCACAGTCGGGTTACCGGCCAGAACATAGAGGTCCCATCCAAAACCTGCCGCGGTATGATCGCCACCATTCGGGGTCCAGCGCACGATTTGGCCATAGTTGTTTGCCTCACGCGGGTTTGGTCCGTTGACCGATGTGTCATCTCCACCGGCATTCGGCTTGACGCCCCGGTTCTTGTTGTTGGTCAGACAGCAATAAACCTCGGGCGAGTTGGGGTTTGCGGCAACCCATTCCGGACGGTCCATCGTAGTCGCGCCAACCGCTGAACCGGCTTGACGTGTGTGGATGCTGATTTCAGCCTGCGAGGCCAAACCCGTGGTTTCTGGCGTTAATTCCAGCCACTCACCCGTGCCGTCGTCGTTGAACTTCGCAACGGACAAAGTGCCATTTTCCAGCAGCGCATTGGTGTCAACGCCTGCCGCATAAACGCCGTCCGATACAAAGCGATACAGGAACTCGCCCCGTTCATCATCGCCCATGTAAACGACGACGCGACCATCGTTGTTTACAACCGCTTCAGCGTTCTCATGCTTGAAACGACCCAGCGCGGTCAGCTTGCGTGGGGTCGAATTTGGATCGGTCGGGTCAATCTCCACCACATAACCTGCGCGGTTCGGCTCATTGGGGTTTTTCGAGACGTCAAAACGGTCATCGATCTTGGCCCAGCCATAGCCCCAATCCTTGGACGAGACGCCGTAGCGCTTCAGTTCAGGGCTGACCTCGTGGTTCTCATCAGCTGCCGAGAAGTAGCCGTTGAAGTTTTCTTCACAGGCCAGATAGGTGCCCCAGGGCGTCATGCCGTTGCCGCAGTTGTTCCAGGTGCCCTTCGAGGTGGTCCCTGTTGCATCAGCTGCTGTTTTTAGCAGATCGTGCCCAGCCGCCGGGCCGGTCAAGGCCATATCGGTCTGCGGCGTAATACGACGGTTGTAAGGGCTGTCCTTGACAATCGCCCATGTGCCATCGGTGTTGGCGATCTCGACCACGGTGACACCATGGGCCATCATGCCCTTGGCAACATCATCGTCCGAGGCCGCCTTGGCATCGGGGTTATTGCCCCAAAGGATGTCACGGTTGGTGTATTCGTTGTTCACAACCAGCAGCACATGACCATCATGCAGGAACACATCCTGACCGTCGGTATTGTCGCCGAATGCACGTTCCTGACTTGCAGCGGTACCGCGCGTTGCATGGTCGAATTCGGGCGCATCGGACCAGAGCGGGTCACCCCAACGCACCATAACCTCGGCTTTGTAGCCCGCGGGCACAACTACGTCATCTGCGGTGGAAACCGGAATTGCGTCAAACGCGAAACGATCCATAGCCGCACGTGCACCCGAGGGGACAAACGAGCCCGCGACAGCCGTAAAGCTGCCCATCGCCAGAACACCGCCCAAAAAACCGCGTCGCGACAAGGCGCGTTCAACCACACGGTCAAATTCACATTCCTCGGGGCGGGGATTTACAACCTCATCATATTCATCAAAAGAAAGGGTGTGCTCGTCTTTCATGGCAATCTCCATATCTGGCTGAAAGCTGGTAGAGAATCCCGTATCGGGGCTCGGCCACGGGATCGCACCCCAGTATGAACGCGGTGTGACACTCACGTTAAATTCAAAATTGAAATCACTTGCGCGTCGGCGATCCCCCGCCTAGGGTCAAACTAACTCGAAAATCGGAGGGCGTGACGAATGGCGCCCAAGCGTCCCAAAGGTGCGGGCGCGTTCCCGAAGGCGGTCGAAAGCCCCGCGCCGGCAAGACCCGATCCAGATGCGCTCTATGCGGCGTTGGATCTGGGGACAAATAGTTGCCGCATGTTGATCGCCCAGCCCAAGGGCAGCGGGTTCCATGTGGTCGACAGCTTCTCCAAATCCGTGCAATTGGGCGCGGGTCTGGAACGGACGGGGCGACTGTCTCGGGCCTCGATGTCGCGCACGGTTCAGGCCCTGCGCATCTGCCAGCAAAAGCTGAAACGCAACAAGGTCAAACGGATGCGTTTGGTCGCGACCGAAGCGTGCCGCCGCGCCAAGAACGCGCGCGACTTCATCCGTCAGGTGAAGCGCGAAACCGGCCTGACGCTGGAGATCATCCAGCCCGAGGAAGAGGCACGGCTGGCCGTTATCTCTTGTGCGCCTTTGGTCTCCACCAAGACCGAACAATTGCTGGTCGTTGATATCGGCGGCGGTTCGACCGAACTGGTTTGGATCGACATATCTTCGATTCCCCGCCGCGATCGCCCGGCCGCGATCATGCGGCTTCACAATGGCTTTCACACAGCTGACAGCCCCTTCCCCGCCGCAAAGGTCGTGGATTGGATCAGCGTGCCCCTTGGTGTCGCCACCCTGCGCGATCAGTTCCACGACGTCGAAGACGACTCGGCTCGTTTCGCCCTGATGAGTTGGTTTTTCGAAGAAAATCTGGCCGACTTCGCCCCCTACAAGGACGAACAAACCCGCGAAGGATTCCAGATCGTCGGCACCAGCGGCACGGTCACAACCGTTGCCGCGTCGCATCTGGGGCTGAAGCGCTATGACCGAACCAAAGTGGACGGTCTGCGCATGACCAGCGATCAGATTGACAAAGTCATCCGCGGGTATTTAGAACTCGGCCCTCACGGGCGCCGCCGCGACCCCCGGATTGGGGATGACCGGCAGGCCCTGATCATGTCCGGCTCGGCCATTTTGCAGGCCCTTTTGCGTTGCTGGCCCACCGACCGCTTGTCTGTAGCGGACCGGGGGCTGCGCGAAGGTCTGCTTTATGCACAGATGAGTGCGGACGGCGTATTGGAAGACGGACCGTTCTGATGGCAAAGACACCGAGTGGAAAAAACACCTCAGGCCGCGGACAGCGCGACCTGAAGGTAAAGGTAAAGACGGCGCGTGGGCGTAAGCTAAGCTCAACACGTTGGCTCGAGCGGCAGCTGAACGACCCCTATGTCAAACGCGCAAATGCCGAAGGGTATCGCGGGCGCGCGGCGTTCAAGATATTGGAACTAGACGAGAAATTCCGATTCCTCGTACCCGGTGCGCGCGTCGTGGATCTGGGTTGCGCCCCCGGTGGCTGGCTGCAGGTTGCGGTCAAGCGGGTGAATGCGCTGGGCGAGAAGAGCGGCAAGCGCATTGGCACTGTACTGGGCATTGATCTTCAAGAGGTCGAACCGGTTGCTGGTGCGACGGCTCATGTACTGGATTTCATGGAAGATGACGCCGATCAAAAGGTCAAAGACTGGCTGGGCGGCAAGGCCGATGTGGTGATGTCGGACATGGCCGCCGCGTCGTCAGGCCACAAACAGACCGACCATTTGCGGATTATGGCCCTGTGCGAAACGGCTGCGTATTTTGCCTTTGACGTGTTGGAAGTAGGTGGCACGTTCGTCGCCAAGGTTCTGGCCGGAGGCGCCGAGGGAGATTTGCAAAAGCTGTTGAAACAGAAGTTCGAGAAGGTCGCCAACGTCAAACCGCCCGCATCCCGGTCGGACAGTTCCGAGAAATTCGTTGTGGCGACAGGGTTTCGCGGCTGAAGTTAATCTTCTGTCGTCAACTGCACTGCAAGCGGATGCTCCTGAAAAGACGCGGCTGCAAGGTTCTGCATCTCAACAACCTCTGAATGGTTCAGATAAACCGGCTTACGATCCCGCAACTGCGCGATACGCTGCTCCAATGACCCCTTCACGTCCCCTACACAGGGATGTTTCTGCATCGTTTCTGACATACGCCACCTGCAAACAAACCTGAGGCTGATGCCCCTAAGGCTGTCTACAAGTGAATTTTGCCGGGATCATGGCCCAATACTGGCAAGCGCGTGCCGATCCATCGGCACCTAGGCCTGCACGCCCGTATCGTCTTTTGATAGATCAATCAGCGCGCTGTTGTATTCGGCCCCCAAAATCACAATCGCAGCGCAAAGGTACAGGAAGATCAGCGCGGCCATGGCCCCGGCCAAACCGGCGTAAGTGGCGCTGTAGCTGGCGAATTGACCGACATAGATCGAAAAACCCCATCCCCCGGCCCCCAATAGCGCAAGTGTTAGAAACACGCCCGGCATGATCTGCATCAGACTGTGACGTCGCGTGGGCAGAACAAGATGCGCCATCAGAATCGTCACTACAGGCACGGCCACTGCAAAGGTCCACCGCAGGCGATCCGCCGACAACCAAGTCGCGACATCTAAGTCTGTGTGCTCGGAAACCAGCGCCGTGTAGACGGGCAAACCCACCTCGACCGCTGCGACGATCAGGATGGCTGCACCGCCCAGAATGACCAAAGCGATACACAGCAAACGCGTTTTCCAGAAGGGCCAGCTGTCATGGTCGTGGTAGGCGTGATTCATAGCTGTCCGCACCGCTGCAACCCCGTTTGAGGCAAAGTAGACAGCTAGCAAACCGCCAAGCGTAATTGCCCCGGACCCGGATCCATCCAACACAGCCCGCAGCTCGGCCACGATGGGTCCGGCCACATCCTGCGGCCATGCACCAAAGATCAGATCGACCAGTTCATCCGTCACATAGCCCTGCGAAAGTGCCCCTGCCAGCGCGACGGTGAACAGTACAAAGGGAAACAGCGCCATCATCATCGACATGGCGACATGGCTGCTCATGACAAAGCCGTTCTTGGCATTGAACCGCCGCACCGCCAGAAACAGCGCCTTGACCGGACGGGCAGAGAACAGAATCGATGCACCAGACATGGTGCAACCCTAGCCCGCCGACGGCCAACGTAGAAGTCGCTCGATCACAAATCTGGAATTATAAACAGCTGACAGCATTGCATAAACCTATCGGGCTGTGCAGGATCGTGGCACGCGTGCGCCCTGCCCCAAGTCAGGTTCTTTATGACATCCGATCCAAACACACCCACAACGCGCCGCCGCCTCAGCCTGTCTGCGGTGCGCGACAGCTGTATTGTTGCAGCTTTGGTGGTGCTGGGGCTTTATGCGGGTGCGACCTTTCTGATCCCATTGACGCTTGCCCTGCTAGTTAATGTTCTGATCATCGCGCTCAGCGACCGAGTCATCGCCCTGACCCGATCACCGGTATGGCTGGCAAACCTGGCCGGAGTGACAGTTGTGTTGGCCGGTTTGTTTACCATAATGTACATATTGGGCAGCCAGGCGACCCAATTCGCACGCGGCATCACCACCTACGAGGCCCAGTTCGACAGCGCAATCAACCGTATCGCGGGGTTGGTGGGCAGCGATGTGACAACGTTTATTCGGGACAACCTTGTCAGTATCGACATGTCCTATCTGGCGCGGCTGTTGCTGGGCAGCGCAACATCGCTGTTGAACCAGTTCTTTCTGATCAGCCTTTATGTTTCGTTCCTGATGGTCGAACGCCTGGCCTTTCGCAAAAAGATCCAGCTGGCTGCAGGAAGCCCGGAAACCGGGAAAGAGCTGTCGGCAATGCTCGATGCAATCTCGTTCAGCCTACAGCGGTATGTCGGAGTCAAAACCCTGATCAGCCTGATCACGGCGGGTATCAGCTATAGTGTCTTCCGCATGCTTGGCCTGGAATATGCCGAGACATGGGCAGTTCTGACCTTTGCCTTGAATTTCATCCCTTCGATTGGGTCGATCATTGCCGTGGTGTTTCCGGCCATGATCGCTTTGGTTCAGTTTGAAAGCATCGGCCCGTTTCTGGTGGTGGTTCTGGGCTGCGGCACGATCCAGTTCCTGATCGGTAATTTCCTGGACCCTGCGATGCTGGGCCGATCGCTCAACATGTCCACATTCCTAGTCATTCTGGCGCTGACTTTCTGGACGACGGTATGGGGTTTGATCGGAGCCTTTCTGAGTGTGCCTCTTACGGTCTGCATCTTGATCGTTTTCAGTCATATTCCGGCGCTGCGCCCAGTCGCAATCTTGATGTCTTTGGATGGGCGATTAGGGGACGACTCCAGATGAAGAAGAACGCAGTATCGTTCGCCTATCGCCCCTAAAGCAAAGCAAAAAGACGGAGCCCTGAAAACAAATGTGGACAGTGTTGGTATCTGCGGCCGTCTTTGCACTTTATGTTACAGCCGCTATCTTCTCGCTCAGGGCAGCGCAGACAGCTCGCACACCGCAAGGTGCGGTTGGCTGGGTGGTCTTTCTAATTGCCGCCCCTTTCTTTGCCGTACCGATGTATCTGTTTCTGGGCCACCACCGTTTTCACGGCTATCGTATCGCCCGGCAAGAAAGTGAGCGCGTGGTCGAAGGGATCAAAACATTCGCCGATCACTCCAAGCCAGATCCTGAGAAAATGTCGATCAATCCCCGGCCGTTCGAATTTCTGGCCCATCTACCCGTTTCGCGCGGCAATGGGGCGGAGCTATTGATCGATGGCGATGCCACATTCGATGCGATTTTCGAAGCCATTGATGCAGCAAAGAACTACATCCTGATCCAATTCTACATCGTGCGCGCCGATGAATTGGGATTGAAGCTGCAGGAACGGCTCATCGCGGCCTCAAACCGCGGGGTGCATGTGCGGTTCATGACCGACGCGGTGGGCAGCTATGGCTTGCCGTCCGACTTTCTGGAAACCATGCAGAACGCCGGGATTGATGTCGCCGACCCGAAGGAACAGCGCGGCCCGAATTTTCGCTTTCAGTTGAACTACCGCAACCATCGGAAAACAGTGGTGATCGACGGAGAGACCGGCTTTATCGGCGGACACAATGTTGGTGTAGAGTATCTCGGTCAGGGCGAAACGTTCGGCCTCTGGCGTGACACTCATGTAAAGATCACCGGCCATATCGTTCGCCAGCTACAGTTGATTTTCACCGAAGACTGGCACTGGGCCCGTGGTGAGGACCTGATCGATGATCTGGACTGGGCTGGCAGCGAATCTGATCAGGACATGAACGCGCTACTCGTCGCAACCGGGCCCGGCGATGATACCGAAACCGGCGCTATGATGTTCTTTTCGGCCATAGCCGAGGCAAAAGAGAGGTTCTGGATCGCCTCGCCCTATTTTGTGCCCGATATCGACGTCATGACCGCGCTTCAACATGCGGCGATGCGTGGAGTGGATGTGCGTATCCTTGTGCCCGAGGTGATCGATCACCGCCTGCCCTGGCTGGCCGCCTTTGCCTATTTTGATGAGGTTCGAAACTGTGGTGCGCGGGTGTTTCGATACACCGATGGTTTCATGCATCAAAAGGTGTTTGTGGTCGATGATACTCTGGCTGCGATCGGGACAACTAATCTGGACAACCGATCATTCCGGCTGAATTTTGAAGCAATGGCGTTGTTTTTTAATGCTGAGGCCGCACAGGCGGTGGAACGGATGCTTCTGGCTGATTTCGATAAAAGCTATGAACTGACGCGATCCTTGTTCCAGCAACCGGTCTATATTCGATTTGGTGCGCCCCTGGCCCGTTTGTTTGCGCCTATTCTTTAGGGGGTTGGCCCAAGGAAAAGAACCGTTCCTGAAACACCCGGGACATCAGCGCAACCATATAGGCCGTTGAAAGTCCAAAGGCCAAAAGCCCGGTAACCGACGCAAAAGATCCAAAAATCCTTAGCGCCTCACCCAAAACGATATCGCCATAGCCCAGCGTGGTGAACGTCACCAACGAGAAATACAGAGCCGTATTCCAATCCGGCAGCACCTCAAGCAAAACCCAAACGATCGCCCATATCCACACCTGAATTGTGTGTGTCAAAACGATAAACGCCAATGCGACGGCAATCGGGGCGGCAGTGGCCAGAAACAGCCCATGTTTTGACCATTTCGGCTCCATTTTGATTACAAAGATCGTGCACCAGGCCAGAAAGAATATCTCGACCACAAAGCAGAGCCCCAGAAAGGCACTGCCCCAAACAATCTGGTGCAGCAAGCTCATGTTTTTCCACCCTGTTCCGCGATGATCCCTTGAGTATTAGAATGGACTCTGCGGCGGAAAGGCACAAGACCGGCGTGCCCTCAATGTACCTGCGGCGAAACGCATCGGAGGGCGTTCGGCACTGGACATGGGTGAGTTCCGTTGCACATCCTGCATGAAAATGCGGGGCAGATCATGCTGTTGACGATCGACAAGGTGCAGAAATCCTATCCCGGTGGGCGGCCTGTCCTGCGTGATGTATCGCTGACCCTGGATCAGGGGCAGACACTGGCCCTGACCGGTGAAAGTGGCAGCGGCAAATCCACCTTGCTGAACCTAGCCGCCGCTTTGGATAGCTTCGATGCGGGTGAGATCACACTGGATGGCATGGCCCTGTCAGCGCTGGATGATGCAGGCCGTGCAGGGTTACGCCGTACGCAGGTCTCCCTGGTGTTTCAGCAGTTTAACCTGATCCCGTCGCTCTCGGTGTCGCAAAACCTCTCCTTTCACGCCCGCCTGGCTGGCTGTCATGACCCGGCCTGGAGCACCCATCTGGCTGATCGACTGGGGTTGTCCGATTTGCTGGATCGTTTCCCCGAAAACCTCTCTGGCGGCCAGCAACAGCGCGTTGCCATTGGCCGCGCCATGGCTGCGCGGCCCAAACTGCTGCTGGCGGATGAGCCTACGGGTAGCCTGGACGAAACTGCCAGTGCCAATGTTCTGGACCTGATGCTGTCCCTGGTTGCCGATACCGGGGCCGCTTTGCTGTTGGTGACCCATTCGCAAAACATTGCCGCGCGACTTGACCGGCGCGTGCATCTGGCCGGTGGTCGCATCGAATGACCAAGGCCGTCATACAGGCGCTGCTATCACATTGGCGCGCGCATTGGCTGCAGCTGGCGACGCTGCTGATCGGCATCGCCTTGGCAACCGGTCTGTGGTCTGCTGTGCAAGCAATCAACGCCGAAGCACGCGCAAGCTATGCGCGGGCCAATGCACAACTGGCCTTGGGGCAGTTTGATGAACTGCGCGATCCAAGCGGCCCAATCCCTTTGTCCCGATATTCCAAGCTGCGCCGGGCGGGCTGGCAAGTCGCCGCCGTTCTGGAAGGTCCTTATCGCGCCCAAGGTCGCACCCTGCGGGTGATGGGCGTGGATATGGTGGCCTACCCGACCTTGCCTGCGGTGATGGAAACCGAGCAGAGCGCTGATCCACCAGACCCGGCCGATATCTTGACGGCTCCGGGCCGCTTGTTTGTTCATCCGGACCTTGCGCCACTATTGTCTTCGGTCGAAGGACTGCCGCCGATCATCCTCAGCACATCGTTGCCTGCCGATGTGATTTTGACCGATATAGGCGTCGCCGAAACCCTACTGGACCAACGCGGCAAGATTTCCCGGCTTGTGGTTTTGCCAAACCAACCCCGCGGACGCCCGCCCCTGTCGCAGATTGCACCTGAGCTACAGCAAATCAGCCCGGCCTCGCAGGTCGATACGGCGCAGCTGACGGATAGTTTTCACCTGAACCTGACCGCCTTCGGATTACTGTCATTCGCCGTCGGGTTATTCATTGTGAACGGTACCGTCGGGCTGGCCTTTGCCCAACGGCGCGGCATGATCCGAACCTTGCGTGCCTTGGGCGTTTCAATGAGGCGGCTGGTGTGGATGGTGCTGGTCGAACTGACGGCACTGGCCTGTAT
This sequence comes from Ruegeria sp. AH7, assembly GCF_056541325.1. NCBI lineage: Bacteria > Pseudomonadati > Pseudomonadota > Alphaproteobacteria > Rhodobacterales > Roseobacteraceae > Ruegeria > Ruegeria sp. AH7. Next base: position 632,053 of record NZ_JBQFYF010000001.1, on the reverse strand, counting down.
CGGCGGGGCTTTGGGCCTGATCCTGGGTTTCTTTCTCGCAGGCGCGTTGCTGCCGGACGTGGCCGCAACCTTGCGCGGGCTCTATGGTGCCCCTGTCACCGGACAGCTGAGCCTGCAGCCGAGCTGGGCGCTGGCCGGTATGGCCATGGCGCTTCTTGGCACCTTAGGGGCCAGTGGTCATGCACTGTGGCGTCTGTCACGTATGCCACTGCTCGAAGGGCCCGGCATTCAGGCCTGGAGCGGGAGCGGGCGATCACACAGCCTGACTGGGATTGTCGGAGTTTGCCTGATCGCCTGCGGATGCGCTCTCTATTTCGGCATGGGTGGTCTGCTTGGCGGCTTTGCACTGCTCGCTGGGCTGTTGACCGGTGCGGCACTGGTTTTGCCGTGGTTCCTGTCGCTTGTCCTGACGATCTTTGCCGAGAAAGCACGCGGGCCGGTGTCTCAATGGATTTGGGCAGATATGCGGGCGCAGCTGCCTGGTCTTTCCTTGGCACTGATGGCCCTGTTGCTGGCGCTGGCGGCCAATATCGGTGTCGGTACAATGGTCTCGAGCTTTCGGCTGACCTTTGTCGGTTGGCTGGATCAACGCCTGACTTCGGAACTGTATGTTACCGCCGAAGATGATCGGCAAGCGCTGGAAATTACGGATTGGCTTGCTCCTCAGGTCGATGCAATTCTACCCATCCGCAGTGTCGAATTGGCCCATGAAACCGGCCCGCTGTTCCTGTATGGCGTGGTCGATGACCCGGTCTACCGGGATCATTGGCCGTTGATCGCGCGATCTGATGGCGATTGGGATCGGGTGATGTCAGGACAAGCAATCCTCATTAACGAGCAACTGGCCCGGCGCGCGGACCTCTGGCCCGGAGACACTCTGGTGCTTTCGGCAACGGCCTCTCTGCCCATTGCAGGCGTCTATTCCGACTATGGCAATCCAACCGGACAGGCCATCGTGTCGATGTCCCGTCTGGACCAAATCGCGCCGGGGGCCGAAGCAAGACGGTTCGGCATTCGTATGAACCCAGATCAAGCTACCGAGATGGCACAATCCCTGCGTACGCAGTTCGATATGCCTCCGCGCAGCGTGGTTCAGCAGGCGGCGATGAAGGCGCAATCCCGGGCGATATTCGAGAAAACCTTTGTCGTGACCTCAGCCCTGAATATCCTGACCCTTGGGGTTGCCGGATTTGCCATTCTGACCAGCCTGCTCACCCTTTGGACGCAGCGCCTGCCCCATATCGCGCCGGTCTGGGCCTTGGGTCTGAACCGTGCGCAACTGGCCAGGCTCGAGCTGTTGCGCAGTGTCCTGCTGGCCGCATTGACCGCCTGCCTGGCTTTGCCCTTGGGGCTGGTTCTGGCTTGGGTCTTGCTGGCCGTCATCAATGTGCAGGCTTTCGGTTGGAGGCTGCCGATGTTCCTGTTTCCGTGGGACTGGCTGTATCTGTTCCTTCTGACACTACTGGCCGCTTTCGTTGCCGCAGCCCTGCCCGCTTTGCGATTGCTGCGCCTGCCCCCGGCCAGCCTGCTGAGAGTGTTTGCCAATGAACGTTAGAGCGTTTCTTCTATTCCTGCTGGTCTGGCTACCGACACCCTTATTAGCGCAGGGCTATGCCGGTCTGGGCGGATCGGCAGACGGGTTTGACGTGCCACAGCACGGGGTTTTGTTCGAGTTCCCGAGAGATCACGGACCGCATCCCAGCTACCGGATCGAGTGGTGGTATCTGACCGCCAATCTCAAAGGGGATGACGGGCGCGACTATGGCATCCAGTGGACCTTGTTTCGCTCGGCCCTCAAACCCTTTGAGACCGAGGGTTGGCAAAGCCCTCAGATATGGATGGGCCATGCCGCTGTCACCACGCCTGAACGACACTACTTTGCCGAACGCCTGTCACGCGGCGGCGTAGGTCAGGCAGGCGTCACGAGCGAACCCTTCGCCGCCTGGATCGACGAATGGCGCATGAGCGGTCCGGATTTCGACACGCTGTCCCTGACCGCAAACGGAGAGGATTTCGGGTACACCCTGTCCCTAAATGCCCAAGGCCCATTGGTGTTTCACGGCGAGGATGGTTATTCCGTCAAATCCGCCGATGGGCAAGCCAGCTACTATTATTCTCAACCCTTTTATGCGGTCGAAGGCACGTTGCACCTGCCTCAGGGCGATGTCACCGTCAGCGGTTCGGCGTGGCTGGATCGCGAATGGTCTTCGCAACCCTTGGCCGAAGATCAAAGCGGATGGGATTGGTTCTCGCTGAGTTTTGACGATGGCGACAAGCTGATGGCTTTTCGGCTACGCGGGGATCGCGGCGATTTTACGGCTGCCACTTGGATCAATGCGGATGGCAGCACCGAGGCACTGCCAAACGGCTCCGCCACCTTCACACCGCTTGAGGCCGCGCAAGTGGCCGGGCGAGATGTGCCAATCCGATGGCAGGTCAGCCTGCCGGATCGGGGGCTGGACGTCGATGTCGCTGTCCTAATCCCGGACGCCTGGATGGCAACACGATTTGAATATTGGGAAGGCCCGGTCATTGTCTCAGGCAGCCACGCGGGACGCGGCTATCTGGAAATGACCGGGTATTGATCAGCGCACCACGTAGACCGAGGCTGTGGCGTGACGTACAACGCGCGCAGCATTGGGGCCCAATAGATAGTCTTTGAAATCCGGTTTATGAGCACCGATCACGATCAGGTCGGAGCCGGCGCCCTCTGCTGTTTTCAGGATTTCCTGATAGGCCGTGCCAGTGGCCACCACGTGGCGCATAGCGGCGTTGCGTTCCGCACCAAGTACAGAGACGCAAAGGTTTGCCAGCTTGTCATGCGCCTCGGCCAGCGCCTTATCGTGGAAGTCGGGCTCGAAAAAACCCGATACCCAGCTTTCGCCGAAATCAGGAAGCACGGTCACAACATCAAGCTGCGCCCCGTCCAGATCCGCCAGCCTAGCGGCCTGTTTCAAAACCGGACTATCCAGATCGCCATTGCTGATATCGACAGCGCAAAGAACTGATTTGGTCATGCTGTCACCTCTTCTTGTCTGGCGGCCCGGCCGCGTTGCAGGAAGGCGATCAGAGCCAGCAGGATCATCGCCGGTATATAGACCAACTGCTTCGGGGGCTGGCTGGACGGCAAGCTGACCGAGGTCAGGCGTACCGGCTCATCCCCATAATAGTCGAAGATACCCAGATCATCGGCCACAGGCGTGCCAAACAGAGGCTCCTCAAGCTTGATCAGCCCATCTTCGGGGATCAGGATCAGCCCCATCGCCTCGACCCGCGCCGCGCCACCCTCTTCGTCGCCAACAGTGACAACAACGGTGGTGTCGGCCATTTCGAGCGTGTCGAAATCCGGGCCGGATATGACCAGTCGCACTTCAGAACCTGGCGGTGCTTGACCTATCGTTTCTTCAAACGCAGCGGGTTCAACCGACTGGAACGGAGGCGAGATGCGGTCCATGAAATAATCTGGCCGGAACAGCGCAAAGGCAACAAAGATCAGCGCGATGCTTTCGTAGATGCGGCTATGGGTCAGGAAATAGCCCATCGTGCCAGCCGTAAAGACCAGAATGGCGATGGTTGCAAATATAGCGACGATTATGCCTTCGACCCACGTCACGTCGATCAACAGCAGGTCGGTGTTGAAGATGAAAACGAAAGGCAGCGCTACGGTCCGCAAGCTGTAAAAGAACGCGGTGAAACCGGTCTTGATCGCATCACCGCCCGATACTGCAGCGGCCGCGAAGCTTGCCAAACCAACAGGCGGCGTCACGTCCGCCATGATCCCAAAGTAGAATACGAACAGGTGCACCGCGATCAACGGCACGATCAGCCCGCTTTGCGCACCCAGTTCAACAACCACTCCGGCCATCAGTGAACTAACGACGATATAATTCGCAGTGGTCGGCAGGCCCATCCCCAGGATCAAGCTGAGGATACCGACCATGATCAACATCAGGATCAGATTGCCGCCCGACAGGAACTCGACCAGATCGGCCATCACCTGGCCCACACCGGTCAGGGTCACGGTGCCCACGATCACGCCTGCGGTGGCCGTGGCCAGAGCAATCCCGATCATGTTGCGCGCCCCGTCGATCAGGCCTTGCCACAAATCAGCAACACCGTCGATGAAGCGGTTGTAGACCTCGCTCTCGCCCCGGAAGATCGCCTTGAGCGGCTTCTGCGTCAGTAGGATCACGAACAGCAGCGCCGTTGCCCAGAAGGCCGATAGACCCGGCGATTTCTGCTCGATCATCAGGAAGTAGACCAGCACGATGATCGGCAGCAGATAATGCAGACCAGCCTTGTAGATGTCGGCGATAACCGGCAGCTCGACCTCTTTGGCGTTTGGATCGTCCGGCTCAAGGTCAGGGACCTGCGCGGCCAGATACAGCAGAGCGACATAGACCGCACAGACGATCAGGCTCAGCACCATGCCAGCGGCCGTTGGCACCATGCTGGTGACCGCATCGACCGGGTATTGCGAGCCGTAGCATAGGCCCGCAAAGACGATGAAGAAGGACAGCATCCCAACCACGGTCCGCGCAAGGTGAACCTCACGGTTGCCCAGCGTCGGCATGTTCCGCTTCACGGCTTCCAGATGCACGATATAGACCAGCGCGATGTAAGAGATCGCAGCCGGCAGGAAGGCATGGGTGATGACCTCAACGTAGGAAATACCCACATACTCCACCATCAGGAAGGCCGCAGCCCCCATCACAGGCGGCATGATCTGGCCGTTCACAGACGAGGCAACCTCGACCGAGCCTGCCTGTTCACTGCTAAAGCCCACGCGCTTCATCAGCGGGATGGTGAATGTGCCTGTGGTGACAACGTTGGCGATGGACGAGCCAGAGATCAGACCGGTCGCCGCCGAACCCACAACAGCCGCCTTGGCCGGGCCGCCCCGCAGGTGGCCGAGGGCCCCGAAAGCCATCTTGATGAAGTAGTTTCCTGCCCCGGCCTTATCCAACAAAGCCCCGAACAGCACGAACAGGAACACAAATTTTGTTGAGACACCAAGCGCGATGCCGAACACGCCCTCGGACGTGATCCACATATGGCTCATCGCCTTTTTCAGGCTGGCCCCTTTCCAGCGGATAACTTCGGGCACCCATTCGGAAGATCCAAAGAATACGTAGGCGAGGAAAATCGTTGCAATGATTGCCATTGCCGGGCCAAGCGCGCGGCGCGCGGCCTCAAACAGCAACAGCAAGCCGCCCAGCGCAACCCATTTGTCAGTATCATCTGCAAGACCACCTGCATTGACGATCTTGTCATAGAAAAAATAGCCATACAGCGCGACAAACGCACCCAGCAGCCCCATGATCCAATCCTGTATGGGGATATAGTCGCGCGGGCTGGATTTCAGTGCCGGATAGGCTGCAAAGGCCAGAAACATCGCAAAGGCCAGATGAAACTGCCGTGAGTTGTTCACGATACTACCTGGCAGCACATAGTTCGCTATGGGCGAGGCCAAAACGACCTGAAAGATCGACCAGATCGCTGCCACAATGGCCAGGAAAATCCCGACATTGCCGACCGGATTACGTCCGCCCGCATCAGATGACGCCACAAGATCCTGAAGCTCTTCTTCGGATAGCGGACGATTGGATTGTGTGTCGGAACTCATGCAAATGTCTCCCCGTCGCGACCATTTTTGGCCTTCTGAAATACCCGCTTTGTGCGGGTTTGGGTTGCAGGGCGCCCGTAGGCGCCCTGCTTTAGGTCTGGCTTACTGAATCCAGCCTTTTTCTTTGTAGTACTTCTCGGCGCCCGGATGTAGCGGAGCCGACAGGCCGTCCGCGATCATCTCTTCGGGCTTGAGGTTCGCAAATGCCGGGTGAAGCTTTTTGAAGTCATCGAAGTTTTCGAAGACCGAGCTGACAACCGCATAAACCGCGTCATCCGACACATCCGCCGAGGTCACGAAAGTCGCGCCCACACCGAAGGTTGCTGTGTCGCCGTCCGAACCACGGTACATGCCACCAGGAATTGTCGCAGTCCGGTAGAACGAGTTGTCGTCGACCAGCTTGCTTACCGCGTCACCGCTGACGTTCACCAGAACCGAGTCGCAAGCTGTGGTCGCTTCCTGGATCGAGCCCGAGGGGTGACCCACGGTGTAAACCATCGCGTCGATCTGGTTGTCGCACAGAGCCGCCGACTGTTCGGCCGCCTTCAGCTCGGTCGCCAGTTCGAAATCGTCGGTGGTCCAGCCCATTTCACCCAGCAGAACCTCCATGGTACCGCGCTGACCGGAACCGGGGTTGCCGATGTTAACGCGCTTGCCCTTCAGGTCTTCGAAGTTGGTGATGCCGGAATCGGCACGCGCCACAACGGTGAACGGCTCGGGATGAACCGAGAAGACGGCGCGCAGGTTCTCGAAAGGACCGGCCTCTTCGAATTTCGAGCTGCCGTTATAGGCGTGGTACTGCCAGTCAGACTGCGCCACACCAAACTCCAACTCGCCTTCGCGGATGGTGTTGATGTTGTAAACGGAACCGCCGGTCGATTCGACCGAGCAGCGCACGCCATGTTCCTTGCGGCCTTTGTTCACCAGACGGCAGATCGCGCCACCGGTCGGATAGTAAACGCCAGTCACGCCGCCGGTGCCGATTGTGATGAATTCTTCGGCATAAGCCGCAGGTGCCATCATTGCAGCGGTCACAAACGCGCCGAGGCTAAGCTTGCTGCTGTTTTTCATGTAAAAAACTCCCATTTTTTTAGTGTGGGCGGTAAAAGCCAAAAACCCTGCAATAGCGAGGGAGCGCGCTGGTATCTTAGAACCGGCTGCCCTGCAATTGCTGCTACTTCTGAATTTTTCCAATGTCTCCCAACATCTTCGAGGTTTCATTCAGATACAATGAATGTCAAGGCCAGCCCCTCGTTGATCGCGCCAAAGCAGCATATCTGAGGCTGTTTTTTGAACTTTCCCCGTTGAGCCATCAAAGACGAAGCAGGCTGCCCGCTTATACGGACAGCCTTGTGAAACTGTTGGTCAGCATTCTCCTAAGATCGGAAACGTCAGTTGGAATCGGTGCTTTGTTCCCGAGTTGGAATCTCAATAATCCCGAACAAGAAGGCGGCAAAGGCGGTTTGTACCGAAACGGCCATAAGGCTGAAACCGGCTACAGTCAGGCGTGTTGGCAGCGGGTTTTCGATGTTCCCAAACCCCAGGCGCGCCCATTGGCCGAACGCCACACCGAACAGGATGACACCAAACAGGAACAACCAAAACGCAAATAGGGCGATATTGTCGGTTGTGGCCCAGCTTCGAAGAATCCGACTGGGCTCTCCCACTGGCAGCAATCCGCTCCGGGTGGCCATCATCCGCGCTAAGGCGCCAAAGGTCAGTAGCTGGGTTCCAAGGATCGTGATCACACAGGCGGCGATAAAGGTGTTTGTGCCCAACTCAACCGAGCCTGCAACCTGAACAGGACCGAACATCAGGATCAGGGCGGCCAGCCCGCCCAAAACGCTGAAAAACAGCCCCGGATAGACAAACAGCCAGCGTGGATTGTGCATAAGCAAAAACTTGAGGTGGCGCCACCCATCCCGCCAAGTACGCAGATGCGGCGGGCGGCTTCGACCATCGGGCCGCAGGGTGGTCGGCACCTCAGCAATTTTCAGACGCGACATCGCGGATCGCGTCACCATTTCGGAGGCAAATTCCATACCGGAAGTGTGCAGTTGAAGATCCCGGATCGAGTCACGCCGAAATCCGCGCAAGCCGCAGTGGAAATCACCAATATTGATGTTGAACAAAAGCCGGCCAATGAAGCTGAGCACCGGGTTACCCAGATATCTGTGCAGAAATGGCATCGCACCATCCGAGATACCACCTTTGAACCGGTTGCCCATGACCAGATCGTTTCCGGCCCGCAGCGCTTCGACAAAGGGATCCAGGCTAGAGAAATCATAGCTGTCATCTGCATCGCCCATGATCACATAGGTGCCCAAGGCTGCATCGATCCCGCCCGACAGCGCCGCGCCGTATCCCTTTTGCGGGACATTCACAACACGCGCACCCAGAGCCTGAGCCATTTCAATCGAACCATCGGTGCTGCCATTGTCGGCAATCAGCACCTCGCCTTTAATCTGCGCACGTTCAATAAAATCCTGCGCTTTCTTAATACAAATCTCGATTGTTTCCGCCTCGTTCAGACAAGGCATCAAAATCGTAAGTTCAAGCGCGTCAGTCTGGCCGACGGGCTTGGCGGTTTCCGAGTTTCCCACCAATGGAACGTACCTTTCAAATCAATACACTAACCAATATTCCACGCACGGATCAGATTTGTAAGTGAACCATATCCTACATCTGCCGGTGTTTGCGTGAATGTTGGCAACAAAGCCACCACAAAACCGGCATTAGTTCCCAGAATCATAAAAACGCACAATTCAATCCGCGCAGCGAACTTAGGTGGTTTTTAGATTCAGGTACAGCTTTGTGAAGTCGAAACCTGTCCAGACTAATACCCAACAGATAACAAATCTGTGGCAAGGGTTATCAGCGATCACATGTGATGCCTACACAGTTTTCGTCCGCTGTCACTGTACCATTGGATCGACGGAACCTAGTTTGCTTTCTTGGTTATCGCTACCTGACCATTCAGAACCGGAATCGCCTTGTTTAGGTTTGTGAAAAAGCACCCAAAATACAGCAGGCTTTCGATTTCTTCTTCCTTCTCTGAAATAAACTGTGTCACAGCTTTGGTAACACCAGGGTGATCTGAGTTTGCATAGTCATCAAACATCATAAGCCCATCTGGTTTCAGCAAAGGCCAGCAAATGCGCGCATCTGTCAAACAAGCTTCAAACCTGTGATCTCCATCGATGAAAATCGCGTCATAGGTTGGTTTATGTTCGTGACGTTTTACAAAATCAAGAGACGTCGAACGGTCTAGAGTATAGCCGAGCTTTCCAAAAAGTTGAGATGTGTTTTCATAGATGGATTGAGCGCCCTGTTTGTTGCTCCAATATGCGCCAGTATACGGATCGGAATCGTCACCCAGATACGGGTCAACACCCGTGAATGACGCAACATTTGTTTTGCTTGTCGAAATATGTGACGCCCAGCCCCCCTTAAAAACCCCGATCTCGAGCATGTTTATGGGATTGTTAGAAAACTTCTTTTCAAAAATCTTCAACCAAATCGGTATCCTTTCAGATACATGTACAGAAACGATGTTCTCGGTCCATTTTGGTTTGAAGGTTGACGGATCTGGATACTCCCAAATACAGCCGTCAGGAACGCCATCAATCAAAAACTTGCTCTGCATCATACCTCCTAGACGCGCGAAACGACCCCGCATGGACTCTGCAAGAACCGTCATAAAAGGCAAGACCCAAAAATGGAGCTGAGGAAGTTTGAACGTTGGCTCCAGAAAGCTGCCGCAATAAAACCAAGAGAGATAAGAAACTCTTCAAGGACTTGAGATTGTGGTGCCCAAGGAGAGACTCGAACTCTCACGCCCGTGAAGGCGGGGGATTTTGAATCCCCTGCGTCTACCATTCCGCCACTTGGGCCACGGACACTGGATTAGCGCCCCCGCGCGGGAAGGTCCAGAGGCAAAAATCAACCAGCTTTCGGTTTGTTTGACCGCCAGCAGTTGACGGGTCCGTGGGTGCATGATTTGGCTTGCATGGGCAAAGACCGGGATTTGAGTAGACTATGTTGCGATCGCTTTACGACTGGACCATTCGACTGGCCGAGCACCCCCATGCCCTTTGGGCGCTGGCGATTGTAGCGTTCATCGAAAGCTCATTTTTCCCGATCCCGCCGGATGTGCTGATGATCCCGATGATTCTGGCACGCCCTTCGCGCGCTTGGCTTATCGCGGGTGTTGCGCTGGTTGCGTCGGTGCTGGGCGGTTTGTTGGGTTATGCGATCGGAGCATTCGCCTATGAAAGCATTGGCCAACCCATTCTGGAATCGATGGGCAAGGCCCACGCGATGGAAGAGTTCAACACCCGCTTCAACGATTTCGGCTTCTGGGCTGTGCTGGCGGCGGGGGTGACGCCCTTCCCTTACAAGGTCATCACCATTATGTCGGGCTGGACGGGCATGCCGCTTGGCACCTTCATAGCGACGTCGATTCTGGCGCGTGCGCTTAGGTTCTTTCTTGTGGCAGGCCTTCTTTGGAAATTTGGCGAACCAATCCGCGATTTCATTGAAAAGCGCCTGGGCCTGATGTTCACATTGTTCATCATTCTACTGTTCGGCGGCTTTCTAGCGGTGCGATACCTATGACACAGCGCAGTATTCTGATTGGTCTCGCCGCCGGCGGTTCGGCAGCATTGCTGTTAGGGGCCTGGGGTTTCCAATATCTCGGCGGGCTCGCACCCTGCCAAATGTGTGTTTGGCAACGCTTTCCACATGGGGCCGCATTTGTCATCGGGCTGATCGCACTGATGCTGCCCTTTGTCCGCCTGCTGCCATTGGCGGGCGCACTTGCAGCGCTGACGAGCGCAGGCATTGGCCTGTTTCACGCGGGTGTCGAACAAGGCTGGTGGGAAGGCCCAACCAGTTGTACGTCCGGCAGCATTGGCGGCTTGTCGGCGGAAGAACTGATGAACCAGATCATGTCCGCCCCGCTGGTGCGATGCGACGATATCCCGTGGCAAATGCTGGGCTTGTCTCTGGCTGGCTGGAATGCCGTTATGTCTTTGGGTTTAACGTTGATCTGGATCGCGGCCTGGCGGTCCAAAACCTAGAACTCATCCAGTTCTGCATCCCAGTACAGGAAGTCGATCCAGCTGTCGTGCAGGTGGTTTGGCGGGAATTTGCGGCCAATGTTGCGCAAAGCCTCCGCATCGGGCTGGCGCGGGGGCTTGCGCAGGGACATCCCCGCCTGACGCAGGGATTTGGACCCTTTCCTCAAGTTGCAAGGGCTGCACGCCGCCACCACGTTCTGCCAGCTTGTCACCCCGCCTGCTGCGCGCGGAACCACATGGTCAAAGGTCAGATTGTCCCGGCTGCCGCAGTACTGACAGCGAAATTCATCCCTCAGAAACAAATTAAAGCGCGTGAAGGCCACGCGCTTTCTGGGTTTTACATAGTCCTTCAAAACAACGACCGAAGGTATTCGGATCTCGGTACTCGGGCTTCGGACGACTTCGTCATATTCGGCCACGATGTCCACCCTGTCCAGCCAGGCGGCTTTGATCGCCTCTTGCCAGGGCCACAGCGACAGCGGGTAGTAAGACAAGGGGCGGTAATCGGCATTCAAAACCAAGGCCGGGTGATGCTTGAGCGTCCCCGGCTCTCTTACAAATTCGGTCCTGAAGTCTCCGTCCATCACAGAATCGCTCCTCGCTCTCAGCTGCCCGTTTGTGACACCAGAGCGGAGAGCACCCGCCCCGGTCTTAAGATAACTATATATCGTGGTAAATCTCTGACAAGCCCTGAGTTTCCACAATATGTCGCTGATTGGGTAAGCCGAATCCGTAACAGGCGCATGACAGTTATCCACAGGTTGCGCACAGCGTGTTTTGCAGGCTATGGCGGGGCATGTCCTGGTTCATTCGATTCAATAAACCCTTTGATGTTCTGCCGCAGTTCACCGACCGCGCGAATGCAGACTCGCCGCGCAGCACCCTGTCGGACTTTATCGACCTTCCCGGCGTCTACCCTGCAGGACGGCTGGATCGGGACAGCGAAGGGCTAATGTTGTTAACCGATTATGGGAGACTGCAGGCACAGATATCGGATCCCAAGCACAAGATGGCCAAAACCTATTGGGTTCAGGTTGAAGGTGAACCTGACGCGGGCGCAATGAACGCGCTGAGGGACGGTGTTGAGCTGAAGGATGGCCTGACACGCCCCGCCAAAGTACGTCAGATGGATGAGCCAGAGGGCCTCTGGCCCCGTACCCCTCCGATCCGCGAGCGCAAGACCGTTCCCGACAGCTGGATCGAGCTGACGATCCGCGAAGGCAAGAACCGGCAGGTGCGCCGGATGACGGCCGCTGTCGGCCTGCCGACCTTACGCCTGATCCGCTATCGCGTCGGCGACTGGACTTTGGACGATCTTGAGCCCGGCCAATGGAACAGCCTACCCCTGCCCAACCTGAATGCCGCCCCGCAACGTAAACGAGACAGACGCGCACGGCGGTGACACAGCCCGCTTCTTTCTGCTAGAATACGGCCATGAAACTTACGCCAGACATCCCTGCCCCGTCAGGCATTCTGGAGGCTGCGCTATATGTCGATGATCTGGGCGCGGCAGAACAGTTTTATGGTGAAATACTGGGGCTGGAGCGCATTCAGCGGATCAAAGACCGGCACGTGTTTTATCGTGTTGGCGGGTCCGTTCTATTACTGTTCAACCCGGATCAAACCGAACAACCGCCCTTAAACCCCAACCTGCCCGTACCGCCTCATGGTGCGCGTGGTGCGGGGCATGTCTGCCTGGTGCTGACCCGCGATGAAATCGCAGCCATGCGCAAACACCTTCTGGATTGGAATGTCCCGATCGATGCCGAGTTCGACTGGCCCAGCGGCGCGCTGTCACTCTACATCCGCGACCCCGCAGGCAATTCGGTCGAGTTTGCCGAGGGCCATTTGTGGGGCTGATCCAGATCAGCCGAGCGGCTGCTTCTCACCGCCGACAACTTTGTAAATCTCGCTGGAAATCAGACCAACCTCGGCCAAAGTTGCGCGAAAAACGGCCATATGAGGCGTTGCAAAATGCGCCTCAAGCGCGGCTTGATCCTGCCATTCCTCGTAAACGCGAAACCGGGTTTTGTGGCCCAGCACCTGACTGAATTCATAGACCAGACAGCCGGTCTCTTTTGCGGTTTCTGCAACCATGTGCTGCGCGGCCTCACGGGTCCGTTCGACCCCGGCCTCATTCACTTCCACAACGCCCGTGACAACCAGCATCATCTATCCTCCGTCAGATCATAGCGTTTCGATATGCGATTGACCGGAGTGCCGTCCCGCAGCGGAACGCCGTATGCAACCGAGTAGTCGCGGAAACCCATTTTTTCATAATAGCTTAAGCCAAGAAGGTTGTCCGCTCGGATCGTGGCATTGATCGCGGCAAATCCCAATGCACCTGCCGTTTTGACAGTCTCGGCAAACAGGGCCCGGCCTGCGCCCCGCAGCACCGGGTTTCGGCGGGTGAACGTGGCGACATCGGCGCAATTCTCGGGCAAGGCCTGATGCGTGCCAAGCCATTGAAACCCCGCGACCTCGCCTTGATGATCCAGTGCGACATGGCAACAGACCTTGTCGGCCCCGTTCAGATAGCTCTGCGCAAACAGCGCGTCCGAGAACGGGATTTCGAATGCAGTCGTACCACCCGCCGCGATGATATCATTAAGAATAAGCCGAGCCTCGGCCACATCCTCTGGCATCATCGGGCGGACGGCAATCATCGCTAAAAGCTCAGCTTGTCACGCATGAAGGCCAGTGCCACGCTTAGCCCGTCCGGTGCGATACCGTGGCCGGTCCCCTTCATCACATGCGCGTAGACTTCTTTGAAATCAGCCGCTTGAAGGGCTTCTGCTGCCTCGGGCAGCGATTGCGGCGGAACCACATCATCCGCGTCGCCATGAACCAGCAGGATCGGCATCCGGCTGACGGTTTCATCGGGCAGCAGATCGGGTTCCAGCAACCGACCAGAGAACGCAACGATCCCGGCTACCGGGTCTTCGCGCCGCGGGGCAACGTGCAGGCTCATCATGGTGCCCTGAGAGAAACCGAACAGAACGACCTGCTCGGGCAGGACATCTTCATCCACCATTAGTGCGTCGAGGAAGGCGTTGAAGTCGTCGCTCGCCATCTCCATGCCGCGGCGCGCTTCTTCCTCGGACGAGCCGTCAATCCAAGGGATCGGAAACCATTGAAAGCCATTTGGCATTCCGGGGATCTGTTCCGGTGCATCGGGCGCGACGAACAGCGTATCGGGCAGGTGTTCACCCAGCGGATCAGCAAGACCCAGCAGATCGGCCCCGTTGGCGCCATAGCCGTGTACGAACACCACGACCGAGCGTGTGTCGCCTGAAACCGGCTCTTTCCGGAGCGCGTTCAAAACCCGTGTCATCTGATCCCTTCTCTTTTCTTAGCCACCCGGTAATAGGCCCACAAAACCCGCGCCGCAACCGAGCGCCAGGGCGACCAGGCTTTGGCCATTTGGCGCAGTTCCTTATCGGTCGGTCGTTTGGGTAAATCGTATAGAACCCGTGCGGCCTCCTGCAGGGCCAGATCACCCGGAGCGATGACGTCCGCGCGACCAAGCGAGAACATCGCGTAAATCTCAGCGGTCCAGACACCGATGCCCGGAACTTGGATCAATGTCGTGATAACATCCGCATCAGGAGCGTCGCGTAACGCTTTGTAATCAATACGCGCCTCAGCCAACGCCCGCGCATATCGAACCTTCTGACGGCTCAGACCTACAGCCCGCAGATCGTCATCGGTGGCCCACATGATCTTGCGCGGCCCGGTCAGCTTTGCATCCTGCATGCGCTTCCAGATCGCATTGGCCGAGGCCACGCTGACTTGCTGGCTGACAATCGCGCTGAGCAGTTGGGCGAATCCATCGGGCTTGCGCCGCAGGGGCAAAGGGCCGGTCTGCTCCATCGCATGGGCCATGCGCGGGCAGGTGTTGGCCAGCCACTCGGCCCCTTCCGTCACGCAATCGGGCGTTTCAATGATGCGACCTACGGACATGCGCTCTCTGCCTTGTGATACGGGTTGCACGTTAGGGAGATCAGCCTCAGATGCAAGCCGCTTGTGCCCCGGCGCGTTCACCGATACGCATTGGTCCATGACACTGACGACAGCCACCCCGGACGACTCGCAAGCCAAACGCAACGTAGCGGTTTTGGTCGCTGCGCAATCGATCTTGGGCGCGCAAATGCCGATGATCTTTATCGTCGGTGGATTGGCCGGCCAGTCCCTGGCCAGCAACCCCTGCCTAGCGACCCTGCCAATCTCGCTGATCGTTCTGGGATCGATGCTGGCCGCCACGCCTGTCTCGGCCATCATGCAACGTTGGGGGCGCCGGACCGGCTTCCTTGTCGGGGCAACAGCCGGGGCCTTGGGCGGCCTTATCGGAGCCTATGGCCTTTATCTGGGGTCCTTCCCGATCTTCCTGCTCGGCAGCCTGCTGACCGGTATCTACATGAGCGCGCATGGGTTTTACCGTTTTGCCGCAGCGGATACCGCATCAGATGAGTTCCGCCCCAAGGCGATTTCCTATGTGATGGCAGGCGGTTTGGCCGCTGCGATCATCGGACCACAAATCGTCAAACTGACGTCAGAGTCATATGTGATCCCGTTCCTCGGCACATACGTGGCAGTGATCGCGCTGAACGTGATTGGATCGGCGCTGTTCTTCTTTCTCGACATCCCCACCCCGCCGAAACCGACCGAAGATGCGCCCAAGGGCCGCTCGCGGTTAGAGTTGTTGAAAACCCCGCGCATTGCTGTTGCGATCATCTGTGCGATGGTTTCCTACGCGTTGATGAACCTTGTGATGACCTCGACCCCACTGGCGGTTGTGGGCTGCGGCTTCTCGGCCAATGACGCGGCGGATGTGGTCACCTATCACGTGCTGGCCATGTATGTTCCCAGCTTTTTCACGGGTCACCTGATCGCGCGCTTTGGGGTGGAAAAAATCGTGGCTCTTGGCCTTGCGATCCTGGCCGGTGCCGGAGTTGTCGCCTTGCAGGGTGTCGAGTTGGAGAACTTCTTCATCGCTCTGATCCTGCTGGGGATCGGCTGGAACTTTGGCTTTATCGGTGCGACCAGCATGCTGGCCGCGTCGCACGAAGTGCATGAGCGTGGCCGGATGCAGGGCCTGAACGACCTGTTGGTATTCGGCGGTGTGACCGTTGCTTCGCTGGCATCGGGCGGATTGATGAACTGTTCCGGAGGGTCACCGGTTGAAGGCTGGACAGCCGTCAATCTCGCCATGATCCCGCTGTTGACCCTGGCTGGTGGCGCATTGCTGTGGCTTGTCCTCAGACCTGCCGATGCGAAACCGGCCTAATCACCAGCGACCAGTCGCAGCAGTCCACATCAATGACAACCGCCGCCGCACCTCGCTCTGCGCCAAGTCACCTACCGCAACCCGGTCGGGCTGTGCGCTCACCCGTTTCAAAATCCATTCTGCCTGCCATCCGAGATAAAGCGCCGGACGCGCCGCATCTGACACTCCAGACCGGTTGGATCGCGCCCGCGCCAGTCGCGTCAACGCCGTCTCTGCCAGAACCCTCACGCCTTCGGGTCTGCCGTCGAGCAATGGAATACGCCCACGCGCCTCAAGTTCTGGGATCGCGCGGAACCAATTCGCCACGCCCATGCCATAGCCGAAATCGCGCAACACATCCTCATCTGCCGCCCCAAGGGACTGAGCTGCGGCCACCAGCAGCGAGCCGGAACTGTGATTGATATAGGCGTCAAAATGTTCCTGATCCTCAAAAGGATCGCGATAGATGTCCCACCGTCGCACCGCCACATATTCATCAAGCATCCTGGCCAAATGAGGCGACAGAACCTGCGACAGAGGCGTTACAACCTCGTGCCGCCGCACGGTGGGCCCTTGCGAGATCTCCTGCAGGGCATCGCGCCACCATTGCAGGCGCATTTCGGCAATCATCGGCTCTTGCGTCACCCAAGGGGCGCGCGCGACCTCGACATTCAGTGCATAGATCGAAAACAAAACCGCCCGCGCCGCAACCGGAGCAGCCATTGCCGCCAGAAACCGATCGGGATCGGCCTTGTGCACCAAAGCGGCACAGGCTTTGACATCCTCGTCAAATGCAGCCGTCACTCTGCCGCTGCCTGCTGAGGGTCACAATCGCGCACCAGTTTCCATTGAATCGCCTCCAGCAGCGCCTCGAAGGAGGCGTCAACTATGTTCGCGCTGACCCCAACTGTAGACCAACGCCGCCCCTGCCCGTCTTCGCTGTCGATGATGACGCGTGTCACCGCCTCGGTCCCGCCTTGAGTGATCCGCACCTTGAAGTCGACCAGCCGCATATCCTCCAGTACCTGTGAATACTGCCCCAGATCCTTGGCCAGCGCCTTGGCCAGAGCGTTCACTGGTCCCCGGTCACTGCCTTGCTCGTCGTGGGATTCACTGACCGATAGTTTCTTTTCCCCGTCGACCTTCACGACAACCACCGCCTCGGATAGGCTGACCATCTTATTGTACTTGTTCTTGCGCCGCTCAACGGTGACCTTATAGCGCTTAACCTCGAAGAATTCAGGCAGTTGGCCAAGCTCATCCCGCGCCAAAAGTTCGAAACTGGCCTGCGCGGTGTCATACGAATACCCCTCAGCCTCACGCTGTTTGATCCGCTCAAGAATGCGCCCCAAAGCCGGGTCTCCGTTTTCCACGGACAGCCCGGCCTCGGTCAGGCGATTGCGCAGGTTTGACTGCCCAGCCTGATTTGACATCGGAATGATCCGCGCGTTACCCACCGTTGCCGGATCGACATGTTCGTAGGTCGAGGGATCCTTGAGAATCGCGCTGGCGTGCAGTCCTGCCTTATGCGCAAAGGCCGAGGCTCCCACATAGGCCGACTGCTTGCTAGGCACCCGGTTCAGGATATCGTCCAGCATCCGACTGATCCGCGTTAGACCGGCCAGCGCCTCAGGGCTGACGCCGATCTCGAACTGCGAGGCATAGGGCTCCTTCAGCAACAAGGTCGGGATCAGAGCCGTCAGGTTCGCATTGCCACACCGCTCTCCTAGCCCATTCAAGGTCCCTTGAATTTGCCGCGCCCCCGCATCGACAGCGGCCAAAGAACAGGCCACCGCATTCTCGGTATCGTTGTGGGTGTGAATACCCAATCGATCCCCGGGCAGACCAGCTGCGATCAGCTCTGATACGATGCGTCCGACCTCGGCGGGCAAGGCACCACCATTGGTATCGCACAGCACAACCCAGCGCGCGCCAGCCTCTAGCGCCGCCTGGCAAACCTCAGTCGCATAGGCCGGATTATCTTTGTACCCGTCGAAGAAATGTTCTGCATCGAACAGAGCTTCACGCCCCTGCGCCACCAGATGTGCAACCGAGGCGTGGACGTTCTCGACATTCTCCTCCAGCGAAATGCCAAGCGCGTGGGTCACGTGATAATCATGCGATTTGCCGACCAGACAGACCGCCTGCGTGCCCGCATTCATCACCGCTGCCAGAACGTCGTCATTTTCTGCCGACCGGCCCGAACGCTTGGTCATCCCAAACGCCGTCAAACGGGCAAACGTCTTCGGAGCGACTTCAAAAAACGCGCTGTCGGTCGGGTTCGCCCCCGGCCAGCCGCCCTCGATGTAGTCGACACCCAACTCATCCAACGCCTGCGCGATCTGCACCTTCTCAGCAGTCGAGAATTGCACCCCTTGCGTCTGCTGCCCGTCGCGCAGGGTTGTGTCATACAGATAGAGGCGGGTTTTGGTCATTGGTCTGGCTCTTTGGCTTGTTCGGGCATCGCCCGCCCGGACAGTTCCGGGCGAAGCATTTGATCATACGCTTTCCAGCTTCGACGCGTCGAAACCCGATCCAGCGATGATCTCAACAGCGTCCTTGCTCATGCGCACTTCCAGACCTGCAGCAAGATAGGCGGATTTCAATCGATCCACTTCCGAGAAGTCCTTACTCACCATGGCTTCTGCACGCGCGGCTGCCAGCTTTTCTTCGTATTCAGAGAAATCCGCAGCCGCATTGGCAACCCAGCCGCCCATCTCATCCGTCAGCAGGCCCAGCACTTGCGCACTTGCCAGCAACGCCGCAGCATCCCCGTCCGAAGCCAGACGGTGAAGCTCGGCGATAGCACCCGCTGTGTTCAGATCATCCGCAAGTGCTGCGATCACTGAGAGTGCCGCGCTGGCGGCGGGCTCGATGCCCGCTGTCAGCGCCCGCCACTTGCGCAGCGTTGCTTTGGCTGCGCGGGCCTTTTTCTCGGTCCAGTCCATCGGCTTGCGATAATGGGTCTGCAAGAACACAAACCGGATCACCTCGCCCGGCACGCCCTGTTCCAACAGGTCATGCACGGTGAAGAAATTGCCCAGCGATTTGGACATTTTCTTGCCCTCGACTTGCAGCATTTCATTATGCATCCAGACCCGAGCGAACTCACCCTCGGGATGCGCGCAGCAGCTTTGGGCGATCTCGTTCTCATGGTGCGGGAACATCAGATCGTTGCCGCCACCATGAATGTCGAAACTGTCGCCCAGCAGTTCATAGGACATGGCCGAGCATTCGATGTGCCAGCCCGGACGCCCCCGACCCCAGGGTGACTGCCACCCTGGCAGCTCATCGGTCGAAGGCTTCCACAGCACGAAATCCATCGGGTTCTTCTTGTAAGGTGCAACCTCAACCCGCGCCCCCGCGATCATGTCATCGACCGACCGGCCCGAGAGCTTGCCGTATTCGTCCTTCCACGAGTCCACCGCGAACAGCACATGACCTTCGGCCTCATAGGCATGGCCCTTCGAGATCAGGTCTTCGATCATCTCGATCATCTGAGGGATAAACTCAGTCGCTCGTGGCATCTGGTTCGGTTCCAGCGTCCCAAGCGCACCCATATCATGCAGATACCACCCGATGGTTTCGTCCGATCGTTCGTGAACCAACTGCTCCAAAGACCCTTCGGCCCCGGCTTGTTTGCGCTTCAGCGCGGTCACGTTGATCTTGTCGTCTACGTCGGTGAAATTGCGCACATAGGTGACATGATCCGCACCATAGACATGGCGCAGCAACCGGAACAGCGTGTCGAACACGACCACGGGTCGCGCATTGCCCAGATGAGCCCGGTCATAGACAGTCGGCCCACAGACATACATCCGCACGTTGTCAGGATCGATCGGAACGAAGTCTTCCTTCGTCCGTGTCCGTGTGTTGTGCAGTTTGAGTGTCGTCATCACTTAGGCTCCTAAAGCGTGCGCGTTGGCGCGGGCTTAGCAACTTGTCTCAGGGATGAAAACGAAAGATACCGGCCCGCTTGATAAATCAGCAGGAAATGCAGCAGATAATGATGCAGGTCATCCGGTTCATGGTGCTGACATACCACGCGCAACACGCCAAGCCAAGGCTTGAGTTTGCCTCACCTCCCCTGCATGGTGCCGAACATGAGCCGGGATTTCGTCAACTCTGTGTGCCGCGCCCTACCGGGTGCTGAATGGTCCGATCCCTGGGGCGGCGGCCATGATGCGTGGAAAGTGGGCGCCAAGATGTTCGCCTGTATCGGGGTTGCCAATGATGGTGTCTCGGTCAAAACCGCCGATATCGAAACCGCACAAATGCTGATCGATGCAGGTGTCGGCGTCAAAGCCCCGTATTTCCACCGCAGTTGGATCCGCCTGCCTTTTGACGCGGAGGAGGAAGAACTGAGGCACCGCCTGACAGCGTCTTATGATCTGGTCCGTGCCTCATTGACGAAAAAGGTTCAGGCGACCCTTCCCGCGCGCAGCTGATCGACCATCGCGAGCTGTTCGAAACTTCGCAAGCAGGTGTTCAGATGAAAGTGTCAAATCGCATCTCTCAGATCACAGCAGGCGGTAGTGATGGCTGGGATGTGTTCTACCGGGCGCGCCGGATGGTCAGCGCCGGACACGCCGTGACCGAGCTGACAATTGGCGAACACGACACCCGAACCGATGTATCGATTTTGCGCGCCATGGACCACTCGGCGCGAAACGGACACACCGGTTACGCAATGGTCCCGGGAACCGATCAACTACGCGACATGGTCGCCGCAAGAACTCAGGTACGGACCGGGGTGCCCACCACGCGTGACAATGTTCTGATCACGCCAGGCGGGCAGTCCGCCCTGTTCGCAGCACATATGGCCCTGTGTGATCCTGGGGATGTGGGGCTGTATATTGATCCATATTACGCCACTTATCCCGGTACGATCCGAGGGGTCGGCGCGCAAGCCCGCCCCATCCAAGCGCAGGCCGAAGAGTCATTTCAACCGCGCGCCGAAGATATCGAAGCTGCCGCGGACGGAGCCGTGTCCCTGCTGATCAACTCACCCAACAATCCAACCGGCGTGGTCTATTCCCACGAAACGCTTGAAGGCATCGCAGGGGCCTGTAAGCGGCGCGATCTTTGGCTGATCTCGGACGAGGTCTATGACACGCAGGTCTGGGAGGGTGAGCATAGCTCTCCCCGTGCTTTGTCGGATATGGCCAAGCGCACACTTGTTGTTGGGTCCATGTCCAAATCCCATGCTATGACAGGCTCTCGCTGCGGATGGGTTATTGGTCCAGAAGAAGTGATTGCGCATCTGATCAATCTGGCCACGCACACGACCTACGGCGTGCCAGGTTTCATTCAGGATGCCGCCTGTTTTGCACTGAAGGCCGGCCCGGAGTTAGAGGCTGGTATCGCCGCCCCCTTCCGTCGCCGTCGCGCGCTTGCCATAGAGATTCTAAGCAAGCAGAACGTCATCAGCCTCGTTCCATCACAAGGTGCGATGTATCTGATGCTGGATATCCGCGCGACCGGCCTATCCGGTGAAGACTTTGCAAACGCCTTGCTGGATAATCACGCCATCGCTGTCTTGCCTGGTGAAAGCTTTGGCCGGGCCGCGGCAGGCCATATTCGCGTGGCAATGACCGTCGAGGACGCGCGTTTTTCGCAGGCTTTGCAGACCTTGTGCGATTTTGCGGCTGGTCAGGCAAAACATCGCGCGGCTGGGTGAAAGGCTCAGAACCGGAAGGTTGTCCTTAGGTTGAAAACATTCGTGCCCAGTCCACCCTCGGATCGGGTGGCATCGTCGAAGTTCTGGCGCAATGCCTCACCACTAATCACAAGGTTTTCGCCAATCGGGTAAGCGACACCGATGCCGTAAACCGCCGCTGTATCGCTGTCGGTCGAGGTTTCCGCGCGGGCCGCACCGACGACCACGTATCCGAGCGCGTTGCCAAAATCATACCCGCCGCGCAGTTTAACAAGTGACATACTGTCCAGGCTTCCCTGATTTTCGCTGAGGTTCAGGGACAGACGGTTGTATTCCAACTCACCACCCAAAACGAAATTGCCAAAATCCTGATCAAACCCGATATGGGCACCAAATGTGCCTGTGTCCCCGCTGGAGCTCTCAGGGCCGCTTGCCTCGGCATAGCCGAAACTGAAACCCGCATAGGCACCTGACCAATCCTCTGCCAAGGCAGGGGTGGCGCATGTGATCGACATCGCGGCGATCAGGGCCCAACGTGGTTTCCAATCCATCATCAACAGTGTTCATCCGTGTCTGGAGCAACGACAGTCACACATTTAAACTGGCATGCAGTTGCCAGATTTCAATTCTGATCACAGGATATTCAGCAGTAAGTTAATAAAGTATAACAGATTTCGCCCAAAGCGGGAGAAAATGTGCTCAGAACACGCGTTCAACAAGACCAGCGATACAATCTGTCGGTTTTTGACACCAAAGTCGCAAACGGAACAGAACAGGGTGTGGCCGTCTGACAGCCTATCGGGCAACTGAGAGGTCTCATGGCAAACGAGATTTGGAAAATTCGTCTGATCAGTCGTACCATTGGTGCGGATCGTGGACGCGCGGCAAGGGGTCGGCCTGGCTTGTCTTGATCGCTCACGCTCAAGATACCTCTTTAAAGACCGGACTTATTCAATGAACACGCAATCTCGTAGTGCCTCTCGTAGCGGTGGACGTTCTGCACGTCGCGCAGCCCGTGCATCCGCCCTTCCAGAACATCTGCGCCCGATCCGCCCCGGCATGGAAGGCGGCACATACAAACCTCTGACCCCGACTCAGGTGGAGAAAATCCACGATGCCGCCCTGCAAGCCCTTGAAACCATTGGTCTTGCAGACGCCCCCCAAAGCGGCATCGACTATCTGGTCGGTGCGGGCTGTACACTGGGCGAAGACGGGCGCATTCGGTTCCCGCGCGCATTGGTCGAAGATACGATCGCAAAGGCCAACCGGTCCATCACGCTCTGCAGCCGCGACGGCCAGACCGACCTCGACCTAACCGGCACCAAGGTTCACTATGGCACAGCCGGAGCAGCCGTAAGTATGGTTGATGTCCATGGCCGCCAATACCGCGATTCAACCGTACAGGATCTGCACGACGCCGCGCGAATTTGCCAGCAGCTGGACAATATCCACTTCGTCCAGCGCCCTATGGTCTGCCGCGACATCCTCGACAATCTCGAGATGGACTACAACACAGTTTACGCTGCATGTTCAGGGACTTACAAACACATCGGAACATCCTTTACCGAGCCATCGCATGTGGCACCTGCCATCGAAATGCTGCATATGATTGCCGGTGGTGAGGACAAATGGCGCGAGCGGCCTTTTGTGTCCAACTCGAACTGCTTTGTCGTTCCGCCGATGAAATTTGCCACCGAAAGCTGCGAAGTGATGGAGGAATGCATCAAGGCCGGTATGCCGGTTCTGTTGCTGTCTGCTGGCATGGCCGGGGCAACCGCCCCATCAACCATCGCCGGGGCAATCACGCAGGCCACGGCCGAATGCCTGGCCGGTTTGGTTTATGTAAACGCCGTAAAGCCGGGCGCTCCCGCGATTTTTGGCACTTGGCCCTTTGGTCTGGACCTGCGCACTGGGGCTATGTCCATCGGGTCTGGCGAACAAGCCCTGCTGAGTGCGGGCTGTGCGCAGATGCACCAGTTCTACGACCTGCCGGGAGGCGCCGCCGCGGGCGCGTCAGATTCGAAACTGCCCGATATGCAAGCCGGGTGGGAGCAGATGTGTTCGAACGTCATGGCCGGGTTGTCCGGGCTGAACATGGTCTATGAAGCGGCGGGCATGCATGCTTCGCTTCTGGGCTTTTGCTTTGAAAGCCTGATCCTTAGCGATGATCTGATCGGTCAGGCACAGCGCTGCGTGCGCGGCATCGAAGTCAATGATGAAACATTGGCGCTGGATCAGATTGCCGAAGTCTGCATGGGCGGGCCGGGCCACTACTTGGGAACTGACGCAACGCTCAGCCGGATGCAGGCCGACTATGTTTATCCAATATTCGGCGACCGGACGTCACCAAAAGAATGGGCCGAAATGGGTAAACCAGATTTGCTGGAGAAGGCTACCGCCCGCAAGGAAGAAATTCTGAGCGCACCGTCGTCCGCTCAGTTTGATCCGTTGCTAGATGCCGAAATTCGCGCCAAATTCAACATTCACTTACCCGCGTAACCATTTGTAAAGGCGGCCCGAAACCCTCGGGCCGCCCTTATTCAATACAAGTCAGCCGTTGCTGGGGGGCAGCAAACCGGCTTCTTGCGCAACTGCGATCTCATCCTGATCCAGCGCGCCGTCACCATTTGCATCCATGGCCGAGAACGTATCGGTATCCACTTCTGGTACAACAGCCTGCACTTCTTCGATGGTTAGAACGCCATCGCCATTGGCATCAGCGCTCGATTGCGCCAGAGCCAATGCAGGCAAGCCAAGTGCGAATGCCGAAATAACGGCCAGATGTTGCGGTTTCATGATAGTGCCTCCTGAGTGAGTTTTGCGTTGTTACGTCCGGACACGCACCACAGACACCATCTTGCCCGTCGCCGTCACCCGCCTCCCTGGCATCCCCGCATTTCGCGCCATTCTTTGCGGATTTCCCCGAGTCGGCCCTGCGATCTCCCGCCGGGCGAAATCCGCCGATGTGCTTTCGGCGGTTCTGACCCGATAGCGGAGAGGCAATCCGGCAAGGCTCTGCTGACAACCGCGGTAAGGGGTTGAAAAAAGAAAGGGGGCCGAAGCCCCCTGTCAGTTTCGCCTTCCAGGCTCATTTCGTTGACCGCCCGGTGTTTTTTTGCCTGCGGCCTGGACTGCGCATGGGGCGAGCGCACCCGCCCCGTGAGAGAGTGGGAGGGAGCAAATATTCCGCCCCACCCTGTTCCCGGCCAACACGGGCATGTCGGCCGAGTGGACCAAGGCATCGAAGGTAAGTCTCAGCGCCTTGATCCGTATTCGTCGGGGTCGGTACCTGTGGCAGCTATCCGACCCCTGCGCCCCGGGGTGCCGGGGCGCTGAACTCAGCTACACCCGCTTGTCGCGCCGCAGGTGTTGCATTTCATGCAGGTGCCGTTGCGCACCAGCGTGTAGTTTCCGCATTCGCCGCACGGGTCGCCCTCGTAGCCCTGCATCTTGGCTTTGGTACGAGCGTCCATGGTGGTTGCGACGGCAGTTTCTGCGGCCGGAGCTTCAAATGCAGCGGCTGTTTCTGCCATGCCGTTCAAATCAGCCTGACCCGCGTTGAACACCGCCAGATCTTGCGGCAGGCGCTTGCGCAGATAGCCGGTCGAGCTGATTTGCTTCAACACTTCCAAAGACTTGGACGCCGCACTGTCGCTGATTTCTGAAACGTTCGAGACGTTTTCGTCCTCGCCACGACCCAGATCATCGAAGGTTGCGCCTTCAGGTTTCACATGGGCCAGATCGGTGCGGTCCAAATAAGACACGGCCAATTCGCGGAAAATGTAGTCCAGAATCGACGTCGCGTTCTTGATCGAGTCGTTGCCCTGCACCATCCCCGCCGGTTCGAATTTGGTGAAGGTGAAGGCATCGACAAACTCTTCCAGCGGCACGCCATACTGCAGGCCGACCGAGACCGCGATGGCGAAGTTGTTCATCATTGCCCGGAAGCCAGCGCCTTCCTTGTGCATGTCGATGAAGATCTCACCCAGCTTGCCGTCTTCGAACTCACCGGTGCGCAGGTAAACCTTGTGGCCGCCCACGATCGCCTTCTGGGTATAGCCCTTGCGGCGATGGGGCAGTTTCTCGCGATGACTGCGGATCATTTCCTTGACCACAACCTTCTCAATCACCTTCTCGGCCAGAACGACAGCTTTTTCCTGCGTCGAACCGCTTTCCAAAACTTCTGCCGCTTCGTCGTCGTCCTCGACCAGGGCCGCCGCCAGAGGCTGCGACAGTTTCGAGCCGTCACGATAAAGCGCGTTAGCCTTCACACCCAGCGACCAGCTGAGTTCATAGGCCTTCTGGCAATCCTCGATGGTCGCGTCATTGGGCATGTTGATCGTCTTGCTGATCGCGCCCGAGATAAAGCTTTGCGCTGCCGCCATCATGGTGATGTGGCTATCAACCCCTAGGAAACGCTTACCTTTCTTGCCGCACGGGTTGGCGCAGTCGAAGATCGAATAGTGCTCTTCCTTCAGATGGGGTGCGCCTTCCAGCGTCATGGTTCCGCAGACGTGATCGTTCGCTGCGTCGATATCCGCTTTGGTAAAGCCAAGATGGCGCAGCAGGTCGAAAGTAGGATCGTTCAGCTTGGTCGCCGGGATGCCCAGTACGCCGGTGCAGAAATCCTCACCCAGTGTCCACTGGTTGAAGACGAACCGGATGTCGAAGGCGCTTTCCAGCGCGGCGTCCACTTTGGCCAGTTCATTCGGGCCGAACCCGTGACCTGTCAGCGAGGTGTGGTTGATCCCCGGCGCGTTGCTGATGGTGCCGTGCCCAACCGCATAGCCCACGATCTCTTCGATCTGAGACGAGGAGTAGCCCAGCTTCTCCAGCGCCGACGGTACCGAGCGGTTGATGATCTTGAAGTAACCGCCACCGGCCAGCTTTTTGAATTTAACCAGTGCGAAGTCCGGCTCGATCCCGGTCGTGTCGCAATCCATCACCAGACCGATGGTCCCGGTGGGCGCGATCACGGTGGCCTGTGCGTTGCGATAGCCGTTCTTCTCGCCGAGGCTCAGCGCCTCATCCCAGGCCGACATGGCCAGATCGATGAGACGTTTGTCTGGGCAGTTGCCGTGATCCAGAGGCACAGGCTTGACGGCCAGTTTCTCGTACCCGTTGGTCACACCCTGCGATGCGCGGCGGTGGTTACGGATGACGCGCAGCATGTGCTCGGCATTGCGCTCATACCCTTTGAACGGACCCAGCTCTCCGGCGATCTCAGCCGAGGTCGCATAGGCCACACCAGTCATGATCGAGGTCAGCGCGCCACAGATCGCCCGACCTTCGTCCGAGTCATAGCTGTAGCCCATGTTCATCAGCAGTCCGCCGATATTGGCATAGCCAAGACCCAAAGTACGGAAATCATAAGAGAGTTTCGCGATTTCCTTGGACGGGAATTGCGCCATCGTCACTGAAATTTCCAGCGTCAGGGTCCATAGGCGGGAGGCGTGCATGTAATCCGCCGCCTGAAACTCGTCATCCTTAAGGAAGGTCAGCAGGTTCATCGACGCGAGGTTACAGGCCGTGTCGTCCAGGAACATGTATTCCGAGCACGGGTTCGATCCGCGGATCTCACCATCTTCGGGGCATGTGTGCCATTCGTTGACAGTGTCGTGGAACTGAATACCAGGATCAGCACAAGCCCAAGCGGCATGGCCGACCTTCTCCCACAGGTCGCGCGCTTTGACCGTGCGGGCAACCTTGCCATCGGTGCGGTTGATCAATTCCCAATCCGCGTCTTTCTCAACAGCGGTCAGGAACGCGTTGGTCACGCGGATCGAGTTGTTCGAGTTCTGACCCGAGACCGAGCTATAGGCTTCCGAATCCCAGTCGGTGTCGTAGGTGGGGAACTCGATGCTGTCGTGACCCTGCCGCGCATAATCCAGCACGCGCTTGATGTAAGTCTCAGGGATCGCGACCTTTTTGGCCTCACGAACCGCTTTCTTCAGACTATCGTTCGCGTTCGGATCATAAGCGTCATCAGCAGAGCCATCCCACGAACGGATGGCCTCAAAAATGCCGTTCAGCATCTTCTCGTGCATCTTCGATCCGGCAACGATCGAGGCCACCTTCTGTTCTTCGAGCACCTTCCATTCGATGAATTGCTCGATGTCCGGGTGATCTGCATCGACGATCACCATCTTCGCTGCTCGACGGGTTGTCCCGCCTGATTTAATCGCGCCAGCGGCGCGGTCGCCGATCTTGAGAAATCCCATTAGGCCCGAGGATTTGCCGCCGCCCGACAGCGCCTCGCCCTCAGCCCGCAGATGGCTGAAGTTGGTCCCGGTGCCTGAACCGTATTTGAACAAGCGCGCCTCGCGCACCCACAGATCCATGATGCCGCCCTCGTTCACCAGATCATCATCGACGGACTGGATGAAGCATGCATGCGGCTGCGGATGCTCATAAGCGGATTTCGATTTGGTCAGCTTGCCGGTTTTGTAGTCGACATAGTGGTGACCCTGCGCAGGGCCGTCGATCCCGTAGGCCCAGTGCAAACCGGTGTTAAACCATTGCGGGCTGTTCGGAGCGGCGCGTTGGGTCGCCAGCATATAGCGCATCTCGTCAAAGTAGGCGCGCGCGTCTTCCTCGGTTGAGAAATAGCCGCCCTTCCAGCCCCAGTACGCCCACGCGCCGGCCAGACGATCGAACACTTGCTTGGAGGATGTCTCGCCATCGAATTCAGCGCCATCGGCCGGAACCGAACGCCACAGGAATTCGGGAACGTCTTTCTCTTTGACCTTTTTCAGCTTGCTGGGAACACCTGCTTTGCGGAAATATTTCTGCGCGATTACGTCGCTTGCGACCTGGCTCCAGCTTGATGGAACTTCGATATCGTCCAACCGAAAGACAATTGTACCGTCGGGGTTTCGAATCTCGGACGTGGCCGAAATGAAATCCAAGTCTGCATATGCATCCTGCCCCGGTTTCGTGAATTTTCTTTCAATTTTCATGTCCGCTGCCTTCGAATTAATGACCGTCTACCCAGCTTCGGGCCTGAGAAATGCCAAGCCCCCCACCTTGCCGAACTCGACAGACGCAAAGGTCCGGACGCTGCCGCGCGCAGCGCAAAACCGCATCAGCGGTTGCACAATCAGTTGGTGTGCGTCCCGTCCCTGCCCTGCGCCTTCTCTGATTTCATACCAGATGTAGTGGCGTCATATTCGGCTCATACAATCTGGCGTATCCACCCATAGAAGGTCAACGGCCTTTTTGAGTCATTTTTGAAATCTTTTGTGTTGACCAGATCATCGCGCCGGGTCTTGCGCGGGGCGCGGCCGATTCCTCCACAGAATGATCCACGGCAAAATCCCGCCGATCCCAAACTCAACAGAATGAAATTCCTGTTTTTACCAGCATGGTTATAAGCGTTTGATGAACCGGACCACTGCTGGTTAGGCTGAAACAGAATCATCGCGGACCTACCAAGGGACTAGGTGGTTAACGCGCAAATCATTGAGGGCTTACAATCAGATGCGACTGTTTCACTTTCTATCGCCACTGGCCCTAATCGTGGCGTGCACACCACAAGATGTGTCCGAACCATCACGCAGTGCTCAGTTCAACGACTACCCGATGCGTCTGTTCGAAACCTTCGAAATGAGCTGCACCGGCCCGGGCGACAGTTTTCGCAAGCTGCCCGACAACAGCTTTGAATGCAGTGAATACCTACCCCCCGAAGCAGCCGCTTTCCTGATACTGACCTATGATGGCTCCCCTCAGAACCTGCCCAAAAGCGTCATGCGATTGAACCCGAGCAAAACTTCATCCGGCTACCGCGTTGATGCCTCGCTGATGTTCAGAGTTCCACAAAAGGCCGGATCGGTTGTTGAGGTTCCCGTCGAAAGCGAAGCGTTGGACCAAGCTCTTAGCAGGCTTTATCGCACGATGGGCGGGTTGCCGGGCTGACTATATTTTTACGGCCGCTGTGTTGCTTGCATTATTCAAACAGCTTGTTGTTGGTCCAGTCAAAACTACCTTCGTCCCGCCCCTGAATCGCTGCCTTCCAACCGACCTTTTCCACACGGGCTTTGAAGTTTGGCCCCTCGGGAGAATGGCGTGCAATACACACTATGTGCCAATCAATATCTGGTTGAGTGCACAATACAGCGTGCGCGTAATTTAACATTTTTGGAAGTGGTCGGGGCGGCAGGATTCGAACCTACGACCCCCTGTACCCAAAACAGGTGCGCTACCAGACTGCGCCACGCCCCGGACCGTGCGCCTTCCTAAACGTGCCGATCTGATTTGAAAAGCCCTAACAGGGCCAAATTGCGGGGCCTTGTGAAAAAATTTCATGGCGCATCTGGGTTCCAGCTGCGATTCCATAGCGTGTGGCCAATCCAGCATTGATTTCGAGCACCGCAAACACGGAATCGCCGCCCTCAATCGGGGTCAAATCACCCGGAATCGCGCCTTCATGCACGCTGCTGACTGCGCCGGTTTTGTCGATGAAGATCATGTCCAGTGGAATCAGGGTGTTCTTCATCCAGAACGCCACGCGCTGAGGCGGATCGAATACGAACAGCATCCCCGACCTATTGGGTAGGGACTCTCGGAACATCAACCCACGCGAACGCTCTTGGGGCGTCATGGCCACTTCAACGTTGAAACTTATCTGAGTCTGATCGTTCTTCAGCTCAACCCGGTCAGGGCGGCAGTCCGCCAACGCACCCCCGGCCCAAAAAGTAAAGATCAGGGCAGGAGCGATAAGGCGACTCATCATCGTGGAATCATTCGTCCAGTGCGGCTTCCCAGGCAAGCACCTGTGCTGCCATCCGGCCTCGTTTTCCATCGATCACGCGCATGGCCAGCGCTTCGCCGGGTTGCAGATCGGCAAGGCCCGAGCGGCGCAAAACTTCGATATGCAAAAACACATCCTCACCGCGTCCAAACACATTGGCAAAGCCAAAACCTTTGCCCTTGTCGAACCATTTCACCCTCGCAGCCTCCATCGGGGCATCTGCGATCACGTCTGGATCAAGTTCGGCGAAATCGGCCAGCAGCATAGAATCTGCACGCGCCGGCGGATCAACACTGATCACCTCGACCGCCTGAACGCCCCGGTCTGTGCGATGCGTCATAATTTCGATGCCCGCGCCATCCGCGACAGAGCTTTGACCAAAATTGCGCAAGACGTTCACATGCAACAGAATATCCGGACCGCCTTCGTCAGACACAACGAACCCGTACCCTTTCGCAGGGTCGAACCATTTCACGTGTCCACGTACGCGATACATATTATTCAGATCGTCCGGCACTGTATTCCTTACGCGCATTTATTAAGATCGTTAAGGTTTGTTTGTTTATGGGAATGGCCCGCAAATTCAAGCTGAAAAAACCCATTGTTTTCTGAGTGTTGCATTTCACGTAACGCGAACATCATGGATTCAGCCTTTCCACTTGCCAAACTGATCCGGGCTCATCCCTTTGCCATCTAAAGCGGTCATGCAGGCGAAAAGCCCCATCTGCCCAGAATTCAATTTCAGTCGGCGCGATTCTGTACCCTCCCCAAAATGGCGGTCGCGCAGGGTTCGGCCCATGTTTCGCAGTTACCTTTGCAACCTCTGCCATCAACGCAGCGCGACTGCTCAGCGGCTGAGACTGCCGCGAAGCCCAGGCCCCCAATCGGCTTTTAAGCGATCTGGATGCATAATACTCATCCGCTTTAGGACCCGTTTCCCGCGTTATTGTACCACGAACTCGGATTTGACGCCGCAAAGATTTCCAGTGCATCACAAATGCGGCTTTGCCCGCACCATCCAGCTCTGACGCTTTGGTGCTTTCGTAGTTTGTGTAAAAAACGAAGCTGTCCGGTTCGATCTCTTTCAAAAGAACCATACGAACATTGGGCATACCGTCCAGATCGACAGTCGCCAACGCGATTGCGTTCGGATCGTTGACTTCACTCTCTTCAGCCTCACCTAACCACCGAGCCGCTATTTCAAACGGATCGGAGCCAGCAAAGATGCCATCGCGCTCGTTCATTTCCATCCCCAGGAAAGTACTGAGTAGGAACCTAAGGCGATAACCCGCTACGGGCAAGAGTGGATGGCCTTGATGCAGCGCTAACGATGGCATAAACCAACGCAATACAACGCGAAGACAGGCGGAGAACCAAACATGGCAAATCAGTTGATGGCCGGCAAACGCGGCCTCATCATGGGACTGGCCAATGACAAATCAATCGCATGGGGAATCGCGCGCGCTTTATCCGATGCCGGGGCCGATCTGGCTTTTTCTTATCAAGGCGACGCTCTGAAGAAACGGGTCGACCCACTGGCAGCGCAACTTGGCAGCGAAATCGTCCTGCCGTGCGACGTCAGCGACGAGACGTCAATCGACGCATTGTTCACCGCGCTTGAAGCAAAATGGGGCGAGCTGGATTTTATCGTTCACGCCATCGGGTTCTCGGATAAGAACGAACTGCGCGGTCGTTATGTCGACACCAGCCGCGCGAATTTCAATTTGACCATGGATGTGTCCGTCTTTTCCTTCACAGCCGTGATGCAGCGCGCAGAAAAGATGATGGGCGAAGGCGGCAGTGCCGTGACCCTGACCTACTATGGCGCCGAGCAGGTCATGCCGCACTATAATGTCATGGGTGTTGCCAAAGCCGCGCTGGAAGCATCGGTCAAATATTTGGCCGAGGACCTGGGCAAGGATGGCATCCGCGTGAACTCGATCTCGGCTGGGCCGATCAAAACGCTCGCCGCAAGTGGCATCGGGGACTTCCGCTATATCATGAAATGGAACGAGTATAACTCGCCCCTGCGTCGCAACGTAACCATCGACGATGTCGGCAACTCGGCATTGTACTTGCTGTCCGATCTCAGCAGTGGCGTCACCGGTGAGAATCTGCATGTAGACTCGGGCTATCACATTGTCGGCATGAAAGCCGTCGATGCGCCTGACGTAGAAAAGGGCTAAGATCATGAGCGCCAAGGATCGCCTGCCCCACGAAAAAGGCTTTCATATCAGCTGGGATCAGATTCACCGCGATTCCCGCGCTCTGGCCTGGCGGCTGGATGGGCAAGGCCCCGATGATGGATCCTGGCGCGCGGTTGTCGCGATCACCCGTGGCGGAATGGCCCCGGCCATGATCGTCAGCCGTGAGCTGGACATCCGCACCGTCGACACGATCAGCGTACGCTCCTACCACCATCAGGAACAGGGCGAGGCCGAGGTGCTCAAGGCCCCGGATGCCCCGTTGATGGGCGATGGCGAAGGCGTTCTCATCATCGACGATCTGGTCGACAGCGGCAAAACCCTGGATCTGGTGCGCCGGATGTTTCCCAAGGCGCATTTCGCGACGGTCTATGCCAAACCCAAGGGCCGCCCGATGGTCGACACGTTCATTACCGAGGTCAGCCAGGACACCTGGATCTTCTTCCCCTGGGATATGGCCTTGCAATATGTCGAACCCTATCGCGGCACGGACTAACTTCTTCTGTTCAGAAATACCTCGGAGCGCGAGGCAGAGCCTCGCACAAGCCCTGCTGGCACAGTCCAAGGACAAGACCCAATGACTCAAACCCGCACCAGCATCACCTTCCCTCCCCCGGTGATGGAGGCGCGCCGCTGGCTGAACGGGGTTACATTTTCGGATGACCAGCCGCTGATCAATGTCAGTCAGGCGGCCCCCGTCGATCCACCACCGCTGGCCATGCGTCAGGCCATGGCCGAGTTTGCGGTAGAGCAAGATAGCGCCCATCTCTATGGGCCCGTCTTGGGTAACAGTGATTTACGCGCGGAACTGGCTGATCAGATCAGCGCCCACTATGCCGCGACGGTTGCCGCGAACCAGGTTGCCATCACCTCGGGGTGCAATCAGGCGTTTTCGGCCGTCATCTCGGCGATCACGGATCAGGGGGACGAGGTCATCCTACCTACCCCATGGTACTTCAATCACAAAATGTGGCTGGACATGGCAGGCGTGTACGCTGTCGACTTGCCAACCGGCGCCGATCTTTTGCCCGACCCCGAACAGGCGCGTGCGCTGATCACCGACAATACCCGCGCTATTTCTTTAGTCACGCCCAACAATCCCGGCGGGGTCGAATACCCGGCGGAACTGCTTCGCGCCTTTTACGATCTGGCCCGAGAGGCTGGCATCTACCTGCTGGTCGACGAAACCTACCGCGATTTCGACAGCCGCAGCGGTCCGCCGCATGAGTTGTTCCAACAACCCGGCTGGGATCAGACGCTAGTGCATCTCTATTCTTTCTCGAAAGCCTACCGCCTGACCGGTCATCGCGTCGGAGCTATTGCGTCCAGTAACACCCTTCTCTCCGAAATCGAAAAGTTTCTGGATACGGTCGCGATTTGCCCCGGCCAGATCGGCCAATTTGCGGCCCTGTGGGGCATGCAGAACCTCGGCCAATGGTTGGCCGGGGAACGCGATGAAATCCTCGACCGGCGCGCCGCGATCGCCGATGGGATGCCAAAGCTGACCGCCAAGGGTTGGCGGCTGTTGGGCCTCGGCGCATATTTCGCCTATCTTGAACACCCGTTCGATATCGCCTCGGATGAACTTGCCCGCCGCCTCGTTCCAGAAGCTGGTATTCTCCTGCTGCCCGGTACGATGTTCATGCCCGCAGGCGATCCTGCCGGTCAGCGCCAGGTGCGCATCGCTTTCGCAAATCTGGATCGAGCTGGGATTGGCCAATTGTTCGACCGCTTGCAGGCAGTTTCCTTCTAAGCTTGCCCCCCGGCGGTGCCCGTCGTATTCAGGGCGGCGACCAACAGGGCAGAGACCTGCCAAAACACCAAGAGGACATCATGGCTGCAGGCAAGAACAGTCTTTCGAAAACCTTTGTCTGGATATTGATGGGCCTTTTGTTCGTCGGTCTGGCCGGTTTTGGCGCCACCAATCTCAGCGGCACCATCCGCACTGTTGCACAGGTGGGTGACGAAAGCGTCTCGGTCGATGCCTATGTACGTGAGCTGCAGCGCGAGATCCGTGCCGTTGAGGCCCAGACCGGACAATCTCTGCAAATGTCTCAGGCCCGAGAGCTGGGTTTGGAACAGCGCGCCTTGTCCCGCCTGACCGCCCTCGCCGCGTTGGACAACGAAGTCAGTCAGTTGGGCATTTCGATTGGCGACGAAAACCTGCAGGAAGAGATCGTTGCGATCCCGGCCTTTCAGGGCGTTGATGGAACCTTTGACCGCGAAGCCTATCGGTTCCAACTGGATCAACTGGGTATCTCGGATGCCGAATTCGAATCGGACCTGCGCAAGGAATCTTCGCGCACGATCCTGCAGGCAGCTGTGACCAGCGGCGTGGTCATGCCCGATACGCTGACACAAATGCTGGTCGATTATCTGGGCGCGCGGCGCAGCTTCACCATCGCGACCCTCGGGGTTGAGGCGCTGACGACGCCAGTTGCGGATCCAACCGATGAACAGGTTCTGGCGTTTTATGATGAAAACACCGATTTGTTCACCCTGCCCCGCACCAAACGACTGACCTTTGCGATCCTTTCGCCCGAGATGTTGATCGATACGGTCGAGGTTGACGAAGATACACTGCGCCGACTCTACGACCAGCGCGCGGCTGAATACCAACAACCCGAACGCCGGTTGGTCGAACGGCTGAACTTCCCCAGTGAAGAGGCTGCAAATGACGCAATGGCACAGCTTGAGGTCGGGGGTACCACATTCGAACAACTGGTGCGCGACCGCGAGCTTGAGTTGAGCGATATCGATCTGGGCGATGTCACCCGCGACGATCTGGGCGACGCTGCCGATGCCGTATTCGCGGCAGAACTGGATCAGGTTGTCGGACCTCTGCCTTCGGTCTTTGGCCCGGCTTTGTTCCGGATAAACGGCTCACTGGCCGCCAACAACGTTCCTTTTGAAGAGGCTGAACCAAGCTTGCGCGAAGAACAGGCTTCTGAGCGCGCGCGCCGCCTGATCGAAGCCCAATCTGAGGATATCAACGACCTACTGGCCGGTGGTGCCACGCTGGAAGAGTTGGCTGCTGAAACCGAGATGGTGCTGGATCAGATTGACTGGACCCGCGACAGCAGCGAACAGGTTGCTGCTTATGACGGGTTCCGCGTGGCCGCCGAAGCGGTGCAGGACGGTGACTTCCCAGAGATCGCGTTCCTTGAGGACGGATCGATCTTCGCGCTGCGTTTGGAAGAAGACCTGCCCCCGCGCCCCGAACCCTTGGATAGCGCACGCGACCGCGTCGCTGCAGCCTGGATTGCGGCCGAGACAAACGCGGCGCTTCAGGATCAGGCGGCCTCGGTCCTCTTGGATCTGGCCACCGATGGAGACTTCACCGCAACCGGCCTGCCGTTCCGCGTGGAAAACGCCCTGACCCGCACCGCATTTCTTGAGGATGTGCCCCCCAGCTTCATGGCAGACGTTTTCGAGATGGAGCCCGGCGAACTGCGCGTGGTCAGCGGCAATGGCGCCGCCTTGATCGTACGTCTGGACGAGATCCTGCCACCGGATGAAACTGACGAGTTGCGACAGCTGCAAGAGGCCCTCAGCGCTCAACTGGATCAGGCCCTGGCGCAGAACATCTTTGACGCCTATGTCCGCGACGCACAGACCCGCGCACGCCCTGTGCTCGATCAGCAAGCCCTGAACGCCGTGCAGGCGAGTTACTAAGAGACCATCATGGCACTGACACCCGATTTCGACACGTTCGCCCGCGCCTATGAGGCGGGTGAAAATCAGGTCGTTTACACGCGCCTTGCTGCTGACCTGGACACACCGGTGTCATTGATGCTGAAGCTGACCGGTGCGCAAAAAGATGCCTTTATGCTGGAATCCGTCACGGGCGGAGAGGTGCGCGGGCGTTATTCGATTGTTGGCATGAAGCCTGATCTGATCTGGCGCTGCCGGGGCGAAACATCCGAGTTGAACCGGTCCGCCCGGTTCGATCCCGAGGCGTTTGACCCGCAAACCGGCAACCCAATGGACAATCTACGCGCCTTGCTGGCCGAAAGCCGCATCGCGCTGCCCGATGATCTGCCGCAGGCCGCTGCAGGGCTGTTTGGCTATCTGGGCTACGACATGGTGCGTCTGGTCGAATATTTGCCGGACGTGAACCCTGATCCGTTGGGCCTTCCCGATGCGATCATGCTGCGCCCTTCGGTCGTGGCGGTTTTGGATGGCGTCAAAGGCGAAGTTACAGTGGTCTCTCCTGCATGGTCTAGCGACGGGCAATCGGCCAAAGCAGCCTATGCGCAGGCCGCCGAACGTGTGATGGACGCTGTCCGCGATCTGGAACGCGCCATGCCAGCGGAAACCCGCGATCTGGGTGACGCGTCCGAGGTGGCCCCGCCTGTGTCGAATTTCACCAAATCCGGCTATATGGAAGCGGTTGAAAAGGCCAAGGAATACATCCGAGCAGGCGACATCTTTCAGGTCGTCCCGGCACAGCGCTGGACACAGGATTTCCCGCTGCCGCCGTTCACGCTCTATCGGTCTTTGCGCCGCACCAACCCTTCGCCGTTCATGTTCTACTTCAACTTCGGTGGCTTTCAGGTCGTGGGCGCCAGCCCCGAGATTCTGGTGCGGGTCTTTGGCGACGAAGTCACCATTCGCCCTATCGCGGGCACCCGCCCACGCGGTGCAACGCCAGAAGAAGACAAAGCAAACGAGTTGGATTTGCTGGCCGACAAGAAGGAATTGGCCGAACATCTGATGCTGCTGGATTTGGGTCGCAACGATACAGGCCGTGTCGCCAAGATCGGCACTGTGCGGCCCACCGAAGAGTTCATCATCGAACGCTACAGCCACGTGATGCATATCGTGTCGAACGTGGTAGGTGAATTGGCCGAGGACAAAGACGCGTTGGATGCCTTCTTTGCTGGGATGCCTGCGGGTACAGTCTCGGGCGCGCCAAAAGTCCGTGCGATGGAGATTATCGACGAGTTGGAACCCGAAAAGCGCGGCGTTTATGGCGGCGGTGTCGGCTATTTCAGCGCGGGTGGTGACATGGATATGTGTATCGCCCTGCGCACGGCCATCGTGAAAGACCAAAAGCTCTACATTCAGGCAGGCGGTGGCGTGGTCTATGACAGTGACCCCGAGGCAGAGTTTATGGAAACGGTCCATAAATCAAACGCCATCCGGCGGGCAGCAGCAGATGCGGCACGGTTTACCTCAACAGGCAACAGCTAAACAGAAAAAGGGCGGCGATCCCGGATCAGCCGCCTTGTAGGCGTTTACTGAACCTCGCGCGTCATCACCGCAGAGATTGGCGCCATGGCGACCCGACTGGCGCGATCCTCAAGCCCCCAGAGCAGCAAGGCCGAGATCGTTTCAGGACGCACGCGACCCAGCATCACGACAGTGCCCTCCTGCCCGGCGCGGAAAACGGCCTGGTCCAGAAAGCGGCGCATGATCTTGGGGTCCTGACGGGCCCCGTCAATATCGCGGAATATAACGCTGGATGGGATGCCGTTGCGCGCGGCGATCTTCTGGACGGTATTGAGCCCGTTGTCTTGTGTGATCAACCCACGGCCTGTGACTCCTGCAATCTCGGCGACCTGATCGGCCAGTTTGCGATTGCCCTGAATGCCGGTTTCAACCCCTTCTAGAATTCCTACAGTTTCCGGCAGGGTTTCCAGCCAGACGGCCATCGAAACTTCGGCATCCTGTGCGCTGGCAGCCTCGGGTAGATCAGCCAGGGCCATCACCTCAAACCCGGCAGCGCGGTGGCGCGCCATTTTTTCGGCGGCGTTTGGATCAGACGGGCTGACGGCAAAGCTGATCGGATAGGGAAAGTCCTGCAAGGCCTCGGCCCCAAAGGACTGTTCATCATCGATCAGGATAATGGACATCAGCGGCTTGGATTCGGCATTTTCAAATGCGGCGGCGTAGGCTTCGATGGGTTTGCCCATAGGGATCAGCCCTGTGACATCACCTGTTTCATCAGCCGGTGGATCGTCGCGTTCGGTCAGCGGCACTACGCGCTTGCCGACGATCGTGCTGGTGCTGGTCTCGTTCTCTCCACCAATCTGAGGCAAGGCGGCAATACGCGGCAAGGTTCGGGGCAGCGTATCTTCGTCCCCTTCCACAGCAATTGGGCTATTTTCAAACGGGTTTTCTTCGGTGCTGTCTTCGGTCGAGCCTGGAACGTCGAGGCTTGGCACTGGTTCCAAAACCGCAACTTCTTCAGCTTCAGGCGCAGCGGGTGCCTCACCAATAACCTGTGGCTGCACCTCATCCTGAGGGGTTTCAGGCGCGGCTCCGGGCAGAGGCGGCGCAACAGGCGGGTTTGTCAGCACCGCAACCTCATCCGCTGTGTCGGGATCCGGCTGTTCGGGCTGTTGCCCCGGCCCGGTGATGTTTGGCTGGGCATCTGTCTCTTGCTCAAGGCCCGACAGATCGGCCACATCCTCTTCTTGGAAATCGGCAGCTTTTGGCCCAGCGGGTTGTGCATCGACCAGATCGGCGTCCGATCCGGTCTCGGTCACACTGGCCGAAGCCTCGGATGTGGTGACATCCTCGGGCTGTGGTGCCTCGGTTGCCACAACCGGTTTTTGGGTCAACGGTGCCTGCAACGACAAAACCGCACCCAAGATCAAAACAACGACCGCACCTGCGACCATTCCTCCGACAAATCCGCCCATGTCCAACGCCTTTCGCCTGTCTACTGCTACGCCCGTTCTTACGTCATCTTTTGCAACGCTTGGCCTGATGGCGCGTCTGGAACGGGTTGTCCTCTTGACGCTGCCGCCCAAGCCTGAGCATGTATGTTCCGACATTATACCGTGGCCGGGGGCTGTATCGCCAGCCTGAAATGCCCAAGCTAAGATAAGTGCCCAAATGCTGCTGCTGATCGACAACTACGATTCGTTTACTTACAACCTGGTGCATTATCTGGGCGAACTTGGGGCCGAAATGGTCATTCGCCGCAATGATGCGCTGGATGTGCAGGAAGCCATGGCGATGAATCCCGCC
This sequence comes from Ruegeria sp. AH7, assembly GCF_056541325.1. Classification (NCBI taxonomy): domain Bacteria; kingdom Pseudomonadati; phylum Pseudomonadota; class Alphaproteobacteria; order Rhodobacterales; family Roseobacteraceae; genus Ruegeria; species Ruegeria sp. AH7. The sequence continues at coordinate 592,487 of NZ_JBQFYF010000001.1, read as the reverse complement.
GGTATCCTGCTCAGCCCCGGCCCTTGCGACCCAGATCAAGCCGGTATTTGCCTGGCCCTGACCGAAGCCGCGGCCGAGACAAAAACACCACTGATGGGTGTGTGCTTGGGTCATCAGACCATCGGTCAGGTTTTCGGCGGCAAGGTCGTGCGTTGCCATGAGATCGTGCATGGCAAGATGGGCACGATGAAACACACGGGCAAAGGCGTCTTTGCGGGCCTGCCCTCACCCTTTGAGGCGACACGCTATCATTCGCTTATTGTTGAGCGTGAGAGCCTGCCCAATTGCCTTGAGATCACAGCAGAACTGGAAGACGGTACAATCATGGGGCTGCAACACAAGGAACTGCCCATTCATGGCGTGCAGTTCCACCCGGAATCTATCGCCTCCGAGCATGGCCACGCCCTGCTCAAGAACTTCCTGCAAGAACTGAAAGTCCCCGCATGAGCGACGCATTGAAACCGCTGATCGGTGCGTCTGCCGACCGGCCACTGACCCGCGCCGAGGCGGAACAGGCCTTTGGCATTCTGTTCGATGGCGAGGCCACGCCCAGCCAGATCGGTGGGCTGCTGATGGCCATGCGCACACGTGGCGAAACCGTGGACGAATACGCCGCCGCCGCCGCTGTGATGCGCGCCAAGTGTAACGCGGTCACCGCCCCGGCGGGCGCGATGGATATTGTGGGTACTGGAGGGGATGGCAAGGGAACACTGAATATCTCGACTGCGACGGCCTTTGTCGTGGCGGGGACCGGTGTCACCGTGGCCAAGCATGGCAACCGGAACCTCAGTTCGAAATCCGGCGCGGCAGATGCGCTGGGTCAGATGGGCATCAACGTGATGGTCGGCCCGCAAGTGGTTGAAAAAGCGCTGAATGAGGTGGGAATCTGTTTCATGATGGCCCCTATGCATCACCCTGCCATCGCTCATGTTATGCCGTCTCGACAAGAACTGGGAACGCGCACGATCTTCAATATTCTCGGCCCGCTGACCAATCCGGCGGGCGTCAAACGGCAACTAACGGGCGCCTTCTCTCGCGACTTGGTCCGGCCGATGGCTGAAACACTGGGCTTGCTGGGATCTGATCGTGCGTGGTTGGTCCATGGCTCGGACGGGACGGATGAGTTGACGATCACCGGTGTCAGCTGGGTCGCTGCCCTGGAAGACAACACCATAAAAGAGGTTGAACTGCACCCCGAAGACGCAGGCCTGCCCGTACATCCATTCGAAGAGATCGTTGGCGGCACCCCGGAAGAAAACGCTGCTGCCTTCGGCGCATTACTGGATGGTACGCCGTCGGCCTATCGTGATGCCGTTCTGCTGAACTCTGCCGCTGCTTTGGTCGTGGCTGAGGCCGCGAGCGATTTGCGCGAAGGCGTTGAAAAGGCAGCCGAAAGCATCGACAGTGGCAAAGCCAAAGAAAAGATCACCGCCCTTGCGCGGATCACACAGGAAGCCGCATGACCGAGACTGTTCTGGACAAAATCAAAGCCTATAAGCTGGAAGAGATCGAAGCGGACAAGGCACAAAAATCGCTGGTCGAGCTGGAAAGCGAAGCACGAGATGCGCCTGAGGTGCGTGGCTTTGCCGAGGCGCTGCACAACGCCTCGCGCACCGGCTACGGTTTGATTGCCGAGGTCAAAAAGGCCAGCCCCTCCAAAGGTTTGATCCGCCCGGATTTTGATCCGCCCGTTCTGGCTAAAGCCTATGAAGACGGCGGCGCAGCCTGTTTGTCGGTTCTGACCGACACACCCAGTTTTCAGGGTGCCAAAGAATATCTGACTGCTGCGCGCGCTGCTACCAATTTACCCGCTTTGCGCAAGGATTTCATGTACGATCCCTATCAGGTCATCGAAGCCCGCGCCTTGGGGGCTGACTGTATCCTGATTATCATGGCCTCGGTCGAAGATTCGCAGGCCGCCGAGTTGGAACAAACCGCGTTTGACTGGGATATGGACGTTCTGATCGAAGTTCACGACGAAGCCGAGCTTGACCGCGCGACGCAGTTGAAAAGCCCCCTGATCGGGATAAACAATCGCAATCTCAAGACCTTCGAGACCACTCTTGATACCACCCGGCGCCTGTCAAAACTGGTGCCAGGAGATCGAACGATTGTCTGCGAAAGCGGTCTGGGCGCGCCGGAAGATCTGGCCGATATCGCGCGATACGGTGCAAGGTGTTTCCTGATCGGCGAGAGCCTTATGCGGCAGGATGACGTCAGTGCGGCAACCCGCCATATCCTGTCAAACCCGCTGATCCCAGGGGTGATGTGATGCCGCTTACGCATTTTGATGCCGAAGGTCAGGCGCATATGGTCGATGTCTCGGACAAGGATGTCACCGACCGCGTTGCAGTGGCTGCCGCGTACATCAAGATGGCAGCAGAAACCTTTGATTTAATTTCAGAAGGCCGCGCCAAGAAAGGCGATGTTCTAGGCGTTGCGCGTCTTGCTGGGATCATGGGGGCCAAGAAAACGCCCGACCTGATCCCACTGTGCCACCCGCTACCCCTGACCAAGGTTGCAGTTGAACTGACGTTGGACCCTGATCTACCGGGTGTCCAAATCGAAGCCACCGTCAAAACCTCAGGCCAGACAGGTGTAGAGATGGAAGCGCTGACCGCGGTCTCGACCGCCGCGCTGACCGTCTACGACATGACCAAAGCCGTTGATAAGGCGATGGAGATCGGTGGCATTCGCGTTTTGCTGAAAGATGGTGGCAAATCAGGGCGTTACGAAGCACAATGATCACGGTCGAAGACGCCCGCGCCCTGCTGTTTGATCTGGTCACTCCGCTTCCTTCCGAACATGTGCCGATTGCCAAATCGGCGGGTCGCGTCCTGGCCGAAAACGTTGTCGCGACACGCGATCAGCCGCCTTTTGCCGCCTCATCGATGGACGGCTACGCAGTTAAGGCGGCGGAAGTGGAACTGCACGCCATGTTCAAGGTTGTCGGCGAGGCTGCCGCAGGCAATCGGTTCGATGGCAAAGTCGGCCCCGGACAAGCCGTTCGAATTTTCACTGGCGCGCCAGTGCCGGAAGGGGCTGACTTCATTGTCATACAGGAAGATGTGGACCGTCGCGGCGACCTGATCACCATCACCGACGCGCCCGGCCCCAAAACCAATATCCGCCCCGCTGGGGTGGACTTTGCCAAAGGCACCACAATCGCGGCACCGCGCTTGATCCGGCCCGAGGATGTGGCGCTTATGGCCGCTATGAACATCCCCCAGGTCCCGGTTGCGCGGAAACCGCAGATCGCCCTGATCTCAACCGGGGACGAATTGGTGATGCCGGGTGAGACCCCGGGCCCAGATCAGATCATTGCCTCGAACACGTTCGGCCTGCAGGCGCTGCTCGAAGGGGTTGGCTCTCATGTCCGTGTTCTGCCCATCGCACGGGACACGGTCTCTTCATTGGAAACCGCGTTTGGACTGGCGGAAGGGGCCGATCTGGTGGTCACCATCGGCGGTGCTTCGGTCGGAGACTATGATCTGGTTTCCGAGGTATCCGAGGCGCAGGGGATGGAGCGGTCCTTCTACAAAATCCGGATGCGCCCCGGAAAACCGCTGATGGCTGGACGGATGGGCGATGCCGCGATGGTTGGCCTGCCGGGGAACCCTGTCAGCGCAATGGTGTGCGGCTATCTGTTCCTGATTCCGATGGTACGACGGATGTTGGGGCTCGATACAGTCGTCACGCCCTTCCAGCGAGCGGTTTTGGCCGAAGCGCTGCCTGCAAATGGGCCACGTGAACACTATATGCGTGCAATTCTCGACGATAACGGCATCCGCGCCTGCGCCGACCAGGACAGTTCTCTGCTAAGTGTTTTAGCCGAAGCCAACGCTTTGATCATGCGTCCGCCCGAAGACCCGGAGCGCGCTGTTGGGGCCGAAATCCAGTATCTGCCGATATAGAACATCTTCAAATTCATTGACACAAAACGTGAACATGCGTAGAACAAAAGAAAACGCATGAGCGACGAGGTGTGAGCGATGCTGACCAAGAAGCAGTTGGATTTGCTGGAATTCATCCACAAACGCGTACAGCGGGATGGCGTTCCGCCCAGTTTTGACGAAATGAAGGCCGCGTTGGATCTGCGATCCAAATCCGGCATCCACCGATTGATCACAGCGCTGGAAGAGCGGGGCTTTATCCGCCGTCTGGCGCATCGAGCCCGTGCAATTGAGATCGTGAAGCTACCCGAAAGCCTTGGGGGCGAACCCACGACCGGATTTACCCCTCGGGTCATCGAAGGCGACAAGCCCGAAGGCCCGCGCCCTGCGAATTTCGAACCGGTCTCGGTTGATGCGCTGGAATTGCCTGTCATGGGCCGGATCGCTGCTGGTGTACCGATTGCGGCCATCAGCCATGAATCGCATCGTGTGGCCGTGCCCGGCCCGATGGTTTCCGGGCAAGGATCGCACTACGCTTTAGAAGTGCAAGGCGACTCGATGATCGACGCTGGTATCAATGACGGTGATGTTGTCATCATCCGGGAAACGTCGACCGCAGACAATGGCGACATCGTGGTTGCACTGGTCGAGGATCAGGAGGCGACGCTGAAACGCTTCTTCCGTCGTGGCAACGCCATCGCGCTTGAAGCCGCAAACCCGGCCTATGAAACGCGCGTTCTGCCTGAAGACAAAGTTAAGGTTCAGGGGCGTCTGGTCGGGTTGATCCGCAGCTACTGATCACCAGACTTGCCACGGTCCCCGGTAGATTTCGGGGACCAGAGACGGTGTCCCGTCAGATCGGCACTGGTGATCACTTTACCACCCGAGATGGACAGGCTGCCTGTGTGGTACAGCCGATCCGGGTCAAACACCCCGCAATCACCCTGGATGGTCAACTCTACTGCCGAGACGACAATCTGGTTCGCGTTGCATTCCGTAAATCCGCGTGCAGCCCGTTTGCCTGTTATGTGAACAACCTCGGCCCCCTGCACGGCAATACGCTGGATCAGATCGGCCTCGCCCGGCCAGCGCCCGGCCGCCTGCCCCTGATCCTGCCCGTCGCCGTCATTCTCCAGCCAGACGGTTGCGACAAAGCCGCTGCCTTTCTTCTTGCTCAGCGCCCGGCCCTCTTCTGTCATGACACCAACTAGGCCGCCGGATTCTGCAATCAAAACCTCGGGGCGATGGTCTGATGTCCACAGCAGGAACGCCGCTGCCACCGGGCCAAGGCCCACCCAGCGCATCCGCCCCTGCCAGAGCGCCAGCCAAAGCCCACCAAGGGCAATGGCAGGCAACACGAACCAAGGCGGGCTGACCACGTAGCCTTGCGCCCTCTCAAGGCCCGAGACCCAATCGGCAACCAACAAAATCCAGCTCAGCCCAATCCCCATGACCTCGAGTGCGATCCACTCCAAACCAAACGGCGCCAGCAACGCAGCAACCACGGCAGACGGTACAACAACCGTCCCCATCACGGGCACGGACAAAAGATTTGCCAAAAGCCCGTAATGCGACATGGTGTTGAAATGCGCCGCCCCAATCGGGGCGGTGGCAAGACCTGCTATGGCGGAAGACAACAGCACACCCAGAACGGGCCTTAGCCATTTCGGACCCGGTGTTGGGCCATAATCGCGCAACGTGCCAAATACAGCTACCAGCGCGGTCGTGGCAGCAAACGACATCTGAAAACCGGGGCTGAGCAATGTCTCAGGGCGCAAGATCAACACGATCAGCGCAGCCACCGCCACCGCCCGCAACGAAATCGCCCGGCGGTCGATCAGAATGGCCCCGAACATGACGCTGACCATGATAAACGCCCGCTCGGTCGCCACATTGCCCCCCGACAGCATCAGGTAGATAACTGCAGCCACAAGAGCCCATCCGGCGGCCAGTTTCCGGACCGGCAGTCGCAGCGCCAGGATCGGGATCATCGACAACCCGATCCGGCAGGCCACGAAGACAAATCCGGTCAGCAGCCCCATATGCAGGCCGGAGATCGCCAGCAAATGCGCAAGGTTCGATGCCCGCAGCGCGTCCAGCGACGCCTGACCCATGCCGCTGCGATCTCCGGTCGTGACCGCAGCGGCAAACCCGCCGACCTCACCCGGCAGGAGACTGCGCACATGGCCCGAGATCGCCATCCGGATCGCCGTGATCCGAACGCCATCCAGCGCATCCTGTGGCGGGGCGATCGTGAGGACCGGAACACGTGTGTATCCGACCGCGCCCAAGCGTTGAAACCAGGCATGGCGTCGGAAATCGAACCCTCCGGGCTCGACCGGGCCCTGTGGTGGTGACAGATGGGCCGTGGTCATGATCCGTTGCCCAGGTGCGATACGTCCAATGTCGGAATGGATGGAAAGGCGGATGCGCTGCGGTCGCCGGTCGTTTGGTACGTCCCCTAGTCGCACCTGATCCAGCGTCAGTCGCAGCGCATCCGAGGCAGACCGGTCCATGGCCACCACGCGCCCCTCAACTGGGCCGTAGTAACGCCATGACAGAACCGGTTCTGCCACCATATGGGCGCGCGTGCCGGCCAGCACAAAGCCCACCGCAACCAGCGCCCCCCCGACTGCCAACGATCCCCAACCCGAAGGAAGCACTCGGGTCAGCCAGATCAGCCCCAGACCTATGCAGCCAAGGCCGAAATAGGCCGTCCAATCCGGCTCGAACCGAAGTCCGAAATAGAGGCCGATCCCAACCGCAAGGCACACCGGCGACCAGGGAAATAGGAACCCCGTCTGGTTCAGCAGCGTGGCCTGGGCCCGTGCAAGAACACGCATGGTTGCCCCCGTCCTTCGGGCTCGTTAGACAGGCGCCAAACTAAGCCCGACACGGTTACCAAAAGGTTAATCCACACAATGTCCGATCAGGTTGTCACCCGTTTCGCCCCCTCGCCCACCGGCTTTCTTCATATCGGCGGCGCACGCACTGCGCTGTTCAACTGGCTTTATGCGCGCGGCCGTGGCGGCAAGTTCCTGCTGCGAATCGAGGACACCGATCGCGAGCGTTCGACTCCTGAGGCAACCGCCGCGATCCTGCAGGGCATGGCCTGGCTGGGGCTGGATCATGATGGCGATGTGATCTCTCAGTTCGAAGGGGCTGCACGCCACGCAGAGGTGGCGCATCAATTGCTGGCCGAAGGCAAGGCGTATAAGTGTTTCTCAACCCAGGACGAAATCGCTGCTTTTCGCGAGCAGGCCCGGGCCGAGGGCAAATCAACCCTGTTCCGCAGTCCCTGGCGCGATGCCGACCCTGCAACCCACCCGAATGCGCCCTTTGTGATCCGAATAAAGGCCCCGCAGGACGGCTCCACGGTAATCCGCGATCAGGTGCAAGGCGATGTGACGATCCGCAATGATCAATTGGACGACATGGTCCTGCTGCGTTCTGACGGCACGCCAGTCTATATGCTGGCCGTTGTGGTGGACGATCACGATATGGGCGTTACCCATGTTATTCGCGGCGACGACCATCTGAACAATGCCGCGCGTCAGATGATGATCTACCAGGCCATGGGCTGGAAAATCCCCGTTTGGGCGCATATCCCGCTGATCCACGGGCAGGACGGCAAGAAACTGTCCAAACGCCACGGTGCGTTGGGTGCGCAGGAGTATCAGACGATGGGTTATCCCGCTGCCGGTATGCGCAACTATCTGGCGCGTCTGGGATGGAGCCACGGGGATGACGAGTTTTTCACCGACGCGCAAGCTAAAGAGTGGTTTGATCTGGACGGCATAGGCAAAAGCCCGGCGCGTTTCGATCTGAAAAAACTGGAAAATCTGTGTGGGCAGCACATTGCGATCTCTGACGATACTGCACTGCGGCATGAGATCGAAGGGTATCTGGCCGCTGCTGCGCTGCCCGCTCTCACTCAGACACAATCGGGTGATCTTGAACGGGCAATGTTTTGTTTGAAGGATCGCGCACGGACCTTCCCGGAACTCCTTGAAAAGGCGTATTTTGTTCTGACTGAACGCCCTATCGTTCCAGATGAGAAGGCGGCCAAGGCGCTCACAAATGTATCCGATGGTATACTGGAAGAATTGACGCCGCAGCTGCAAAATGTTAGCTGGTCGCGAAACGAGCTGGAAGAGGCGCTGAATTCCTTTGCCGAGGCACGGGAACTCAAGTTCGGCAAGCTGGCAGGTCCGCTCAGGGCCATTCTGGCAGGCCGGGCCGTCACACCTTCGGTTTTTGACATGATGCTTGTGCTGGGACGCGATGAAACCCTGGCGCGGCTTTCTGAGGCAGCGACATAAACCCAATCTTCATAAACGGGTAACGCTGCTCCGCTAACACCCGGACTGCGCGCCCGCGCGCAGTCATTGCCCGCATGGTTCGGCGACGATCCGGCCTGCGCACGAATGAAGAAGGGACAATTATGACTGATAGCAGCAAAACAGCCACTCTGACCGTACATGGAAAAGAGTATGAGTTGCCGGTTCACTCACCGACGGCCGGGCCTGACGTTGTCGATATCCGCAAATTGTACGGTCAGGCAGGTGTATTCACCTATGATCCGGGCTTTACCTCAACCGCAAGCTGCGACAGCACCATCACCTATATCGATGGCGAAAAAGGTGAGCTGCTGCACCGGGGCTATCCGATCGACCAACTGGCCGAGAAATCCCATTTCCTCGAAGTGTGCTACCTGCTGCTTTATGGAGAGCTGCCGAGCGCCAAAGACCTGGAAACCTTCGAGACCACGATCACGCGCCACACCATGCTGCACGAACAGATGCTGTATTTCTATCGTGGCTTCCGCCGTGACGCGCATCCGATGGCGATTATGGTGGGTGTTGTTGGCGCCATGTCGGCCTTCTACCACGACTCGACCGATATTTCGGACCCGCACCAGCGTGAGGTCGCATCGCATCGTCTGATCGCCAAGATGCCGACGATTGCGGCCTGGGCCTACAAGTACCATATCGGTCAGCCCTTCGTGTATCCACGTAACGATCTGGATTACGCATCGAACTTCCTGCGCATGTGCTTTGCTGTTCCGGCTGAAGAGTATGAGGTCAACCCGATCCTGAGCCGCGCGATGGACCGTATCTTTACCTTGCACGCGGATCACGAGCAGAACGCCTCGACCTCGACCGTGCGTCTGGCCTCGTCGTCGGGTGCTAACCCGTTCGCTTGTATTGCGGCCGGGATCGCCTGCCTGTGGGGGCCGGCGCATGGGGGTGCGAACCAAGCCTGTCTGGAAATGCTGGAAGAGATCGGCAGCGTCGATCGCATCCCAGAATACATCGCCCGCGCCAAGGACAAGAACGATCCGTTCCGCCTGATGGGTTTTGGCCACCGCGTCTACAAGAACTTTGACCCGCGCGCCAAGGTGATGAAGCAGTCGGCGGATGAAGTTCTGGATCTGCTCGGTGTTGAAAACAACCCGAAACTGCAGGTTGCCAAAGAGCTTGAGAAAGAAGCTCTGCAAGACCCGTATTTTGCCGAGAAGAAGCTGTTCCCGAATGTCGATTTCTACTCGGGCATCATTCTCGAGGCGATGGGCTTCCCAACATCAATGTTCACGCCGATCTTTGCGTTGTCGCGCACCGTTGGTTGGGTCAGCCAGTGGAAAGAGATGATCGCCGATCCACAGAACAAGATCGGTCGCCCGCGCCAGTTGTATCTGGGTGAGACGAACCGCAACTACGTGGATATCGAAAAGCGCTAAGCATCAGACCCAAGCAACGCCCCGGATCATCCGGGGCGTTTTGTTTTAGAGCAGGCTCAGCTGATCGCCTGCCTGCGGTGGCTTGGAAAATAGGTCCGTCCGCAAAGGGGCCCCTTCTATGCGCAACCCCAATCGTTTGACCGCCAGTTTGAACCTTTGCGCGACTACCTCGGCATATTCGCCCTCGCCCCGCATCCTATGGCCCCAACGCGGATCATATTCCCGCCCACCATGCATTTCACGCAGGCGCGACATGACCTTTTCCGCGCGCGCCGGTTCATGTTGCGCCAGCCAATCCTTCCACAGCACCGACACTTCGCGCGGCAGACGTAGCATGATCCAACTGGCGGTATCAGCCCCGGCATCCCGTCCCGCCTCAAGCAGCTGTTCCAGTTCATGATCGGTTAACCCGGGAATAAGTGGAGAGGTCATGACCCGCACCGGAACCCCTGCCCCGGTCAGCCGTTCTATCGTCTGCAAACGCCGCTTGGGCGATGGGGCCCGAGGTTCCATCCGGCGCGACAGTTTCGCATCCAGCGTCGTCAGCGATATGCCGACACGCACCAATCCACGCACGGCCATCGGCGCCAAAACATCCAGATCGCGCTCGATCAGCGCTCCTTTGGTCACAATCGCTAACGGATGGTTGAAATCTCGCAAAACCTCAAGGCAGCCTCTTGTTATCAAACGGGTTTTCTCGATGGGTTGATATGGGTCGGTATTCGTACCCAGCGCCATTGTTGCCACGCGATATTTGCGCGCGGAAAGCTCTTGCCGCAGCAGATCAGCCGCGTTCGGGCGCGCAATCAGGCGGGTTTCGAAATCCAGCCCCGGAGACAGTCCAAGATAGGCATGGCTTGGCCGGGCAAAGCAATAGACACAGCCATGCTCACACCCGCGATACGGGTTGATCGACCGGTCAAAAGGCAAATCCGGGGACCGGTTATAGGAAATGATACTGCGTGCAACCTCCTCCCGAACTTCGGTGCGAAGCGGCGGAAGATCGTCATGCTGAGGCCATCCGTCGTCGGTTTCCAACGTTGTAAAACGTTCGAAGCGCCCGGCAACATTTGATGCCGTTCCTCGCCCCCGTATCCTGGATTGATCGACCATTTGTTCGCTCTTTGTTCCCATCTCGACGATACGCAAAGAGCGCAGATCCATCAAGAGCGCTTGAATAGTGCCGTGGCCAATTATCGAGATGAATTTGCCTAACAATCTGAACATTATGCAGAATGATCTTGCAGAAAATTCAGTCGCCCTGTGCAAATTTCTATCTTATAGGTCGGTCCCGAAACGACTGAGGTCGCAATCGTCACAGTCAAACTGCGGCGTTTTGGCCAAAACGGAAAAAATGCCATCTTGGTGCCATTGGCCCACACAGCTCAGGGAAACGCCCCATGTCTGATGAAGAAGATATCGTCCTGTCCGAACTGAATGACGATGAACTTGTCGAACAGATGTTCGATGATCTTTATGACGGCCTAAAAGAAGAAATCGAAGAAGGTGTGAACATCCTGCTGGAACGCGGATGGGCGCCGTACGATATTCTGACCAAAGCGCTTGTTGGCGGCATGACCATCGTGGGACATGACTTCCGCGACGGTATTCTCTTCGTACCCGAAGTTCTTCTGGCGGCGAACGCTATGAAGGGCGGCATGTTTATCCTCAAGCCGCTGCTTGCCGAAACCGGTGCGCCGCGCGTTGGCAAAATGGTCATCGGCACCGTCAAAGGTGACATCCACGACATCGGCAAAAACCTTGTTTCGATGATGATGGAAGGCGCAGGTTTCGAAGTTGTCGATATCGGCATCAACAACCCGGTCGAAAACTATCTGGAAGCGCTGGAAAGCGAAGAGCCCGATATTCTGGGCATGTCCGCCCTGCTGACCACAACCATGCCTTACATGAAAGTCGTGATCGACACATTGGTCGAGCAAGGCGTGCGTGATGACTATATCGTTCTGGTCGGCGGCGCGCCGTTGAACGAAGAATTCGGCAAGGCCATTGGCGCTGATGCCTACTGCCGTGATGCGGCTGTTGCTGTTGAAACCGCCAAGGAGTTTGTTTCGCGCAAGCACAATCAGATGGCGGGTTGATCCGGCAAAGCAATCCAAAACAAAGCCGCCCGATCTTGGGCGGCTTTTTTATGCGCGGCAGTGGCACGTCCCTGGTCTGTCATCAGTTTGTGCAGCAAACGCGTCGGTGGCCATAGGCAGAAAGTCGGCACCAGACTTGCCTTCCTGTACGAAAGATCATTCTTTTATCCAGAAGCTGACGGGTTCAAAGCCATGCCACAGAACACTTTACCTGACGATGCAAGCCTGACCACCGATGGATATTCCGAGAACGATGGCCAGCAGCAGATATTGCTGATCGCGTGCGGGGCTCTGGCGCGTGAGATTCTGGACCTGAAAAAACGCAACGGCTGGGACCATATGGCCCTGACCTGTTTGCCCGCGATCCTGCATATTCACCCGGACCGCATCACTCAGGCAGTCGAAGATGCGGTGGCAAAACACCGCAATGACTATCACCAGATCTTTGTCGTCTACGCAGATTGCGGCACCGGAGGGCTGTTGCAAAAAGCCTGCGAAGAGCTTGGGGTCGAGATGATCAAAGGTCCTCATTGTTACTCGTTTTTTGAAGGTAATCAGACCTTTGCTGATCGCGACGATGATGAAACAACGGCCTTTTACCTGACGGACTTTCTGGCCCGGCAGTTCGACGCCTTTGTCTGGAAACCGCTGGGCCTGGACCGTCACCCAGAACTACGCGATATGTATTTCGGAAACTACACCAAACTGGTTTATCAGGCTCAGACGGATGATCCGGTCCTCACCGAACGCGCCCGGGCATGCGCCGAGAAAATGGGGTTGGCGTTCGAGCGTCGCATGACCGGTTATGGCGATCTTGAAGTCACGCTAAATGACTGGGCCAACCGCTAAGGGAGGTTATCAGAGGTTTTGTTGTGCGACTTCTCGGATGCGCTCGATCATCGATCGCAAACCGTTTGAACGTTGTGCAGACAAGTGATCATGCAGGCCAAGACGGGCCAACTCACCCCCTGCATCCACCTTCACCACCTCGGCCACAGGCAAACCGTTATACAAGGATCGCAATACCGCGATCAGTCCCCGCACGATCAAGGCGTCGCTGTCGCCATCAAAATGGAACGTGCCATCCTCGATCATTGGTTGCAGCCAGACCTGACTGGCGCATCCATCCACCTTGGTCGATGGCACCTTGAAGGCGTCATCCAACGGTTCCATCGCTTTGCCCTGTTCAATCACATGGCGATATCGGTCTTCCCAGTCTTCGAGAAACTCAAAATCCTCAACGATTTCTTCAAAGGCGGGCGTTGCCATGGCGGGGCGATCCTTGCGTTGTCTTCACAATTGTGACCTAAGCTCAGGCATCATCGCTGTCCAGCCCCTGCCGTGGCTTTTCAAGGCGTGGAAATTGCGCTAACCCATTGGCTGAACTGCCATCATAAAGCTGTGGGTCCATGCTGAAACCTCTGTCCCTACTTGTCGTCGTCTCACTGACCCTGTCCGCCTGCGGCTGGCGGGATTCGCGGGTCAACCCGTCAAACTGGTTCGGCGGTAGCAGATCGACCCCGGTTGAAGCCCCTCCTGCCGATGAGGCAAATGCACTGATTCCGCAGGAGCGTCAGGGTGGTGGCCTGTTCGCCCGCCCCGAAGAAGAAGATACCAGCGTTCCTATTGCTAAGGTTGATGAGCTTCGTATCGAACCGATCCCGTCTGGCGCCATCGTCTATGCCTCAGGCACGGCGATCCGGCAGGGTGCGTTTGATGCGCGGTTGGTCCGGGTGGAGTCGGAAGAGAACCAGAAGAACGGCATCTTGGAATACACCTTCCGCGTCGACTATCCCAAAACCCAGACACCGCAAGGGTCTGAGCGGACGCGTATGGTGTCGGATGCAATCAATGTCTCGACTCAGGAGTTGGATGGCATTCGCCTGGTGCGTGTGGTCGGACAGCAAAACGCATTGGAGTCGCGCCGGCGCTAACCGTGCCTAAAGCGAGACAACTTTGACATTTTGCCCTTTGGCGGCCAGCGCGATCTTACCTTCGCAAAGTTTCAGTGCATCCTCACCAAAAACTTCAAAGCGCCATCCGGACATGGCGGGCAATTCACGCTCGCCCGCCGCGATCTGATCCAGTTCCGAACTTGTTGCGATCAGCTTGGCCGCCACCCCAGAGCTTTCGGTCTTCGATTTCAAGAGCACGCGCAACAGGTCAGCCAGCGCCGGGTTAACCTTGAGTTTGTCCCGCGAGGTATCGACTTTGGGCAACCTGTCCGCCGGGCAATTCACGCCTCGTTTCACCGCGGCCAGAATTCCGTCGGCAATCGCACCTTTGCGCGCTTCGCGTAGCAACAGGCGAGAGCCACCCAAATCAGAGGGTGTTTTGGGCTTGGTCGAGGCCAACTCAATCAGGGCATCATCCTTGAACACCCGATTGCGCGGCACGTTGTTTTCCTGCGCATACGCCTCGCGGAATTGCGCCAACTCTCGCACAACGGCCAGAAACTTGGCCGAATTGGTGCGCGTCTTAACCCGTTTCCAGGCATCTTCGGGCTGTATGTCATAGGTCTGCGACTGAGTCAGGGTGCGCAACTCTTCCGCGACCCAGTGGCTGCGCCGGGTCTTTTCAAGTTCCGCCGCCAGATGTTCATAGATTTTGCGCAGATGCGTGACATCCGCCAGGGCATAAGTTTTTTGCGCATCCGTCAGCGGCCGCCGCGACCAATCGGTAAAGCGAGACGTCTTGTCGACACCCTGTTTGCAAATTTTGCGCACAAGGGTTTCGTACCCCACCTGTTCGCCAAAACCGCAGACCATCGCGGCAACCTGCGTGTCAAACAAGGGTGTTGGGAAGACGTTGGCCTCGACCCAGAAAATCTCAAGATCCTGCCGAGCGGCGTGGAACACTTTGACCACGCTGTCGTTGCGAAACAAGTCGTAAAGCGGCTCAAGCGACAGACCATCTGCCAATGGGTCGACCAGAACGGCGCTGTCCTCATCTTCTGACGGCACGGCCAGCTGCACCAGGCACAGTTTCGAGTAATAGGTCCGTTCGCGCAGAAACTCGGTGTCTACTGTGACATAGGGATAGCCTGCAGCAGCCGAGCAAAACTCGGCCAGCTCTTGCGTCGTCGTCAGGGTTTTCATGCGCCGTACTATTCTTGCTCTTGTTCTTTATGTGACTGCCCGTTTTTCCGCGTCCCGAGCGATAGATGCGACCATAGGACGAATTTTAGGGATCTGTAAATCACTCAGGGGCGATCAGGGCAGCATAAGGGGTGAACTGTTGCCATCCGCGAAACGACGCAGCACTGCGGGGTATAATTTGTGCTCCCACACCAATACCCGTGCAGCCAGATCATCGGGCGTATCGCCCGGCGAAACCTCAACCCGCGCCTGACCAAGGATCGGGCCGTCATCCAAAGCGGCGGTCACCTCATGCACGGTGCAACCATGCTCGGCATCCCCCGCATCAATAGCGCGCGCATGGGTATTCAGGCCCTTGTATTTAGGCAGCAGCGACGGATGGATGTTCAGCATCCGCCCCTGAAAGCGTGAGACAAAATCAGCCGTCAGAACCCTCATGAACCCTGCCAGGCACACGATATCTGGCTGCGCCTGTTCCAGTGGTTTCAGAAGCTCGGCCTCAAAGGCGGCACGATCGCCCTTGAAGGGGCGATGGTCCACTACGGCGGTTGCAATGCCACGATCCCGGGCCTTCGTTAAACCGCCCGCCTGCGCCTCATTGGACAAGACCAGACAGGGCCGCGCCGGGTGGTCGCCGGTCATGCTGTCGACCAGCGACACCATGTTGGACCCGCCACCGGAGATCAGGATCGCAACGCGCTTGTGGCTCACAGCAGTTTGCCTGAATAGGCCACGCCTTCTGCGTCGGTGACAGTGCCGATGCGCGAGACGTCCTCACCCGCATCCGCCAACAAAGTTGACAGCGCGTCTGCTTGGTCGGCCGCGCAAACCACGATCATGCCAATGCCGCAGTTAAAGGTCTTCAGCATCTCAGCTTCAGAAATCCCGCCGGTTTCAGCCATCCAGTTGAAAACCTGCGGCATATCCCATGCATTCAGATCAATCTGGGCCCCTAAACCTTCGGGCAAGACGCGCGGCAGGTTCTCGGTCAAGCCACCGCCTGTGATATGGGCCAGCGCATGCACGCCCCCTGCCCTAATCGCAGCCAGTGCTGGTTTTACATAAAGGCGCGTCGGCGTCAGCAGTGCCTCACCCAACGCACCTCCACCAAAGGGTGAGTCTGCGTCCCAACCCAAACCCGAAATCTCAACCAGTTTGCGGACCAGAGAGTAGCCGTTGGAATGCACCCCATTCGAGGCCAGCCCCAACAGAACATCTCCGGCCTGGACACCATCGGGCAGATCAGCGCCCCGTTCCATCGCACCGACCGAGAAGCCGGCCAGATCGAAATCACCATCGGGATACATGCCTGGCATCTCGGCGGTTTCGCCACCGATCAGCGCGCAACCTGACTGCGCGCAACCTTCGGCAATCCCTTCGATGATCCTTGCAGCAGTATCCGTGTCTAGCTTGCCGGTTGCGAAATAGTCGAGGAAGAACAAAGGCTCAGCGCCCTGACAGATCAGATCGTTGACGCACATGGCGACCAAATCGATGCCAACGCCATCGACAACACCGGTATCAATCGCGATCCGCAGCTTGGTGCCGACACCGTCAGTCGCGCCGACCAAGATGGGGTCGTCATAGCCCGCTGCCTTTAGATCAAACAGCGCGCCAAACCCGCCCAGACCGCTCATCACACCGGGGCGGTTCGTCCGCTTGGCGGCGGGCTTAATCCGATCGACCAGAGCGTTGCCTGCATCAATATCCACACCTGCATCAGCATAGGTGATTCCGTTCTTGCCCGCTGTCATGGTAGGTCCCTCAAGAATGCGTTGCGGGCGGGTTAGTCGATTGTGCGTCTTGTTGCAACGGTCAGGCTTGACGCGGGCGTTCACCGTGATACTCAAAGCGCTCAGGCGGGCCTGTAGCTCAATTGGTTAGAGCAGAGCGCTCATAACGCTTTGGTTGCGGGTTCAAGTCCTGCCGGGCCTACCAGATTTCCCAATTCGCCTGTTGACGCGTCGATCCGGCATTCTGGCTGAGAAGCTGCCGCGCACAGCTTTTGATGGACAAAACCTTTGCCGCATGGCACCTGAGGCGCGGCGAAGACAAGAGCGTGCGATGACCGAGAAAACCTTTATCCCCGGCCCCGATCAAAGCAGCGATTTTCGCGCGGCTTTGGGTTGTTTTGGGACCGGTGTTACGGTTGTGACCACGCATACGGAAAACGGCCCCCGTGCGATCACCGTGAACTCTTTTGCATCCGTGTCGCTGGATCCGCCTTTGGTGCTGTGGTGTCTGGCCAAAGACTCGTTTCGCTTCAACGCGTTCAATTCCTGCCAGCACTATGCGATCCACGTCATGGCGCAGGAACAACAGGACGCCGCGCTAAAATTCGCCCGCGACGGCACCGATTTCTCACATGCCAAGTGGGAGTTGGACGCAGCAGGTCGCCCGCAGCTGGCCGAATGTCTGGCTAGGTTCGACTGCGAGCTGCACACCAAACATGAAGCCGGGGATCACCTGATCCTTGTGGGTCAGGTCGAACAGGTGATGTTCCGCACTGGCAAAGGACTGATCTTCAAACGCGGTCAGTTCGGTGGTTTTGTCGACAACGTCTAGTCGTCAAGCGAGCCATGCACGGCCAGCGCCTCTAACTGTGTTTCTTGCGGTGTGATCACCCGAAACGCTTCATGCACGCCGCTTTCCGTCAGCTCACGTGCGACAGTTAACAGCGTATTGGGCGCGTGATCCTGGCAAAGCTCCGACATATGATCGATTTCCGATTGCGCCACGCCGTGTGCCGCTTCGACTGAAGGCGCACCGTAGAACTGCACGAAATGCTCGGCTAGATTCTGAATGATCTGATCTTTTTCTGCCGCTTCAATCTGGGTCACCGCGACAAAGGTCACTCGTCCGAAGGTTTCCAGCCCCAACCAACCATTGGCAAAAGCTTGTCGGGATTTCCCTTCAAGATCGCCCTGCCCCCAGTTCGAAAACTCGAACCCGCCCGAGATGCACCATTCCCCGGTCCGCGCAGGGGAATGAAACACGTTCATATCGCTTTCATCGAAATGGATCGCGCGGGCGAGTTTCATTGGTTTGCCTCCAATAGCTCTGTCAGCGGGCGCAGGTGGGTCTCTTCACCATTCCGGATCAACATGCCAAATCGTTCATCCGTACCTAGGAAGACGCCCCCATCGGTGAGAGGCTCCCCCACTCCGCGCAAAAGGCCCAGCCATTCGCCATGCAACGGCGCGTTGCCATCCTCTTGCCAGCGGTTGAGCCAGGTCAGCATGTGCCGTGACCAGCTTTCCACCAGTTGAGTCGCAGACACGTCGGCGCAACCTTCGTCGTAAAGCGCGGTGATATCAGGCGTGTTTCCGGGCGCATCACTGGTTTGCAGCAGTGCCAGCTCCCATCCGATCACCAGCCAGTCAGGCATCTGAGCGGGATCGGAGGACGAGGCTGCAACGTGGAACTGTCCACATTTTGCGCCGTTCACGCAAATCAGTCCGTCCCATCCCAGATGCACAGCCACTTCGGGCGGGGCCAGCGCGCCCAAAGCGTTCTGAAACCCCACCGCACACAGCGGCAACATCGCCATCGCGTCTTGCAATGGCACTTCGGGCGCGAACACGACAGCCACGCGCAGGCGGTCAGCCTGAACGTTGTGGATCACCGTGCCCGCATCACAGCCCAAAGCCGCCATGGCCTGCGCTTTTTCGAACGGATCCTCGCCCCCCTTCGCGGCGAGACCTGTCAGCAGCGGAGGGAAGACCGGAACACTCATGCGTTGCCTTTGGCAATCAGGTCACGGGCAATCTTGCGGAAAGAATCTGCCTGAGCGCTGTCAGGTTTGCTGACGACAATCGGCGCGCCGCCATCTGCGGCCAGTCGGATGTCCAGATGCAGCGGGATTTCCCCAAGCAGCGGAACGCCTAGGCCCTCGGCCTCTGACGCGACGCCACCATGGCCGAAGATATGCTCCTCATGCCCGCAGTTCGAACAGATGTGCGTCGACATGTTTTCGATCATCCCCAGGATCGGCGTCTTGAGCTGATTGAACATGTCGATCCCTTTGCGGGCGTCGATCAGGGCTACGTCCTGAGGGGTCGATACAACGATCGCGCCGTCCACCTGGAATTTCTGGCTCAGCGTCAGTTGCACGTCGCCGGTGCCGGGTGGCAGGTCAACGATCAGCACATCCAAGGCACCCCATTGCACCTGACTCATCATCTGTTGCAATGCGCCCATCAGCATGGGACCCCGCCAGACAACTGCTTGGCCTTCGTTGGTCATCAGACCCATGGACATCATGGTGACGCCATGATTGCGTAGCGGCAGGATCGTCTTACCATCGGGGCTGGCCGGGCGTCCCGACACGCCCAGCATCCGAGGCTGAGACGGGCCATAGACATCCGCATCCAGCAGACCCACCCGCCGGCCTTCGGCAGCCAGAGCACAGGCGAGGTTCGCGGATACGGTGGATTTACCCACCCCGCCCTTACCCGAGGCCACGGCGATGATCCGATCCACACCGGGGACTGCCTGCGGACCGGTTTGCGAAGGTTTGGGCTTGGGCTTCAAATCCGGCGGGGCCTTATCGGAATGCGCGGTCATCATGGCTGAGACCTTGGCGACCCCATCCACCATCTGTGCGGCCTGTTCGGCTGCCGCGCGCACGGGTTCCATACGCTCAGCATGTTTGGGATCGATCTCGATGACAAACCGGACGGTATCGCCTTCGACATTCAGTGCACGGACAACCCCTGCGCTGACAATATCCTGACCGGAGACCGGGTCAGTGATCTTTTTCAGGTTCGCCAGAACCGCGTCACGGACACTCATGCCTTCATCCCCAAAACCTGCTCCATCGCATGGCTGCATTTCATCGCACCTGTCTCCGTCTTACCTGGTTCATTTGACGCATTTGCCTGTTGGCCGTTAGGTTTGGCCATGCGCTTTGTCCTGTTGTGCCTCAGCCTGACGCTCACCGCCACCCCTTCCGGGTCGCAAGAGGCCATCGGCCTCGCCGCCCCGTCCGAGGTGACAGACACCGGCCTGTTGCAACATATTCTTCCACGCTTTTCGCTCAAGACCGGGATACGGGTTATTGCGGACGAAAGCGGTGTTATGTCGCTGACGGCGGGTCCAACTGGTGATCCGGTCTTTGCCCGCGAAGGTGTGATCTACCATCTGAGCATTCAGGACGACCCCCGGCAGGCCCGATTCCGGGATTGGCTGACATCCGACATCGGGAAACGCACAGTCGAAAGCTTTGCGCCTGATCAGGGCGCGCCCTTTAGCGCCAGTTTTGAGGTCGCCGTCACCGGTAGCGTAACGACAACCGATGGTGACGTGACCCTGGGCGAAGAACTTTCGATGACCCATTGTGGCCGCTGTCACGTGATCGGTCCAAAAAACCGGATGAACGGGTTGGGCTCGACCCCCTCTTTTGCGGTTTTGCGCAGCCTTCCGGATTGGGATGAACGGTTTCAGGCCTTCTTTGCGCTGAACCCTCACCCTGCCTTCACTCAGATCGATGGGCTGACGCCGCCCTTTGATCCGGCGCGCCCATCGCCCATTCATCCGGTTGAGATGACATTGGACGACCTCGACGCCATCTTGGCCTTTGTTTCGATCATTGAAGCGGCGGATCTTGGCAAGCCGCTGCAGCATCAATGATCCTTCCGCTTGGAGAAATAGTCATCCGTCGTAATCACCCGAGGTTTGGGATTGGACTGGAACGGATTGTCCTCCATCTTGAATTGCGCGCCGACCCGGCAATTGTCGCACATCTGGATCATCCGTGCCTGTTCGGACGAGGCAAACATCGGATGCGTGCCCGAAAGCTTCTCCATGATGCGTTCCACCGTCGATTTCACGCCAAACAGGGCACCACATTCGACACAAGCAAAAGGTTCTTCTTCGTTCAACACCTGCTGAGACAGGGCCGTGTCGCTCAGATCCAGCTGCGGCACCAGTGTGACCGCATCCTCGGGGCAAATGTTCCGGCATAGGCCACATTGCAGGCAAGCATCCTGCTGAAAGTTCAGTTGCGGTTTGTCCGGATTGTCGATCAATGCCCCCGAGGGACACAGCGAAACACAGCTGAGACATAAGGTGCAGGCATCCGTATCCACCGCAACCGCACCATATGGGGCGTCCTCTGGCAAGGATAGCGGCTCTTCCATCATTGGGTTCAACGCTTGTGCCGCCAGCCGCGTGATCTGTCGGCGATTGCCAAGGGGCAACACAGGGTCTGTCAGCGGTGCCGGAACAGACTGCGCATATAGCAGATCAGACAACGCGTCCGGGTCGGCCTCATCAATAAAGCTCAGACCGGCATCTGTGGCGATGGCCGAAGCCAGCGCGAGTTCCCGATCCAGTGCATCCCGCTCAGTCGTTGGCGCAAGCAGGATGTCCACCCGCGCAAACCCGTGGGCCAGACCTGCCAACATCTCGGCATGGCCGAACCCTGAGATGACACTCAGCTCCATCGGGATCACATCGGCGGGCAGGCCACGGCCAAAACGCGCGGCCAACCGGATCATCTCAGCCCCATGGGCATCATGCACCAGCAAGCGCGGTGCACTGCCACCGGCCCGACGATAGGTGCGCGCCAGAACATGCATGCGAGACAGGATCGCGGATACCGGCGGATCCTCGTAGGTGATCGCGGTCGAAGGGCACAAGGCCGCGCAGGCCCCACAACCCGCACAGATCATCGGGTCGATTGCGACATGCTCTCCGGCTGGTGTGATCGCCCCGGTTGGGCAGATATCAAGGCAGTTGGTGCAGGCGACCTGTTCGGCGCGCGAATGGGCGCAGAGCGTTTCCTCAAGCCGCACATAGAGCGGTTTTTCAAACGTCCCCACCAGTTGCGCCGCGTCAAACGCCAGGCGCGCGACCGCCAACGGATCGCGCGGATCACCCCGCAGATACCCTTCGCGTTTGGCAGGGGCCTGAACCAGCGGCGTGCCACCTGCTAAATCAATCAGAATGTCACAGGCGGATCTGGCCCCATCACGCGGATCGGACCAGGCGAAAGCGCCGCGACCCCCAGGCTCCATTTGCTGCAGCTGGTCGATCCGCAGCGTAAATCCTCCCAACGCGCCAGTGACCGACCGCACCTGCCCCTGAACCACGTCAAAAGACCGGGTCGTGGGATGGCCACCATCAGTTGCCAGAACTGTCACGGCCAGCACGCCGGCCAGACGATCCGCGAGTTCAAATGCAACTTCGGAGGGTCCAATGATGCAGCAGGTCCCCTCGCTAATCACGTCCACGCTGGGTGTGATGGGCATCGGGATCAGGGCCTCAGCTGCCAGAGCAGCCATTTTAGGGGCCGCATCCTGCGCCTGCTCTGACCAGCCCGCGCGATCCCGGATGTCCACAAAAGCGGGCGATTCAACACTCAGATCCTCGGCCAGGTCCCGAAACACATCCTGCTCTTGCCCACAGGCAATCAGCACTGGATCCTCACCTGTCAGAAAATCGGCCACCAAACCAAGCTCGCGGGTGCACAATCCGGTGTGAACTTTCGAACACTCCAGATCGCAGGCGGATCCGATCCGCTCAGCATCTACGGGCTGTGACCCTTCACAATCGCAAAGTAAAAGCTTGGTAGTCATATCCCCTCCCCGACTTACTCGCCCCCCCACCGCACTGTAGGCTGTATTGCGGGTACGGCAATGTAAACGCCTAACCTCGGCAAAAATCAAACAGCGTTCACACGGGAATTTAGCGATTCCGGCCAATCGATAAATTCCCACATGAAAGGAAAACATCGAAATACGACTAAAGTCGCAGTGCAGGGGCTTGGCAGAACAACAGGTTGTGTACCATAGTGGACATGAGGCCAGGCATGGGAGAGCCTGCCGGGGAGGAGCCAGTGGCCAAGGCCGCAAGCTGTATCGAAATGCCAGTTGGCGTCATTGTGCGCAAAACGCCCGGGGTCACCCGCTGGGCCAAGTGGAATTGGCGCGCGGTCGCTGCCCTGCCGGGTGCAGGCCCTGCGGATTGGGTTGAACTGCGCCGCGAGGGTGATGCTGTCGAATATCACGCCGCCACCCTGCCATTGACCCTTTGGGTGGATGAGACTGAGGCCTACATGGTCAACCTGTCTGATGGGCAACCGTCGATCTATCTGGTTCTGCGCGATGCATTGGACGGGAAACGCCCGATGGATGCGGTGCTGATCACAGCCTCTCCGTTCGAAGGTCAGGACTATGCGGATACGGGTGAGGAACTGGTCGAGAAAATCCCGATGTCCGAAGGTTTGATTGCCTGGGTGCGCGATTTTACCTTGGAACATCACCGCGACGAGGTTTTCATCAAACGCCGCCGCGACAAGAAACGGACCGATCTGGTTGAGGATGGCAAAGGCGATGCGCGGATCCGGCAAGATTCAGACGTATACCGCGCGCCGCGGAGGGTTGTGCAATGACCCAGACCCGCGATTTCTGGTCCCGCCGCAAGGCTGCCGTTCAGGCCGAAGCTGAGGCCGAGGTCATTGCCGCAGAAGAACAGGTGATTGCCCTTCGGCAGGCCGAGTTGGAAGAAAAAAGCGATGCCGAGATATTGGCCGAGTTTAACCTGCCGGATCCTGATCACTTGCAGGCGGGCGATGATGTGTCGGGTTTCATGGCCAAAGCTGTGCCAGACCGTCTGCGCCGCCGCGCTCTGCGACGTCTTTGGCGGCTGAACCCGGTGCTGGCCAATGTGGATGGTCTTGTCGACTACGGCGAGGATTACACCGACGCCGCCTGCGTGGTTGAGAACCTGCAAACCGCGTATCAGGTTGGCAAAGGCATGCTGGCCCATGTCGAGGCGTTGGCGGCTGAGACCGAGGAAGATGAAATCGAGGCTGAGATTCAAGAGCCGGAGGATGAGCCTGAGGTCCAGCCAATCATGGCTGCGGAGTCAGCCCCGAAACCTGTCCCAATGGCCGAGCTCGATGCGGAGGACGAGATCACAGAGCTTCCCCCTGCCCCGCGTCGCATGAGATTTGAATTCGAAGGATAACGCATGACCGCAGATAACGCGCAAACACTGGATATCTCAGCCGAGGATCGGCTGCGCGCGGATTTCTACAATTTCCTCGGTCTGCTTCTGGCCGGTCCACCGGATCAATTGCTGCTGGACCAGATGGCGGGGCTAAGCGGCGATGAAACCGATCTGGGACAAGCCATTCAGGCGATGTCTCGCGTGGCCAAGGTTACCAAACCCGCCGCCGCCGAGCGCGAGTTCAACGCGCTGTTCATTGGCTTGGGGCGTGGCGAGTTGCTGCCCTATGCCAGCTTCTATCTGACAGGTTTCCTGAACGAAAAACCTTTGGCGCAACTGCGCAATGATATGGCCGTGCGCGGCATCACTCGGGCGCAAAACGTGTTCGAACCCGAAGACAATATCGCCTCATTGATGGAGATGATGGCAGGCATGATCGTTGGACGCTTTGGAGCGCCTGCCTCGTTGGATGACCAGAAAGCGTTCTGGAACAAACATATCGGCCCCTGGGCCGCGCATTTCTATTCGGATTTGGAAGCCGCTGAAAACTCGGTTCTCTATGCTTCGGTCGGTACTGCCGGTCGGGTGTTCATGGAGATCGAGCGCGAGGCTTTCCGAATGACGGCGGCATAACCCGCCACTCGCCAGCGCCCGAATTGGCGCTAGATCGCAAATGGGAGAGGAGACACCCATGAGCAAGACCAAGGAAGAAGGCGCAACGCGCCGCGACTTCCTGAAACTGGCCGGAACCGCAGCGCCTGCTGCTGTTGCCGCTGCCAGCCTGAGCGGTCAAGCCGAAGCAGCCGAGCTGCCGACGGACGAGACCCGTATGCAGGACACCGCGCATACCCGCGCGTATCTGGAAAGCGCGCGCTTCTAAGCCGCCTCGACTGCGCCCGGCCTAGCCGCCGGACGATGTCACCACCCGACTGACGGTTGCGATTGGCCCTGACGTCGGTATCAACAGTACCAAGCCAGCCATGATCATCATGGCCAGCAAGGGAGGAAAACAATGCTTAGGAAAAAGACCAACGGGGTTGCGAGACGCCCCCAGCGGACAAGTATCCTGTCCCAGGTCGGCGAGAAAACCGTCGATCGCCGCGCATTCCTGCGTGGCTCGGGCCTGACGATCGGCGGCCTCGCCGCGATCAGCGCCACGGGTGGAACCGTGACGCCAGCCAGTGCCCAGACAGCGGCGAACCAGGCCGTTGAAAACATCAAATCCGTATGCACCCACTGCTCGGTCGGCTGTACGGTTGTTGCCGAAGTGCAGAACGGTGTTTGGGTCGGGCAGGAACCCGGCTGGGACAGCCCGTTCAACCTGGGTGCGCACTGCGCCAAAGGGGCCTCGGTCCGCGAGCACGCCCACGGCGAACGCCGCCTCAAGTATCCGATGAAAAAGGAAGGCGGGGAATGGAAACGCATCAGCTGGGAACAGGCGATCGACGAGATCGGCGACGGCATGATGAACATCCGCGAAGAATCTGGGCCGGACAGCGTGTACTGGCTGGGATCCGCGAAACATAACAACGAACAGGCCTATCTGTTCCGCAAGTTCGCCGCCTACTGGGGCACGAACAACGTGGACCATCAGGCCCGTATCTGCCACTCGACCACTGTTGCGGGCGTTGCGAATACATGGGGCTACGGCGCCATGACCAATTCGTACAATGACATCCACAACTCTCGGGCCATCTTCATCATAGGCGGCAACCCGGCCGAGGCGCACCCCGTCTCGCTGCTGCATGTTCTGCGCGCGAAAGAGCAGAACAACGCCCCGCTGATCGTCTGCGACCCGCGCTTTACGCGCACCGCGGCGCATGCGGATGAGTATGTGCGGTTCCGTCCCGGCACAGACGTTGCTCTGATCTGGGGTATCCTTTGGCACATCTTCGACAACGGTTGGGAGGACAAAGAGTTCATCCGCACCCGTGTCTGGGGGATGGACCAGATTCGCACCGAGGTTGCCAACTGGAACCCGGAAGAAACCGAGCGTGTCACCGGTGTTCCCGGCTCTCAGCTCAAGCGCGTTGCCCGGACAATGGTCAACAACCGCCCCGGCACCGTGATCTGGTGCATGGGTGGAACGCAGCACACCAACGGGAACAACAACACCCGCGCCTATTGCGTGCTCCAGCTTGCGCTGGGCAACATGGGCACGTCGGGTGGTGGCACCAACATCTTCCGCGGCCATGACAACGTGCAGGGCGCGACGGACCTTGGTGTTCTGTCCCATACCCTGCCCGGCTATTATGGCCTTTCGAAAGGGGCTTGGGGTCACTGGGCCCGTGTCTGGGGTGAAGATCCCGAATGGCTGGCAGGTCAGTTCGCGACGATCAAGGACAAGGACGGCAAGGATAAACCGCTGCAGAATGAGCGCGGCATTCCTGTTTCCCGCTGGATCGACGGTGTTCTGGAAGACCCGGCCAACATGGATCAGGACAACAACGTCCGCGCCATGGTTCTGTGGGGCCACGCGCCCAACTCGCAGACCCGGATGACGGAAATGAAAACGGCGATGGAGAAGCTGGACATGCTGGTCGTGATCGACCCGTATCCCACCGTCTCGGCCGTGCTGCATGACCGCACCGATGGCGTCTATCTGTTGCCAGCCTGTACGCAGTTCGAAACCCGTGGCTCTGTCACCGCCTCGAACCGCTCGCTCCAGTGGCGCGACAAGGTTGTGGATCCGCTGTTCGAAAGCCTGCCGGACGAGGTCATCATGGCCAAGTTCGCCAACAAGTTCGGCTGGGCGGATCGGTTGTTCCGCAATATCGAGATGGACGACCCGGAAACCCCGAATGTTGAAAGCATCACGCGTGAGTTCAACGCCGGTCTCTGGACCATCGGCTACACCGGTCAGTCGCCAGAGCGCCTGAAAAGCCATATGGCCAATCAGCACACGTTCGACAGAACCACGCTGCAAGCCATTGGTGGGCCCAACGACGGCGAGTATTACGGTCTGCCCTGGCCTTGCTGGGGAACGCCGGAGATGGGTCATACGGGGACACCAAACCTCTATGACATGTCCAAGCCGGTGGCCGAAGGTGGCCTGACCTTCCGCGCTCGGTTCGGGGTGGAACGGGACGGCGACAACCTGCTGGCCGAAGGGGTCTATAGCGTTGGATCGGAAATTCAGGATGGCTATCCCGAATTCACGATGCAAATGCTGATGGACCTTGGCTGGGACGGTGATCTGACGGCTGAGGAACGTGCAGCCATCGACGCCGTTGCAGGACCAGAGACCAACTGGAAAACCGACCTGTCTGGCGGTATCCAGCGGGTGGCGATCGAGCATGGCTGTGCGCCTTTCGGGAACGCCAAAGCCCGCGCGGTTGTCTGGACCTTCCCGGATCCGATCCCACTGCACCGCGAGCCGCTTTATACAAACCGGCGTGATCTGGTGGCAGACTATCCAACCTACGAGGACCGTCAGGCCTATCGCCTGCCTACCCTTTATGCTTCGATCCAGAAGAACGACTTTTCAAAGGATTACCCGATAATCCTCACGTCAGGTCGTCTGGTCGAATATGAAGGCGGTGGGGATGAGACACGGTCGAACCCGTGGCTGGCCGAGCTTCAGCAGGACATGTTCGTCGAGATCAATCCGCGCGATGCCAACAACCTTGGTATTCGCGACGGATCACAGGTCTGGGTCGAAGGTCCTGAGGGCGGCAAGGTTAAGGTGATGGCGATGCTGACCAATAGGGTCGGTGCCGGTGTGGCCTTCATGCCGTTCCACTTTGGTGGCCATTTCCAGGGCGAGGACCTGAGGGAGAAGTACCCCAAAGGTGCCGATCCCTATGTACTGGGTGAAAGTACAAACACCGCCCAGACCTATGGCTACGATTCAGTGACCCAGATGCAGGAGACCAAAGCGACTCTCTGCAAGATCTGGGCAGCGTAAGGAGGAGAAGAGAAAATGGCAGCAAGAGCAAAATTTCTCTGCGACGCCGAACGCTGCATCGAGTGCAATGCCTGCGTCACCGCGTGTAAGAACGAGCACGAGGTGCCGTGGGGCGTGAACCGCCGCAGGGTGGTGACGATCAATGACGGCGACCCGGGCGAACGCTCGATCTCGGTGGCCTGTATGCATTGTTCAGACGCGCCCTGCATGGCGGTGTGCCCGGTCGACTGCTTCTATCAGAACGAAGAAGGGGTCGTCCTGCATTCCAAAGACCTGTGCATTGGCTGTGGCTATTGCTTCTACGCGTGCCCGTTCGGCGCGCCGCAATACCCACAGGCAGGCAACTTCGGATCGCGCGGCAAGATGGACAAATGTACCTTCTGCGCCGGCGGCCCCGAGGAAACGCACTCGACCGCAGAGTTCGCCAAATATGGTCGCAACCGGATCGCCGAGGGCAAACTGCCCATCTGTGCCGAGATGTGTTCCACCAAGGCCCTGCTTGCCGGTGACGGCGACGTGGTCTCGGCCATCTACCGCGAGCGCGTCGTCGCGCGCGGGTTTGGCTCGGGCGCGTGGGGTTGGGGCACCGCCTACGACCAGAAAGACGGTTAAGACCGCTTTCATGAACCAAACAGGCGACCCGCACCCGTGGGTCGCCTGATCTGGAATTTTGACCGAGGTTCAGATGTTCCGCTTACTCATCGCATTGCTTTTGACCATTGGGATGGCTCAAGCCGTCGTCGCACAAACCGACGAGACCGAGGCGCCAGCCATCACAAATGAACGCACCTCGACCGGGGGTGCGTCAACGCTCGAAGATATCCTAGCCCGCCAGCGCGGCGAAAAAGTGGACAATAGTTTTCGATCGGAGAACACCGGCCAGGGCAACGTCGAAGGGCTGTTGGGGCAGTTTGGACCCAGCGGCGTATCCTCGGACAGCG
The DNA here is from genome assembly GCF_056541325.1 of Ruegeria sp. AH7. Classification (NCBI taxonomy): domain Bacteria; kingdom Pseudomonadati; phylum Pseudomonadota; class Alphaproteobacteria; order Rhodobacterales; family Roseobacteraceae; genus Ruegeria; species Ruegeria sp. AH7. Next base: position 563,854 of record NZ_JBQFYF010000001.1, on the reverse strand, counting down.
ATGTTTACCGCGCACTGCGCTTTGGGTCGGCAGATGTCACCGTGTCATCTCGCGGCCCGGCAGACAGTGTTCTAATACAAGACGGCGGGATGTGGTGGTGGCAATTCCGCACCGGACCTTTGCGCGAATACGGCACCTATATCATCGCCGGAATGCTGGGTCTGATCCTGCTCTTCTTCCTGATCCGCGGCCGCATTCGCATAGATGGTGAAAAAACGGGCCGAACGGTTACGCGTTTCAAAAGCTTCGAACGCTTTGGTCATTGGCTTTTTGCCGGATCCTTTATCATCCTCGGAATAACCGGATTACTCACCCTCTATGGTCGCGACGTCCTGATCCCGATTTTTGGCAGGGAAGGGTTTGCGGTGATCGCCCAAGGGTGCAAATGGCTGCACAATAACCTGGCCTGGGCCTTTATGCTGGGTCTGGTCATCGTCACGGTGAACTGGATTTCACATAACATTCCAAACCGGACCGACCTGAAATGGCTCGCCGCCGGAGGGGGACTGTTCACCAAGGGCAGCCATCCGCCCGCTAAGAAGTTCAATGCAGGCCAAAAGATCATCTTTTGGGCCTGCATATTGCTGGGCACCTCAATCAGCCTGTCCGGTCTATCTTTGCTGTTCCCCTTCGAATTGCCAATGTTCGCCAAGACATTCGCCGTTGCCAATTCAACCGGCATTCCGCAGGCTTTGGGCCTGAGCCTGCCCGTCCAGATGTCACCGCAGGAAGAGATGCAATACGCTCAGGTCTGGCATGTCATGGTTGCCTATGTGTTCATCGCGATCATCGTGGCGCATATCTACCTTGGCTCCATCGGCATGGAGGGTGCGTTTGACGCCATGGGCACCGGTGAAGTCGAGGAGCAATGGGCGCGCGAGCACCACTCGCTGTGGTTGGAAGAGGTGCAGGAAAAAGAGGCCAGCAAGGCGGCGGCCTCACCCGCAGAATAGATGCGCGCGCTGGTTCTGGTTATTGCTCTGATCCCCCTTCCTGCTTGGGCTGATTTCTTCACGCTTAAGGGGCATGGTGGCCCCATCATGGGAATTGCCACCGCATCGGATGGTCGGATCGCGACGGCCAGTTTCGACAATTCAGTCGGGCTGTGGTTAGACCAGACACCCAAATGGCTGGAGGGCCACGAAGCGGCGGTCAATGCGGTCGTGTTCAACGGCACCGCGATCTATTCAGCCGGGGACGATTTCACTCTGCGCCGCTGGCCGGGCGGAAAAATCGTTGGCCAGCACAAAGGCAAGATCGTCGGCATCGCAGCCTCAAAAACGCATGTGGCCACCGCCAGTTGGGATGGCACCATAGGCGTTTGGCCTGTTGACGGGTCAGACGCAATTCTGCTTGGACCAACCGGCAGCGGGGTAAATGCGGTGGCGTTCTCGCGCGATGGTACACAGCTTTATTCTGCCGGGGTCGATGGCAGCCTGCGGAAATGGGATGTCTTCGACGGGGAAGAGGCACAGCGATTGGTCGAACATGGGTTCGGCCTGAACGAGTTGATCCTGAACGAAGATGACGGCTGGATCGCCTATGGCGCGGTCGATGGCGTAACCCGCATCCGCGATCTGTCAACAGGTGCGGAACGGGATTTCACACTGGATCGCCGCCCAATACTGGCCCTTGCCCTCAACCCAGATCGCTCGCTTTTGGCTGTCGGTGACGGTGAAGGCTATATCATGGTGATCGACACGGAAAAATGGCGCATCGCCAGCGATTTCCGCGCTACCCTGCGCGGCCCGGTCTGGGCCTTGGCGTTTTCAACAGATGGGCAGAATATCCATGCCGGCGGCATTGATGAGGCCATGTATAGCTGGCCGGTGTCTGCCCTTGGTGACCAGGAACAAATGGCAGCAGCCGAGCCCAGCTTTCTGAAAGACCCCACAGAGATGGACAATGGAGAGCGCCAATTTGCCCGCAAATGCTCGATCTGCCATAGCCTAACACCCGATGGGCAACGCCGAGCAGGACCTACGCTGCATGGTATCTTTGGGCGACAAGCCGGCACCCTACCTGGCTATTTCTACTCGGAAACGCTGCAAGACTCTGATATCATTTGGAATGACGAGACGATAAACGTCCTTTTCGACGTGGGGCCAGACCACTACATTCCAGGGTCAAAGATGCCGATGCAGCGGATCACGCAAGAGCAAGACCGGGACGACCTGATTGCTTTCCTGCGCCGAGCAACGGTTGATCGAAACTGAACCGGAGGAGACCATGAAAGCCTTTCTTACCGCCTTGGCCGCGATGGTCGTCATCACCGTTGCCGCCCCCTACACGCTGGACCAGATGGGTTTCAGCGCGGAAGAAGCCACCTCTGGCGCAGCTGTACGTCTGGATTAAATGTCCGAATATCTGACCACCAAGGAACTGGCCGACCTGCTTCGGATCGGCGAGCGTAAGGCCTACGATCTTGCCTCATCGGGTGAGCTGCCTTGCGTCCGCGCCATGGGCAAGCTGCTGTTTCCCCGGGCCGAGGTCATCGCCTGGCTCAACGCCTCACGGTCGGGCCCGCATGTGACCGAACCACCCCTGCCCCCAATTGTCGCCGGTAGCCACGACCCCTTGCTGGACTGGGCGCTGCGCGAAAGCGGATCGGGGCTGGCGACCTACTACGACGGTTCCTTCGACGGTCTGACCCGGCTTGCCGAGCGCAGCGCGCAGGCCGCTGTCTTGCATATCCACGAAGAACACGGGTTCAACACCCAATCCTTACGCGACACGCTGGGCGAGGCGCCTGTTGTTCTTGTCGAGGTCGCGCAGCGCCAACGGGGTCTGCTTCTTGCACCGGGAACCTCAGGTATCGCGGGTTTTGCTGATCTCAAAGGCCGACGCGTTATCTTGCGTCAGGACAGTGCAGCCAGTCAGCGCTTGTTCGATGCCCAGCTTGAAGCTCATGACATGACACGGGATGATCTGGACGCCCTGCCAAACTGCGCCCGCACCGAAGAAGAGCTGGCCATCACCCTGCATGATGGTAAAGCCGAGGCAGGTTTTGGCCTCGGGGCTTTGGCCGGCCTCTACAACCTTGGATTTTCACCGACCCATTCCGAAAGATTGGATCTGGCGATCTGGCGGCGCGCTTACTTTGATGCGCCCATGCAGAAACTGCTGCGCTTTCTGCGCTCAGACCCGTTCAAAGCCCGCGCATCCGAGTTTGGCGGCTACGACCTGACCGGACTTGGACAGGTCCACCACAATGGCTCCAGCGGCTAGGGACTGATCCTATAAAGGACAGTCTAGCCACAAGTCCATTCAGCGCGCGTTGGGAAAGAACACCTGCTGCCCTTGCAAGCGGTATGACTCGATGGCCATTTGTCCGTCCGGCCCCGTCAGCCAATCGACAAACCTCTGCCCGGCCTTGGCCCGCACTTTGGGATGTTTGTCCGGATTCACAAGGATCACCCCATATTGGTTGAACAGGCGCGGGTCTCCCTCGACCAAAATCTCAAGATCGCCCTGATTGCCAAAGGACAACCATGTCGCCCGATCTGTCAGCGTATACGCCCCCATACCGCTGGCCACATTCAGAGTCGCCCCCATGCCCGAGCCAGTTTCACGGTACCAGGTGCCAGACGCCTGCGTCGGATCAATGCCGGTATCCGCCCAATGCCCCATCTCGGCCTTATGCGTGCCGCTGTCATCCCCGCGCGAGACAAACACGGCACTTGCCGCTTCGATCGCCTTGAGCGCGGACAGAATGTCTGACCCACCTTTCACGCCAGCAGGGTCCGATTTTGGCCCGACCAGCACAAAGTCATTATACATCAAATCAAACCGCTCAACGCCCCAGCCATCGGCCACGAACTTCTCTTCCGCTGGTTTGGCATGCACCAGCAATACGTCGCCATCCCCATTGATCGCGTTGCGAATGGCCTGTCCGGTGCCGACAGCAACGACACGCACATCGATCCCGGTCTCAGCCTCAAAGCCGGGAAGGATATAATCCAGCAGGCCCGAATTCTGCGTCGAGGTTGTCGACTGCACAATGATGAACGGCTCCTCTGCAAAGCCCGCACCTGCCATCAGGCCAAGCCCCACTACCGCTGCGCGCAATACTGCCCGAACCATCATGATCTCCGATTTGTTGTTAGGTCACCAAGCCGCCCGCCAGATAACGGCGAGAGGCTTCACTTTCTGGGGAATCCAAAACCTGTTTGGCAGGTCCGTGTTCAACCACACGACCGCCTTGCATCATGACAATATTTGCTGCCAACCGCCGCGCCTGACCAATGTCATGTGTCACCATGACAATTCGCACGCCGCGTGACGACGCCCGCAGGATCATGCGTTCGATCATCTGCGTCGCGTTTGGGTCCAATGCGCTTGTGGGCTCATCCAGAAACAAGGTTTCGGGCGTCGCCGCCAGCGCGCGCAAGATCGCAAGACGCTGCGCCTCACCACCTGACAGAGAACGCGCGGACTGCCGCGCTTTGCCTTCAAGCCCGCCTTCGGCCAACAATTCGACAATCCGCGCCTTGCGCGCTGCGCGTTTCAGGCCCTGACGCCTGAGCACAAAATCCAGATTGGCTGACACCGAACGCCGCAGAAGAACCGGCTGCTGAAACACCATGGCCTGCCTGGCCATGTGATCGGCGTTCAACGCTTCATTATCCTGCAACACTCGCCCCTGATCTGGCGAGATCAGCCCGTGCAAACACCGTAGCAGCAGGCTCTTACCCGCCCCGTTTGGGCCCAACAGCAAAGTTGGTCCCGGCCCATCCAGAACCAGATTGGAAACATCCAGCAAGGCGGAGCCATTGCGGCGGATTTGTACATCGCGCACCTGCAGGCAATTTGTCATTTCCGACACCAGATCACGCATGGCGCAACCCTTCCTGCTCGGCCCGCAGGCTGGCCGCGCTGACCATGGCATTCACGGCCACCGCAATCCCGATCAGGATCGCCCCCAAAGCCAGCGCCAACGCCAGGTTGCCTTTCGAGGTTTCAAGCGCAATCGTCGTGGTCATCACCCGCGTCACGTGGTTGATGTTGCCCCCAACGATGATCACGGCCCCAACCTCGGCAATCGCACGGCCAAATCCGGCCAGCAGCGCCGTGACCAAAGCAAGGCGTGCATCCCAGAGCAAAACCGGAACCGACGCCAAACGCGATACGCCAAGAGAGCGCAGCTGTTCCGAATACTCCTCGGCCAGCATCTCAACCACTTGCCGGGTCAGCGCGGCGACGATGGGGGTCACCAGAACCACTTGTGCGATGATCATAGCGGTTGGGGTATAAAGCAGTTCCAACACGCCCAAGGGCCCCGAGCGTGAGAGCATCAGATATACCAACAGCCCAACCACCACAGGCGGAAAGCCCATGAGCGCATTCATCAACACAATCAAAACCCGCCGCCCGGGGAACCGTGCCACCGCCAAAGCCGCCCCAATGGGCATCCCGATCAGTGCGGAAATCAGCACGGCAAACAGGGAAACTTGCAGAGACAAAAGCACAATCGCCCAAAGCTCTGCATCCCCGTTGAGGATCAGACCCATCGCCATCCTGAATTCTGATGCAAATCCTTGCATTTTACCCCATCATCCAAGTTAATTCGGATGAAATGCGAAATTCTACAGGTGAATACTAACCTGATTTGACCCCGAGTACACGCACAATTCCAACAGTCGGCACAAAAAAACGCGGCCCCAATTTGGGACCGCGCTAAAACGACTTCGAGGATGAATTACCTTAGTTCAAGGCTGCATCAGTGATCTGGTGTGTCCAGGCCCCTTCGGGCTGTTTGGTGATGACCGGATCAGACCCGCCTGCCAGCAATGTGCCCACAGTCCTCTCAAAATCCGCCGGGTCCAGCGCACCATTCGAACCAGCGGTCAGCTTGGCAATCTCACCCATCATACGCTTCTGATGTTCTTCGGTTTGCGCACCGGTTGCGTCATTGTCCAAAACGATCAGAGCGGCCTCTTCCGGGTTCTCCTCGGCATATTTCCAGCCTTTCATCGAGGCGCGCACGAAACGCTGCATTTTGTCCACGAAAGCCGTGTCGCTCAGGTTCTCTTCCAGCACGTACAGACCGTCTTCCAAAGTCGCGACGCCCTGATCTTCGTACTTGAACGTTACCAGCTCATCCGGGCTGACACCCGCATCGATGACCTGCCAGTATTCATTGTAGGTCATGGTGCTGATGCAATCGGCCTGACGCTGCAGCAAAGGATCAACGTTGAATCCCTGTTTCAGGACCTCGACACCGTTCTCGCTTTTGCCGCCGGTATCGATGCCCAAGCTGCTCATCCAGCTCATGAACGGGAATTCATTGCCAAAGAACCAGACACCCAGGGTGCGGTTTTTCAGATCCTCGGGCGAGGCAATTCCGGCATCCTTCCAGCAGGTCAGCATCATGCCCGAGCTTTTGAAAGGCTGCGCAATATTAACCAAAGGCAGACCCTTTTCGCGCGCGGCCAAAGCGGCAGGCATCCATTCGACGGTCACATCTGCCCCGCCACCGGCGATCACCTGCGTTGGCGCAATATCAGGGCCACCCGGCAGAATGGTCACGTCCAGATCTTCTTCCTCATAGAACCCCTTGTCCTTCGCCACATAGTAGCCCGCGAACTGGGCCTGCGTGACCCATTTCAACTGCAGGTTCACTTCATCTGCGGCCATTGATGCGCTGGCGGCCAGGCTAAAGGCGGCAACCGCCCCGCTGAGTAGCTTTTTCATCTTCATCTTCTCCTAGTTGCTTTGTGTGCCCCGTTTTCGAGGTCTGTTCAGTCTTCTTTTTGTTATCCGCGTTGTGAGGGGTGCCAGAAGGTCACCACCTTTTCGATACCTGCCACCAATGTATAGAACACCGTACCCGCCATGGCCGCCACTGCAATCTCGGCCCAGACCAGATCGATCGACAGGCTGCCCACCCCGGTCGAAATCCGAAAGCCCATGCCGCGCGTGGGCGATCCGAAGTATTCGGCGACAATCGCCCCGATCAGCGCCAGTGTTGTAGCAATCTTGAGCCCGTTGAAAATGAACGGCATCGCCGCAGGCAGACGCAGCTTGATCAGGGTCTGCATATAACTGGCCGCATAGGTGCGCATCAGATCACGCTGCATGGAGTCCGCCTCGCGCAGGCCCTGTACCGTGTTCACAAGGATCGGAAAGAACACCATTACGACGACCACGGCCGCTTTGGATTGCCAGTCGAACCCGAACCAGCTGACCAGAATGGGCGCAATCCCCACGATGGGCAGAGCCGCGACAAAATTCCCGATGGGCAGCAACCCGCGTGTCAGAAACACCGACCGGTCGATAAGGATAGCGGTCAGAAAAGCTGCGGTACTTCCGATGGCAAACCCGGTGAAAGCACCCTTGAAGACGGTCTGGGTAAAGTCCTGCCACAGAATATCGGTCGAGTTCGCAAAGGTCTGCGCCACCATAGACGGCGGCGGCAGGATCACGGGTGAGACGTTCAGCCCGCGCACCAGACCTTCCCACAAGATCAGCAGTGTGACACCAAACAGCACAGGCACAAAGACCCGAACGCCCTTGGAATCGCAATAGATCGACCGCGCCAACCATGCATTCAGCCACCAGGCTCCGGCCCAGAAAATCAGCGCAAAGATCAACCAGCTCATATGCTCATCCCCATGCGCTTCAGGGTCACCCTTTGCAGCACATCCAGCAAGGTCACGAGTATGCCCGCTAGAATAGCCGCCGCGAACAGCGCTGCCCAGATGGCAAGCGGCGTGCCAAACTGATCCCCGATCAATATCCGCGCACCCAGACCCGAGATTGCGCCTGTCGGAAGTTCACCCACAATCGTTCCAACCAAAGCAGCCGCGATACCCACTTTCAGCGAGGTGAACAGATAGGGCACCGAGGACGGCAGACGCAGTTTCAGAAATGCCTGCAGACCGTTCGCGTTGTAGGTTCTCAGCAAATCCAATTGCGAAGCAGCTGGCGACCGCAACCCTTTGACCATCCCCACCAGAACCGGGAAGTAACACAGATAGGCCGAGATGATGGCCTTCGGAACACCGCGCCCTTCGATCCCAAGTTGCGAGCTTAGGACAATGATCATCGGCGCCAAAGCCACAATCGGGACTGTCTGGCTGATAATGGCCCAAGGCATCAGGCTCATGTCCACAACGCGGGAATAGACAATAGCGACGGCCCCGAGAATGCCGACAGCCGTGCCCAGAACAAAACCCCAAAGCGTCGATTGAAGGGTGATCCATCCGTGGTAGATGAGCGATCGCTTGGACATGGCTCGCCCGCGCATCGCCATTTCACCGGTGGTTTTCCAAAGCTCCTGGCCAACTTGGACCGGGGTTGGCAGGCGCGGTCGATCCAATTCATAACCCCGCGAGACATGCGAAGGGTTCTGCGCCATCAAAACCCAGGCCGACACCTGCTGGCGATCCCGTGATAGCTCGGGTGTCACTGTTTCCCCGGCGCGTTCCGCCTGATCCAGCGATACGCGGATATTCATCGGTGCCACGGCCAAACACCAAAGCACGACAATGGCCAACAGAACCGTTATCACTGCAAGAGCCTGCTTCATGCGCGCCACTCCATCCGGAACACCGGAACCGTGTCCGGGGGCACCGGGGGCTCCTCAGCTGTTACTTTGAACCCCTCACGCCAGTAGAACCTTTGCGCCGCTGTGTTGAGCGTATGCGTGGTCAACCAAAGAAAATCCCGCCCTTCCTTAGCCTTGTCGACAAAGTGTTTGCCAATTCCTTGCCCGGTTCGGCTGCAATAGAGCGCACCGATCTTCTGCTCTTTTGGGTCGACAGACATGTAGCAATCCACCGGTTCACCAGCGACCCAGATCTCACGCGCGTCAAACGCCTCACCAATCATTCCTGCCAATTGATCCACCGATAATTCCTCGGGCATCCACTCGGTCTGGCTGGCCCAGTCGTGAACCACGCGGGCGCATGCTTCCACATCCGCGGGCCTTGCGCGCCTGATCTGGACAGTGTCAATCATCATAGGAATGCCCTGCCCGCAGCCCGTCACGTACCCGGTGCGCGACCTCGATGAATTCCGGCGTATCGCGAATGTCCAACGGCCGTTCCTTGGGCAACGGGCTGTCAATCACATCCGTGATCCGCCCGGGCCGAGGGCTCATAACGACGATCTTGGTGCTAAGATATACGGCCTCAGGGATCGAGTGGGTAACGAACCCGATTGTCTTCTCGGTCCGTGCCCAAAGCGCCAGAAGCTGTTCGTTCAGGTGGTCCCGCACAATCTCATCCAGCGCCCCGAACGGTTCGTCCATCAGCAGGATATCGGCGTCAAAAGCCAAGGCGCGCGCGATACTGGCACGTTGTTGCATCCCACCGGATAGCTGCCACGGAAACTTCCCACCAAACCCTTCCAGATCAACCAGCTCCAAGACCTTCTTAACGCGCTCATCCTGTTCTGCGGCTGAGTATCCCATGATCTCAAGCGGCAGTTTGATGTTTTTGGCAATCGTCCGCCACGGGTACAAGCCGGCAGCCTGAAACACATACCCGTAAGCGCGCTTGCGCCGCGCTTCATCCGGGGTCATTCCGTTCACGCTCAACGTTCCGCCGGTCGGTGTTTCCAACGCCGCGATACAGCGGAGGAATGTGGTTTTACCGCAGCCAGACGGGCCAATGAAGCTGACAAAATCACCCTTATCGATGGTCAGATTCACATCTTTGAGGGCATGGATCGGGCCATCATTCGTCTGAAAGGTCAGGTCGAGTTGCCTTGCCTCGATCACGGGCTGGGTCTTACTTTCAGTAGTCATTCCATCGCCTTGAAAAGATTGAATTTGAGCCGCCACCGAACGGCTCATACAGATCACACACCAGACGCCGGAATACCCTTCCGCTCAATGGGTCGCGGTGCTGTCAGCTCTTTCCAAGTGCTCAGCGCTTTGTTCACATGTGTATTGGCTTCGCGCGAGACGAACTTTCCGTGCCCTTCTTGCGTCTGGATTTCCCCATCATGCACAGCAACCGCACCACGGGTCAGCGTGAATCGCGGCAATCCACGCACTTCCTTGCCTTCAAACACGTTGTAATCAATCGAAGATTGTTGCGTCTCGGCCGAGATCACCTTGGCCTTGTCGGGATCCCAAACCACCAGATCTGCATCTGCGTCGACCAGAACCGCACCTTTTTTTGGATAGCAATTCAATATCTTGGCGATATTTGTTGATGTAACAGCTACGAACTCATTCATAGTCAAACGCCCGGTATTCACCCCATGGGTCCAGAGCATCGGCATCCGATCCTCCAGCCCTCCGGTCCCGTTCGGGATTTTGGTGAAATCCCCCACGCCGTAGCGTTTTTGTTCGGTCGTAAAGGCGCAATGATCCGTGGCCACGACACTCAGAGTGCCCGATTGCAGACCGTTCCACAGACTATCTTGATGCTGCTTGTTCCGGAACGGAGGGCTCATGACCCGCCGCGCTGCATGTTCCCAGTCGTGGTGGAAATACTCGCTCTCATCCAAGGTCAGGTGCTGGATCAAAGGTTCCCCCCACACCCGCTTGCCCTGCATCTTCGCACGCCGAATAGCCTCATGCGCCTCTTCGCACGAGGTATGCACCACGTACAAAGGCACGCCCGCCATGTCGGCAATCATTATCGCGCGGTTGGTCGCCTCACCTTCCACCTGCGGCGGACGGGAATAGGCGTGTGCCTCGGGGCCGGTATTGCCCTCGGCCAGCAGCTTTGCGCTCAGCTCGGCCACCACGTCACCGTTCTCCGCATGCACCATCGCGGTACCACCTAACTCGGCCAAACGTTTGAACGAGGCAAACAACTCATCATCATTCACCATCAACGCGCCTTTATAGGCCATGAAATGCTTGAATGTATTGATGCCACGCGTCTCGATCACCGTCTTGATGTCGTCAAACACCTGCTCTCCCCACCAAGTCACCGCCATGTGGAACGAGTAGTCACAATTCGCCCGCGTCGATTTATTGTCCCAACGCTTGAGCGCATCCAGCAAGCTCTCACCCGGATTGGGAAGTGCGAAATCCACCACCATCGTGGTGCCACCAGCCAAAGCCGCGCGCGTGCCGCTTTCGAAATCGTCGCTGGAATAGGTCCCCATAAACGGCATCTCAAGATGCGTGTGCGGGTCGATCCCACCTGGCATCACGTAGCAACCCGAGGCGTCCAACTCTTTGTCGCCGCGCAGGTCCGGCCCAATCTCGGTGATCACACCGCCCTCAACTTTCACATCCGCCTTATAGGTCAGATCGGCGGTTACGATGGTCCCGTTCTTGATGACAGTACTCATTTCAAACTCCCTGTTGCGGTCTGCGCCGCTTGCTTCATCTGGCTAAAAATATCCCGGGGGAGTCGCGGCCTGCCGCGACGGGGGCAGCGCCCCCTATTCCACGATCTCCGCCGTCTCCACGACCGCATGCAGCAAAACATCCGCCCCGGCAGCCGCCCAATCTTTGCTGATCTCTTCAGCCTCGTTGTGGCTCAGGCCATCTACGCAGGGGCACATCACCATCGCGGTCGGCGCGACCCGATTGATCCAGCAGGCATCATGCCCGGCCCCCGAGATGATATCTGTATGGGAATACCCCAGCCGCTCTGCCGCGTCGCGCACGGCGGCCACACAGCCCTCATCGAATTTGACCGGATCGAATCCACCGACCTTTTCGAATTCAATCTGCAGGCCCATTTCGTTTACGATATCCTCGGCCGCCACACGCAGACGATTTTCCATATCAGTGATCACCTCCAACTCAGGCGAGCGGAAATCGACCGTGAACACCACCTTACCCGGGATCACATTGCGGGAATTCGGATAGACATCAATATGCCCCGCGGCCCCAACGGCGTGCGGTGAATGCGACCAGGCAATCTCATCCACTTTTTCCAGAATACGCGCCATGGCCAGCCCTGCGTTCTTGCGCATTGGCATCGGGGTCGAACCGGTATGAGCATCTTTGCCAGTCACTGTAATCTGAGTCCAACTCAGCCCCTGACCGTGGGTGACGACGCCGATATCCTTACCCTCGGCCTCCAGGATCGGACCCTGTTCGATATGCAGTTCAAAGAAGGCATGCATCTTGCGGGCGCCGACCTCCTCCTCACCGCGCCAGCCGATCCGCTGCAATTCATCGCCGAATTTTTTGCCCTCGGCATCCTCGCGGTCATAGGCCCAATCCTGCGTGTGCATCCCCGCAAACACGCCCGAGGACAGCATGGCCGGCGCATAGCGCGTTCCTTCTTCATTGGTCCAGTTCGTTGCAATGATCGGATGCTTGGTCTTGATGCCCAGATCATTCAACGTGCGAATGATCTCTAGCCCACCCAGCACACCCAGCACGCCGTCATACTTGCCACCTGTCGGCTGAGTATCGAGATGCGAACCCACATAAACTGGCAGAGCCTCTGGGTCAGTACCCTCGCGCATCGCAAACATGTTGCCCATCTGGTCCAGTCCCACGGAACAGCCCGCTTCCTCGCACCAGCTTTGGAACAGCGCGCGCCCTTCCGCATCTTCATCCGTCAGTGTCTGGCGGTTATTACCACCTGCAACACCGGGCCCGATCTTGGCCATCTCCATCAGGCTGTCCCACAACCTGTCGCCGTTGATCCTGAGATTCTGCGCCGGAGCTGCCATAGTCACTTTCCCTGTTGCTTGCGATTTGCTCGCTATTGCTGTCTTGATTTGACCATCTGGTCAAACTCACGCTATCACGGGTTCGACATCAGTCAAGAAATTGCGGTGCACCACCAAACTTTTTGGCCTAGTCCATGCGTACTTGACGAAAAAAGAGACAGTCCAAACAGATGCCCAGCGACCACGCCCCAACCCGTATTCAGAAAAAGAACCGCGCTGCGATTCTAGAGGCCGCATTGAACGTGTTTTCGTCGCATGGGTTTCGCGGCTCGACTGTTGATCAGATCGCGGCTGAGTCCGGATTGAGCAAGCCGAATTTACTGTACTACTTCCCGTCAAAAGAAGCGATCCATACGGAGCTTCTGTCTGGCCTGCTGGAAACCTGGCTGGCGCCGCTGCACGATCTGGACGAAAACGGTGATCCGCTTGAGGAGCTTCTGTCCTATATTCGCCGAAAGCTGCAGATGAGTCAGGAGCTACCACGAGAAAGCCGCCTGTTTGCCAACGAGTTGGTTCAGGGCGCACCGCGCATTCACGAGGCTTTGTCGCAAGACCTCAAAGCATTGGTCGATGAGAAAACCGCGCTTCTGACCAAATGGATGGATCAGGACAAAATCGCACGGGTGCACCCCTATCACCTGATGTTTTCGATCTGGGCCCTGACCCAGCACTATGCAGATTTCGAAGTTCAGGTCCGCGCGATCCTGGGGGATGAGGACCCGTTCGAAGGCGCAGAAACGTTTGTCGACACCCTGTATCGCAAGCTTTTGACACCTTGAACTAAGGGACCGCACCAACGGCCCCTCAAAGATCTGCGCAAACCTGTTCATTCCGCGGCCTTGGCCATCGGATTGTTGGGATGCGTTGTCCAGTTTGCATAGTCCGGCTGAACCTCGCGCCCGGTACGTGGGTCAACCTCTCCTGCTGCCATCGGCTCCATCGAAATACAGCCCTCGACCGGGCAGACATCGACACAGAGATTACAGGCTACGCATTCTTCGTCGATCACCTCGAACACCCGGTCCGGCGACATGGCGATGGCCTGGTGGCTGGTGTCTTCACAGGCGGCATAACAGCGACCGCATTTGATGCACTGGTCCTGATCAATCTTGGCCTTGGCGATGTAGTTCAGGTTCAGATACTGCCAATCGGTTACGTTGGGGACCGCGCGACCAACAACTTCTGAGACTGTGGAATACCCCTTCTCGTCCATCCATTTGGACAGACCCGCCGTCAGTTCATCGATGATCTTGAAACCATAAGTCATGGCCGCTGTGCAGACCTGTACGTTGCCGCAACCCAGCGAAATGAACTCTGCCGCATCACGCCATGTGGTAACGCCACCGATACCTGAAATGGGCAGACCATGCGTTTCCGCATCTCGCGCGATTTCCGAAACCATGGACAGCGCAATCGGCTTCACCGCCGGACCGCAATACCCGCCATGGCTGCCCTTGCCATCAATCGAAGGTTCGGGGCTGAACGTATCCAGATTGACGCTGGTGATCGAGTTGATCGTGTTGATCAGCGACACCGCATCCGCGCCGCCATTCTTGGCCGCTGCTGCAGGTTTGCGGATATCAGTGATGTTCGGCGTCAGCTTCACGATCACTGGGCGGTCGTAGTACATCTTGCACCAGCGAGTGACCATTTCGATGTATTCCGGTACCTGACCGACGGCTGCGCCCATGCCCCGCTCGCTCATCCCGTGCGGACAGCCAAAGTTCAGCTCGATCCCGTCCGCGCCGGTCTCAGCCACGCGGGGCAGGATGGCTTTCCACGCGCCCTCCTCACACGGCACCATGATTGAGGCGATCAACGCCCGGTCCGGGTAGTCCGCCTTGACCCGCGCCATTTCCTCAAGGTTCACCTCAAGCGGTCGGTCGGTGATCAGTTCGATATTGTTCAGGCCCAGCAACCGCCGATCTGCGCCATATATCGCACCGTAACGCGGCCCGTTCACATTCACGACCGGAGGGCCCTCGGCCCCCAGTGTTTTCCAGACCACGCCGCCCCATCCGGCCTCAAAGGCGCGGCGGACGTTGTATTCCTTGTCGGTCGGCGGGGCCGAGGCCAGCCAGTAGGGGTTGGGGCTGGAAATGCCCAGAAAGTCTGTCGTCAGGTCAGCCATGGGTACTCCTTTCCGGCTCCTCAGCCGGTTTTCTTGAAAATCATCTCGGTCGGGCGAATCCGCCCGGCATGCAGGTTTGCAACGTAGTTTTGAAACTTCTCAGGCGCCGTCTCGCCCATCATCAGGTGGATGCCCAACGGCGCGGGGCCGGATTCGGAAATCTTTGCAAAGACTTCCTCGAAGAACTTGATGGCGAATTCGGTACGATCCGTCTCGGTCACCAATTCAAGCCCCGCCGATGCGGCTGCGTCCTTGTAGAGCTCGGGCGCGTCTACAAAGGATGTCTCAGCAACGCTTGACCAGGGCAAAGGGAACGCCAGAGGTTCGTCTGTTTCACCGGCCATCACGTCGAACAGAGCAAACTGCCCACCTGTCGCCAAAGCACGCGCAACCTCAGCGAACAACCCGGCCTTGTCTTCGATGTTCATACCAACATGCAACATAACTGCCAGATCGAACCCCGCATCCGGCACTGGCATGTCCAAAGCGCTGCCGACGTGGAACGCGACCTTGTCGGAATGCCCCACGATCTCGCTGAGAGCCTTTGCCGTTTCGACAAATTCGGGTGTCAGGTCGACCCCCGTCACAGTCGAGTCATAGCGATCCACGATATAGCGCGATGTTCCACCAATCCCGCAGCCCACATCCAGCACCCGCGTCGCATGGGTCAAAGACAATTGGTCAAACAGGTGATCGGTGGCCAGAACGCCGCCCGTGTGGAACTCGTCACCAGCTTTCAGATCGGCGACCGTGGCCGCATCCGGGTCCACGCCGCTGGCTTTCAGCGCGTCGCGCACGCGGTCCGTCAGGGCACCGGTGGTATAATGTTTGGCAACTGCGTCTTCGATCTGGGACATAACGATACCTCAGCGAATAGGTTGGCTTGAAAGCCTCACCCTATCACGAAACCAGGCTCGCGTGGATGTCCATCGCCGCATCCCGGCCTTCGGCCACGGCGGTCACGGTCAGGTCTTCGCCCCCGGCCGCACAATCTCCACCAGCCCAGACACCGGAGATGGAAGTACGCCCAGCCCCGCTGACAGCGATCTTGTTGCCGTCCAGTTCCAGCCCTTCGGGCGCGCCATCCAGCGTCTGACCAATGGCTTTCAGAACCTGGTCCGCGGGTAGCCGAACCGTCTCACCGGTTCCGGTCAACTGACCGTTTTGGTTCGAAGTGTATTCAAGCTCGATCTCGACTGCGGCACCGTTGCCATGCACCGCGACAGGCTGAACATTGGTCATAATCCGCACGCCGTGCGAGGCCGCAAGGTCCTGCTCGTACCGGCTGGCCCCCATCGCGTCGCGCCCACGACGATAGGCGATCGTGACCTGCTCGGCCCCTAGCAGCTTTGACTTCACCGCCGCATCAACAGCCGTCATGCCGCCGCCGATCACAACCACATTCCGACCGACCGGCAGATCAGCAAGATCCGAAGCTTGCCGCACGTCAGAGATAAAATCGACTGCCGGGCGCACGCCGTCCTTTTCCACACCCTGTGCCCGCAGCGCATTCACACCAGCCAGGCCAATAGACAGAAAAACGGCATCGTAATTTTCAATCAGCCCCTCCAGAGAGAGGCCCTCGCCCAGCAAAGAACCGGTTTCGATAGCGATACCGCCGATTTTCAGCAGCCAGTCCACCTCGGCCTGTGCAAAGTCATTGGTCGATTTATAGGCCGCGATTCCATACTCGTTCAGACCACCCGGCTTGGGCTTGCCTTCGTGAATCACCACATCATGGCCCAGCATGGCCAGCCGATGGGCGCAAGCGAGACCCGCTGGTCCTGCGCCAACAACGGCCACAGTTTTGCCGGTCGCCGCAGCGCGTTCAAAAGGATGTTCGCCAGAGGCCATCACATCATCGGTTGCGAAACGCTGAAGCCGCCCGATCTCAACTGGTTTGCCTTCGGCGGCTTCGCGCACGCAGGCCTCTTCGCACAAGGTTTCGGTCGGACAGACCCGAGCACACATGCCACCCAGGATATTCTGGTCCAGAATGGTCTTTCCCGCCGATTGCGGCTGACCCGCCTGTATCTGGCGGATGAACAACGGAATATCGATATCCGTCGGACAGGCCGTCACGCATGGCGCGTCGTAACAGAAATAGCAGCGATCTGCGGCCACGGCGGCCTCATGCGGGGCCAAAGGCGGATGCAGATCCGTAAAATTCGATGTCAGTTCATCGCTGGAAAGCCGCCCGGAAACGATCCCGGGTGCCATCTGGCCCTGTGCCATCGCTCTACTCCCTGTAGATATGTTTGTTGTGACCTCAGCTTGCCACAAATCGAAATTTTATCAATTGGTAAAATTTATCAATTGGTCAAAATTTTGAAAATGCACGAGATTTCGTTCGAAATATCGGCGTTTTCGCAGGTTTTTGGCAATAAACTAGGCCGCGCTGACACGCTGAAGTGCTGCAACTCGGGTTGGCATTGGACAACCCGCGCACCACAAACGACTTTTGACGCCCTACACCGGTTGCTGTAAGCCCAATCTCAGATGCGTGAGATCAACGCATGTTTAGGACGGGCACAGATGCGGGCAGCTTCGCAAGACTTCAATATTGTCATCATTGGTCAGAACAACCGCCTGCAATATGAGGCGGTCCTGTTCGCCGCCTCGCTGCGCCATTCCGCGCCCGACTTCAAAGGGCGTCTGTTCGTCGCCACACCCAAACCCGGTCCGCGCTGGAACCAGAACCCGACCATTCAAGATCAGGACGTACTCAAGGCCCTGAATCAGCTTGATGCGGAAGTCCTGCCTTTTGACAATCATGTCTTTGGCGAAAGCTATCCTAACGGGAACAAGATCGAAGCGCTTTTGGCCCTGCCCGAAGGCGAACCCTTTGTTTTCTTTGATACAGATACCCTGATCACTGGCGATCTGGGCGACGTTCCGTTTGATTTTGGCCGCCCCGGCGCCTCGCAAAAAGTCGAAGGCACATGGCCCAAGCCCACGCTTTACGGGCCAGGGTTTGAGGGCATCTGGTCTGCGCTTTATCGCCGTTTTGATCTGGATTTCGACGGCTCGATTGACACCGACCAACCGCAGGGACATTGGCGTCGGTATCTGTATTTCAACGCAGGCTATTTCTTTTACAAATGCCCGCGTCAGTTTGGCGAGCGGTTTCTGGACTATGCGCGCACCATCCGGGATGAACACATCCCGGAATTGATCGGGCAGAACCTTGATCCTTGGCTGGATCAGGCCGCTCTGCCCCTTGTGATCCACTCTTTTGGCGGAGGGCGCGATGCACTGCCCGACGGATTGCTGGATGGCTCAGTCAGTTGCCATTATCGCCTGTTCCCGCTGCTTTATGCCCGCGAGAGCGATAGTGTGATCGACGTTCTGGAAACCGTCGTGGCCCCGAACAAGGTCAAGAAGGTTCTCAAGCAATATGATCCGATCAAAAAGCTTGTGATTCAGGGCAAGGGTCAGAAAATCCGGGACCTGTTTGATCGCAACGCCCTACCCAGCCGCGAACAGGTGATCCGCAACAGGATCAAAGCACAGGGCCTCTGGATGCGCTGAAAGCGGCGTTGTGTGACAGCGGGCAATGTCCTACAGATTTCGCAAGTTCTATTTCGACAGGAGAGTTTACGATGTCCGACGGCCCTACCTATGGTTTCGACACCCTACAGATTCACGCCGGCGCACGCCCTGACCCGGCAACCGGTGCGCGCCAGACTCCGATCTATCAAACTACCGCCTATGTGTTCCGCGATGCCGATCACGCGGCAGCCCTGTTCAATCTGCAGGAAGTGGGCTTCATCTATTCTCGCCTGACCAACCCCACAGTGGCTGTGTTGCAGGAACGTGTTGCGACGCTAGAGGGCGGCGTTGGCGCGGTCTGCTGCTCCTCGGGTCACGCGGCGCAGATCATGGCGCTGTTCCCGCTGATGGGGCCGGGTTGCAACGTGGTGGCCTCGACCCGCCTGTATGGCGGCACGGTCACGCAGTTCAGCCAGACGATCAAGCGCTTCGGTTGGTCGGCCAAATTCGTCGACACCGACGATCTGGAGGCCGTGAAAGCCGCCATTGACGAAAACACCCGCGCGGTATTCTGCGAATCCATCGCCAACCCCGGCGGTTATGTCACCGATATCCGATCGCTGGCGGATGTGGCGGACGCGGCAGGCATTCCGCTGATCGTCGACAACACCTCGGCCACGCCCTACCTGTGCCGCCCGATTGAACACGGCGCGACTCTGGTCGTGCATTCGACCACCAAATACCTGACTGGCAATGGCACGGTCACCGGTGGCTGCATCGTGGATTCGGGCAAGTTCGACTGGTCGGCGAATGACAAATTTCCCTCGCTCAGCCAGCCCGAGCAAGCGTATCACGGGTTGAAATTCCATGAGACCTTCGGCCCGCTGGCCTTCACGTTCCACGGCATCGCCATTGGTCTGCGTGATCTGGGCATGACCATGAACCCGCAAGCAGCGCATTACACGCTGATGGGGATCGAGACGCTGTCGCTGCGGATGGAGCGCCACGTCGAAAACGCCCAAAAGATCGCCGCCTGGCTCGAGGCGGATGACCGGGTCGACTACGTGACTTATGCGGGCCTGCCCTCGTCGCCTTATCACGACCGGGTCAAGGCTCAGTATCCGCGCGGCGCTGGCGCGTTGTTCACCTTTGCCGTCAAAGGCGGCTATGACGCCTGCATCAAACTGGTCAACGCTTTAGAGATCTTCAGCCACGTTGCCAACCTCGGCGATGCGCGCTCGCTGATCATCCACTCGGCGTCGACCACGCACCGCCAGTTGACGCCCGAGCAGCAAGAGGCCGCAGGAGCCGGTCCAAACGTTGTGCGCGTTTCCATCGGGATCGAGGATGCCAACGACCTGATCGCCGATCTGGATCAGGCTTTGGCCAAAGCCAGCGCATAAACCATGAGCGGGCACGACACCAACACGCTGGGTCAACCCATCGGACGGCCGGTCAAGGGCGAGTTCCCTCGCCCCACACCACCGTATACCCCGATGGAGGGCCAGTATTGCTCGGTCGTGCCACTTGATGTGAACAGGCACGCGCCCGGATTGTTCCGGGCGTTTGCCAATGATGCCGATCACCGGAACTGGACCTACCTGCCCTATGGGCCGTTTGACACGGAACGGGCGTTTGAAACCTGGGCGCGTGCCACCTGTATGGATGCAGACCCGATGTTCCATACGGTTCTGAATGCGGAGGAGGTGCCGATCGGTATGGCCTCATATCTGCGGATCGAGCCCGCAGCGGGTGCGATCGAAGTGGGGCATATCCATTTCTCACCCCTGTTGCAGCGCACACCGCAATCGACCGAGGTTATGTATCTGATGATGAAACGCGTCTTCGATGAGTTGGGCTACCGACGCTACGAATGGAAATGCGATGCGCTAAACGCACCGTCTTGTGCGGCGGCACGGCGTCTAGGTTTTACCTTCGAAGGGATCTTCCGCCAAGCGACCCACTACAAAAGGCGCAACCGAGATACGGCGTGGTTTTCCGTTCTCGACAGTGAATGGCCCCGCATCCGGGGCGCATTCGAGGCTTGGTTGTCGCCTGACAATTTCGACGCGACGGGCCAGCAACGACAGCCGCTGATGGCCCGCGCCGACAACTGAGCTTACTCAGAAATCTCGAACTCCATCGAAACGCTGACGGATACCGTGATCTCACCGCCTGCTACGGGCACTCCACCAGTGTCGGCGACGCTAAAGGCGCGCATCTCTGCCATGGGCCGGACCCCTCCGGTGCGCTCGGAAATCGACTGAACCGGACCCAGCGTGACATTGGCCGCTTGCGCCAGTTGCTCGGCCTTTGACGTGGCTTCGCCCACGGCTTTGGCGCGTGCCTGAACCTCGATAGGTTTGGTGTCCTGCAGACCAAAGCTCAGCCCGCCAAAATCATTCGCCCCGTCCTGAATGACCGCGTCCATGATCTCCCCCAGCTGAGACAGGTCTCGCACCCGAACAAACACGCGGTTCGAGGCGACAAAGCCCGTGATCTCGGGCGGCTCTCCGTTCTGCTGATTGCGGTTCGACCAGACTGGTGAGAGCGACAGGTCGCGTGTTTGCACATCCCGATCCTCGATCCCCATGTCTGTCAGTCGGGACAGCACCTGCGCCACCGCATCAGATGTGGCTTTCATCGCAACCGACGCCTCAGCGTTCTGATTGGTCACACCCAGTGTGATCGTCGCCATATCAGGTGCAACTTGCACGGTTCCAGTCGCGTCAACGGTAATGCGACGTTCTTCCGCATGGGCGATACCAGCGGCAGTTGCGGCCATCATGGCGGTCAGAAAAGCGAATGTCTTCAAGGTCATCCCTCCAAATTACTCCCGTTCAACATGGGTTGGCAGGGCTTTGCCATACAAGGGGAGAGGTTGCGTTTTTCTTTCCCTCGGCGGGTTCCTGCTCTACTGTCACTCTGCGAGCGTGTGATCGTTTGCGCTGATGATATAGTTATGGTTCTCCGGGAATATGAAACCCGCCTTTACGCTATCTTTTTCTGCAACCGGTATTTCGTTGCACCATCTGTCCGAAGGTGAGTGGTACGAGATCGGCACTGTATCGCTGGATACAGATGACCTGAACGGGCAGATACAGGCGCTGCGAGATCAGGGTTTTGCACTGGAAAACGACCTGAGTTGCAATGTGGTTATCCCAGCGGATCAAATCCGCTATCTCACGATTCCATCGGAAGTTCTGTCTACTGACGAAAACGCGCAAATGGTGCAGGACGCGTTGGTCGATGCCACACCATATGAGCGCGATGAACTGAGTTTTGCCTCGATCACCAAAGACGGTCTGGTCTATGGGGCGGCAGTGGCACACCAGACCTTGAACGAAGCGCATAGCTTTACCACCGAGCATGGATTCGTGCCTGTCGCTTATACCGCTGAGCCGAGTGAAGATGAGTTCCCCGGCGTGCCGGTGTTTGAACTGGATGCGAAGCCGCTTACAGCCACTCCGGTTGCTGCACCAGAGGCTAAGCCTGCCCCCGCAGTACCGGCACCTAAGGCAGACGCCGATCCGTCAACCCCCAAGGTTCACGCCATAGCGGAAACCGCCGCCCCGGACGCGTTTCGCGCTCCTGCTCCATCGCAAAGTGACTCAGCAAGCAGCGGCGCGAGTCTCAACAAATTTGCCCTGCCTGCGGTCGCAGCGACGGGTTTGTTGGCCCTTGTGATTGGCGCGTGGTACCTTATCGGATCGCCGGAAGAGGAGATTGTGGCCGAGGGAGACTTGGAACCTGAAACCACATCCCCTGAGGCTGAAATGGCCGCTGATCTGGCGGTAGACATCCTGCCGGAAGTGCCTGAGGCAGAAAATACCGAACCTACGATAGAATCCGCGCTTGAAGACGATCAGGTGGCGACTGTAGAGCCCGCACCCGAGGCGACAGCCGAAGATCAACCCGCCTTGTCTGCGACCGATGCGGCGATCCTTGAGGCGTTGAAGGTAGAACCCACGCCGGTCGAGGACGTTGCACAGGAAACCGAGACGGCTCCGCAATCTGAAATCGCCACAGGTGTTGTTGAGACCGCCCCAGCACAGCCCGAAGAACCAGTTGCCGTTGAACCGGACGATCTGTATTTGGCTTCGGTTGGCAAATCCGATTTTTCCAACGACGCGGTGGCCCTGGCACCGTCAGCGAGTTTTGAAACAGATCAGCCCTTTGATCTGCCCGCTCTGGCGCGCGCCTCCATCCCCGGGTTTGATCTGGATGAGCGCGGGCTGGTCACCCCAACGCCCGAAGGCACGCTGAACCCTGATGGCGTGCTGGTCTATCTCGGCCGCCCCTCGTCTGTGCCGCCAGCAGTACCTTTGCGGTTCGAACAAGAACCGGTGGTCGAGGAAACAACCTCGCGCTTGGCCGGAATACGGCCCAAGCCCCGCCCTGAGAACCTGCAAGATCAATTCGAACGTCAGCAACTGGGCGGCAGATCGTTACAAGAACTGTCTGTGTTGCGGCCCAAGCAACGCCCCGCTTCGCTACAAGCCAGCCCCGAGGTGGATGACACCCCGACTGCCTTGGCCGTCGTACTTGTTCCGCGTCCCAAGGCACGCCCTGCAGGGCTGGTTCGGACTGCGGCGGCCGCACCGGCGACGAATCTGGGATCAACCGCCGGGCTGGATCAGAACAGTGGTGGGGCCGAAACCTTCGAGCCCAAAACCGTTGCCCCCAAGATCCCCACGACCGCATCGGTGGCGCGGCAAGCGACCATCGACAACGCGATCAACCTGCGCCGCCTGAACCTGATCGGGGTCTACGGCACACCAGCCAACCGGCGCGCCTTGGTGCGTTTGCCCAGCGGAAGATACAAGAAACTGAAGGTGGGTGACCGGGTCGACGGCGGCAAGGTCGTCGCAATCAGCGACAGTGAGTTGCTATATCAAAAGAAGGGTCGCAACGTGTCCCTCAAGATGCCGCGTGGATGATCATTTTGCGTATCAAAGGCGCGTTTTTGAAGGGTACGAACACTCTGCTCTTCAGTTAATTTCGTCTTACGAGAACCTGTCGCAGGAGGCCGTACTGGGCCCTCTTGTCAATTTTCTGCCCGGCCCTGATGCGCATGTTTTGGATGTGGGTGCGGGTCCTGGTGCGTTGGCTGCCTGGCTGGTTGAACATGGGTTTCTTGTCACGGCCGTTGAACCCGTCGCCCGATTCCGAGATCACGCTCAGACCAGCTATCGCCACCTCGAGATAGAGTGGTTTGATGCAAGTCTGCCAAATTTGACCAACTTACCCAAAGACCAAACCAGCTTTGACGCAGCCCTGGCAATCGGAGTGCTGCATCATCTAAATCCGCAGGATCAGAAAACCGCTATTGAAGCACTGGCTACACGGCTGAAACCATCAGGCCGCCTGATCCTGTCACTGCGCCACGGCCCCTGCCCTGTGGACAGACCGGGGTTTCCAATCTGCGCCGACGATCTAGTGACCGTCGCGCAGCACGCCGGGCTAAAGGTTCTTCATCGCTCCGGCCACGCTTCCCTTCAAGAGGGAAACAGGCATGCCGGAGTGACTTGGACTAAGCTTGTGTTCGAAGCGGATTAAGCCGCTGAAATCTCGCCGCTTTCGATTTGCTCGCGCTCGATGGACTCGAACAAGGCCTGAAAATTTCCCTCTCCGAACCCATCATCGCCCTTGCGCTGAATGAACTCGAAAAAGATAGGGCCGATCACGGTTTTCGAAAAGATTTGCAGCAGAATCCGCGTCTCACCGCCATCCACCACGCCTTCGCCGTCGATCAGGATGCCGTGCTTAATCATCCGATCCAGCGGCTCGTCATGATCTTTCACGCGGTCCTTTGACATATCATAGTAGGATTGGTTCGGGCCTGGCATGAACTTTAGCCCCTTCTCGGCAATCGCGTCGGTCGAGGCATAGATATCCTCGCTGCCCACCGCGATATGCTGGATACCTTCGCCCTTGTACTTCTTGAGGTACGAGACGATCTGACCCGTTTCGCCGCGATCTTCGTTGATCGGGATACGGATACGGCCGCAAGGCGAGGTCAACGCGCGGCTATAAAGCCCCGTGAACTTGCCCTGAATATCAAAGAACCGGATTTCGCGGAAGTTGAACAAGTCGCCATAAAACTTGAACCACTTGTCCATATTGCCCTTAAAAACGTTATGGGTCAGGTGGTCGAGGTAGTAGAACCCATCACCGCGTGGTTTGGATTCCTTGATCCATTCGAATTCCTGGTTGTAGGGCGATGTGTCGTAATACTGATCAATGAAGTAGATCAGCGACCCGCCAATCCCTTTGATCGCGGGTACATCCATGGTTTTGTCCGCGCCATCATAGGGTTCGGCCCCTTTTGAAACCGCATGCTCATACGCCTGCTGCGCATCGACAACCCGCCAGCCCATTGCAGGCGCACAGGGGCCGTGTTCGGCGACAAACTTTGCGGCAAAACTCTCAGGATCAGCATTGAGGATATAAGTCACGTCCCCTTGCTGCCACAGCTCGATCAGGGGTTTTTTCTTGTGACGGGCAACAAGGTCATAGCCCATGGTCGCAAACAGATCCCGCAATTCCTGCGGGTTGGGATGAGCGAATTCGACGAACTCGAACCCGTCGGTTCCAGCCGGGTTCTCTGCGCTGATGATGGATTTCGGGGCGTTATGCGGGAAAGGACCCATGGCGCGTCTCCTTTGAAAACAGGAATTTCTTTGCTGATTCCAAGATATGTCTTAAACAACGCTGTTTCTGCGCATTGTTTTCAGATAAACTATGTTCACACGCGCAAAACACGCGCGATTTGGAAATAATACGGTGAAATGCCGCAAGCACTGGATCATATCGATATCGGATTGTTGGCCGCGCTCCAGCGCGATGCGCATCTGACCGCCCAACAACTGGGCGAAGTACTTAACCTGTCTGCAAGTCAGGCCGGTCGCCGCCGCCAACGGCTGGAGGCCGAAGGGTACATCACCGGCTATACCGCACGGCTGGATCCGTTGAAACTGGGCCTGCAAGTCCAGGGTTTTGTTCAGGTTCACCTCGGCACGCATGGGCCGGATCAATCGGCCAGCTTTGCCCGTTTGGTGGATGCCCGTCCCGAAATCACCAGCGCCTGGACGATGACCGGAGAGGCAGATTACCTGTTGCATGTCTATTGCGACGATCTATCTGCGCTCAACAGCTTGCTTCATCAGGTGATCCTGCCGCATCCTGCGGTTGCACGGGTTCAAAGCCAGATCGTGATGGACCAATTGAAACGCGACGCCCCCCTGCCGACCTGAGCAGGCAACGAGGACACAAATGGACGATTTCCTATATCAGGCATCTATATATCTCGCCGCTGCGGTGATTGCCGTTCCGTTATCGGCGCGCCTGGGATTGGGATCGGTTCTGGGATATCTGGCCGCCGGTCTTATCATCGGTCCGGTTCTAGGCCTTGTTGGGGCTGAAACCGAAGATCTACAGCACGTGGCTGAGTTCGGCGTGGTCATGATGCTGTTCCTGATCGGGTTGGAGCTGGAACCGCGCGCCCTTTGGGATATGCGGGACAGATTGTTGGGACTGGGCGGTTTGCAGGTTCTATTGTCCACCGCAGTGATTGCGGGCGTGGCGATTTATGCCGGCCACCCCTGGACCGTGGCGCTCGCCGTTGGCCTGACCCTATGCCTGTCTTCAACCGCAATTGTACTGCAAACCCTGTCTGAAAAGGGGCTGATGCAAACCAATGGCGGGCGCGCGACCTTTTCAGTCCTGTTGACACAAGACATCGCCGTCATCCCGATTCTGGCGATGTTGCCCTTGCTGGCCCTGCCCGCCATCCCTCATATCGAGGCCGACGGGTCAATTGACCGCAGCGCCGCAGAGCATTTGCATGATGCGCATCACAGCCTGTCCTTGGTTGAGGGATTACCTGGTTGGGCCGTCACATTGGTGACAATCGGAGCCATTGCCTTTGTTATTCTGGCAGGTGTCTACCTGACCCGCCCTCTGTTCCGCTTTATCCACGCCTCGCGCCTGCGCGAGATGTACACCGCATTGGCCCTGATGATCGTGGTTGGCATTTCCTTCCTGATGACACTGGTTGGCCTGTCACCCGCTCTGGGCGCATTTCTGGCGGGTGTTGTGCTGGCCAGCTCGGAATTCCGGCATGAGATGGAAAGCGACCTTGAGCCCTTCAAAGGCCTTTTTCTAGGCCTTTTCTTCATCACGGTTGGGGCCGGGATCGACGTTGGGTATTTCTTCAACGATCCGTTTGACCTGATCGGTCTTGCCCTGCTGGTGATCTTCGCCAAGGGTGTCATCCTCTATATTGTAGGCAAAGCCTTCAAGCTGAAGGGCCGTGATCACTGGTTGTTCACCCTTGGTTTGGCACAAGCGGGTGAGTTCGGTTTTGTCCTTCTGGCCTTTTCACGGCAACAGAATGTGATCCCTCAGGACCTGGCGCAAAAACTGCTTATGATCATCGCGTTGACGATGCTGATTACGCCGCTTTTGTTCATCATCTACGACCTGCTTTCGCGGAAGCTGGGCGAGACGACAACCACGATGGAGCCGGATGAGATCGACGAAAAAGGACCGGTGATCATCGCCGGCATTGGACGGTTCGGTCAGATCGTCAATCGCCTTGTGGTGGCCAGCGGGTTCAAGACCATCGTTCTGGACCATGATATCGAGACGATCCAGCTGATGCGCCGTTTCGGCGTCAAAGGCTTTCTGGGTGACCCAACCCGGCCCGAGCTTTTGCGCGCAGCGGGGCTGGATAAGGCGTCAGTTCTGGTTGCGGCAATGGATGATCGAAAGACGGTGACGCGACTGGTCGGATTTGCCCGCCGCCAACGCCCGGACCTGCACATCATCGCCCGCGCCCATGACCGGACCCATGTGTACGAGCTGTACCAGGCAGGGGCCAACGACATCGTGCGTGAAATGTTCGACAGCTCCTTACGCGCCGGTCGGTACGTATTGGAAAATATCGGGCTCAGCGAATACGAAGCCGCGCAGGCCGAACAGACCTTCTACCATCACGACCGGGCATCGGTACGCGAACTGGCCGAGCTGTGGGTACCCGGCATGCCCACCGCAGAGAACAAGAAATACATCGAGCGGGCGCAGTCTTTGGAGAAAGACCTGGAGACCGCGCTTCTGGAACTGGCCGAGGAACACGCCCAGAAATCTGCCTGATCGGGTGCAGCCCGAACAGGCGATCAGGTCATCCGTCTGACACGCCAGCCTCGGCAAAGGTGGCCATGCCGGAATGGCAAGCCACGGCGCTTTTGAGGATATTGATGGCCAGCGCCCCGCCAGACCCCTCGCCCAGTCGCAGGCCAAGGTTCAGCAACGGCTCTTTGCCCAGTTTCGAAAGCATCGCCCCATGCGCACCCTCGGCACTTTGATGGCCTGCGACCGCATGGTCTAACGCCGCGACAGATACACGCGCGAGACAGGCAGCTGCGGAAGTGCAGATAAACCCGTCCAGAATGACAGGGATGCGCAATACGCGGGCGGCAGCAATCGCACCGGCCATCGCGGCAATCTCACGTCCACCGAGACAGCGCAGAACCTCCAGCCCATCGTCGGTGGCGTGGCGCGCAACGCCTTCGGCCACAACGCGGGTTTTGTTGGCAAGACCCGCATCGTCGACACCGGTGCCGCGTCCGGTCCAATCGGCAGCCTCTCCACCGAATAGCGCGCAGGCGATGGCCGCAGCGGGGGTGGTGTTGCCGATCCCCATCTCACCGACCACCAGCAGGTCGGCTTGTGGGTCGACCGCGTTCCAACCGGTTTTCAGCGCGCTCAGAAGTTCGACCTCGCTCATGGCCGGGCCTTGTGTAAAATCTGCGGTCGGGCGCTCTAAGTCCAGCGCATGGACATCCATCTTTGCCCCGGCCGCCTTGGCCAGTTGATTGATCGCAGCCCCGCCATGTTCGAAATTCATAACCATCTGCACGGTCACTTCAGGCGGAAAGGCCGACACGCCTTGCGCCGTGACCCCGTGATTGCCTGCAAACACAATGACTTGAGGCTGTTCGATCTGAGGACGCGCATCGCCGCGCCAGGACGCGTACCAGATCGCCAGATCCTCAAGCCGCCCCAACGCACCCGGAGGTTTGGTCAGCTGGCCATTGCGCGCGGCGGCGCCGTCTTCGGCCGCTGTGTCTGGACCAGGCGCGTTGATCAACGCATCGCGGAACGTGTTCAATTCATTCAGTTCGGGCAGCATCAAAGCCTCATTGCATCAGAGTGGTCCTGCGTGTTTAACCGAAGCTGAGAGACCAACAAGACCCTGAAAGGCGCGAAGGTGCATAAAAACGACACCAATCCAGTTTCTGCGTGGGACATCCCGCTGGCGCTGGTTCTTCTGACGCGCCTGCCCTTGCCCCGCCTGCCCGACCATGTCTTTGCCCGGCAGGCTCATGCGGTCTGGGCTTTTCCAGTGGTCGGATTTGTCGTCGGCGGGCTGGCTTGTGCGGTGGGTTGGGTCTTGCTAGCGCTGTCCGTGTCCTCATTCGTTTCCGCTGTTCTGGTTGTTGGGGCCCTGATCATGGCGACGGGCGCCATGCATGAAGACGGTTTGGCCGACACGTTTGACGGGCTTTGGGGCGGATTCACACCCGAGCGCCGGCTGGAAATCATGAAGGACAGCCATATCGGAACGTATGGTGTTCTGGCCCTGATCGGTGCACAACTGATCCGCATCTCAGCGATTGCTGCGCTTTTGTCCGAAGGTGCGTTCTGGGCAATCCTTACCGCCTGCGTGCTGTCCCGTGCCATGATGCCGGTTCTCATGACCGCCTTGCCCAATGCACGGCAATCGGGCCTAAGCCATTCGGTCGGCACACCAAATGAGATGACCGTCACCCTGTCGTTAGGTCTGGCAATCGTGATCGGCCTGCTGCTGGCTGGAACACTGTTTTTGTTGCCTGCGATTTGCGCTGCGGTCGTCATTTTTGGCCTTGGCCTCTTGGCCAAGAGGAAGATCGGCGGCCAGACCGGCGACATTCTTGGGGCGTCTCAGCAACTGGCCGAGATTACATTCTTGGTCGCAATCAGCGCCCAGCTGTAAACATCAGGCCCGCCTACGCCTTTGGCAAACATGCCCAATCAGCAGATAGAGCACAGGAATAAGGCTCAGTGCGCCTGCCGATCCCCACACCAATCCCGCTTGCTGCAAAAGAACCTGACCCGTCTCCGGGTCATAACACCGGCCCAACTCGTTGAAGCAATCACGCCACTTGAAGTATCTGGAATAGTAAGCTACCCAAAACACACCGGACATGGCAAGCAAAGCGCATCCTATGACTATCCTGATCACGGCCGGTTCCTCAGCCAATGGGCGTTTGGGCTTAGCCCAACTTAGATAGAAAAAGCCGCCCTGAAGTCAGAACGGCTTTGACAACTTAGCGTCAGTGCATTCAGGCAGCAGCAGCGCGCGAGGTCAGCACCTCATCCACTTGTTTGGCTGCCGACAGCTCACCTGCGCCCGAAACAGCAGCAACTTCCCGGGTCAGGCGTTCCAGCGCGGCTTCGTACAGCTGACGCTCGGAATAGCTCTGCTCGCGCTGATCGTCGGTGCGGTGCAGGTCACGAACCACTTCGGCGATCGAGATCAGATCACCCGAATTGATCTTTTGTTCATATTCCTGCGCCCGGCGCGACCACATGGCGCGCTTTACCTTGGCCTTGCCTTTCAGCGTTTTCATCGCCTGGCTGATCACGTCCGGCGAGCTGAGCGAACGCAGCCCGGATTCGGTGACCTTGTTGGTCGGCACCCGCAGGGTCATCTTGTCTTTCTCGAATGAGATGACAAACAGCTCAAGCGAATAGCCCGCGACTTCCTGTTCCTCGATCGAGATGATCTGGCCCACGCCATGGGCGGGGTAGACAACATAGTCGTTGGGGCGGAACTCAAGCTTTTTCGACTTTGTCATTCAGTGTATTCCTTGGTTTTGGACCGGCAAGCAGACGACAAAACACCACAAGCGGGGACTGTTTCAGCCCCGACAGGCGGCATATTTGTCATAAATTCAGAACTCCAAAGCGAGCATACTTACGGAGTGCATCCCGATCTCAGTCATCATGTAAGGAGGGAGTATATCACAAAAATGCGACACCCGAAAGTTTACCTAAGGTAAAATCGCAATATTCGCCCTGATTTCAGAGAATTACCACGCCGCATTGAAGAGCATTGTCCCAGGTCAGGCGGCGAATCGCTTATCCGCCCTCGCCGGGCGCTTCGGAGAAGTATTTCTCCATCTTGCCTTCTTCGCCGTCCCGCTCCTCTGCTTCGGGCAGAGGATCCTTCTTGGTCACGATCACGGGCCAGACTTCAGAGAACTTGCGGTTAAACTCGACCCATGTCTCCATCCCCGGCTCGGTGTCTGGGCGAATGGCATCGGCGGGGCATTCGGGTTCGCACACGCCGCAATCGATGCATTCATCGGGATGAATGACCAGCGCATTCTCACCTTCGTAAAAACAGTCCACCGGGCACACTTCGACACAGTCGGTGTATTTGCAGGCGATGCAGTTTTCGGTGACGACATAAGTCATTGCTGAGTTCCCGTATGATCTTTGGCGATTAGCTAATTCAGACTGGCCTTATCTTCAAGGTCAGATCAGTCATCGAGCCTGCGAGAAAGATCAATTGCCCGCCGATCTTTCTTGGTTGGACGACCTTTTCCCTCGAAACCGGGATCTGTGGGCCGTACCTCCTGTTTCGGGGTCAAATCCGAATACAGCGTTTGTGCCTCTGAGGCCGGACCACGCCTATTACCCAGCGCCTCAACCTTGACGACCCGAACAGTGCGCGCCTGTGGGAAGGTCAAAACATCGCCGGGCCCCACCGCTTGGGCAGGTTTCAGAACCCGGTTTCCATTCAGTCGCACATGGCCGCCGCTGACCTGCTTGGCCGCCAGGCTGCGGGTCTTGAAGAATCGCGCCTGCCAGAGCCATTTGTCGATCCGCAGCTTGGCCTGATCCATGACGGATCAGTTGCCGTCCTTCAAACCCATCAGCGCTGCTGCAAACGGGTTGTCGGGGTCGATTGCCTTTTCCTTCTTCGGAGGCCGAGACGAGAAGGACTTTGCGCCCTGCGGCTTGCCACCCTTTTTGCCTTGCGGCTTGCGACCGTCCTGAGGTTTGCCACGCGGCTTGCCTTTGCCCTGCCCCTGCTCGCGGCGCGGGCCGCGATTTTGCTGGCGCTGACGGCCCCAAGTGAAGGTGTAGAACACCTCGACCTCGGGTTCGTCATTTGCGGGCTCTGCGGCCGGAGCCTCGGCTGCCGCCTCGGGGCTTGTCGTGGCCTCGGCTGACGCATCGGCAGGTGCGGCGACCTCTGCGGTCGGAGCTTCAGCTACCGAGGTTTCTTCGGCAGTGGGTTGCTCTGCCGCTTCAGTGGCAGGTGCTTCAGCCGGTGCAGCTTTGACCTTTTCACGCTCGCCGCGTTCGGCCTTGTAGCCCAGCCCCTGCATCAGGTCCGCGAACTGTTCCAGCGTCATGCCCGTGATCGAAAGCATGTCAGGCTTGGCTTCAAAGCCACCCCGGCTGTCCTCGGCCCGCAGCATATCGGCCAGACGTTCCAGCATGTCGATCCGGATCGATCGCTCGCCCGCATCGCGGTAGCCACACATGGTGTCGTATCCCTGCGGCGCATCCTTGGCGACGGGCACGGTAACCAGCCCCGGAGGCGGCGCTTCGGGGAATTCCTGCAGGCCACTGGACAATGCCCAAAGTACCAGACGCAAGCGCGTCGGCGCTGGCTTCAGCAGCAGCGGCATGAAGATGGTAAACTGACCAAAACGGATGCCGTGCTTGCGCAGCGCGCCGCGAGCGTCCTGATCCAGATCCTTGACCTCTTGCGCGACTTGCGCGCGGGGCAACACGCCCAGCGCCTCGACCATGCGGAAAGCAAAGCCTTTGGCCAGACCGGACAGTTCCTCGTCTCGCGACAGGTTCAGCAGCGGCTCGAACAGTGCGGCCACTTTGCGGTCGATGAAGTGCTGCAGACGGCGCTGCACCTTCTGTTCGACGTCTGGCCCCGCGGCCTCATCCACAAAAACCTCGACCATCGGCTTGAGAGGCTCGGCCCCGGCAACCAGTTTACCGACAGCGTATTCGCCCCACATCAGGCCGCCCTGATCAGTGAAATCAATTTCGGTATCGGGTGCATTGTAGAAGCGATCGGCACGCAGATGGAATTGCGGCGCGAGGGCTTGCAGCGAGGCCGATTTGAGCGCTTTCGCCTCAGCCCCTTGCGCGCTTTTGTCCGGTGTAAACCGGAACCCTTCCAAACGACCGACGAATTCGCCTTCGACGGTCACTTCACCCTTGTCATTTACTTCGGCCAAAAGGGCCTCCTTCTGTTTGAGCCGGCGCAACAACACGGATGTGCGCCGGTCCACAAATCTTTGAGTCAAACGTTCGTGAAGAGCGTCTGACAGCCTGTCTTCTACAGTGCGCGTCTCGTCCCGCCAATGCGATTCGTCACGCAACCAGCCGTTTCGTTGCGCAACATAGGTCCAGGTGCGAATATACGCCAACCTTTTGGAAAGAGCATCGATATCGCCATCTGTCCGGTCGATACGTCGCACCTGCCGGGCCATGAAATCATCGGGGATAGACCCGCGCTCGTGCAGGTGGCCAAAGATCACGTCGAGCAAACCTGCATGTTCGGCGTGACTGATCCCCCGAAAATCGGGAATACGGCACACATCCCATAGCAAACGGACCGATGGCCCATCGCTGGCACGCGCCATAACCTCGGTCACTTGTGACAGGGATTTCAGGGCATTCAGGTCATCAGCCGGACGCGCCTTAACCAGGTTTTCGCCCTGCGGACTGACCTCAAGCGCGTCGATCAGCGCCTCAATCGAGCCAAAACGGAGGGCAGCATTCCGCCAGTTCAGCTTTTTCATCGGCGTAAACCGGCTGTCCATGATCGCCTGCGCCAAACCTTCGTCCAGCGGCGCTGCTTCACCCGTCACACCGAAAGTGCCATCTGACATGCCGCGCCCTGCCCGGCCTGCGATCTGTGCTAATTCATTCGGCGCGAGCGGGCGCATCCGGCGGCCATCGAATTTGGACAGGGACGAGAACGCCACATGGTTCACATCCAGGTTCAACCCCATCCCGATGGCATCTGTGGCGACCAGATAGTCAACCTCACCATTCTGATAGAGATCGACCTGTGCATTGCGCGTGCGCGGGCTAAGCGCCCCCATAACCACGGCAGCGCCGCCCTTTTGACGGCGCAATAGTTCAGCAATGGCATAGACATTGTCGACCGAGAATCCGACGATGGCGCTGCGCGCGGGCATCCGGCTGATTTTTTTTGAACCGGTATATACCAACTGCGACATCCGCTCGCGCCTAACAAACTGCGCCTCGGAGACCAGCGCAGCGATCGGGCCGCGCATAGTGTCCGAGCCCAGAAAGAGGGTCTCATGGGTTCCACGGGATCGCAGCAACCGATCTGTAAAAACGTGACCGCGTTCCGGATCAGCGCAAAGCTGGATTTCATCGATGGCAACAAAATCAGCCCCCATCCCCTCGGGCATCGCTTCGACCGTACAGACCCAATATTGGGTGCGGGGCGGCACAATCCGTTCTTCGCCCGTGACCAGAGCCACAACAGACGGGCCGCGAATTGCGACGATCTTGTCATAGACCTCGCGTGCGAGCAGACGTAGCGGCAGGCCGATGACGCCCGTTCGATGCCCCAGCATGCGTTCAATTGCGTAATGGGTTTTGCCTGTATTCGTCGGGCCAAGTACGGCCACTACTCGGGATGACCCGCTCACCTGTGCCCCCTGCCCCAGTGTCTCAGAGAGCTGAGCCTTCGACCTGAGGCTTTAGTCGATTCACCGCATTGGTTACTTCTTCATGATGGGGATGTATAGCCAATGCACGCTGATAGGCATCGAATGCACGCTCGGGCTTGCCCACAACCTCAAAGATCAGACCGAGCCCATAGATAGCATCGTAGTTATTGGGGTTCAGGGTCAGCGCATATTCCAAATCGGCTGCGGCCATGCCGAACCGTTCCTGTCCAAAAAAGGCCGACGCTCGCACATGCCAGCCCTCGGCGAAATCAGGGGCGTGATCTGTCAGGGCTGTCAGATGCTCAATGGCGGTTTCGACATCCCCATCATCCAGCGCCTCTCGCCCGCGCTCTAACAACAGGTCCGCCGAGGCCGAACCAGATTGCGACCAAAGCGCCTGAAGCTGCCGATCCAAACCAATTGCCTGCTGCGGCGTTGATTGAGCCAGTTGCTGTAACAACTGAGTCTCATCCCGGGAATCGGCCTCTTGCGCGACGCAAGTTCCGGAAATCATGACTAGCAGCGCGATTGCCGCAACGGTACCTTTGAGATTGTTTGTTGCAATGCCCATAACAATGCTCAGTGTAGCGTTGCGACCGGGGATGTCCATTCACGGCGCACAAACAAAATGAGGAGCACGATGAGCGACACTTTGGAAGCAGCCGTATCAGCGCTGAATGAAAAACTGGCGGGTGGCGAATTCGACGCCTCGGCCAAATTCGCGATTGCCGATCTGGGCGCAATCATTCTGGATTCGAACGGTGCGCGCATCAGTGATGACGAAGCAGACGTCACTCTAAGCGCCGATGCCGATACGTTTCAGGAGATTCTCAGCGGCGAATTGAACCCCACGGGCGCGTTCATGTCTGGCAAGCTGAGCGTTGATGGCGACATGGGCGTTGCGATGAAGCTCGCTTCGGTGCTGGCCTGATGGAACTGTCGCCGGCCCCCTTTTTCGAAGATGTGGCCGGCGGTCCCGCCGGTGGTGCGGCTCACTGGTTGCAGACCATGGACGGGCCCCGTATTCGCATGGCCCATTGGCGGCCTCAGGGTGATGCAAACGGCACGGTATTCATGTTTCCGGGCCGCACCGAATATATTGAAAAATACGGCAGCACCGCCGCAGAGTTTGCCCAACGCGGGTTTGCAATGCTGGCCGTAGACTGGCGCGGTCAGGGCTTGGCAGATCGGTTACTGGACAACCCGCGCATTGGCCATGTCGACCGTTTCCCGGACTATCAGCATGACGTGCAGGCAGTCATCGATCTGGCCACGCAGCTTGACCTGCCGAAACCCTGGCATCTGATCGGACATTCGATGGGTGGGGCCATCGGGTTTCGCGCGGTTGTTGAGCAGGGATGCTTTGCCGCCTGCGCCTTCACCGGCCCGATGTGGGGTATTTTCTTCACCCCTGTCATGAAGCCGCTCAGCCGTCTGACGGCTTATTGGGGCACTGCACTTGGCCTGGGCGAACGGACACCACCGACAACCTCATTGGAAAGCTATGTGCTGTCGCAACCATTTCAGGACAATGTGCTGACCCGCGATCCGGCAATGTACAAAATGATGCAGGATCAGTTGACCGTACATCCCGATCTGTCACTTGGCGCGCCGTCCAACCGATGGCTGCGCGAGGCGTTGACAGAATGCGCCTGGCTGATGGATCAACCCGCCCCCGACACCGCCTGCCTTACCTTTCTGGGCAGTCACGAACAAATCGTGGACCGCAAGGCGATACGCGCCCGGATGGCAAACTGGCCGAACGGTACGCTGGTTGAGATCCCCGATGGTGAACACGAAGTGCTGATGGAAGCGCCTGATGTGCGTGGCCCGGTGCTGGATCAGCTGGCGGCTCATTTTCTGGCACACCAATCGTAGGGCGCAACTTGGACCGAGTTGAGCCCCAATGCGCCAACTGTCCGCTTGTGATCCCGGCGCGGCAGCCCTAGATGTTTGCCAAAGCAGTTTCAAAAGGTGATCTATGCGCGACCTTCCCTTTCCCGTCCGTGATGCAAACGCTGTCGGTGGCACCGACAACTTGGGCAACCTGCCGGAATGGGATCTGAGCGACCTTTATGCCTCAGAAGATGCGCCTGAACTGGCGCGTGATCTGGATTGGCTGGACGGCGAATGCGCCTCTTTCGCGTCAGACTACGAAGGCAAGCTGGCCGATCTGGATGCCGATGGCCTGCTGACCTGCGTATTGCGCAACGAGAAGATCAATGGAATTGCCGGGCGGATCATGTCCTTCGCTGGTCTGCGGTACTACCAACTGACCACCGATGCAGATCGCGCGAAATTCCTGTCGGACATGCAGGAAAAGATCACCATCTTTACCACGCCACTGGTGTTCTTCACGCTGGAACTCAACCGCATCGACGATGATGTGCTGAAGGCGCATTTCGCGGCCAATGCTGATCTGGCGCGGTACGAGCCGGTCTTCCGCCGTATCCGCGCGATGAAGCCTTATCAACTCTCTGATGAGTTGGAGAAATTCCTGCACGATCTGGGCGTTGTTGGCGATGCCTGGGAACGCCTGTTCGACGAGACCATTGCGGGTCTGACCTTTGACGTTGACGGCGAAGAACTGAACATCGAAGGCACTCTGAACCTGCTGACCGAGCAGGATCGCAGCAAGCGCGAGGCGGCGGCGCGCGAACTGGCATCGGTGTTTCAGGTCAACATCAAAACCTTCGCCCGTGTGCACAACACGCAAGCTAAGGAAAAGGAAATCGTCGACCGCTGGCGCAACATGCCAACCGCGCAGACCGGTCGCCATCTGTCGAACGATGTGGAACCCGAAGTGGTCGAGGCCCTACGCGAAGCAGTTGTGGCCGCCTACCCCAAGCTGAGCCATCGGTACTATGAGTTGAAACGCAAGTGGCTGGGTCTGGACGTCATGCAGGTCTGGGATCGCAACGCGCCCTTGCCGATGGAAGACACCCGCATCGTTGGCTGGGATGAGGCCGAAAAGACCGTTATGGACGCCTACAATGCGTTTGATCCGCGTATGGGAGAGATCGCCACACCCTTCTTCTCAAAAGGCTGGATTGATGCGGCAGTGAAGCCGGGCAAAGCGCCGGGCGCCTTTGCGCACCCCACCGTGACCGAGGTGCATCCTTACGTGATGCTTAACTATCTTGGCAAACCGCGCGACGTAATGACCCTGGCGCACGAGTTGGGCCATGGTGTGCACCAGGTGCTGGCTGCTGATCAGGGTGAAATGCTGTCCTCGACCCCGCTGACACTGGCCGAAACCGCATCTGTCTTCGGTGAAATGCTGACCTTCCGCAAAATGCTGGATCAGGCAGAGACTCCGGAACAGCGTAAGGTTCTGCTGGCCGGTAAGGTCGAAGACATGATCAACACGGTGGTCCGTCAAATCGCGTTCTACGACTTCGAATGCAAACTGCACGCCGCCCGCCGCGAGGGCGAACTGACCCCGGACGACATCAACGCCCTGTGGATGAGAGTTCAGGCGGAAAGCCTCGGGCCGTCATTCGAGTTCATGGAAGGGTATCAAACGTTTTGGGCTTACATCCCCCATTTCGTGCACTCCCCCTTCTACGTCTACGCCTATGCGTTTGGAGACGGCCTCGTGAACGCACTTTATTCAGTCTACGAAAGCGGCGCTGAGGGGTTCGAGGACAAGTATTTCGACATGCTGCGCGCTGGTGGGTCGAAACACCACAAGGACCTGCTCGCCCCATTTGGACTGGATGCCAGCGACCCGAAATTCTGGGACAAGGGCCTGTCGATGATCTCGGGCTTTATTGACGAGTTGGAAGCGATGGAAAGCTGAATCAGGACAGGCCAATAATCGCTTTGTCCGCTTCGCGGACGAAGCGGTCATAACTCGCAAGCAACTGAAAGTCTGCTTTCGCGAACTACCTGGGCGACCGAAAAGTCAATCTTCACCAAGTGACGTGATCAGAAGCGGCTGACTTGTGATCTTTTTTTCGAGCAGGGCTTCAACGGTGAGCGTTTTAGATTGGAGACCGCCAAGCTCTTCCGCAGTTATGCCGACGATCTGCAAGAAATCCAAAAGCCCATGCGGTGTCTCTGCCCTATCGAGTTCTGGGTCGCTGCAAAAAATAAGGGCTGTCTTGTCAGTTTCTGACCCTGCTTTGATGGGGCCCTTCGCGTCGATATAGTGACCGTGCTCAAACCACTTTTTGGAGCTGAGCACGTAGCGAGCAAGGTTTTGCATAAGACCCATTGGCCAATACGGAACGTCTTCGGCCCTACTAGGCATTTCGGAAGGCTCCAACGCGAGGCGGAAGGTCAGTTCAAAGCCCCATCCACTAAAATATCCGCCCGCGGCTTCTTCATCGTAGTAGAGATTGGACATACCATAAGAGATAAAGTGTAAATGATCTGGATTGCGGCGGATGTAGACGCTGATGCCGTCTAGCGGGTCGCTACCTCCCAACGCAAATCGGTGGGCATTCCCAAAGTGAAAGTCCGGTTCATTGACGCCCAAACGAGCGACTAAGTGCTCGTCCATAGCATCCCAACCCGGCGAAGAATCCGGCGCAAATCGAGCTTTGTATATGCTTAAGTCCAAATCGTCTGCCCTGACCTCTTGAGCGAAAGCCGACTTTCGTCTCTGCGCAGCAATAAGTCAATAAGGGCTCAAAGCAGCCAAACCAACCTCACCTCAACTGACTATCCTTGGACCCGCGTCGATTGATCCCACCGGGCGCCTTGAACGCCCCATCCCGCTCCTGCTGGCAATCCAGGCACAGTTTCACGCCCGGCAAGGCGGCGCGTCGTTTTTCGGGGATCGGTTCCTCGCACTCCGCACAATGAGTCAGGCTTTCACCCACAGGTCGCTTTTGCGCCTGCATCCGGGCCAGCTCGTCCGATATCGACGCCTCGATCTGTTCGCTTACCGCGCCGTCGCGTGCCCAACCGCCTGCCATGGGGTCTCTCCTGTGTTCAAGGCGGTCAGGATAACCAAGCCAGCAGGTAAGGCAAGTTACAGGGCCACGGCCCCATCAAAGACCTGATCAATCATCCGTTGCGTCCCGTGCGAGAATTCCAGCGGGCAAGGGTAATCGGCACCGTCGCGCACCGACCGGCAGAACGCCTCAATCTGCAGCTTATAGTGATCATCGCCCGGAAAGCGCGTGACCTGCACCTCAAGCCCGGGGCGGTGCAGTTCCACCCGAGCCTCGCCAAAGACCCGCGCGTTGAACGGGGCGGTCAGGCGGATCACGCCGCCTTCACCGTGAAACATCATCTCTTGATGCGGGTGCATCCGGATCGAGACATAGGCCGAATAGGTGAAATCAGGGAACTGCGCTCGGATTTCAGTGAAGATGTCGATGTCGTTTTGCCAACGGATGGCGGATTGAACGCCGTAGGGTTCCTGCCCCGTTGCAAACCGCGCCGAGCCGATCACATAGACGCCAATATCCCGCAGGCCGCCCCCACCCGTTTCGGCCTTGTTGCGGATGTTCCCGGTGTCCGCTCGATTATCAAAGCTGAACGCGCCAGTCACATGCGCCAACTTGCCGATCGCCCCGTCAGCGATCAGTTTGCGCACCAGCTGCCACTGCGGATGGTGGACAATCATATAGGCCTCAGCCGCCAACAGACCGGTCTGGTCGCGTTTGTCGATCAAGGCGTCGAACTCTGCGGCGCGCATGGTCATCGGTTTTTCACACAGAACATGCTTGCCTGCGTCCAGTGCCTTCAGGCTCCATTCCACATGCATGTGATTTGGCAAAGGGATGTAGACAGCATCAACCCG
This sequence comes from Ruegeria sp. AH7, assembly GCF_056541325.1. Classification (NCBI taxonomy): domain Bacteria; kingdom Pseudomonadati; phylum Pseudomonadota; class Alphaproteobacteria; order Rhodobacterales; family Roseobacteraceae; genus Ruegeria; species Ruegeria sp. AH7. The sequence continues at coordinate 524,076 of NZ_JBQFYF010000001.1, read as the reverse complement.
AGGGTCCGCTAGGATTGCATCGTAGCTGTTATAGATATTCAGGTCAGGGCAGAACGCCTGAAACGGGGCGGCCTTCGTCGGCTCCGAAGTCGCAAGCCCATAAAGCTGTGCGCCGTCCGCTGCGTGGATCGCAGGGGCCAGATACTGTTGCGCGAATTTCGAGGCGCCAAGAACGCCCCATCGAACCGGATTCTGCATTTTCCCCTCCCGTTAGCGCAATCATAGTTGCTTTCTATTTAGCGGGAGATGGCGGTGCTGTCATGCGGCTTTCCATCCGATCAGCCAAAAGAAAACCGGCTCAACGGGGTTGAGCCGGCTCGATCTACATTCAATGTACTCTTAGGTCGTACTGAGCATGCCCTTTTCGCGGGCCAGTTCGCGCATCTTCTTCTGCAGCTTTTCAAAGGCGCGCACTTCGATCTGGCGAATGCGTTCGCGGCTTACATTGTACTGCGTGCTCAGTTCTTCAAGCGTGACGGCCTGATCCATCAGACGGCGCTGTGTCAGGATGTCTTTTTCCCGATCATTCAGCACCTCCAATGCCGCTGCCAGCAGCTCTCGCCGTGCGTGCAACTCATCACGGGCCTCATAGTCGCCGGCCTGGTCTGCATCTTCATCCTCAAGCCAATCCTGCCACTGCATTGTACCTTCGCCTTCGGACCCGACGGTCGCGTTCAGCGAGGCGTCACCACCGGACATCCGGCGGTTCATGCTGATCACTTCTTCTTCTGTAACGCCCAGATCTTCGGCGATCTGTTTGACGTTTTCCGGCCGCAGGTCTCCTTCCTCAAGCGCACCGATACGTGCCTTGGCCTTGCGCAGATTAAAGAACAGCTTTTTCTGCGCCGAGGTGGTGCCCAGCTTGACCATCGACCATGACCGCAGAACGTATTCCTGGATCGAAGCGCGAATCCACCACATCGCATAGGTCGCCAGCCGGAAACCTTTTTCCGGATCGAACTTTTTCACGGCCTGCATCAGGCCCACATTTGCTTCGGAAATCACTTCGGCCTGCGGCAGACCATAGCCGCGATAACCCATAGCGATCTTGGCCGCCAGACGCAGATGCGACGTGACCATTTTATGCGCGGCTTCAGTATCTTGCTCTTCCACCCAACGCTTGGCGAGCATGTATTCTTCTTCCGGCTCCAGCAGAGGAAATTTGCGGATTTCCTGCATATAGCGGTTCAGGCCGCCCTCGGGCGTCGGTGCGGGGAGATTTGCGTAATTTGCCATATATGATGTCCCTCCGACAAATGTTTACTTCTTTAACATAGGAGATAGGTAAGGAACCCACGCCTTTCAAGAGGTACCGTTAACAGTTTGGAATTAAGCTTTGGTAAAGGAAAGATAAGAAACCCTTACTCACAACAGTTTGCGGATTATGTCAGCGGTGTGCGCAGAGTGTCGATCAAATTCCGCATATCTTCTGGCAATTCGGCCTCAAACCGCAGGTTTTCACCCGTTACAGGGTGCTCAAAGCCTAAAACAGCAGCATGCAGCGCCTGTCGTGGAAAGGCGCGCACGGCCTCGGCAGTCATGGCGCTGAAGGCTTTGGCCGCAAGTTTGCGCTTACCGCCATAGACCGGATCGCCCACCAGCCCGTGCCCGGCATGGGCCATATGCACCCTGATCTGATGTGTGCGACCGGTTTCCAGCCAGCATTCGATCAGGGCCAGCCCGGCGGGATTGCCAAAACTCTCGACCACCCGTGCCCGGGTGACGGCATGACGCCCGCCATGGAACAGCACGGCCTGCCTTTGTCGGTCCGTCTTGTGCCGCGCCAGTTGCGTGGTCAAACGCATGATGTTGCCCGGCTCGAAGCTGACGCCTTTTACCCCGCGCAGTCGCGGATCGTTGGCATCCGGCACCCCGTAGCAGATGGCGCGATAATAACGCTCGACACTATGCGCCTCGAATTGGGCGGCCAACCCGTGATGCGCGGCATCTGATTTAGCTACGACCAGCAAACCACTGGTTTCTTTATCTATTCTATGAACGATACCGGGGCGCTTGACACCACCGACCCCAGAGAGATCGTCGCCGCAATGGTGCAACAGAGCGTTGACCAGTGTCCCATTGGGCGAGCCCGGCGCCGGATGCACCACAATGCCTGCCGGTTTGTTGATCACGATCAGGTCTGCGTCCTCATAGACAACCTGCAGCGGAATATCCTCAGGGCCGATATGGCTGTCTTCGGCTTCGGCGACGGTGATGGTCACCGCAGCACCTTCGGGTACTTTGTATTTCGGATCGAGGATGACGGTACCGTCAATAGACACCGCGCCCTCTTCGATCAGACGGGCCAGACGGGTGCGCGACAGGTTCTCATCGGCTGGCACATCCCGCGAAAGCGCCTTATCAAGACGAGGCGGCGGATCGGCCGCAATCTGAAACTCTATCTGGCGGGTGCCCATGACTGTTCCTTCCGACCCCCAAGACGAACCGCAAGAGACACCGCAATTGCGATTGCTGCGGCGCATGGTCATGCTGCTGACCGCGGTGATGATTGGCGGGGTTCTAGTGACATTCGCACTGATTGTCATCCGCCTATCGGACCGCACGCCCACCCTGCCGGATCAGGTCGAATTGCCCGATGGGGCACAGGCGCAGGCGGTCACGATTGGCAACAACTGGTATGCCGTGGTGACCGACGACAACCGCATTCTGATCTTCGACAAGACAACCGGTAACCTGCGGCAAGAGATATCCGTAGACTAAACCGGTGTTGCTTTAGTTCGGGAACAGTCGCGTGCCCGTCCACGCATCGCCCAACTGAGTGTCCAGCTCTGGCGTGCGCATCTGGCGTTTCCCGCCAAACGGGCAGAGCGTAATCTCACCAAGGTAAATCTTGTCGCCAATCGCATAGAGGTCGACCCTTGCGAACTCGACCCGTTGGCCAATGGCTTCGGCGATCTGCACCATATCGTCATACCGTTCTGGCTTTGGCTCGGTATCTTCGCTGGTCTTAAAGTACAGCTCTTTGGGAATAAAGTTGAAATCCCGGTCGTGGATCATCTGCACATGCCCGCGCGAGCGGTCCCGGTCGACCTGAACCAGCTGAACCCGCCCGGCAACAACCCAGAATTTCCAGTCGATGATATCCTCTCCTTCAGCGGCGAGGTCTTCTTCTATAAAATACCGCGTGTCGATGGTTGAATACCACCATTCGGCCGCCCAATAGCCATGCGGCACCGGGCTCTTGCTCCAAATTTCAAGGTTCCGGTTCGCGTGGCGCAAGGCCTCTCCGGTTAGAGGCCATGTTAGACGAAGATTTTTTCCCTGCGCGTTGTTGCACTTAAGCCAATAACTTCTCGCACTGAGGTCAAGTTCGGACAGGATCGGATCAGGTGAGACCCAATATCTCTGAACCGGCGTCAGCAAAGCTCTGGCCTCTTCAGGCACAAACTCCTCTGCCGTCAGCTTGTCCGCCGCACTGACAGCAGGAAACTCGGCAAAAAGCTTCATAATCAACAGTTTTTCAGTCAACGTGGCAGGCGCTGACAGGTCAGGCAAGTAGCGGTGATTTTTGGCAAACCGAAACAGCGACAGCATCAAAGCATTCAGTCGCGCGGGGTCGCTACTGTAGTGATCCCAACCGCGCAAATGACCAGGGCGCGGTTTTTCGTGCACTTGGTAGAGGCCTTGATCTTTTATTCTGTCCAACTCGCGTTGAGCAAACCTTAGGTAGTCTCGGCGGTCCGACAAAAGTGCAACGGGCATCTTTCCCTCCGTTGCCGCACTAATTTGTTCGTCGGTCACGCGCAGATCAGGAAGCACATCTGGGAACTGAATGGCCTTAGGAGCACCCCTGCCCTTGACTGGTAAAGGCGCATCAGCGGGCCGGATACCCAATCCACGCAGACGCCGATCCAAAAAGGAATGCCGCTTTATGCCTTTGGCAATCCACCACCGCATGCGGCGCCCCCAGAGATGCACGGCCAGTGTTTCTTCTTTGATGAAAGTGTTGCGAAATCCTCGTGCAGAAATGTCATTTGCTTGCCCCGTCTGACGAAACGGCAATGGATAAAAGACCGGCGGCGGGCTTGCGTGCTCTATCTCTCCATAATGCCTGAGAAACCAAGTCATAACGTCAGGCCCGTAAACGCTGTGATCTTGATCCGATGCGTGTGGCAGCTCCCCTGCCTGTTTCATCTTTTCAAGCCGCTGTCTCTCCTCGCCTTCAACCCAAGGCCGGATGGGAAACGAATCCAAGCTGTATTCGGTGTAGGCTTTCAACGCAGGACTGTCGGACGGCAAACGCATCACAGCGTTGCAAATTGTGGTTTTGTTGAAAAAACCGAAGATGTGATCCGCTTTTGGTATCGGCGCCAAAGCAATCACATCTGTATCGCACCAGAGGAAATCGGTTTTCTTCATCAACTGAAGTCTGAAAATATCAGACTGAGGCACCGGTGTATTGAATGTATTGCTCATGATGAACTTTTTGGGCTCATGAATCTCATTCGCCGATACCAGTTCAACGCCTTCGGGAACGTTTTCGACCTCGCCATAGTGGAACAGTACCACCTTGTGCCCATTCGCAACGAAAGACAGCAGACACATCTGCTCAAGAAAGCTCAGCGAGCCTTCCAACCAGAGCATTCCAATCGTCGGGAGCTTGGGGTCGACAACCATTGCGTTGATACTCCGGGGTCTTAGGTCACATTTCCGGTTGGTTTAGGCCAGACGGGCGCTGCACGTTTTCGCTTGTGACGCGGTCGCGCACGCCGCGATCCTGCTTTACAAAACTTGCGGCGGGTTTTTCCACAAGCCGTTGATATAGCTGCTCATACTCTGGGATCTGCATCAGGTTCGAGATCAGATCCTTATGCCAACGGAATGCCTTACGATGCAATCGCTGAAGGGTTTCGTCTGATTTGAACTGCTCCAATATCTCGGCCGTTTCGTCCTGATAACGCAGGATGGTTTCGTCCTTGGAGCCGCCTCGGTTCCAGCGATCCCAATAGTCGGTTCCAAGTGTATGAGACGAATGATTTGCCCGTCCACGGCTACGCTTGGCCAGATACGCCTGTGTTGAACGCACAGCATAGTGGTTGATCTGTGCAATTTCAAACCCAAATGGCGGCGAAACATGGTTGCCGAAAGGTGCGGGCTCTCTGGCATGCCCACCCGCCACGGACCGGAATACGCTGGACTGGAATTCGGGTCTGGGATGTGGGTTGTGCAGACCGAAACGATTATAAAACTCGCCTTGCCGGAAAATCGACTTCACAAAACGACGCCCGGCCCCGCCCTGCTCAAAATCCAATTCACCGTCATCGAACTGCGCCGTAACAGGGGAATCGCGCAGTATGTGCCGACCGCTATTCGAGAATATCTTCCAGGGGATCGAGATCACATCCACGTCGGGCGTCGCCTCGATCAGATCGTCAACCTTGCGGTTGCCAACGTGAATATTCAGAAACTCGTCCGCGTCGCAAACATAAATCCACTTTGCGTCTTTCACGATCGGCAATCGACGCGCCTGTCTCAGGGCTGATCGATGAATTCCTCCGGCGCCGACCCGGTTGCGTCGAAATTCGACATGCCCAAGCTCCTGCAACCGTCGCAAGATACGGTTTGTCCCGTCCGAACAATCGTTGGTGTAGACGATGATCTTGTCAAAACCGAGCACCTTATGATGGGCCACCCATTCAAGGATGTAAGGCCCTTCATTTTTCATGGCCGAGATGACGATTTTCTCAGGGTTTTGCATCGGATGCGCTCGGTCTAAATGCTGGGTCAGATCAGTCCTTACTATCGACCTGAGGTTCGATTTTCTCGATCGCAATCTGCGCGCCCGCAATGGCTCTGATGCGCAAATGTCTTGGATATTGACCTAGGAATTCGTTCACAGCGCGGATGACCCCATCCCCCCACCAGCCGCGGCGATGATAATCGTCGAATGCCATAATGCCGCCAATCTTCATCTTGGGAAACAGCGCTGCCAGATCCGCCGAAACACCTTCGTAAGAATGGTCCCCGTCCACATAGGCAAAGGATATGCTTTCATCATCGAACAGGTTCAGAGCCGGGACTGAGAAGTCGCGGATAATACCAACCTTTCCGTCTTCGATCTCTTTCTCAAACGACTTTTTGACCTTCTGGAAGATGGCTTCCATCTTTTCATCTTCGGTCCGGCCGACAAAGGCAGTGGTGTGCGATTCTTCCCCGATATGTTTCCACGGGTCGATCAGGAACAACTGACTGGGCTCCAACAGCTTCAGTATGGTCGGAGAAAACTCCCCTTGCCAGACACCGATCTCAACCGCTACCCCACCTTTGGGCAAGCGGGACAGAAAGGTCCGCCGGATGGCCTCTTTCGAGTTCTTGCGCTTGGTCGCCTTGTCCGCCTTGGGTTTGGGCTGGCTTCCCGGCGCTACGCCAATCACCTTGGGTTCGTTTGACATCTCGACCTCACTTCGCAGACGGGTTTCAGCCCTATACCGAACCCGTTTTTGTTTGTTGAGCCACCGTTACCACGCCAACACCTCAAGAACCAGAATCTAAGTCTCTTCTGCGTTAAGTGGTGGTAACTTGTCGATCCCAAGCCACGGTGGTTGCAGGCTGGTTATCCTGTATCGGCTGGCATTCTGCCCCAGAAATGTGTTGATCGCCGCATTCATCCCGCCATATGAACCACCCCCGCGACGGCGATAGGTAGTGAAGGCGATGCTGCCCCCTGGGGCCAGCACACGGTCAATCCTGCGCAGCAAACCGTTCGTAACCCGTTCGGATCTAACTCCCCTGACGACCGCTACCCCAACAGAGTTCTCCTGGAATAGCTTCAGCATCAAGGGGGGCATCGCCCGATAGACTCGCAGTCGACCCGCAAGAATGGGGTCGCGAAAACACTCCAGAAATGCATAGAACGCGCGATCCAGCGCCTGAAGCTCGGGATTTTGCGTTGTGTCGGCACAAGCAAAGCCATCCCACGACAAACCCCACGGCGCCAGTATCGTTAGCTTTGACACCGAGGGCAGCGCCAGAATTTCTTCGACAACTTCTGTTTCAACCTGACCGATCAGCACCCAGGACTTCTTGCCGCTGATCGATTTGAGAAAACTACGTCGCTGTTTTGCCGTTCTTTCTATCTCGGGAGAAACGGCAGGAAGGTAACTTTTGTCCTTTGGGTCAAAGGGTACGGATACCTCCGTCGCCTCTTTGATTATTGCATGCTGTGCAGCCGCTACGGTCTGATCGAAAGGTGTGTCCAACGCGTCCAGCCGCACGAACCAAGGATAGTTGTTCGGCTTGGAATTTTGTACATTCGCCATCTGCCCAATGCGGTTCCATTTGGCAACCTGCGCAAAGGTAACATTCGGGTCTTTAAGTATCCTTGGGTCAAAAGACACATTCAGTTCTTCAATAACGCCAAGATCCCGAGCTTTTACATTTCTTCCACCTTTAAAGTCTTTGTATTTAGAAATGAAATCATTTGCGGCCTCAGCTTTTCGAATGGCAGCGATCCGGTCCTTGTGAAACGCCACAGCCTGTTGGTGCAACGTGTCCAGTCCTTCGTCTGAACGCAGACAGTCATAGGTTTCACGTAGACGTGCAACTTTCGACAGGATCGAGGTTTCTTCTACTTCATTGTAGCAGTGCAATCGCCAGTAGGCTTTACCGGTCGTTTCCATCTTTGGGTGAAAGGCTGTGGTGTTCACATCGCCGCGGACGCGTTTCATCAAATAGCTTTCGATCGATCGCACAGCATAGTGGTTCATCCGAAACAGGCTGCAACCAAACCCTGCGCCGGTTGTGGAAAAGGCCCACCCCCTGCGCCGCATCGCGGGTGGCAAGGGATCCCCATCCCCGTCAATCCAGCCAAACCGCTCTGCTTTCTCGCGGACAGGGCCACGCGGGCGGTGCGTGCTGATAAAGTGATAGGACCCATTGTTTCGGATCAGGGATTTGAACGCACGCAGGTTCTGCGGCAGAACCGCACCCAAATCGCAAGCTTTGGTGAATTGTTCGATCACAAAACGATCTTCAAAATCGACAACCCCATTGTGCCCAAACAACTGCCATAACGCTGCAAACCCATCGGCATGGGGCTGAGCCTGGAACAAGTCATCAAGAGTTCCGTCACCGATGCGGATATCGAAAAACTCATCCACATCGCAGACCAGGATCCACTCGGCTTCTTTGTACCAGGGATGCTTCATCGCATTTGTGTAGGCAGAGGCTTGAGGTCCGTGCTCCCAGGGCCCTGGATTGTCGATATGGGCCAGAAACCCAAGCTCTTCGCAGCGTTTGAGGATGGCATCGGTTCCATCCGAACAATCGTTCGAATTGACAATGAAATGCGTGAACCCGATCGAAAGATAATAGGCGATCCACTCAAGAATAAACGGCCCTTCGTCTTTCATCGTGGATACGACAAGTCTCATCTATTCTCACCTATCACCGCGCTCGGAGCCTTAAGACCGTAAGTAAAACCATGGCGTAGGTGGCCTGCGCAACAGTCTTGGCTCCGCAGCTTTGTTACGGGTCCATATTGTGCTTTGCAAGCGCGCGCACGTGATCGCATAGACACGATAGGTCAACAAATCCGCCCCGCCCCTCAAGATGCAACTTGCCACTTGGTCCGTGCATCGTGCACCACCAACAAAGGCATTAAGCGGCTATTTGTTGGCCGCATGGATGTCATAGGCCGCGCGTCAGAAGCGGTTCCACAAGACAGGCGGGCGCAGCAAATACATTGCTTTGTGTTGAAGCGCCTGAAACAAGAGGTCGAGCACATGCCAACGATTTTTTCCAACGCGCCGCTGGGAAACAATCCGTATCAGCGCATGATCTACAGCAGCTTCACTGACTATGACGTCCGGGTTGTTCGGTTAAATGCCTTCTACACAGATGGATTACCCCCGATGCAGGCCGGTGATATCTACTGGATTCACTGGGAAACGGTCGAATTTGGCAGCGGGAACGATATCCCCGCTGATGAGCGTTTTGCCAAGATCGAAGCCGGTCTTGCAGCGCTTCGGGACAAGGGTGTGAAAATCATATGGACGGTTCACAACTTCCACCCGCATAACTCTGGCAGGGATATGGATGCGATCCACAAGGGTCGCGCCGTATTGGTGCGCCAGGCAGACAGAATTCACCTGCACACACCCCACGCGGTCAACTTGATGGCGCAGACTTATCGCATCCCACAACATATGATCCTGCGCGTCGCCCATCCCAGTTACCTGGGGGTTTATGAGCCTGCCGAAGACACTCTAGCTCGACGCGACACCCTACCGCCTGCAGAACACTGCCGGTTCGTACATATCGGAAAAGTACAGGAAAACCGCGGCGGGCGGTTTATGTGGCAAGCGCTAAAAGCACTTAACATCCGCGAGCAAGCCTGGGAATTGGACATCGCAGGCGCTGTCATCGCAGGCGAGCGTCGGGGACAGCAGCCAATTAGAGCGATGCCCAATGTCCGGTTTCATGACCGGTATCTGCCGGATGAGGAACTGCGCGATATACTCGCCCACAGCCATGTGTGCGTTGCGCCCTTCAACCGTATCCTTACATCGGGTTCGGTCAATCTGGCGCTGACCTTCGGCCTTCCTGTCATTGGGCCAAATGTCGAGGCGCTCAGGGACCATCTGCCCGAACCCGCGCACAAGGCATTGTACACCGATGGCAAGGTACGGGGCATGATGTTCCAGATGCGAAAACTTATTGATATGGACACAGAAGAACTGTTGGCACTGCGCGCGGCTTGCATGGATCATGCTGTTTCAATTCGACCAGAAGTTCAAAGCCAGGCATTGCGCGAAGCAGTGTTACAAGACACGCCCGCTGCTGACACACAAACCTGCTCTGCTACCAAGGGTGTCAAACATGCCGAAGATTGATGCATTCTCTTTTCGCCGACTGCTGCGATCCGTTGGCCTGAAAGTCGTCGAGTTCGAAACCGGCGAGTTTGTTGGCCCGCGGCCGGTCATGCGTCGGCTCAACTCTACTGGCCTTTCTGTCATCCAAGGCGGCGTGACATCAGCAAACCTTAGAAGTTTTGAATTCCAGGTCGACACAATCCTTGACGTCGGCGTCGACGCCGGTACGCCATTCTTGTACGAAGCATTTCCCGACAAAAAGTTCGTCCTTTTCGATCCAATTGAAGAGACCGCACAACGGGTCGCATCTTGGCGCGACCGTATCGATTATGACCTTCACATTGTCGCGCTGGACGCAGATGAAGGTGAGGTTGAACTAATCATTCCCACAACGGATCGCAAACGACGGTCCTTGGCGACAGTCGCGGGTTTTTCAGCGGAATATGAAAACCGTATCGTGAACATGGAAAAGCGCGTTGTCCCAAAGCAGCGCCTCGACAGCTATACCACTGACATCCCTGGCCGATTTGGTTTGAAAATCGATACCGAAGGCAATGAGCTGGCCGTGATCCGAGGGGCAAGGGAAACCCTGAAACGGACGGAGTTCGTCCTTGCAGAGGTCTCGGTGAAACGGCGTTTCAAGGATGGCTATCGCTTCAGTGAGTTTGTCGCCGAGATGGGCAAACACGGCTTTGAACTGATTGAGGCCCCGCGCCCGGTAGACAGAGACGCTCCTGATTGCGATCTCCTGTTCGTGCCATGGGAGTCGAAATGGTTCGATTTGGACTAAGTTGATGACCTGCCAGAAGCATTTCCAATGCTTCAAGACATCCCCTTGAAGTCGCTATGATGTTTCAGCGAAAGCCCCGCCCTTGCAGCGGGCTTGCGTCAGTTCGAGACCCCTCCGCTATACTCGAAAGGTCTGGCCTCGGTCGGCGAAGACCCGAGTTTTGGGTGCATTTTTCCGTTCACACGAGTCAGCCGAAAAATGATCTCTGACATGTTCGAGTTACGCCAATGAGTGCAAAACAACTCTGCTCCGCTGAGGGTGAATGACGGAGCTATCTTGGCAGCGGTGGCACACAAATCGGGCGCGGCCATCTTGAATTTGTACGATTTCGAAGAGATTACTAACCCGCAGTGCTTCGCGACAAATCCCCCTCATTTGCTCGACTCCGTGAATGCCAACCCAGACGCCCCACGCGCGTTGCCGGTTCAGCCAGTGACTACGGGATGAGCAAATGTGCGCGCAAATGTAAGGTATTCAATGCCTTCAATCGGAACGGGATTTGCGGCATCACGCAAAAGCGAGGTCGTGACACCCCCCGGCAGTGCTTCATCAAATGTCGCAGCAGTGTAGCCTTCCAGATTACTCGCCAGCGTAGCAAACAACGCTTCGTCATTGGCAAAAGGTCGTACCGGTTTTTGCCGCATAGCGTCCGAATATAACTGACGGAAGTCATAGGCTTTCTCTACAAGCCGTCTGCTGGCACGCAATATTCCAAAGCGGCACGACATTTTGCGCTCGAACTGATCGAACAATTCATGCTGCATAGACGCCACTCTGCGTGGACCAGCACCAACCAACACCGATGTCAGCAGGTCCTGATTACAGGCTTCAAGCTCGGTAAAAAAATCTTTGAGGTCGGGCCAGTTAGGAAGCAGATCGCTGTCGGAAATCAGAAAGTACTCGACGTCTGGCGCGGCCTGCATCGCGCGATACAGTGCATAGTCGCCGAACCTCCAACCAACCTTTCTTACTTCAAGAAGCCCATTCTCTCGAATCCAAGTCTGATCGAAACTCAATACCTGCTCATCTGGTAACTCTGGCGGCGCAGAATTCGTCGCATCATATGCGATACAGACAGGTCCCGGAGCCGCCTTTTTCCAGATGGAAAAGAGTTTGGCCTCATTCTCGGTCCATTTGTGAGCGCGAAAGATGAACATTGTCCTTTTGTCGCGCTCTGGCTTTGCCTGGATGTTCAAATCGGACGCAGTAGCGCGTTTTGCACATGCTTCCGCGCCGTACAACACAAGCTCTTGCGGGCGCGCCAGCAGGTTCAGATTGACGCCATACCGCCGAATCGAGTGCAAAACGCGGTATCCGTGCGAATGCAGAAGATCCAGCACGTCATGGTATGTGTCTATGACCACTTCAATCAGAATATCCGGGCGGCTGTTTGAAAGAGTTTCCTGCAACCCACTGAGAACATTTAACTCCATGCCCTCCACATCGATTTTCAGAAAGTCGACCTTCTTGGGCAATAGGTCGTCTCCCGGACGCAGTCGAATACCTGCGCCATCATTTTTCGACACGACCCGGCCCGCGCCCAGATTGTTGTCAGGGTAGTCGATTGCGTTGCCAACGGAGTCTTCATCGGACAACCCAAATTCCACGCAAGACAGGTCCGACACAGCCTCGAGCTGATTCAAAGCGATGTTCCGTTTGAGGATATCACACGCGACGGGGTTCGGCTCGAACAGAACAATCTTGGAGGGGTTCAGAAATTTACCCACGAAAACGGAGTGGTTTCCGACATTCGAACCGATATCGCAAAAAACGCCCCCGGACGGGAAGTACTTCTCGATGAGAAGTAGCTCTTCTACCTCATACAAGTTTCCGGCTTGATGACGGCGCTGGATATGATCGCGAGGATTCGAGATGTGAAATTTCAGCGTCGTGTTCCGAAAATTAACTTCGCTAACCTGTTCACTATGCATCAAGATCACCCTTTCGTCCAACCGCAGTTGCGATGAGCCGCACGGGACACGGTACGGCCCAAAATGTCCGTTACAAGCGTCTTAGAGAAAGCAGACTGGCAATGAAAGCTCTACGCCCAATCAAGAATGTGCCTTTTATCTGAAGTAAGGGTCATCGCGCTAAGTAAACTAAGGAATCCGCCCAAAAAGGATCGGTTCAGCCTGATTTAGGGGATAGGTGTGCTTTTCAAGTTTGGTGCGGTCGAGAAGACTCGAACTTCCACGGGAGTTACCCCACAGCGACCTCAACGCTGCGCGTCTACCAATTCCGCCACGACCGCACTACCAGTAACTTGGTAGAGGGGCGTATAGACGTTGATGGAGGTGATGTGAAGAGAGAAAACAGCGTTGGTTTAAATTCCATCTGGACCGACATATCTGTTGGCTCAGGTGAAACAAAAACAGACTGACTGGACCTTATCATGAGCACCTCTGACCCACGGCCCGTACTTCAGGTGGATATCGTCTCGGATGTTGTCTGCCCCTGGTGCATTGTCGGATTTCGGCAGCTCGATCTGGCTTTGCAACAGCAACAGGCTTTGGCCCGTCTCAGGTGGCATCCTTTTGAATTGAACCCGACCATGCCTCCGGAAGGTCAAAACTTGCGCGCGCATATTGCGGAAAAATATGGCTCGACGACTGAGCAAAGCCAACAAGCCCGCGACAGGTTGACCGCTTTGGGGTCGGAGCTTGGGTTTACTTTTAATTTCAATGACGAAAGCCGCATTGTTAATACATTCGCAGCGCATCAGCTGTTGGATTGGGCCGAAATACAAGGGCGGCAACACCCGTTGAAACTTGCCTTGTTCGAGGCGTATTTTACCCAGCAAAAGGACGTCTCGGATGCCGATGTTCTGATTGAAGCTGTTTTTGCGGCGGGGCTTAACCCCGATGATGCCCTTGCAGCACTTGAATCAGGGGCGCATGCCGCTTCGGTGCGTGAGAAACAGCAGTTCTGGACCAGCCGTGGTATTTCGGGTGTTCCATCCATGGTATTCGGGGGCAAATACCTGCTGACCGGGGCGCAGGGCACCGAGACCTACGCGCAGGTATTACAGCGCTGCCTGGCCGAGGCGGCCTAACCCCTTCCCCCTACCCCGCATGAACGATATGAGGCCGGCATGGAATGGAAAGTCACCGATGGTTTGACCCCGTATGAAGATGCCGTTGCCTTCATGGAGTCGCGCGTGGCTGCGATTGCGACGGGCGATGCAGAGGAGTGCGTCTGGCTACTGGAACATCCCCCGCTTTATACTGCCGGAACCTCGGCCAAAATTGCGGATCTGAAGGACCCGGACCGCTTCCCCGTGTACGAAAGCAAGCGTGGCGGCGAATATACATATCACGGTCCGGGGCAGCGCGTGGCCTATGTAATGCTGAACTTGAACACACGCGGCCGCGATGTGCGCCAGTTTGTGAAACAGTTGGAAACCTGGGTGATTGCCTCCCTAGCGGAATTCAACGTTAAAGGCGAAATCCGGGACGGCCGGGTTGGCGTCTGGGTCGAGCGAGATGACAAGCCGCTTACCGCTTCGGGCCAGCCCACCGAGGACAAAATCGCCGCTATCGGTCTGCGCCTGCGTAAATGGGTTAGCTTTCACGGCATCTCGATCAATGTCGAACCGGAACTAGATCATTTCACTGGGATCGTGCCCTGTGGCATCACCGAACACGGGGTCACTTCACTGGTCGATCTCGGCTTGCCCGTAACCATGGCGGATGTGGATACTGCGTTGCAGAAGACCTTCTACGAGGTTTTCGAAAGCCCAGCGAAATAGTCACTTTCGAGTGATTCGAATCGAAATTTGATAGCTTGCAGACACAATCCCGCCGGCTCAGATCGCTCTGTTTCCCAATTTTCTAGGTCTTGCATAATTTTGCAACGATATTAACTCTCATTTTAACCAACGTTCACTTCTGTGAATACAATGCCAACGTTTACGAGTAGCATGGAACAGCCAATCTAGAGTGAGTGGTATGTTAAACCGGTGATACAGGGCTTGCCCTGTGAAATCCGATCAGTGTTTGGTTACGAGTCTGCCGTTCCGACCCCAAATCGGAACGGCAATTCTCTTTCTAAGCTTTCGACTGACTGGACCATCCCTTCAAAACCACATCATCCCTATTGCAAGATCACAGCGCTATCGCTCGTCGCGGCAGGCTCGACATTGTTTGCAAAGGCTTTGAGTGTTCAAAAGTTGTGCGTTTGCACCTAACTCTGGGCCATACCCACATTGGCCGGCGCGTTTCCGTCGCCTCACTCAGTTTAGCGCATTCCTGATCTTTTCCGCATGCTCGGCAATTAGATCAAAATCCCCCATATTGCCCGGCGGGCGCATTGAAATACCTTCGTGCCTGGGCAGAACATGGAAATGAAGGTGAAATACCTCCTGCCCACCAGCTGCTTCGTTGAATTGCTGGATGGTGACCCCGTCGGCCTCAAACGCCTGTTTCACCGCGTGGGACAGCTTCTGCACGGTCGCCATTACTGCAGATAGTTGTTCGGGCGTAGCATCCAGCATGTTGCGGCACGGACTTTTGGGTATGACCAGTAAATGGCCGTCTGATCGCGGCATGATATCCATGAAGGCCAGCGTGCCTTCATCCTCGTAAACACGGGTCGACGGGATTTCACCGCGCAGAATCTTGGCGAAGATGTTGTCGGGGTCATAGCTGGACATATGCAGGCTCCGGTTGGATGCTGGTTTCCTATCTGCGTTTGTGCGAGGCCCCATCGATGCGGTCAAGCCGCAAAAAAACGGGTGCTACAGCGACAAGGGCGTCGCCAACCAGTCCTGATACATTCTGTCCCGGTGCGCCAATAAACCAGATGACAAAACTGCCCTCGTTTCATCCGAGACATGTGCGAACACAACTCGGGTGCTGGGCCGCATGGCGCAGAGTGCATCTGGCAAGGGTGAAAACAGGGCCATAAAGGCAGCGCAGTAGATATCTGCGGCGGTCAGACGATTGCAGAATAGAAAATCTCCACCGGCATCAAGCTGAGCGCTGACGCGTTTCAGGATCTCATTTGCACGCTCTTCGGCCAAAGCGCTTGCCTCTGGATCATACCCGTATTTTGCGCCCAGATAGGCGGCGATTTTGGGGTGAAATCCGCCATCGTGCCCCTCAAGCCCCGCATGGATCTGCTGCAACCGCCTGTGCCATCCCAGCCCACCGGGGGCCGCCAGGAGGTTTATGAACGCCATGATCTCAGAGGCTGCCGCCTCAGGAACCAAATCCGGGTCAGGCGCGATGCGCTGAGCCAGCGAAACGATCTGGGCCGCGTCCGAAACCGGGTTTTCATCTTCCCAAAAGACAACCGGAGCGCTGTCTGTCTGAGCCCAAACGGCCTGTGCGCGGTCCTGCTGATCCAAATAGACGGGCATCCATGATATGTTCTTGACGTGGAATAATCCTTTGGCCGCCTCGCTCCAGGGGCTGGGCACGCCGCCAACCACGATCATACGCAGCCCTGACGCTGTTTTTGCCTGCTCGGTCGTCGCGTATTTCAGCATCATTCAGAGTCCTCCAGCAAAGACATGTGTGCCCTTTGACCAAGTGCTGCAACCGCTGCCCGCGACAATTAATCTTGATCCATATCAAACTCGACCATTGAAGGCGCCCTCTTCGCATTCTAAAACCAGCAGGAATCCCGCGCGTTGGAGAGGTCCGACTGCGCGGTGCAGTTGCAACAGGAGGCACCTATAATGGCAGACGCAGCCATTCATGGTCACGATCATGAAGACCAGCGCAGTTTCTTTGTGCGTTGGTTCATGTCGACCAACCACAAAGACATCGGGATTCTCTACCTGATCTTCTCGGCTCTGGCCGGTCTGATCTCGGTGGCGATGACCGTTTACATGCGGCTTGAACTGATGCACCCCGGTGTGCAGTACATGTGCCTCGAAGGGTTCATGGCCGACCCGTGTACCCCCAACGGTCACCTGTGGAACGTCATGATCACCTATCACGGTGTTCTGATGATGTTCTTCGTTGTCATCCCAGCCCTCTTTGGTGGATTTGGCAACTATTTCATGCCCTTGCAGATCGGCGCGCCGGATATGGCGTTCCCGCGGATGAACAACCTGTCCTTCTGGCTGTACGTCGCTGGTACCTCGCTGGGTATCGCTTCGCTGCTGAGCCCCGGCGGTAACGATCAGCTTGGCTCGGGCGTGGGCTGGGTTCTGTATCCGCCGCTGTCGACGACCGAAGGCGGCATGTCCATGGACCTTGCGATTTTCGCCGTACACGTATCGGGCGCCTCCTCGATTCTCGGCGCGATTAACATGATCACCACCTTCCTGAACATGCGTGCCCCGGGCATGACCCTGTTCAAGGTGCCGCTGTTCAGCTGGTCGATCTTCATCACCTCGTGGCTGATTCTTCTGTCGCTGCCGGTTCTGGCGGGCGCAATCACCATGCTGCTGATGGACCGCAACTTTGGCTTCACCTTCTTTGATCCGGCCGGTGGTGGTGATCCGATCCTGTATCAGCACATCCTGTGGTTCTTCGGCCACCCGGAAGTGTACATCGTGATCCTGCCCGGTTTTGGCATCATCAGCCACGTGATCGCCACCTTCTCGCGCAAGCCGATCTTCGGTTACCTGCCGATGGTCTGGGCGATCATCGCAATCGGTGTTCTGGGCTTCGTCGTTTGGGCGCACCATATGTACACCGTTGGCATGTCGCTGCGTCAGCAGGCTTACTTCATGCTGGCCACGATGGTCATCGCGGTTCCGACTGGTGTTAAGGTCTTCTCGTGGATCGCGACCATGTGGGGCGGCTCCATCGAGTTCAAGACCCCGATGCTGTTCGCCTTCGGCTTCCTGTTCCTGTTCACCGTTGGCGGTGTGACCGGTGTGGTTCTGTCGCAGGCTGGTATCGACCGTGCCTATCACGACACCTACTACGTTGTGGCGCACTTCCACTATGTGATGAGCTTGGGTGCCGTCTTCGCGATCTTCGCGGGTGTGTACTTCTACTTCTCGAAGATGACGGGTCGTCAGTACTCGGAGTTCTGGGGCAAGGTTCATTTCTGGCTGTTCTTCATCGGCGCCAACCTGACCTTCTTCCCGCAGCACTTCCTGGGCCGTCAGGGCATGCCGCGCCGCTATATCGACTATCCCGAAGCGTTCGCGCAGTGGAACTATGTCTCGTCGATTGGCGCGTTCATCTCGTTTGCCTCGTTCATCCTGTTTTTCGGCATCGTGTTCTACGCCCTGTTCCGTGGCGCGAAAGAGACACGTCCGAACCCGTGGAACGAATACGCAGACACGCTGGAATGGACCCTGCCCACCCCGCCGCCTGAACACACGTTCGAGCAGCTGCCAAAGCAGGAAGACTGGGATAAGGGCCACGCGCACTGATCCGGTCAGAGACCACAGAAATCCCCGCCCGAACCGGCGGGGTTTTTTCTTTGTACAGCAAACGCCTAAATGCGGTAGTTGCCTGAGAGATCATATCCGCTGAGACAGCGCATATGGGGTCACATGTTCATTCCTCTTAGGATGTCGCGATAGACCCCATCGTCTGGGTCTGCATTCAACGCCCCTGCCACCCAAGCCCTGTCCAGCTTAAGTGTTCCAACCGGCACGATTTGCTCGGCAATTTCGGCGGGTGTCGTTTCATCGATCCGACCAGTGGCCCAATCGTGATATGCGGTCGAATATCGCACACTCGCCCCGCTTGCGGGCAGATCGAGTAAACCTCCTTCTGCATAGAACCTGAGCCCATCGCCCATTTCCTCGCCTATGATTTGGCATCTGGCTCCCAAGCGGAATTTGATGATCGCCACAAACACGATCGCTGCAGAAAACGTAAACTTATCGACGAGCAATCCGACGTTTCGATCTGTTGCACCCTCCGATATCGCATCGACAAGAGGCATCGTTTTAAGAAAATCGCCGCCGGTATTTCCCCTGACATCAATAAGAAGAGGTGTGCTCGCACAGGACCTTACGTGTTCGGCGGCCGAACATATCGCATCAGGCAGCTTCTTTTTACTCAGGTCAAAGAAACTAGGAAACGCAAGCACGAGCCCATCTTCGAGAAAATCCCGAACTTTCAGGAACTCCGTTGGGACCCATGCCGCATCGGATTTTCCGTGTTCGTTTCTTGGATACCAGATTGATCCAGAAACCGTGTCTTCGGCGTGCATTCTCAGATAGGTTGTTTGTCCCGCATCCGTCCTGAGTTTGTATTCGATCAAACCGACCTCTTTACAAACACCCAAGCGTTTCAAGGCGTGCGGCCATGCGAATAGCATCGGGCCAACTACACGTTTACGCTGACTTGTTCCCGCCAAATAGTCGGCAGCGCGCGCCTCAATGTCTTTCACGCAGACACCGTTCACAGCGATCAGTCGCGCTCCGGGTGCAGCACCAAGGCCTGGCGCACTTCCCACCAGGTTCACGTGGCTACCGATGGCAACGAACCGCAAGGGCAACACTGAAATTGCATTGTTCGGAATCAGTCGGGTATGCCCATTCCCCGGAAGGGCGAGCAAGCGCATCAAGGACATCAAAAAGTCGTCCTTTGCATCGGCAAGCGCATCCCGTCGAGCGTCAGCGATACACTGATCCAACGCGTTGGGCTTGACCTTGTTGAAACTGGGATCGGTCGACAATACCGTCGTCACTACGTGATCTAGATCGCTCAACAAAGACATGAGCAGAGACTATAGGGACACACCGAGATGTCCACTTTCCATACGACGAAGCACGACGCCAGGTCGTTTTGAAACAAAAAGCCCGCCCGCTCCGAACCGCTTGCCAAAAACTCCGCAGCCCCTTCAATTCGCCAAACACTCGAAAATAAGCTATTCTCGTCCGGGCAACTGTTCCGGCAACCCGGAGGGTTCATATGCCTGAAATCGACTTTTGGTATTCGATCGGCAGCACCTACAGCTTTCTGACCGTCATGAGGTTGGATGACTGGTGCGCCAAAACCGATGCAACCGTGCATTGGCGCCCCTTTAACGTGCGCACGGTCATGATGGCGCAGCAGAACACGCCGTTTGCAGGCAAACCCCAAAAGACCGCATATATGTGGCGGGATATTGAGCGTCGGGCCGCCAAGTATCACATCCACGCAAAACTGCCTGCACCCTACCCCATCTCGGACCTGGGACTTGCCAATCAGGTCGCGTTTCTGGGGATGCAGGACGGTTGGGGGCAGGATTTCACTCAGAACCTCTACCGGATCTGGTTTGAAGAGGGCGTTGAAGCTGGTAGCGAATCCGCCTTGTCCGAAGCCTTGTTGCGTTGTCAGCAGGATCCGCGCCTGACACTTGCGCGTGCCCGCAACGCAGATTGTATTGCCGGGCTTGAGGCCGAAACCGAACGCGCGACCAAACTCGGCGTTTTCGGTGCACCCAGCTTTGTTGTGCGCGATGAAGTGTTCTGGGGCGATGATAGGTTGGACGACGCTTTGTCCTGGGCTCGCGTTGGACATGTCGTCTAAACTTTGCCATCGACACAGCGGGCTCATACGCTAGGTTTCAGCCATGCCCTACCAATGGACCCAAACCTCGGACACGGAACAAGAGCTACGCTTGTGGCCACACAATTCGTTGCCACCACGTGGGGCAATGATCGTCATATTTTCGGTATTTCTGTTTGGGCTGATCCCGATCCTGGCGATGCTGGGATCGGTCGTACTTTGGGGTCTGCTGCCCTTCTTGTTGCTGACAGTTCTGGGCCTGTGGCTGGCAATCCAAACGAACTACAAGGCACGCAGCGTGTTTGAGGTGCTCACACTGAATGGGACCCGCGCCCAGCTGATCCATCGCACACCGGGTAGGCAACAGCAGGAATGGTCCTGCAACCGCTATTGGGCGCGTCCAGAGATGCACAGGAAAGGCGGACCGGTTCCTTACTACGTCACCCTTGTCGGTGACGGGCGCGAGGTAGAGATTGGCGCGTTCCTGTCTGAAGAGGAACGTATCAGCCTATATGATGAGCTGGTGGAACGACTGCGCGGTCCTGCCGCGCAGTAGCTAAGTTCACATCTGGTTGGATGCTCAGCAGCCGTCGCTTGATGCGGCACAGAGGTGGTCTTTGACCATGGGGCCGACCCTGCCAAAATCCATCTGGCCGGTATAGCGCGTCTTAAGCTCACCCATCACCTTGCCCATATCCCGGATCGAACCGGCACCAGTGGACGTGATCGCCGATTGGATTGCCTGTGTGACCTCATCGTCATCCAGCTGTTTGGGCAGGAATTCCTCGATGATCGCAACCTCACGCATTTCACGTTCGGCCAGATCCAGGCGTCCGCCCTCTTCATAAGCGCGCGCGCTTTCCTTGCGCTGCTTGGTCATTTTACCAAGAATTTCAAGAACCTCGGCATCGCCGCACCCTTTCGCCTCTTCATTGTTAGAAGCGCGCGAGGCGATATCCCGATCCTTGATTGCGGCGTTGATCAGACGCAGTGTCGATAGACGTTCGACCGCTTTGTCTTTCATTGCTTGCTTCAGGGCGGTGTTCACCCGTGATCGCATGTCCATTTGGTTTGTCCATCCCCATGACAAAGGAACCCCGAACATATCCAAACAAAAAGCATGATACAACAGGGTGCGAAACCATTTAACCTATTGATAAATAACGATAGCCAAAAATTTGAACACACTTGACCCGAAGGCATAACCCCCTTAGTTATGCGCCGATTTACCCTTTAGGAGAGTTGCGCCATGGTCCAGAATGCCCCGTCCAAGCCCACCGCATGTCTGGCTCTGGCCGACGGAACCCTGTTTTATGGCGTAGGCTTCGGCGCAACAGGCCAAACTGTGGCCGAGCTGTGCTTTAACACCGCGATGACAGGGTATCAGGAAATCATGACTGATCCCTCTTACGCCGGACAGATCGTCACCTTCACCTTCCCGCATATCGGCAACGTCGGTGTGAACCCCGAAGATGACGAAACCAACGATCCGGTGGCCGCCGGTATGGTGGTCAAATGGGATCCGACCGAACCCTCGAACTGGCGCTCCGCTGAAGAGTTGAAGGATTGGCTGGCCCGCCGTGGCCGGATCGCCATTGGCGGTGTTGATACCCGCCGCCTGACCCGCGCGATCCGTCAGCAAGGCGCGCCGCATGTGGCGCTGGCCCATGACCCGGAAGGGAAATTCGATATTGAGGCATTGATTGCAGCGGCGCGTGGGTTTGCCGGTCTGGAAGGCATGGACCTGGCCAAAGAAGTTACCTGCGCCCAAAGCTATCGCTGGGATGAAATGCGGTGGGCCTGGCCCGAGGGCTATGCCCGTCAGGAAGCACCTGTTCATAAGGTCGTTGCAATTGACTATGGTGCCAAGCGTAACATCTTGCGCTGTCTTGCCTCGGCGGGCTGCGATGTGACCGTGCTGCCGGCAACCGCCACTGCCGGCGAGGTTTTGGCTCACAATCCCGACGGAGTGTTCCTGTCAAACGGTCCGGGTGATCCCGCCGCGACTGGTGAGTACGCCGTGCCGATGATTAAAGAAATTCTTGAGACGACAGAACTGCCGGTCTTCGGCATCTGCCTTGGCCACCAGATGTTGGCTCTGGCGCTTGGTGGGCAAACCATCAAGATGAACCACGGCCACCACGGTGCGAACCACCCGGTCAAGGACTTGGATACCGGCAAGGTCGAGATCACCTCGATGAACCATGGCTTTGCGGTGGATGCCGAGACCCTACCCGAGGGCATTGTAGAAACCCATCGATCCTTGTTTGACGGATCGAACTGCGGCATCCGCATGACGGATCGCCCCGTCTATTCGGTTCAATACCACCCTGAGGCGTCACCCGGACCACAGGACAGTTTCTACCTGTTCGAACGTTTCGCAGACGCCATGGCGGGCCGTAAAGCGCAGGCATAATCGCCCACTGCCCAAGGTTAACCCGCTATTAACCTAAATGGATCAACCCTGACGACAGGTCGCTGCGTCAGGGTTTTTTTAATGGTTGAATTGAATCTTCAGAATTTCACCTCTGCAGCACCGATCCCGCCGCAAGGTTTGCGCAAACCCCTTGGGGCCTGTCTCATTGAACAAGGCGCAATAACGGCGGATCAATTGAGGCAAGCGCTGGACCTCCAAACGCGACAGAAAGCCTCTTTGGGCGAAATTCTGGTTGGCGAGGGGTGGGTCAGTCGCGCTGATGTTCTGACGGCCCTGTCCACACAAAGCGGCTGGCAAATTGCCGACCTTGAAGAAATCCCGCCCACCCCGGGCTTGTCCGAGTTCAAGCCGGTGGAATTCTGGCTGGCGCATAATGTCATCCCGTGGATGCGCATCGGCCCCCTTCTTCTGGTCGCCACTGCCCGACCTGACCGGTTTCCAACTGTCACCGCTGAAATGCAGGACTGCCCCTATGCCATCATCCCGGTTCTGGCCGCGCCAGACCAGATTGACCGGGTGATATCGC
Source organism: Ruegeria sp. AH7 (assembly GCF_056541325.1). Taxonomy (NCBI): domain Bacteria; kingdom Pseudomonadati; phylum Pseudomonadota; class Alphaproteobacteria; order Rhodobacterales; family Roseobacteraceae; genus Ruegeria; species Ruegeria sp. AH7. The sequence continues at coordinate 501,077 of NZ_JBQFYF010000001.1, read as the reverse complement.
AGCAATTTGCGATGCCTTTGGCCCATGCTGCCGAAGCACGCGTTGATGAGTCGCAAAGCTGCCGCACCTGGACACCGGTTTCGCGCGCCGTTCCGGTTTTGGGTGCAATTGGGGTGACGACCCTTTTTGCGCTGATGCCGAAGTTCGGGCTTTCCGTTCTTCTGATGGCGGCTGTTACCACGTTGATCCTGTTCATGATCTTGCGAGTGGCAGGCGCGTTGACCTTTCTGGTATCGCGGATCAGACCACGCGAGGCTGATCCCAAAACCGCCCCGATTTCCCTGCGACAACCTTGTGTCTCTATCATGGTCCCGCTGTACAAAGAACGCGAGATTGCAGGCGCTTTGATCCAACGTTTGCAACGGTTGACCTATCCCAAAGCGCTGCTTGATGTGATCCTGGTGCTGGAAGAAAGTGACGATGTCACGCGCGAAACCGTTGCCAAGGTCGACCTGCCCAGTTGGATCAGAACCGTCGAAGTTCCCGAGTTGAAAGGCCTGACTACAAAGCCGCGCGCGATGAACTATGCGCTGGATTTCTGCCGGGGCGACATTCTGGGCGTTTGGGATGCCGAAGATGCGCCTCAACCGGATCAGATCGAACGCGTTGTCGAACACTTCACCCAAGCCGCACCGGATGTGGTTTGCCTGCAAGGGGTTCTGGACTACTACAACCCTCGCACCAATTGGCGCTCACGCTGTTTTACGATCGAGTATAACAGCTGGTTTCGCGTGATTTTACAAGGGATTGCTCGGTTGGGCCTTGTAGTGCCATTGGGTGGAACCACGTTTTTCTTTCGCCGTGACAAACTGGTCGAACTGGGCGGCTGGGATGCCCATAACGTGACCGAAGATGCAGACTTAGGCGTGCGCCTCAGCCGTGCCGGATACAGGACCGAGATGGTTGATACCACAACCTATGAAGAGGCCAATTTCCGCGCCTGGCCCTGGGTCAAACAGCGTTCGCGCTGGCTCAAGGGGTTTATGGTCACCTATCTGGTGCATATGCGCAGCCCCTTGAAACTGTACCGCGATCTTGGACTGATGAAGTTTGCCGGGATTCAGGCGTTCTTTCTGGGCACTCTGGGACAGTTCCTTCTGGCTCCGGTACTATGGGTCTTTTGGTTATCGACACTGGGTGTGTCGAACCCAATGCAAACCATCTTGCACTCTGCTCTCATCCCGCCTTTGCTAATGCTGTTCATTGTAACCGAAACGATCAACATTGCGGTTGGGATGCTTGCCGTCGCCGCACGCGAGCGGCGGTTCCTTCTGCCATGGGTGCCGACGATGGGGCTGTATTTTCCCTTGGGCGTCGTTGCGGCCTACAAGGCGTTGTGGGAGTTGGTGTTCAACCCGTTCTTCTGGGACAAAACCCAACACGGCCAAGCAGCCGAGGACCTGCAACAGGTCTAAGCGTCAGTTTTCCCGCCGCACGGCATCCTGTTTGAGGCGTGTCATAAACGCGACGGAGATATGCTCTTTCAGGGCGCGGCCTGCGGCTTCTTCATCCCGTGCGGCAATGGCATCGACAATGGCTTTGTGTTCGCTCTGCGCAATCTCGCCACGCCCTTGAACCGCCAGGGACGTTGTTGCCATCAAGGCCATCGTGCGGTGTACCAGATCCAGTTGTTGCACCAGATACCGGTTGTGCGAGGCCAAATGTATCTGCTCATGAAACCGACGGTTTGCACGCGCCAAGGCGGTTGGGTCATCGACCAAAGCATCATCCTCGGCCACCATTTCCTGCAGAACTCTGATTTCTTCTTCGGTGGCATGCTTGGCGGCCAGACGGGCGGCTAGACCTTCTAGCTCGCGCCGTACCACATACAACTCAGCCATCTGGTTGTGATCCAAAGACGCCACGATCAGCGACCGCCCGTCCCGTTCCAACAAAGACTGCGTCTCAAGCCGCTGAAGCGCCTCGCGGATCGGAGTACGCGAGACACCAAACCGCTCGGCCAACTCACTTTCGACCAGACGATTGCCGGGTTTGTAGACACCCACGTCAATCGCTTCCAAGATCAGGCTATAGGCGTCCTTGTTGGATTGTCGGGATTGGGGCATGTGTCTTACGTCTCCTCGTTCGGACATGTCTATCCGTGTCCGGGCCGTGCAATCAAGCCCGGCATTGAAAAGCACCAGATTGCAGCCTAAACCCACATCATGGTCAAACCTGCCTTTAGCCACGTCACCCAATGGGTGTTCGATCTGGACAACACTCTTTATCCGCCGCACATGCGCCTGTTCGACCAGATCGAGGTGTTGATGACGGATTACGTCGTACAGGCCATTGGCGTGGACCGGGCCGAGGCCGACCGGCTGCGCAACCATTACTGGCGCGAATATGGCACCACGCTGGCAGGGTTGATGGCTGAACACGACCTGGACCCTGATCCCTATCTGCATGCGGTCCATCAGGTCGATATGAGCCATATGGACGCCGATGCCGAACTGGCTTCCCAAATCCGCGCCCTGCCCGGCCGTCGTATCGTTTATACCAATGGCAGCGCGCCCTATGCGGAACGTGTGCTTGAGGCGCGTGGACTGACAGGACTGTTTGATGCGATCTACGGCGTCGAACATGCAGGCTATCGCCCGAAACCGGAAAAGGCAGCTTTCGAGACGATCTTTGCGCAGGATGGCATTCAGGCCGATAAGGCTGCCATGTTCGAGGATGACCCCCGCAATCTGGCCGCCCCGCACGAGATGGGAATGCGCACCGTTCACGTCGCGCCAGACCCGCATGAGGCCGACCATATCCACCATCACACGGACGATCTAACCGCCTTTCTGGCGCGCCTGCGATAGGCTGTCACACTGCGACGATCTGCACATTCTGCACCTGCAGCATCAATCCTATATCCCGTTTTGCGACGAACAGAACGGAGACCCCGATGACCGCGATCGAGATGCCTCGGCGCCAGCCGATTTGGCAGCGCTTGTTTTATAGAATTCCCCTGCTTGGCTGGCTGGCACGAGACGCCGCAGAGGGCAAACCCGAAGACCTGGTGTATACTGCGGCGGCGATCTTCAGCATGTGGGGGTGCTCGGCTTTGCTATTCGGTCTGCCGGGTCTTTACATCCCAGCGGTACTGATGGTCCCAATCATGTTCCTGATCCTCATCCTGATTTCACGCGGATAGGGCACGAGACAGGATGTCACTTGGCGCAGGCGACGGAACCGCACTAGGGTCTGCCGGGAACGGAGTGAGCGCCATGAGCAACAGCTGTGACATCCTGATTTCCGGCGGAGGAATCGCGGGCCTGACTGCGGCGGCGGCCTTTGGCACAGCTGGGTACAATGTGGTCTGCGTTGACCCGACCCCTCCGATCACTGAACGCGATGTTGATGGGTCAGACCTGCGGACCACGGCCTTTCTTCAGCCCGCGCAGGCGTTGTTGGAACAGTGTGGATTGTGGGGCCGGCTGAAATCGTACGCAGCTCCCTTGCAGATTATGCGTATCGTTGACGCGGGCGGTGACATCCCTGAACCGCGCGTGGTGCGGGATTTCAACGCCTCTGACATCTCGGATCAGCCATTTGGCTGGAACCTGCCCAACTGGCTGCTGCGACGCGAGATGGTGGCTCGGCTGGCCGAGTTGCCCAACGTCGATTTCCGCCCCGGAACAGGTACCGTCAGCCTGTTCACCCGCACCGCTGAGGCGCGTGTCGGCCTGAGTGATGGCAGCCGGCTCCAGTGCAAACTGATCATCGCTGCAGACGGTCGGAATTCTCCCATGCGCGAAGCCGCGGGAATTACAGTTCACACCACACGCTATGGCCAGAAAGCGCTTGCCTTTGCCGTCACACATCCCATAGCGCATGAAAACGTCTCGACCGAGATACACCTGTCCGGTGGCCCCTTCACGCTGGTGCCTTTGCCCGATTGGCAGGGTCAACCTTCATCTGCAATCGTCTGGATGGAACGCGGGCCACGTGCGATTGAGTTGCTGAACCTCGATACCAATGCATTCGAAACCGCGATGACCGAGCGGTCCTGCGGTTTGTTCGGGCCGTTGAAACTGGCCTCGCGCCGGACGATCTGGCCAATCATCAGCCAATCTGCTGCGCGCCTGTCGGGCGAGCGCATCGCGCTGATGGCCGAGGCCGCCCATGTGGTGCCCCCTATCGGCGCGCAAGGCCTGAACATGTCGCTGGGTGATCTGCGGTCGCTGCTGGATCTGGCGCAAGCCCGACCCGATGGTTTGGGCGACGCGCAAATGCTGGATGCCTATCACAAGGCGCGACACGCCGAGATTGACCTGCGGGTTAAAGGCATTGACCTGCTGAACCGCGCCTCGATGATCGAGGCGCGCCCGTTGCGCGATGCCCGCGCTATGGGGCTGAACGCCTTGTATTCGATGGCACCAGTACGCAAGACGCTGATGCAGATGGGCCTCGGCGTTCGCTAAGGCCCAACAGGTTCATAGAACCTGATCCAGAACGCGTTTCAAGCGGGCGATGGTGCCATCGACATCATACAGCTTGTCGAGGCCGAACAGACCAAGCCGAAACGTGCTGAACCCAGCCGGTTCGTCACATTGCAGCGGCACGCCAGCCGCGATCTGCATTCCCTGCGCTGCGAATTTTTTTCCATTCTGAACGTCCGGATCAGCCGTATAGCTGACAACAACGCCTGGCGCGCCAAAGCCATCCGCGGCCACCGAGACAGCACCTTTTTCCTTCAACAGCGCCCGCACGCCATTGCCCAATGCCCATTGCGCATCGCGCAACTTCTCGAACCCGTAACCTTGCGACTCAAGCATCGTATCGCGAAACGCAGTCAACGCATCCGTGGGCATGGTGGCGTGATAGGCATGTCCCCCATTGTCATAGGCCTGCATAATCTGACGCCACTTTTTGAGATCCACTGCAAAACTGTCGGACTCGGTCTCTTGCAACCGCGCCTCGGCCCGCTCGGACAGCATGACAAGACCGGCGCAGGGCGATGCGCTCCAGCCCTTTTGTGGGGCCGAGATCAGGACGTCCACACCGGTTGCTTTCATATCCACCCAGGCACAGCCAGACGCGATGCAATCCAGAACCATCAAGGCCCCGACCTCATGCGCAGCAGTAGCCATAGCGGCCACATAGTCATCGGGCAGGATCACCCCGGCCGAGGTTTCCACATGCGGCGCGAAGACCACATCTGGGCGGATCTCACGAATGGTGGCAATCACATGCTCGATAGGCGCAGGTGCAAAAGGCGATGGGCTGGAATTCCCGGTTTCCCGGGCTTTCAGGACAGTCACCGCTTTGGTCAAAGCACCGCTTTCGATGATCTGGCTCCACCGGTAGGAGAACCAGCCATTTCGCACGACCAGAACCTCGGCGTTGCGAGCGAATTGACGGGCAACAGCCTCCATCCCATAGGTGCCACCGCCGGGAATGATGGCAACGCCATCGGCGTTGTATACCTCGCGCAGCATGTCAGAGATATCGCGCATGACCTGCTGAAATCTCGACGACATGTGATTCAACGAGCGATCGGTAAAGACAACCGAGAACTCTTCAAGACCGTCTGGATCCACGGTTTCCAGCAATGCAGGCATTTCGAATCCTTCTCTACAGCATTTGGTTGAAAGACTGGCGGGATTACATGGGCGGGTAAAGTCAAAACGGCGCGACAAAACTGACCTAAGGTCAAGTGAAACAATCCCTGGGATTCAGTACTAAAGGCTTCAAATACAGCAAAAATGACGCCAATTAGTATCAGCTCCCCTTTACACTTTTGCTTGCTTCTGACCAGATGCATACACTTTTTGCTTGAAGGGATAATTTCACAGGTGAATGTTCAAAAGCGGATCAGCTTCCAGGTCGTTCGTGACGAAGTCAAACGCCGTATCGAAAGCCGCATCTGGCCTCAGGGCTCGCTTTTACCGACAGAAACGCAACTGGCTGAAGAGTTCAACTGCGCCCGTGCAACTGTGAATCGGGCGCTGCGCGAACTCGCCGATCAGGGCTTTGTCGAACGCAAGCGCAAAAGCGGGACGCGGGTTAAAAAGGAACCAAGCCGTCATGCAAAGCTAGAGCTTTTGCTGGCCCGGCAGATGGTGCAAAACCAAAACGCTGACTATCGGTATGCGCTGGTAGAACGGAATGTAGAATTCAGCCCGGGATGGCTGGCTTCGCAGCTCGGCGTAGCATGCGACGCACGTGTTCTGAACCTGACCTGCATGCACTATGCCGACAACCGCCCCTTTCAGTTGGAAGAGCGCTGGATCAATATCGAAGCCGTTCCCGAGATCGAAGATGCCAATCTAACCGATAGTGGTCCGCATGAATGGCTGTTGAACGCCGCGCCGTTTAACGAAGCGGAAGTATCGTTCAGCGCAGTCTCGGCTGACAGTCGCCTTACAGAGTTCATGGGTACGACAGCCGGGACCTCGATGATCCAGATGGAAAAGACGACATGGAAAGATGACACCCCGTTAAGTTTTGCGCGGATCACGCATCACCCGAGCTATCGCATCCGGACAAAGTACTAGACGCTGTCACCCAATCGGCCCGGGCAGCCGTTCCTCGCTGAGTAGGACATTCGCCTCAACATCGCCTGCACCCGGCAGGGTCATGATCCGGCGGCGCAGTACCCGCTCGAAATCGGACAAGTCACGCGCCACAACACGCAACCGGTAATCATACAGCCCCAACACATGTTCGACAGTCTGCACTTCGGGGATAGCACTGACGGCGCGTTCGAAATCTTCCAGACTGACCTGTCCTTTGCGGGCCAGCTTCACACCCAGGAAAACCGTAACGCCGAACCCCAAAGCCTCGGCATTCAGGCGCAGCCGGCGGCCCTTGATGACGCCGGCCTCTTCGAGCCTGCGAATACGCCGCCACGTGGCGGGCTGTGACAATCCGAGTTTGCGACCAAGGGCACCCGCGCTTTGGGTTGCGTCCAGACATAGGGGGCGCAGGATCTGTCGATCAGTTTCGTCGAGTTCGATCATACCGGCAGCACCTCGTCCCGCTTGACCCGCGCGATATGCATTAACGCTTCGATATCAGCGATATGCGGCAGGGTCAGGATGCGATCCCGATACAGCTGCTGATAATGCGCCATATCCTTTGCCAGAATGGACAGGCGCACATCCACCCTACCCAGAAAGGTCTGTATCTCGATCACTTCTGGCACCTGTCGGGCTGCAGCGGTGAACTCATCAAATGCGCGCGGCTGTGTCTTATCCAGTGTCACACGCAATGACACCTCGACCGCGTAGCCCAAAGCGGTCCAGTCAATCACTGCCTCTTGGCCCTCGACAATTCCTGCGGCCTGCATCTTTTCGATACGTCGCCAACAAACACCTTGCGTGATCCGACACCGTTCGGCCAATTCAGCGGTCGAAAGGCTGGGCTCGGCCTGAAAATGGCGCAAGATACGTCGATCAATCTCATCAAGCATGAATTTTCCAGAATCTTTCACCAACACGAATACTTCTTCTTGTTTTTTGTGAATATCTGATGCCGACGCGCTCGCCAATACCAAAAGCCCCGGCTAAAAGCACAGCAATCGAAACAGAAAGGACCAGCGAAATGCGCGTCTATTACGATCGCGATTGCGACATCAACCTGATCAAAGACAAAAAAGTGGCCATTCTGGGCTATGGCTCGCAAGGTCACGCGCACGCGCTGAACCTGCGCGACTCGGGTGCGAAGAACCTGGTCGTCGCCCTGCGCGAAGGTTCGCCCTCAGCCAAGAAAGCCGAAGGTGAAGGTCTTACGGTCATGGGTATCGCCGAAGCGGCAGCATGGTGCGACGTCATCATGTTCACCATGCCCGACGAATTGCAGGCCGAAACCTACAAGAAATACGTGCATGACAACATCAAGCCCGGCTCGGCCATTGCCTTCGCTCACGGCCTGAACGTCCATTTCGGCCTGATCGAGCCGAAAGAAGGCGTCGATGTCATCATGATGGCCCCCAAAGGCCCCGGCCATACCGTGCGTGGCGAATACACGAAAGGCGGCGGCGTGCCTTGCCTTGTCGCCGTCAACAACGACGCAACCGGCAAAGCACTGGAAATCGGCCTGTCTTACTGCTCGGCCATCGGTGGCGGCCGCTCGGGGATCATCGAGACCAACTTCCGCGAAGAGTGTGAAACCGACCTGTTCGGCGAACAAGCTGTTCTGTGCGGCGGCTTGGTTGAGCTGATCCGCTGCGGCTTTGAAACTCTGGTCGAAGCGGGCTACGCGCCCGAGATGGCCTATTTCGAGTGTCTGCACGAAGTGAAGCTGATCGTTGACCTGATCTATGAAGGCGGCATCGCCAACATGGATTACTCGATCTCGAACACAGCTGAGTACGGCCAGTACGTCACAGGCCCACGTATCCTGAAATACGACGAGACCAAAGCACGCATGAAAGAAGTTCTGAACGACATCCAGCAGGGTAAATTCGTTCGTGACTTCATGCTGGAAAACGCAGTCGGCCAGCCGACCATCAAAGCGTCGCGCCGTGCCAATGACGAGCACATGATCGAGGAAACAGGTGCAAAACTGCGTGCCATGATGCCCTGGATCTCGGCCGGTAAGATGGTCGACAAAGAAAAGAACTAAGCCTGACAGATGTCAGAGTTAGGGCGACCAAAGTGGTCGCCCTTTCTATTTTGTGAATGCGTTGGCGTAACACTCGCCTAGAACAAAATCCCAGCCTGTATCGTATCCGCCCCGTTTCTCCGGCGCCTTTGCAGCCCAGACTTCCCACCCCGAATGGGTCAACGTTACAAGGGTTTTGCCCGGATCGTTTTCTTCAAAAACCACCTCAACCCGCGTTGGAAGGTCTTTGTTCGTGCCAGGGTGCCAGGTGAATGCCACGCGCCGACCTTCTTCATAGATCAGCACCTCGCCCCAGTCGGCCCTTCCGCCATCGCACATCGTTTCGTACACCGAACCACCAACCCAAGGCTCGATCATGACCGCCAGCGCTGGTTTTCCCTTGGCGGCCGACACTGCATGGCCGTCCAGCGGCCACCAGTTTGCAACGCGATGAACGAAGACATCAAAAGCCCTATTCGGCGCAGCGTTCACGGTAATAGATTTGACAATTGGATTGGTCATACATCGTGCCTTTCCCGATTGATTTCTTCTGCAAAACTGCCCAGCACGTCCGACCAGTGTCTTTCCAGCCATGCCCGAATGCTGTCCAACCCATCTGGACGTGCAAAGTAAATACGACGCGTCCCTTCTGATCGGCATTCGACCAATCCGGCGTCAGACAAAACCTTCAGATGCTGCGATACCGCTGGGCGGCTGACGGGTAGCGTTTCCGCCAAGGCCCCGACCGCAGAAGGCCGGGCCGCTACCGCTTCGAAAACCCTAAGGCGAGTTGGATCACCTAGGGCTGAAAATGTATCATGGTAAGTCATAACTTACCGTAAGTTACAACTTACGTATTGTCAAATTCAGCCACGTGACATCTGTAAAATCAAAGGATAAGGGGGAATTATGGTTCAAGACCCCAACTACCGCGATTGGAGTGGTGTGATTTCACTCGGCCTCATCTGGGGTGGTACGTTCATGGTGGTCGCCATGGCGCTAGAGGGATATGGACCCGTGACCGTCGCAACGGCACGGACGACGCTGGGTGCGATCACCCTGCTGTGTTTGATGGCTGTCACTGGTCGTCGGATGCCCGGACCGGATCGCAGCCTTTGGGGGACGATTGTCATCATCGGGTTGCTGTCGACCGCTCTGCCCTTCATGCTGCTCAGTTGGGGTCAACAATATGTTCCATCGGCTTTCGCAGGCCTTTCCATGGCAGCGATCCCGCTGATGGTTCTACCATTGGCCCATTTCTTTTCCGACGAACCGCTGAATGTGCGCAGAATGCTGGGGGTATCTCTGGGGTTTGCTGGCGCTTTGGTCCTGATAGGTCCGGGGCTTGCCCAGATCGGACAAGGGGCCGAGCCTTTGGCCCAGCTTGCCTGTATCACAGCTGCGCTGTGCTATTCTGTGGCCTCGATCTTCACCCGGCGCTGCCCGCCAATCGACCCGGTGACTCTGGCCGCGCTAACGCTTGTGGTCGGCGCAGTTTGCTTGTTGCCACTTATGCTGGTCATAGAAGGGCTGCCGGAATGGGAAGGCGCGCGCTCGGGTCTTGCCATCATCATCCTCGGGCTGGTTCCGACCGCCTTTGCAACGCTACTGAGGGTCTCGATCATTCGCAGTGCGGGGTCAGTCTTTCTGACGCTGGTGAACTATCAGGTTCCGATCTGGTCGATGGTGTTCGGTGCCTGGGTTCTGTCCGAGGCGCTGCCACTGCGATTCTTCATCGCGCTGGCGATGATCCTGACCGGGCTGGCGATCAGCCAGTGGTTCAGCCTGCGTAAATTGCTGATCGGCCGCTAGCCGGCAGCCGCTTCGACCTCGGCCACGATGCCATCGACCACCTGAGACAGAAGCGCATCATCCTCGCATTCTGCCATCACTCGGATCAATGGTTCTGTGCCTGATTTGCGGATCAACAGACGCCCCTGCCCGTTCAGGCGGGCCTCGGCATCGGCAATCGCTGCCTTGACATTTTGTGCTTCAAGCGGGGCTTGATCGGCAGCATAGCGGACGTTCTTCAACAACTGTGGCACGGTCTCAAACTGCCGCGCGAGATCCGAGGCTTTACGGCCCGACAGAACCATTTCGGCCAGAAAATGCAGACCCGCCATAAGCCCGTCACCGGTGGTGGCATAGTCGCTCATCACGATATGGCCGGATTGTTCCCCACCCAGGTTGAAGCCACCGTCTCGCATGCGTTCGACCACATATCGGTCGCCAACCGCGGTGCGTTCCAGCTGCAAACCCTGCGACTGCAAATGCCGTTCTAGCCCAAGGTTAGACATAACGGTGGCGACCAAAGCGCCGCCTTTCAACTGGCCAGACTTGGCCCAGGCCAAGGCCAGCAAGGCCATCAACTGATCACCATCCGCTACTTTTCCAGTCTCATCGATAACGACGACCCGATCCGCGTCGCCATCCAGGCAAATCCCCACATGCGCGCCATGCGCCACCACCGTCTCTGCGGCCAATTGCGGCTGTGTCGATCCGCAGTTGAGGTTGATGTTCTTGCCGTTCGGCGCAATGCCAACCGGGATCACCTCGGCCCCCAACTCCCACAGCACTTCCGGCGCGGTGCGGTGCGCGGCCCCGTTGGCGCAATCGATCACAACCTTCAGGCCATCCAGCCGCACATCGCGTGGCAAAGAGGATTTGATCCGCTCGCCATAGCGAAAACGCGCATCGTCGACGCGGCGGGCGCGGCCGATATTCTGTGCTTGGGCCGGGCTGACGCCCTCTTCAATCAAGCGCTCAATCTCGATCTCGGCCTGATCGGACAGTTTGAATCCATCAGGCCCAAAAAACTTGATCCCATTGTCGATGGCCGGGTTGTGGCTGGCCGAAATCATGACCCCCAGATCGGCGCGCATGGACCGGGTCATCAGACCCACTGCGGGTGTCGGCACAGGGCCCAACAGCAGCACGTTCATTCCAGTTGAGGTCAAACCTGCTGTCAGCGCGTTTTCCAGCATATAGCCGGACAGTCGCGTATCTTTACCGATAACCACACGGTGTACGCCTGAGGCGTCACGGCGGAAATACCGCCCAACCGCAGCCCCGATACGCAAGGCCATTTCGGCTGTCATCGGATGGGTATTGGCCGTGCCCCGCACACCATCTGTTCCGAACAACTTGCGCATCAATGACCCCTCACCAAAATCGTTGAGACCGGATTACCGGACCGCAGCCCATAGACGCAAGGCCTGAGCAGTTTCGGCCACGTCATGCACCCGGATGATCTGCACACCTTGGGACAATCCGTCCAGAGCAAGGGCGATTGATCCCGGCGCGCGGGCGGTTTTTTGCGGCTCTTTCCCGATTGATCCAATAAAGCCCTTGCGCGACACGCCCAACAGAATCGGGCAGCCCAACCCGTGAAACACGCTGAGATTGCGTAGAAGGGCCAGATTGTGCTGCTCGGTTTTGCCAAAACCGATGCCGGGATCAACGATGACCAGGTCGCGGCTCAAGCCCATCGCCTCTAGACGAGCGATTTGGCTTTCCAGAAAATCGTAAACGTCCAGCACGACGTCATCGTATTGCGGATCATCCTGCATCGTGGCCGGATCGCCCTGCATGTGCATCACGCAAACCGGCGCGCCGAGCCCGGCGCAGAACGGGGCAAGCTTGGGGTCGAAGGTAAAGCCAGACACATCGTTGACCAAACCCGCCCCGGCTGCGCAGGCCGCTTTGGCCACCGCCGCCTTGCGGGTGTCGATTGAAATCAAAGCATCTGTTTCGGCCCGGATCGCTTCGATCAGCGGGCGTGTCCGGGCTATTTCTTCGTCTTCTGGGATAAAATCTGCGCCGGGTCGCGTGGATTCGCCACCAATGTCCAGAATGGTTGCGCCATGAGCGACCATTTCAACCGCGCCTGCCCGCGCCGCGTCGACGGTGCTATGTACACCCCCATCCGAGAAACTGTCTGGCGTGGCGTTCAGAATGCCCATGATCTGAGGTTGTGCCATGTCGAGGCCCGCAATAGCTGCGCGCGGACGGCTGAGGCTGTCCAACTGATCAGCCGGGACCTCTGCCGCCATGACGACACTTGGCTCGCGACCCCGCAACAGAACCTCGACATGGGTAAACCAGAGCGCCTGACCCGCCAACGGCACAGCGTCCTCGGGCCGGGCCGCGCCATGTTGAACGAGCGGGCGGTAGTAATCCCTCACAATTGTGCCTGATCGACGGCAACCGAGCGCAGCGGCGTCTTGGGTTCTTTCGGCAACTCGCCTCCGATGACCATCATCTCGCTGGCCTCGAATGTCGCGGCAAACCACGCGGCTAGTGCAACCGCGTCCGAAGGCGCAGCTGATGGACCGTCAACCGCATCCAACACGATCTTGGACGGGGCCCAAACGCAGATTTGGCCGTTTTTCATCGCCCAATCCAACTCGGTTCGAGTTGAAACAACGACACAGCGGTGATCCCGTGCGGCCAAAACCCATGCGTTTTGTTCGATGGACAGCAGGTCGATCCGGCGCTGAGTCATGGCGTGGCCGGTTTGCGGCATCACCAGATCAGAGGCGCCAACACACAGGATCAATGGCCGCTGGCGGTTCTCCAATTGGTCGATCCAGCCTTTCAGGTTGCCAGATGCAATGGCGTCATTGGACAGGAAAACAAGACGCGGATGCGGGCGTTCTTCTTCGACCACATCGTGGTGAATCGCATCCTTGCCGCGCACGATCTCGACCCCCAGCGCTCCGGGTCCGCGATCCAGTTTCTCGATCCGGACAAACACGCGCACCGCCTGCGGTTCCAACAAGATACGCTCGGCCACTCGTTCGGCGAGCGTTTCCAGAAGGTTCAGACGCTCTGCGGCCAGCTCATAGGCAATCGCTTCGGTCACTCGGTCATACGACAGGATACGATCCACATCATCGTCAATATCCGCCGTCAGCGGGCGGACTTCGACAACGATGTTAAAGCAGATGCGCTGGGTCGTGCCGCGCTCGGCCTGAAAAGCTCCGATCTCAACTTCGACGGTGTGATCGCGAAGCGAAATGCGATCCAGCGGCCCTCGGGGCGAGGTCGCCTCGGACCGTTCAGACGGGTGCGCAAAGGCAAGGCGGATTTCAGAACTCATGGATCAGGCCTTTTCCGGCTCGTAAAACAGTTCGCCCAGTCTAGGCGTTTCGAGGGCCTATAACATTCATGCAAACGCCATTCCAACCACTGATTGCGGCGTCAAGTAACGCGGAACCAGCTCATCATGCCAGCGGCGGCGTGGCCCAGCATGTGGCAATGCAGCAGCCAATCACCCGGATTATCCGCGACCAGTACCACCTGCCGGGTCTGCCCGCGTTCAATCAGAACCGTATCACGCCAGGGACCCAGCGACCCATCTTCCAATACCAGACGGAAGTGATGACCATGCAGATGCATGGCATGTGGGAAAGCGGTTTCGTTTACGAACGCAATCCGGTGAATGCTGCCCCGCGCGGCATCCAGAAACGGATCATATGGGCGCTCGGCGATACCGTTTAACGCCCAGAACCGCCCAAGCTGCGCCAGTTCACGCCCTGACAAGTCCGCACCGCCAAGCTGCGCGCTTTGCAACCACCGCATCGCCCCGCCCTGTAAAACCATCTGGTGCAACGGGGCAGTGCTGATCTGCGTCACCTCAGGCACGGGATTGGGTGGAAGGGATGCTATGCCATCGCGCGGGGCACGGGCCGCGCTTTCTTTCACATCGAACCGCACCAGACCAAAGCCGCCGTCTCGCTCGACGCTGACCAGACTTGCCGTGGTCTCGGCAAGAACATCGACAATCAAATCAATCCTTTGCGCGGGGGCCAACGGGAAAGTGTCGGCGACCCTCAGCGGGAATTCCAAAGGCATCCCATCCAACGCGACAATCCACCCGGCCAGGCCGTCGAGGTCCAGATCGTATATCCGCGCGTTTGATGCATTTATCAGGCGGAGCCTGAGGCGCTGGTTTCGACCCACCGAGAAGGCCGGATCAAATACGCCATTGACGGTGACGATATTCCCAAGTCGGCCCGCATGGCTCAGATCATGGCCATTGTTGAAATCATCGGTAATTTGCGCTGTTTCCGGGTCCAGACGCCAATCATCCAGCATCAGGATTAAGTCCTGATCTACTTTGGGGCCGGCGGCTTCCTCGACGATCAGGGGCCCATAGAGCCCGCGCGCAACCTGTTCAACCGAGCGATTATGCGCATGATACCAATAGGTGCCAGCGTCAGGGACGACAAAGTCATAGTCAAAGGTTCCATCGGGCGCGACAGCCTCTTGCGTCAAGCCCGGCACCCCGTCCATCGCATTGTTTATACGAATACCATGCCAATGGATCGACGTCGGTTGAGGAAGATTGTTTACCAAGCGGCGTTGAACTTGATCCCCTTGCCGAAACCTCAGCGTTTGGCCCGGAACCGTACCCTCAAAGCCCCAGATTTCCGTTTCAGGAAACCCTTCTGGTGCAAGGCGCTGACGGGCAACACGCGCCTCAAGCTGCGGGAACTCGGCCTTCGCCGCAACGGGCAGCAACGACACTGCTGCCGCGGCTTGCAGGAATTGTCTTCGATTGAATGGCATTGCGGGCCTCCTGACCCGCAATATAGACCGCAACATGCCCCGCGCCATCAAGCTTCCAGCGCGGGTGCGTCAATCAGTTGCTCGCCGTCCGGTAGTTGTGGCGATAGAAGATATGCACACCGATCTTGGCCGTCTGTTTGTAGACCCGCGCCCAGGACGGACGCACAGCGGTTGTGTGATAATGGGTCGCCCCTTCGGTCAATTCCTTCGAGATCCCGTCAATGGCCGCGCGCGCCACTTTTGATACACGTTCGAACGCTTTCTGTTCGTGGATCACCTCTTTGCGGCCATCACAGGTATAGGTGAACTGACACTGGTATTTTTTGCCCGTGCCCTGGCGGATCACACCGCACAGGCTGTCAGGAAAGCGGCTGCTTTTGACCCGGTTCAGGATCACTTCGGCCACGGCAAACTGACCGCGCACGCTTTCACCACGGGCTTCGAAATACAGCGCCTCAGCCAGGCATTGCCAGTTCTCATCCCCGGTGGCTTTTGGTTGCTGGTCCAGCCAGTCCTTGGAATAGGAGACTTGAATTGGTTCGACCGACTTGCGCGGCTTGAACAATTTGAAATAGTCACGGAAACTTTGCGCCGGCAATTCATTGCGGGCGACAAGTTCTTGCTTAGCAGAATCGGTTGCTTCCCTCTCGGCGAAGGAAGCACTTGGCAGCATGGTTGCTGCCAATGTGGCAACAGCCATTATGTAACGTAGCATCAGATAACCTCGCACAGGCACTTAACGCGCCAAACCCTCCCCCGGCGGGCGCGTCGAGGCATTTAGCGCAGTCTGGCGCAAACGTCCAGATCAGAAGAAAAAGCAAGTGGAAAATCGCTTGTGGAGAAGAAAAAATTCTCCACAAGAGTGCCTGTAACCCACCATTTCTTGGGTTTCAGCCCGCTGTCAACCCCCAAGTCTGGACGAAATCGCCAGTTGAGCGGCAGCCAGCCGAGCGACGGGCACCCGGAACGGCGAGCAGGAAACATAGTCAAACCCAAGATCACGGCAAATGGCGATTGATTCGGGGTTACCCCCATGTTCACCGCAGACCGATAGAGTGACGTCAGGCTTGGCCAGACGCCCGCGTTCAGCGCCAAGTTTCAGCAACTCGCCCACCCCATCCGGATCAAGAACATGGAACGGATCTTCGGTAAACACTCCCTGCCGGACATAGGCCGACATGAACCGGCCCGCATCATCGCGCGATAGGCCATACGTCATCTGGGTCAGGTCATTGGTTCCGAAGCTCAGGAAAGACGTATGTGGTGCAATCTCTTCCGCCCGCAAACAGGCGCGCGGCGTTTCAACCATCACCCCAAGCCGATACTCAAACTCCTGGCCTTTTTCGGAAGCGACTGCCGCAGCCACCGAGTCGATGCGGGATTTGACCAGCTCAACCTCGCGCTTGGCTGATACCAGCGGGATCATCACCTCGGGCACCACCGGCGCGCCGTTTTTGCTGGCCTCCAACGTGGCTTCAAAGATCGCGCGGGCCTGCATGTCGTATATCTCGGGTACGGTCACCCCAAGCCGCACGCCGCGCATGCCCAGCATCGGATTGTATTCCGACATCGCCTCAACTCGGCGCTCAACGTCGGAGACCGGCAAATCCAGCGCCTCGGCCAGTTCGCGTTGACCGCTGCGAGTGGTCGGCAGAAACTCATGTAGCGGTGGATCGAACAGGCGGATACAAACCGGCTGGCCTTCCATGATCCGGAACAGCTGGATGAAATCCTCGCGCTGCATAGGCAGCAGTCGTTCCAGCACCGCAGACCGCCCAGATGGGGTCTGCGCAAAGATCATCTCACGCATGACGATCAGGCGGCCGGGATCAAAGAACATATGCTCGGTCCGGCACAGTCCGATGCCTTGCGCCTCGAAATTGCGCGCGGTCTGGGCGTCTGCCGGTGTATCCGCATTGGCCCGAATCGCAATATCCCGCTCGGCGTCTGCCCAGCCCATAAGCGTCTGAAAACAATCGTCCAAAGCCGCTTCCAGCATCGCGGGCTGCCCTGCCAGAACCTGTCCTGACGTCCCATCGATGGTCAGAACATCCCCGGTTTTGAACATCCGTCCATCCGGCGCAGTCAGAAGCTTTTTCTTGGTCTGGAAGCGCATCCCCGACGCCCCGACGATGCAAGGCAGGCCCAACCCGCGCCCGATCACCGCCGCGTGGCTCGTCATACCGCCCTTTTCCGTCAGAACCGCGACTGCCGCATGCATGCCCCGCACGTCCTCAGGCGAGGTTTCGCGGCGGACCAGGATACAAGCCTCGCCCCGCGCGGCGCTAGCCTGTGCCTCAGCCGCGGTGAACACAATCTTGCCCGTTGACGCTCCGGGGCTGGCCGCGATACCCGTCGTCAGGATATCGCGCTTTGCATCTGGGTGGACCTGACGGTGCAACAGCTCGTTCAACGCGTGCGGATCGACGCGCATCACCGCCTCTTGCGGTGGGATGATCCCGTCTTCGGCCAACCGCACCGCAATCCGCATCGCCGCGCGGGCGGACCGCTGCACCCGCACGCCATCCAGAATATGCACATGGCCGTTTTCGATCACAAACTCGACCTGCATTTCCTCGCGCAGTTTCTCGCGCATCAGCGCGGCCTGCGCTTTGAGATCGGCAAAAGCTTTGGGTGCCAGTTCTTCCAGTGACTGCCCGCGCGGGTCTTTTTCCAAGTACAGCGCCGCAACACCTTCGCCCAACGCATCGCGCCCCTGGCTCTGGCTCAGATACCGCCCGGTGATCTGTGGCATTCCGGTTGTGATATCAACCAGTTGCAATACACCCGAGCCGCATTCGCCCTGCCCCACTCCGGGTATCATTTCCTGAATGACCAACCCAAGCCCCGCATCTGCAGGGGCTCCTTTAGCCTGACGCAGCAACCGAGCCGACGTGCCATCCCACGCCCGCGCCATGGATCGTAAGACACCGACCAACTGCTCTCCGCGATCCTGGGGAAAGGCCTCGTCGGTCTCATCCTCATAAGCGCGCAGAGACAGTTTTAACCCTTCGCTGCCATCAGCTTCGATGTCATCAAACACATCCGCATCCAGCCGCGCGACGTGGATGGCGTAGCTTTGAACAAATCTCAGATACAGCGCGGCGGCAGCTTCGGCCCCCATCTGATCAGATAGGTCCACATAGCGCGCGTCGTTCATTCCGATGTTCAGAACCGCACCTGGCCCGCCCCAATCGGGGTCTTCGGAACTGGGTCGCACGCACAGCAACGCCGTGTCGTCAAACTGTTCCAAAATCGCGGTAATGTCAGGCACCTGACCATCGGCAATCTGTTGCACCAGATCAAAAGACAGCGCCACGGTGCGCGGCACCGGCATGTCCAGTCGAACCAGACGTTGCAGACACTTAGCCCGCCCGCCATGGGTATTGGCGGCAACGGGCGCTTTGGGCGTGATGAGCGTGGTATGCGGGTTATTCTGCACTGCGGCACCTTTTAGCTTCGCCGCAGCATAAGCCCTTGCACCAACGGCGCAAGGGCGATCTGGCTTATCCTTCGATCTTGGTCAGATCGGCAACGCTGGAACAGATCGTGCGGATTTGGCTGAGCAGGTTCAGACGGTTGCGGCGCAGGATGTCATTGTCGGTGTTGACCTGCACGTCCTCGAAAAACGCATCCACTGGCGCGCGCAAGCTTGCCATGGCGGCCATGGCGGTCGGGAAATCCTCAGCCTTCAACGCCGGATCGATCTGCTTTTGCGCCTGATCCAACGCGGCAAACAGCGCCTTTTCGCTGTCCGTCTCTGCAAACTTCACATCCGCGCCGTAGGAGTATTCGACCCCGTCCTTCTCTTCGGCCTGCGTCAGGATGTTATTGGCGCGCTTGAACCCTTGCACGAGGTTTTCGCCATCCTCGGTCGCGATCACCGTGTTCAGAGCTCGGGCGCGTTTGACCAGCAGGTTGAGGTCGTCATTGCCTTCCATCGCGATACAGGCGTCGATGATGTCGTGGCGGATACCCTCGTCGCGGAGGAAGACCTTGAGGCGGTCGTGGAAGAAGGAGAGGAGATCGTCGGATGCGTCAGGAACCTTATTCTCGAGCTCCAGAAAAGCAGCTGCAGGCAATCCTCCGACCTTGTCCTTAACTGTCTGGAATGCAGCACCAAAGACGCCATGATCGGCGATCTCCTCCAAAAGGTCGCGGACACTCGCATCCGGCAGCGCCTCATTAATAGCGCTCTCCGCGCGAACCAACTGGCTGTCAAAGAAACGGTCCAAATTGATACGCAAATCGTTGTCCAAGATCAGTCGAATAGCCCCCAACGCCGCGCGGCGTAGCGCAAATGGGTCTTTTGATCCGGTCGGTTTCTCGTCAATCGCCCAGAAGCCGGTCAGCGTATCCAGCTTGTCGGCCAGCGCCACGGTCACCGAAATCGGTGCGGTCGGCACCTCATCTGACGGTCCCAGTGGCGAGTAATGTTCCTGCGCCACGGCGGCCACGGCGGCATTTTCGCCTGCGGCCTCAATATAGTAGCGGCCCATAAGACCTTGAAGTTCGGGGAATTCATAGACCATCTCGGAACTCAGATCGGCCTTGGCCAGACGCGCGGCTTTCTCGGCCTGATCCGCATCCGCGCCGGTCACCAGGGCCAATTCGCGGGCCAGTGCGGCGATGCGGTCGATCCGCTCGGCCTGCGTGCCCAGCTTGTTGTGGAAGGTCACATTCTCCAGCGCGCGGGTCCATTGGGCGATGTCCGATTTGGCAACGCGCAGGTCGTTCTCCCAGAAGAATTTCGCATCAGCCAGACGGGCCGAAAGCACCTTTTGGTTCCCCGCCAAAATGGTTGCGCCATTGTCGGCGGTTTCGCGGTTGGCGACGGTGATGAACCGTTCGATCCGGCCCGTTTTAGGGTTCTTCACGGAAAAGAACTTCTGATGTTCTTTCATCGAGGTTTGCAGCACCTCGGGCGGCAGTTCCAGGAACCCCTCGTCGATCTGACCCATCAGGACAACGGGCCATTCGACCAGACCGGCGACCTCGGCCAGCAGGCCCTTGTCTTCGACCACCTCAAGACCGGCGGCAAAACCCATGTTCTGGGCGTCGTTCCAGATATGCTCGGCGCGTTCTTCGGGCGACAAGACCACAAAGGCGCGTTTCAACTGGGCTGCGTAATCCTCGAACGATGTGACCGAGAACCGGTTCGGCGCCATGAAACGGTGGCCTTCGGTGGTATCTCCGGCTTTGATCCCCTCGATCTCCAAAGGCACAACCTGCGCGCCCGCCTCATCGCTGAGGATGCACAGGATCGAGTGCAAGGGCCGCACCCAGCGCATCGGGCCACTGCCCCAGCGCATCGATTTGGGCCAAGGGAAGTTGCGGATGGTGGCCTCAAGCACTTCGGCCACGATCTCGGCCGCAGGACGCCCAGCTTTTTCGACGGTGGCGAAATAAACAGCGCCTTTGGGTGTCTCGCGTTCTTCCAACTGATCCCGTGTCAGGCCCGCGCCGCGCAGAAACCCTTCGATCGCCTTGTCTGGCGCACCAACCTTGGGACCTTTGCGTTCCTCACGGATCGTCGGGCTCTCGGACAGCACCCCCTCGACCGCCAGCGTCAGGCGGCGCGGCGTGGTCAGGGCGGCGGCCCCGGCATAGGTCAGACCGGCCTCGACCAAACCATCAGTGATCCGCTTTTTCAGCTCATCTCCGGCGCGGGTCTGCATACGCGCGGGGATCTCCTCAGAGAACAGTTCGATCAACAGGTCGGGCATAGTCGGTCCTTAGAAATTCACAATCGTCTGAATGACGATGGCATTGGCTATATCCACAAAGAAGGCGGATACAAGGGGCAGCACGATAAAGGCAATAGGCGACGGACCATATCGCTTGGTTACGGCGGTCATATTTGCAATTGCGGTGGGGGTTGCGCCCAAGGCAAAGCCGCCGAAACCGGCGGCCAGAACTGCGGCGCGGTAGTTCGAGCCCATGACGGGGAACAGAACCCAAAGCACGAACAAAACCGCAAACAGAGTCTGGGCGGTCATGATCACTGCTATGGCAAGCCCCAGCTCGGCGATTGTCCAGAGTTGCAGGCTCATGAGCGACATGGCCAGAAAGGCCCCCAACGCGAATTCCGAGATGAGTGCCAGCGACGGGGTTCGTGACACTTTGGGCGCGCCCGGAAAGATGGCCGTGCGCAGATTGGCGATGACAATGCCCATGATCAGGCAGGGCACGAACAGAGGCAGTTTCAGGCCCGCCGCGCTAATCACCTGATCCAGCCCATATCCCGTGATGATTGCCAGGTTCAGATACAGCAACACCCGCATGATCGTCAGGTGGTTGATCTGGGTTTTTGCATCAGTGGCGTCATCGGGCAGGCCGACGCTGTGTTCTTCCTCGGGCCTACTGGGGCTGAGGTTTCGCCCTTCGATCAACAGGCGCGCAATGGGGCCGCCTACAAGGGCAGCCAGAACCAGACCCAAAGTCGCAACGGCAACGCCCAGTTCGGTCGCACCGTCCAGCCCTGTCGCCTGGGCCACTTCGGGGGCCCAGGCAATCGCTGTTCCATGCCCCCCGATCAGCGCGGCAGACCCGAACAGAACCCCCGCCTGCGCAGGATAGCCAAACAGAGCCGCGCCCGCAGCACCGATGACGTTCTGGAACACGATGGTCGCCAATGTCAGGATCAACAACAAAAGCAAAGGCTTGCCGCCAGCGATCAGATCCGACAGGCGTGCGTTTAGACCGATCCCAGCGAAAAACAGTACCAGCAGGAAATCACGGGCTGTCAGGCCAAAGGACAGCTCGACCCCGAACAGCAGATAGAGCAGCAGCACGACGATTGATGCCAGCAGCCCCCCTGTCACGGGCTCGGGGATGTTGAAGCTGCGCAACGCAGAAACCCGGGCGTTGATCTCAGCCCCGATCAGATAGACGGCAAAGCCCAGCGTGGCCGTCAGAAAATCGGGGATTTCGACGACATGGCTCACAGCGTTCCCCTATTCCTGCGGTTTGGGCGGGCATTCTTCGCCCACTACCGTACCGTCATAGGCCTTTTCACCGCAATTGTTGAGCGCGTGCCAGACATAGCCCTTGCCGTCTTGAGTCACGGCCACGATGCGATCAACGCCATAGTGGATATTCTTGGCGCCCATGAACGCTTGCGCCTGCCCGTCTTTCAGCGCATCCGCTAAGGCGGGCGCGTCATAGCAATCGAACCAACCCGGCGCGGTCAGGGGTTCAGGGTCTTCCACCGGAGTGAAAGCGGTCATCTGATCTGGCGTCAGGTCCGTCTCGAAACACGCCCGGTAGCGAATCGGAGAGCTATCGGCGTCGATTGCCTGAAACGCGGTATAGGCAATCGCTTGGGGTTGATCCGCCCCCTTCGCCAGCAAAAGCACATCCTGACCGGGCTGCGGCGCGACCTCGTAATAGAAGCCATAGACCTGCAGATAATACATCCCACCGCCCGCCAAAGCGGCCGACAACAATAGGATCAGAGCGAGCAATTTTCCGGTCATCTATGACGCCTCTTTCATATTGGCAGAAAATAGGACAGGGTCCGCAGCTGTACAGGACGAAACGAGGCAACCCGCATGGATACCACCCTTGCCGTCGGTTTTTTTGGCGCACTGTTTGCGATCATGAACCCGGTCACAAACCTGCCCGTGTTTCTGAGTGTCACGCAGGATCTTCCCGTTCCAGACCAGCGCAAAGTTGCCGCGAAAACAGCGACCTACTGCCTGATCCTGGGATCGGCCTTTGCGCTGATCGGCAATCAGGCGCTGGGGCTGTTTGGCATCAGTGTTGATGACCTGCGCGTGGCCGGCGGGCTGGTGGTTCTGATGATCGGGCTGAACATGCTGAACGGGAACGAGAGCAGTTCGCACCACGGGACAGAAGGAGAAAAGAAATCCTATCCGGCGCCCGAGACTGTGGCGTTTTATCCGCTGGCCTTTCCAATTCTGGTCGGCCCCGGCACGATCACCACATTGATCTTGTATGCAAGTCACATAAAGAAGCCCGTTGAAGCCATTGCTTACGCAGGTGTTTTTCTGGTCGTCGTTGCGATGCTGTTCGTCACGTTCTGGAACGCCTCGGCCTTGGCCAAGCGCCTGTCCGAAAATGCCCGCGTGATCATGAGCCGCTTCATGGGCATGATCCTGTCGGCCATCGCCATTGGCATGATCGCCGACGGCCTTAAGGTGTTGCTGCCTGGATTGGCCTAAGCCGCGCATCAGGCCCCGAACCCGGCGGCCTCGGTCTGGACAAAGGCATCGGCACATTGCTTTGCCAACGCGCGCACCCGGCCGATATAGGCCTGGCGTTCCGTGACCGAGATCACCCCCCGTGCGTCCAACAGGTTGAAGATGTGGCTGGCCTTGATGCACTGGTCATAGGCCGGATGTGCCATGACGATACGCTTGCCGGTCTTGGGATCATCGTGTTCCTGCGCCAGAATAGTGGCGCATTCTGCCTCGGCCTCTTCAAAATGGCGCAGCAAGACCTCGGTATTGGCCACGTCAAAGTTCCAACGGGCGTATTCTTCTTCGGTTTGCTTGAAGATATCGCCATAGGTCAGCGGGCTGGGGGATTGCGGGTCGTTGAACGGCATGTCCATCACGTGATCGATGCCCAGCACATACATCGCCAGACGTTCCAACCCATAGGTCAGCTCGCCCGAGACCGGGGCGCAGTCATGGCCGCCGACCTGTTGGAAATAGGTGAACTGGCTGACCTCCATGCCGTCGCACCAGACCTCCCATCCCAGACCCCAGGCGCCAAGTGTCGGGCTTTCCCAGTCATCCTCGACGAACCGGATGTCGTGCAGGTCCATATCGATGCCGATGGCCTGCAGCGAGCCCAGATACAGGTCCTGCAAATCCGGCGGGCTGGGTTTGATCAGTACCTGATACTGATAGTAATGCTGCAACCGGTTGGGGTTCTCACCGTACCGCCCGTCGGTCGGGCGGCGCGAGGGTTGCACATAGGCTGCGGCCCAGGCCTTGGATCCCAGCGCGCGCAACGTGGTCGCCGGGTGGAACGTCCCTGCCCCGACCTCCATGTCATAGG
The DNA here is from genome assembly GCF_056541325.1 of Ruegeria sp. AH7. NCBI lineage: Bacteria > Pseudomonadati > Pseudomonadota > Alphaproteobacteria > Rhodobacterales > Roseobacteraceae > Ruegeria > Ruegeria sp. AH7. Next base: position 476,933 of record NZ_JBQFYF010000001.1, on the reverse strand, counting down.
GTTGCAGGATCGCACAGCCCTTGGACGCCCAATAGGTCTGAAGCCGCAGGATAATTTCCTGAAAAGAACGCGGTGCGCTGGACGGTTCGGTCATGACATTCCCTTTGGGCGTCGCTTGCGCCCTGTTCCGGTCGGTTTTGCCCTTCCTATGCAAGGGGCCAAGGGGCGTCAACGGGCCAATGGCCCCATGCTGTATCTGCATGGCCACACCGTAAATTCCCCGTATTCCCGCCATGGTATTTAGACCGCGAAATCGCGTATTCTGCGCGAAATGTTCAACACTGCATAAAACGGGCAGAATATGACACGAGTTTTGACGGCATTTCTTTTGTTTCTTCTATTGGGAGTGCACACCGCATCTGCACAGCAAGACCAAGGCGTCTGGGTGCAAGTCGAAGCCCAGCCTTCCTTGCGTGAAGCGCAGGATCGTGCGCAGGCTTATGCCAGCGCTCTGCCCGATGTGAACGGGTTCCGCCTGAACAGTGGCTGGTACGCCATTGTGATCGGCCCCTATGCCCGCAGCGACGCGGAACAGGTTCTTCGAGTCTATCGCGCCGAGAGGCAAATCCCGCGCGACAGCTTCATTGCGTTTTCCAATGATCTGGGTCAGCAATTTTGGCCTATAGGCGTTAATCTTCTGGATCGTGGGGTAGTTGCGCCCCCGGTTGAACCGGAACCACAGCCGGAACAGAACCTGTCAGAGGTCACCCCGCAGGACGCAGACGAAACACGCGCCGAAGCGCTGCAATCAGAACGGTTGCTAACTGCGCAGGAGCGGAAAGACCTGCAAACCGCCTTGCAGGCCGCTGGGTTCTATAACTCGTCCATCGATGGCGCATTTGGTCAGGGAACCCGCCGCTCGATGGGCGATTGGCAGCGTTTCAACGGTTATGAGCCGACGGGCGTTCTGACAACATTGCAGCGCAAGGCCCTAATGGATGACTACAACGCGCCGCTGATCAGCGTCGGGATGGCATCTTATGCCGACGATCAGGCTGGTGTGTCTTTGGACATGCCATTGGGCGCGCTGGAATTTGACCGCTACGAGGCTCCGTTTGTCCATTTCAAATCAAGCGATGATATCGGTGCTCAGGCGCTGCTGATCTCGCAGGCGGGCGACAAATCTACCTTGCGGGCGCTGTATGAAGTGATGCAGTCACTGGAAATCGTACCGCTTGATGGCCCGCGTGAACTGCGCGGTGATCGGTTCTCGTTGGAAGGTCGCGGAAACGGCATTGTTTCGTTCACACAGGCCTCGCTGAAAGACGGGCAGATCAAAGGGTTCACTCTGGTCTGGCCGGAAGGGGACGAGGCGCGCCGCCTGCGTGTTCTGGCCGCCATGGCGCAGAGCTTTGCGACCACCGATGCGGTTCTGGACTCAGCAGCAGGCGCATCCGCGGATCAGCGGATCGACCTGATTTCGGGCCTGCAAGTGCGCAAACCGCGCCTGTCGCGTTCGGGTTTCTTTGCCGATACCAGCGGGGCGGTTCTGACCGTGTCCGAGGCGGCAGATAACTGCACCCGGATTACGCTGGACGGCGATCAGGAGGTTCAGGTGGCTTGGACCGATGCCGATCTGGGTGTCTCGGTCCTGCGCCCCAGTCAGAGCCTTGCGCCGATGAATGTCGCCGCCTTCAGCGCGGACACGCCGCGCATTCAATCCGAGGTCGCGGTATCCGGCTTTTCCTATCAGGGTGCGCTTGGCGCCCCGACCCTGACTTATGGGCAGATCGCAGATATCCGTGGCCTGAACGGAGAAGAAGGTGTGAAACGTCTGGCCCTGAACGCCCAGCCTGGTGATGCGGGCGGCCCTGTCTTCAACGACAGCGGCAATGTTGTGGGCATGCTGCTGCCAACCCCGACCGAGGGGCGCACCCTGCCCGCCTCGGTCAGCCTTGCCGCAACCGCCGCGCGTTTGACAGATGTGTTGACCCAGGCCGGTGTGTCCGGACAGCCCAGTCAGGAAAGCACACAAATCTCACCCAACGAGTTGAACCGCCGGGCGACAGGCATGACAGTTCTGGTGCATTGCTGGGACTAAAGTCGCTGCGAGAGAAAAAATGAAAGCGCCGCAGACCTTTGCGGCGCTTTTCGTTTCACAGGATATCTGGCGTGACGTGGATCAATGTTGGTCCGTCGGCCTCAAACGCGGCGCGCACGGCATCCTGCAAAGAATCCAGCGTAGAGGGCGCAGCAGATCGTGCACCAAACGCCTCGGCCAGTTTGCAAAAATCGGGATTGCGCGCCACAACCGCATTCGGGGCGATCTGACTGCGGAACATACTGTCTTCGATCTCTTTCAGCTTGCCATTGTCCCACAGGATGATGGGCAGAGGCAGACCCAGTTCCACCGCAACCCCCAGTTCCTGCATCGTATAGTGGAACCCGTAGTCCCCGGCGATCACCGCCGTGAGTTTGCCTCTGCGCCCAATCGCCCCGCCGATCCCGGCAGGCAAAGCATATCCCAACGTGCCAAAGCCTGTTGGGTGGTGCCAATGGTGGGGATAGGCCATATCCCAAACTTCTTTCGCGACATAGGCGAACTGGGTCATATCGGAATAGATCATCGTATCAACAGGCATCGCGGCGCGCAGGGCGTCGACAACCGGCACAATGCCTGGCCGTTCGGCATCCACCTCAGCCCGCCAGCGGGCGCGCGTTTCGGCAACCTCTTCCGCGGTCCAGCCCGTGGCGGGTTTGGCATCTTCGGTGACGGCCCATAGCGCCCGCGCGAAACTTGCACTATCCGCCTGAATTTTGACGGCGGCCCGGTGATGATCTGACAGAACCTCGGGGTCCAGATCAACGCGGATCAGGGTGGCTTTGTGCCCCAGCTCGCGCCGCCACAGATCGACCTCTCCCAGCTCTGCACCAACCGCGATCACCAGATCGGCAGAGGCGATGACCTCGGCGCTGCCGGGTCGGGGCAGCATTGCCCCGAAATCCAGCGGATAATTCACCCCAGCCATCCCGCGTCCGGCATAGGTGGTGAAACAGGCCGCGCCCAACTGTGTCAGGATTTGCCGCCATTCGTTCGACCGGCAACCGCCCCCCAGAATGAACAACGGTCGTTTGGCAAGGTTCAGCAGCGAGACAGCCGGTGCGACATCGGGCGGCTGCGCCTTGGTGCGCAGCGCGGGTTGGTTCGGAAACGGGGCCGGATCAGCATCCGCTTCCAGCTGCGCAATGGGCACCTGAATATGCTTGGGCCGGGGGCGGTTGAGTTCAAACTCCTCAAATGCACGTTCCACCAAACCATAGGCAGCCTGTGCCGTATTCGCCTGTGCGGACCAGTCTGCGACAGTTCCCGCCGCCGCTTGCTGATCCTTCATCTGATGCAACTGGCCGCGATACTCCTGCGTCTCATCCAGACAGGATGAAAGAACCAGCATCGGCACCGAGTCGCTGTAGGCCTGCCCCATGGGCGTCATGATGTTGCATAGCCCCGGCCCGGTGATCACATAGGCCACACCCGGTCTACCGGTCGCACGGGCATAGCCATCGGCCATGAACCCCGCCCCTTGTTCGTGCCGCGCCAGAACATGGGTGATCCCCGCCTCTTCGATACCCCTATACAGTTCCTGATTGTGCACACCCGGAATGCCAAAGATCACATCGACGCCTCGATCCCTGAGCATGTGCGAGAGTTGCGCGCCAAGGGGTCTTTTCATCAGCTTCTCCAGAATTGAACGGTAAAGATTGCATAAACGGCCAACAGCTCCAGCCGTCCCACGAGCATGCCGATGATCAACAGCCACTTCGCCGTATCGTTCAGCCCGGAAAAGTTGCCTGCCGGCCCGATCTGTTCGCCTAGCCCCGGGCCCACATTGGCCAGAGCGGTGGCCGCGCCAGAAACCGAGGTGATGAAATCCAACCCGGTCAGGGCCAGCGCCCAAGACAGTACGCCCATCGACAGCACAAAGAACATGAAAAAGCTCATGACCGAGGTCAGAACATCCCGGCTGACAGGGCGGCCGTCATACAAGGGTACAAACACGCCATGTGGTGATCGAATGCGCCGGATTTGCGTTTTGATCGACGCAAACAGCAGTTGATAGCGGAACACCTTGATCGAACAGGCGGTCGAGCCTGCGCAACCGCCGATCAGGCCGATCAAGAAAAACAACATGATCGCAAAGCTACCCCAGTTCATATAGTCAACGCTGGCATAACCTGTCCCTGAAATGATCGACGTGATGTTAAACAGGGACTCCCGGAAGGCCTGTTCCCAATGGTGTGGAAACACCGATGTCAGGAACACCGACATGACGACGACCAGAACCAATATCGTGGCTATGAATGCTCTGATCTGACTGTCACGCCACAGTGAAAGCGTATGCCCGTTGGCAAGCTGCACGTAGCGCACAAAAGGGAGTGCCGCCAAAATCATGAAAACCGATGCGGCATATTCCGACGGCCCTGTAAACGTCCCGAATGAGGCATCATAGTTCGAAAACCCGCCTGTCGAGATTGTCGTGAAGGCGTGCACCAGCGCATCAAAAAACCCCATGCCCAGTGCCGCGTAGACCAACATACAGACAACCGTCAGGAACACGTAGATCAGGGATATCTGGCCCGCAATCTCCTGCGCACGAGGCAGGATTTTCCCCATGGTTTCAAACCCTTCCGAACGGAAGATTTGCATCCCGCCCACGCGTAGCTCGGGCAGGAACACCATGGCGACAACAATGATACCGATGCCGCCTAGCCACTGTAAAATGCCACGCCAAAGCAACAAACCTTGGGGCAGATCATCCAGGCCTGAAATGACCGTTGAACCGGTGGTGGTCAGCCCTGACATCGCCTCGAAATACGCATCGACAAAGCGCAGTTCGGTTTCACCAAACAGAAACGGGATCGCCCCAAAGACTGGCAAGGCAACCCAGACGCCCGTGGTTAACAAAAAGGTCTGACGAATAGTCAGACCTTCGCCCACCCCGTTCGAGCAACTGATGGCCAGAACCGAACCCGCCAGCATGGTAATAATGGCGCTTTCCAAAAAGACATGCCATTCGCCGCGTCCTTCGATCAGGTCGGCAACCATAGGCGGCAGCATGGTCGCCCCAAGAATGGCGACCAGCAAGCCAATCACATATCCGACCGGGCGAAGATCCATCATGAGGCGCAGCGTTGGCGCGCCGACCCGACCGTGTCAAGCAGATGATCCGCGATTATTCGTCGGAACTCTGGGTTGCCTTGGGCATTGCAGGCGGTTTTGACGGCGCGCGTGTACGGCGGGCTTGAGGTTTCGGAGATTCGGCCGCCTGCGCTGTTTTCACCGCAGTCGCCTGCTGCGGCTTGGACGCAGCTTTAGGGGCAGCTGCCGTTTTTGCTGGTGTTGCAGTGGCGTTTGCAACCGTGGGCTTAGGAGTAACCTGTTTTGAAGCCCGCGCTTTCGGCGCTGGTTTCGCCGCGACGGGTTTAGCAACAGCGGGCTTTGGCGTTGCAGTCTTTGTTACGGGCGCTGCAGGTTTGTTGATGGCGGCTTCCGCTTTGACAGGCGATTTGGCTGCAGCTGTAGGCTTCGCCACCGGCTCGGATTTGGCCACAATTGTGGGCTTTGCTGCAGGTGCAGGTTTAGCTGCTGTGCGCGGTTTGGCCTTGAACTTCGCTGTTGCTGCTGCTTTGGGCGTCGCTGTTGCTGCCGCCTTAGGCTTTGATGCAGCGGGTTTTTTTGCCGGGGTGGCTTTGGCACGTTTTGCGACAGGTTTCTTGGGTGCAGGCGTTTTGGTTACCGGGGTCGAACCCAGTGCCGTCGTCTGCACTGCCTGAACCTGAGCCAATGGAAATTCCATTGCCGAGCGGGCAACGATTTGCATGATCTTGATTTGGCTCACCATGGCGTAACCAGCCACGCGAAATGCCGCTGCCTGAAACTCCAGCGGTTGGGTAATTGGATTCATTACATGTCTCTCCTGTAACAGCGAAGCAGCCTGAAATCTGAGGGTGAGTGTCCCTGTCCGCCCAGATCATCTGGGCAGAGCTTTGGGTATTGCAGTCTAAGGCGTGGCACGTCTCGGTGTCCTTCCGGGGCAGCACGCAGGTCAAAGCCCATCATGCGGCAGCTGCATTCCCGAACATTCTTACACTACAACATCACGCAAGTGCAGCATTTTTGCTGCAATGCGGCGATAGGGCGCTGATACGCGTTCTTTGTGATGAAAATCCAGGCGCTTAGGCGCTGTCGTTACCCGACGTGGAACAGGGTTGTGAACAGTCTTGGGTCCAGACTGACCGACTCGAAGGTGGGACCCTCGGTCAAAACCGAAACCGCGTCGTGGCTGTGCAGGCTTTCCTGATGGCTTGCGATCACACGGAAGTCACCGACGTGATGGTCGGCCAACAGTTCCGCACAGAACAGCCGCGCGGCGTCTTCGACGAAGATTGGATTGGCCGCGTTCAATTCGGCAAAGGCCTGTTCATCTTCACGTTTCACCATGACCTGCGTTTCTGTCGGCACGGCGCGGCGGCACAGCTCGATCAGGTCTTCGAACCACAGGCAATCTGCATCGCAATCCACCACAACGGAAATCCGCGCGACCGAACGTTGAGAGTGCGGCGTTGCAAGCTGCCCCCGCTGCGACCGCGCATGCTCGCTCAGCTCCAGCGAACAGGGGCAAGTCGAAGAATAGACATAGTCCAAATGCATGATCTTCTGACGCACACCGTTCTGTTCGACCAGTTCCAGCGCGATGTCATAGTACTGATAGCCTATCAGCCCCGAACGAAGGCTTTCTACCTTCGCCGGATAGGAAAATCGCATCTGGATGCGGGCATCGAAACTGTCAAGATCGGTCAGATAATCGCTCAGCGCGGCCTCGATCACCTCGAAGCTGAACGTCCTTTCCGCATGTTTGTAGAACGAGCGCATGATGCGGGACATGTTAATGCCCTTCTTCTCGGCCTCAAGGCTTACGGTGCCTGTGATCGAGGTCTCAAGCGTCAGGTCATCGCCGCCCTTGCGATGAAAGCGGATTGGCAGGCGGAAGTTGGAAATTCCGACGTGCTGGATCTGCTGCTTTGCACCACGGATCAAACTAGAGGGACCGTTTTGCAGATCGGGTAGCGAGGCGCGATAGGCGGCATCCACCGCAAATTCTTCGGGATACTCCCGCGCGAGCGCCGGATAATTCTGTGCATTGAACCCCGGGATCAGCCGCGCCACAGCCGGATCAAGCTGCGAAATCTCAAGAGACGATGCAGTTTCGGCCCATTTGCGCAGCAGCTTCAGGGCGGCGGCGGCCTCGTCACGGTCCGGAGTATCAATATCGCGCGGATGAACGTTCATTGGCTGAGGGTCCTCAATTGGTCATCCTTGATATAGATGACTGCAGTTCATTTGCCAGTGTAGCGTTTTACGGACGCGATACCATTCCGGATTGAAATGAAATGAAAAATACCGGCGTTTTTAGGCCGATACCGACGGCGAGCACGGGGATACGCCGCGTCTTATCCAAAAGTTGGAGGTATTTTCGCCCCCAATCTCCTCAGGTTTGTGACGCCTTCAAAGCGTTGCGGATGTCCGTCAGCAGATCATTTGCGTCCTCAAGCCCCACCGAAAACCGGATCAAACCGGGGGTGATGCCCAACTCATCCTTCTGCTCGTCACTCAAGCGCTGATGTGTGGTGGTCGCCGGATGGGTGGCAATGGATTTCGCATCGCCAAGATTGTTCGAGATCACGGGGATCGTCATAGCATTAAGAAACTTGAACGCAGCCTCTTTGCCGCCTTTGATGTCAAGCGACAGAACTGTGCCACCTTTTCCGCCCAATTGCGACCGCACCAGTGCGTTCTGCGCGTGGGTTTTCAGCCCTGGATAAAGCGTCCGCTTCAAAGCAGGATGTCCTGCCAACGCTTCGGCGATGTGTTGGGCTGTGGCCGCCTGCGCGTTCACGCGCAACGCCATGGTTTCCAGACCTTTCAGCATGACCCAAGCATTGAATGGGCTCAACGCACCACCGGTGTGTTTCAGATAGGGTTCGACCGTGCCTCGAATAAAGTCTCGTGTGCCGATGATGACACCGCCCAAGGCGCGTCCCTGTCCGTCAATATGTTTGGTGGCCGAATACACAACTACATCCGCGCCTTGCTCGATCGCACGCGAAAATACGGGGGTCGAGAACACATTGTCCACCACGACCAAAGCACCTGCCGCATGTGCCAGCTTGGCGACCGCCTCGATATCGATCACCTCAAGTGTCGGGTTCGACATGGATTCGAAGAACACCGCCTTGGTGTCTGGCCGAATTGCAGCATCCCACTGCTCAAGATCTGTGCCATCCACAAAAGTCACCTCAACCCCGAACCGGGTCAGGATGTTTTCAACGATATATAGACAGGACCCAAACAGCGCTTTGGCCGAAACGATATGGTCCCCAGCCTTCAGCATCGAGGTCAGTGCACCATTGACAGCAGCCATCCCTGACGCGGTAGCAAAGGCATCCTCGGCCCCTTCCATCGCGGCGATGCGCTGTTCGAACATGGACACAGTCGGATTGCCGTAACGGGCATAGATAAACTCATCAGGGCCGCATTCCAGAAACCGGGCCTCGGCCTGCTCGGCATTGTCGTAGACAAAGCCCTGGGTCAGGAAGATCGCCTCGCTTACCTCATTGTACTGACTGCGACGAATGCCGCCATGGACGGCCTGAGTGCGTTTGTTCCAGCTCTCGCTCATGTCATTCCTTTCGGCCTCGACCCCCGAGGGGCATAAAAAAACCCCAGACGCGGTCAAGCGAAAGGGGCCTTTCATCCTGACCTTTTAGCGGTGTTGTTTAGCGTGGCCCGCAATCCGGTAACAAATCGCCACGTGGTGTTGTTGCCCATACGCCGCAGTTGCGAATTCGTCAAGCCCGACACCTGCAACGTCACGGTTCTGTAATCGTTCAGTCATGGAAGCGTCATAGCGTTATGACAAAGCGGCACCACAACATCTTGTGTGAGGCAGAGCATATGCCAATAGTCAGGATCAATGCTGTCAATGGCCGTGCTGAGTTGCACGGAAGTTCCCGCCCCTTGATCGGGGCTTTGCAGCAGAGCCAGCTGTCCGACGGACCTGTCATTATCATGACCCACGGGTACAAGTACCGGCCGGATGATGCCGATGCCTGTCCTCACCGTCATATCTTGTCGCTGCATCCCAAGACGATGCCCTGGTACAGCCCCAGTTGGCCGCAACATCTTGGCTTTGGCAGCGGGTTCGAAGACGAAGGTCTGGCCATCGCTTTTGGTTGGGACGCGCGCGGCCCACTCTGGTCGGCGCAACGTCGCGCTGTTGAGGCAGGCAAGGTCCTGGCACAAGTCATTCGTCACGTCCATAACTTGAATCCTCAGCGTCCGATCCATTTCATCGGCCACTCGATGGGTACCGAACTGGCGCTTGAGGCGCTTCATCACGTTCCAACAGGCGCGCTCAGCCGGATCGTTTCCCTCACCGGGGCCGCCTATCAATCCCGCACTATCGCGGCCCTGACAACGCCCGCCGGGCGCGAGGCCGAGTTCATCAATATCATCAGCCGCGAGAACGATCTATTTGATTTTCTTTATGAATCCTTCATCCAGCCGCCCTGTCGTGGGGATCTCAGTATTGGCGCGGGACTGACGGCGCCAAACGCTGTTACATTGCAGATCGATTGCCCGGCTACGGTAGACCAACTGTCGGCTCTGATATTCCCAGTAGCATCGCCTGAACGGCGCATCTGTCATTGGTCCAGTTACACACGCCCCGGCGTGCTGCGGGTCTATAATGCCTTGCTGCGCGACACCGAGCGTTTATGCCTACAAACGCTTAAGCGCGGTATCCCCGAAACACCGCACAAGCGTTGGTCACGGCTTTTTGCACTCCCCCGTCCGCAGGCCCTCTTGCCGTTTGCTCAGAAAGCATCATGATCCCCTCAGCTTGAGGAGATATCATGATCGATCTGTATTTCTGGCCCACGCCAAATGGCTGGAAGGTATCCATCGCTTTGGAAGAGATGGAACTGCCTTACACCACCCATCTGATTAATATTGGCAAGGGCGACCAGTTCGATCCTGACTTTCTGAAGATTTCGCCCAACAACCGGATGCCTGCCATCGTTGACCCTGACGGCCCGAATGACGCACCCGTTTCCGTGTTCGAAAGTGGCGCGATCTTGATGTATCTGGCGCGCAAGACCGGACGTTTCTATGGCGAATCCGAACGTGACCGTATCGCCGTCGAAGAGTGGCTGATGTGGCAGATGGGCGGTGTAGGCCCGATGGCCGGACAAGCGCATCACTTCCTGAAATATGCCCCTCAGATGGACCCACCCCAGGACCTGCCCTATGCCAAGGATCGCTATCGCGCCGAGGTTGGGCGCCTTTACAGCGTGCTCGATCGACGACTGGCCGAAAGTGAGTATGTCGCGGGCAATTTCTACTCGATCGCCGATATGGCGATCTGGGGTTGGGCCAGCCTATGGGAAGGCCAGCAGCAGCAGCTTGAAAACAAACCGCATTTCTCACGCTGGCTCAACGCAGTCGGTGCCCGCCCGGCGGTACAGGCAGGTCGCGCCCTATATGCAGAGCTACGAGGCGACCATCAGGACAAAACAGCGCAAAGCGTTTTGTTCAAACGATAAACATGACAAGAGACCCACATCAGTCAGTAATAAACCCACCAAATTGGGGACTAAGTATTTAGCAATTGCTGTTCCATTTTCCTGCTGTAGGATTCACAAAAACCTGTGAGCAACCATGAGAATTGCCTTTATCCTATTGATGGCTTGGGCCAGTGCCGCACTGGGACAGACCTATCCAGAATACAAAAACACGACCGTCAACGACTTCGCTGATTTGCTTAGCCCGCTGGATGAGCAGGCTGTTTCACAACAACTGCAGAAACTCAAAAGGGAGACCGGGGTTGAGATGACTATTCTCACTCTGCACACTCAAAACAACTATGCGCCCAACCGGACGCTCGAGCAATTTGCCACAGGGCTTTTTAATCATTGGGGGATTGGCGCCTCATCGCGAAATGATGGTGTCCTTGTAATGGTCCTGCGTGACGATAGGGCAATGCGAATAGAGCTTGGGGCTGCATATGGGCGCGCTTGGGATGACCGGGCGAAACAAATTGTCGACAGCAAGTTCATTCCGGCCTTCAAAGCAGGCAGCTATTCAAACGGGATCAAACTCGGAACCACAGCCATCATAGAAAAGCTGGTATACCCGTTCCGCGCCGGAGAAGATGCGCCCACCAAGAAAACAAGTGATGATCCCGGTCTTTGGATTTTTGCAGCGTTTGCGCTGGCGATGCTTTTGTTCAATCTCCGCAGCACAATAAGCGATGGTTTGGCTCGATTTCAAACCTGCCCAAAATGTGGGAAACGCAGCCTAAGGCAGAGCCGTCGGGTCAGAATCGCGGCAAACAAAACAATGCCCGGTTCGGGAATTCGCCGGATTGAGTGCCTCAATTGCGACTATTCCGAAGAAACTTCGTACACTATTCCAAAAGTATCCAGCGGCACCAGCAGCAGTTTCGGAGGGGGCCGATCCGGGGGTGGCGGAGCATCCGGACGCTGGTAGCATCAGATACGCAAGCCCTTGCTTACTCTTTGACTCATCTGAATTGGGTCGCCCACGTGTTGGCGTCCTCAAATCCGAGTTGAACTTTGGTATCTAGTGCCGATCTGCGGCGCGATGCGTCGCAATTGCCACTGGAAACGCTTAGCTCCCTTGACTAATGAAGAATTCGACACTTGCAGAAGGAAGACGCACGCAATGGCAAAGATCACCTATGTCGAGCATGGCGGTATCGAACATACAGTCGAGGTTGCCAACGGACTGACGGTCATGGAAGGGGCCCGTGACAACAATATTCCAGGCATTGAGGCCGATTGCGGCGGCGCCTGCGCCTGCTCAACCTGCCATGTCTATATCCACCCTGACTGGGTCGAGAAAATCCCCGCCAAGGATGATATGGAAGAAGACATGCTGGACTTCGCTTACGAGCCCGACCCTGCCCGCTCGCGCCTAACCTGCCAGATCAAGGTGACGGATGCACTGGATGGTCTGGTTGTACAAATGCCCGAAAAGCAGATCTGATGCCAACCAAAGCGCCGCGCCCGCCCGCTCGCCTCTGGCACTTTCGGGCCCGCGGCGCTCTGTCAGCGTGTTGCATGTGGCTTGCCGGAGCAAGCTTTGTAACCGCCGATACAATAACCTCAGCCCGGTTTACGGAACCAACCACGCGCTATGCGCATGGTGTCCTGGGTGACAACATCGAATACGGCGCGCTAGAATTAAGCGTCAAAGGTGAAGATGGCACCAAGGTCACGACCATCACCCTGCCAGAAGATCGCGTGTTCGAAGACTTGGTGCCCCGGCTTTGGGACGTCGATTCCGACGGCAATGTCGAAGCTGTCGTCGTTGAATCTCAAAACCAGCGTGGTGCTCAACTCGCTATCTACGATACAACCGGAACAAAAATCGCCGCCACCCCGTATATCGGTACACGCTTCCGTTGGCTGGCCCCAATCGGAGCTGCTGATCTGGATGGCGACGGCCATGTCGAGGTTGCCTATATCGACCGCCCTCACCTCGCAAAAACCCTGCGTATCTGGCGCTTCAAAGCTGGTCAGCTGACCGAGATCGCCGCAATCCCAGGCCTGACCAATCACAAGATCGGTGAGGATTTTATCTCGGGCGGCCTGCGCCTCTGCAACGGCCAGGCGGAGCTGATCGTTGTCAACGCCGATTGGTCGCGGATCATCAGCGTCTCGCACCAATCCGTTTGGACCCAAACCGTTCTCGGCCCGTTCAACGGCCCCAACAGCCTCACCCAAGCCCTAAAATGCTGATCCCTACTTCATCTGGCTACAAATATCCTGGGGGTGAGGCCGCAGGCCGAGGGGGCAAAGCCCCCTAGCCCGCCCGTCGCTCAAAGCGCCCGCCAACCAATATCGCGGCGGTAGAACCCCTCCGGCCAGTCCACACCATCCACCATCGCATAGGCCCGATCCCGCGCTTTGTGCAGCGTTTCCCCGCGTGCAGTGACGTTTAGCACCCGACCGCCAGAAGCCAGCACCTGCCCCTCAACGGCCTTGGTGCCTGCATGAAACACCATGTTGCTGCTGTCTTCGGGCAGGTCATCCAAACCTTTGATGTTAGAGCCTTTCTCATACACCCCGGGATAGCCCTGCGCAGCCATGACCACGGTTATCGCATGGTCCTCAGCCCAATTCACCCGGGTCTCCTCCAGTCGCCCCTCGGCCGCTGCATGCATCAAATCCATAGCTTGCGCGCCCAGACGCATCATCAGCACCTGACATTCGGGGTCGCCGAACCGCACATTGTATTCCACCAAACGTGGTTGCCCATCCTTGATCATCAAACCGGCATAGAGCACCCCCTGAAACGGCATCCCGCGTCGCTTCATCTCGGCCATGGTCGGGCGGATGATTTCATCCATCGCACGGGCTTCGACCTCAGCGCTCAGAACCGGAGCGGGAGAATAGGCGCCCATGCCACCGGTGTTCAGCCCGGTATCGCCTTCGCCCACCCGTTTGTGGTCTTGTGCTGTGCCGATCGACAAGATGTTCTCTCCGTCGCACAGCACGAAGAGCGAGGCTTCCTCACCCTCCATGAATTCCTCGATCACAACTTCGGCCCCTGCACCCCCAAAAGCGCCGCCGAACATGTCATCGATGGCCTCTAACGCGGTTTGCACGTCCATCGCAACGATCACGCCTTTGCCTGCGGCCAGACCGTCGGCCTTGACCACGATGGGTGCGCCCTGTTCGCGGATATAGGCTTTTGCCGGTTCCGCCTCGGTGAACCTTGCATAGGCCGCTGTCGGTGCTGCGGCTGCGTCACAAATCTCTTTGGTAAAGCTTTTTGAGGCCTCAAGCTGCGCCGCTGCGGCCGAGGGGCCAAAGACCAGCACGCCAGCCTCTCGCAAACGATCTGCAACGCCTGCCGCCAAGGGCGCTTCGGGGCCGACAATGACGAAATCAATTGCGTTTTCCTCGGCGAAACTGACCACTGCGCCACCATCCTCGATATCCAGCGCAGCACAATCGGCGATCTGAGCGATCCCGGCATTTCCCGGCGCAACGATCAAGCGGTCACATTTGGGATTCTGCATCACCGCCCAGGCCAGGCTGTGCTCGCGCCCGCCGCTGCCGAGAATAAGGATGTTCATGAAAGCTCTCCGATCTGCTTGGCCTTGCCTGCGCGGCGTTCTAAGCTGGGTGGGCATTTGACACAAGGCGCTGAAATGTCCGACCTGCTCGACGACCCGATTCCCGGTCAAAATACTCCCGAATATTCTGTCTCGGACATCTCGGGTGAGGTGAAAAAGACGCTCGAGGACGCTTTTGGGCGAATCCGCGTGCGTGGTGAGGTCGGGCGGGTGTTCAAAGCGCGCTCAGGACACCTTTATTACGACATCAAAGATGATCGAAATGTGCTGGCCTGCACCACCTGGAAAGGTCAGATTTCGGGCCTGTCTGTTGTCCCCGAAGAAGGGCTGGAGGTTGTTGTCACAGGACGTCTCACCGCCTTTGGCGCACAGTCCAAATACAACATGAACGTGGATGAGGTCGCCGTCGCCGGACAAGGTGCTTTGATGGCGCTGCTGGAAAAGCGCAAAAAGCAGTTGGAAGCCGAAGGACTGTTCGCGCCCGAACGCAAGAAGCAACTGCCATATTTGCCTCAGATCATAGGCGTGGTGACGTCACCTTCCGGCGCAGTAATCCGCGATATCCTGCACCGGCTACGGGATCGCTTTCCTCGTAAGGTTCTGATCTGGCCGGTTGCCGTTCAAGGGGCCAATTGCGCGCCTGAAGTGACCCGCGCCATCGAAGGGTTTAACGCGCTCACACCCGGGGGCGCGTTGCCTCGACCTGATCTGATCATCGTTGCGCGCGGCGGCGGGTCGATCGAAGATCTGTGGGGGTTCAATGAAGAAAGCGTTGCACGTGCCACTGCCGCCTCGGACATCCCGTTGATCTCGGCTGTGGGTCACGAAACGGATACAACGCTGATCGATTTTGTCTCGGACCGCCGGGCACCCACGCCGACTGCTGCCGCTGAGCTGGCTGTCCCCGTCCGGATGGAGCTGCTGGCTTGGACCAATGAACAGGGTGCACGCCTGTCCCGTGCGGCCAGCGATGCGGTCCAGCGCCGCAGCCAGCGTTTGCGCGATATTGCCCGCGCCCTACCGCGCCCGGATAGTTTGTTGAACACTCCCCGGCAACGGCTTGATCTGATTGCAGAACGACTGACACCCGCTTTGACCAGAGGCGTGCAAAACCGACGCTTGCAACTGGTTGAGATGTCGGCCCATCTGCGCCCCTCAACCTTGCGCGGCGTTGTCGCATCTCGGCAGGAAAGCCTGCGCAACCTGTCTTCGCGCCTATCCGTGCGTCCGATCCAACGCGAGATTGACCAGCAGCGCCAAGCCACCAACAGACTGGCCGAACGACTAGACACCGCTCAAAGCACCCGATTGGATCGCCTGCGCCAACAGCTGGATGCCACAGACCGCCTGCGCGAAACGCTTAGCTACAAAGCCACGCTGGAACGCGGCTATGCCGTTGTGCGGGCCGAGGGCGACGTGATTACCACCAAGTCACAAGCCTCCAAGCACCTGGTGCTGGAAATCGAGTTCACCGATGGTCGCCTGACGACCGGAGGTTCCAGCAAATCGCCCCCCAAAAAGGCTAAGACAGATGCTCCCGATCAGGGCTCTCTCTTCTAAACCATGCTGACGATTTGGGGGCGCAAAACATCATCGAATGTGCAAGCCCTCATGTGGTGTGTCGGAGAGTTGGGACTGGAGTATCACCGCCATGATGTTGGCCATCACTTTGGCGGTTTGGACACGCAAGCCTTCGGCAAGCTGAACCCAAACCGCACCATCCCCGTCCTGCAGGATGGCACCAACCCACCCTTATGGGAAACAGGGGCCATTCTGCGCTATCTCGCCGACCGCTACGGGCCCGACACGTTTTGGCCCAAAGACCCGGTTCAGCGCGCCGACGTGGACAAATGGGCTGAATGGGCGAAGATCAATGTTGCAATGGGTTTCACGGTCCCGGTGTTCTGGCATGTGGTTCGAACCGCACCTGCCAATAGAGACAAGGTTAACATCAGGAACGCCATTGAACAGCTTGAAACAAAACTAGAAATTTCAGATCGACGTTTGGAGAGCCGCGAATTCCTCACCGGCCCTGACCTGACCCTGGCCGACATCCAGTTCGGCCACATCCTGTACCGATACTACGACATCGAGATTTCGCACGCGCAGTTCCCCAATCTTAAACGCTACTATACTCAACTCACAGCAAGACCCGCGTTCAGACAGCACGTCATGATCAGCTACGAAGACCTAAGGGTGAGCTGAGATCAAACCCCAACCTCTGGCCCAAGGCAGATCATCTCTTCACCCAGATCTTCGGCCTCATACAGCTGCGTTGCCTGTGGGTCGCCTTCGAACTGGGCAACCAAGCCGCCGCCCACCCGCGTGAAAACCCAGCATTGCGGATCTGACCTGTCTTCATAGACAAAACATATTTGGTCTTCGCGCTGATACCACACACCTTCCTTGCAGTTGCCATCAAGAAACGACCAGATCACGCGACGATTGGGCAAATAGCGTTCTACCCCGTAAACCTCGCCGCTATAGCCGTAAAACAGGGTTTTTCCGCGCGTATAGTCATCGAATTCCGCCCCAGATAACGCCGTTTGCGCCCCCACAGGATGGGCCGAAAGCACAAGAAGAATCGCAAAGAACCTCAGCATGGCGCCATAGTGTCAGATACATGCGGTCAAAGCTATGCGCGCTGCACGTTCGCATGCCTCCACGTCACCTGTTGTGCCAATTGCAGATTTCGAACGACAGTAAACCCACGAGAGTGGGAGGAAACCAGAATGACAAGCCTGATTTGGATCGCAGCCGCATGCGCCATGGCCTATCTGCCCCTGTCGCCACGCCCGGCCAGTACAATACGCACCGCGCTAAAAACTGCCTCTGTCGCCCTATTGGCCCTGTTCGCAGCTCTCAGCGGGTCCGCGAGCCTGTTGATCCTTGCTTTGGCCCTTTGCGCTATGGGGGACGCGCTACTTTCCCGCGAGTCCGAGACCAGCTTTATGGCCGGTATCGGCGCATTTGCGGCGGGTCACCTTGCCTATATCGCCCTGTTTCTGT
Organism: Ruegeria sp. AH7; assembly: GCF_056541325.1. Lineage (NCBI taxonomy): Bacteria > Pseudomonadati > Pseudomonadota > Alphaproteobacteria > Rhodobacterales > Roseobacteraceae > Ruegeria > Ruegeria sp. AH7. The sequence continues at coordinate 459,759 of NZ_JBQFYF010000001.1, read as the reverse complement.
CTCATCCAACCAGCAACGTGGCGCTCATCTTCGATCACCCCGGATATGTCTGGTCCCTCATCTTGCTGGGAATTGTCGCCGCCACCCTCCTGGCCCCTCGTGCCGGAGACCTCAAGGTTCCGGTTCTGGCCTACATCCCGATCATCCTCGGCATGGGCATCACAGTTCTCGCTCTACCTGATGCCGGTGCCCTTCGCTGGGCCTTGCCCGCTGCGATGGCCTTCATCGCCTCTGATCTGATCCTTGCAACTGAAAAGTTCCTACTACCTGCAAATCATCCGGCTCTGAAACTCACGCCCTATCTGATCTGGCCGCTCTATTGGGGCGCACAAGCCGGGTTCCTGATCGCCTTCACCTGACCCTTTGCAACTGCTGCCAATCCGCATTAGGTGAAAGGATCACCTGCGGAGACCAAAATGGCGTTTTTTTCAAAGCTCAAGGACAAGCTATTCAAATCCTCCTCGCGCCTCGAAGAGGGGTTGGATGCGATTGTCGAGGATGGCGGCGAGGAATCCGCGCCCGACCCGGTGATCCCGCAGCCCGAGCCCGAACCGCAACCCGTTGCAGAGGCACCCATCCCTGCGCCGTCCGAACCTCCTGCTCCTAAACCTGCAGACCCCACGCCTGCGCCAACGCCGCCAGAGGTTCCGGAGTCAAAAGGCCTGCTAGGTCGATTGTTCAGCCGCGGCGATGCCCAAACCGTTGTCCGCCGCACGCTGGATGACGACATGCTGGAACAGCTCGAAGAGCTGCTGATCGCCTCTGACATGGGCGTCGATACAGCCTTGCGCGTCACCGCCAACATGGCCGAGGGTCGCTTTGGCCGCAAACTCTCGGCCCTCGAAATCAAGCAGTTGCTGGCGCAGGAAGTCGCCCGCGTCATGGAGCCTGTGGCGCGCCCATTACCGATTTATCCCAAACGCCCGCAGGTGGTTCTGGTCGTCGGCGTCAACGGCTCAGGAAAAACCACAACCATCGGCAAACTTGCCAGCCAGTTCAAATCGGCAGGCAAGCAAGTTGTCATCGCCGCCGGCGACACCTTCCGCGCCGCCGCTGTTGAACAGCTCCAGGTCTGGGGCGAGCGCGCCGGTGTCCCGGTGCTAACCGCGCCAGAAGGCTCGGACCCCGCAAGCCTCGCCTTCGATGCCCTGACCAAAGCCCAGGTAGATGGCGCCGACCTGCTGATGATCGACACTGCAGGCCGCCTGCAAAACCGCGCCGACCTGATGGAGGAACTGGCCAAGATCGTCCGCGTCATTCGCAAGGTCGATGATACCGCCCCACATAACACGCTGCTCGTGCTCGACGCCACCACCGGCCAGAACGCCCTCAGCCAGGTAGAGACCTTCCGCAATCTCGCCGATGTCTCGGGCCTTGTGATGACCAAACTCGACGGCACCGCCAAGGGCGGCGTTCTGGTGGCGCTTGCGGACAAGTTCGGCCTGCCGATCCATGCCATCGGCGTCGGTGAACAGATCGACGATCTGGCCCCCTTCGACCCCGAAGAATTCGCCGCCGCCCTGACCGGCCTAGACCAAAGCTGATCCAAACCTTCATCTGGCCATAAATATCCTCGGGGGTCTGGGGGCAGACAGCCCCTAGCCTCTCCCTCCAGCGAAAAGATCTGATACTTGAGCGACTGGCTGATCTCACTTGAAGGCACCGAAGCGGGCCACCAGCTTGCCCTTGGGCTGGCGCTCATGGCCGCTTTTTTGCACGCGGTCTTCGGGGCACTTCAGAAAGGCCGCCACGATCCCTGGCTGTCGCGCGGAGCGATCGACGCCTGCTATTGCGTAATGGCCGCCCCTTTTGCGTTCTTCGTCGTGCCCTGGCCCGAACCCTATATGTGGCCGATCTTTGCCGTCGTCTGGCTGATCCACATCGCCTACAAAACGCTTCAGGCCATGGCCTACACCAAAGGGTCTTATACGGTCGTTTACCCCGTTGTGCGGGGCACCGGCCCGCTGTTCACCGTGATTGGCGCCTATCTGTTGTTCGGCGAGACTTTCAGCGGCACTCAGTGGTTTGGTGTTGCGGTTCTGCTGGCCGGGATATTCGGCCTCGCCCTCTACAACCTGCGTTTTCTGGAAACCAACCGGGAAACGCTTGGGATCGCGCTGGCGTTGGCGGTTACAACCGGCCTCTTCGTGGCGCTTTACACGACCTACGATGCTTATGGCATCCGTGCCACCGCCGATCCGTTCACCTTTCTGGCGTGGTTTTTCATGATCGACGGCGCGGCCATGCCAATCTACGCCTTCCTCAGATGGCGCGCCATGATTAACCGTCCAGCCATTGGTCCGCTCATGCTGCGTGGTCTTGCAGGCGGCATCATCGCGCCCATGTCCTTCGGGGCGATCATGCTGGCCACACGGCTCGACAAAGTGGGCGAAGCCGCCGTTCTGCGCGAGACCTCAACAGTCTTTGCAGCCTTGATCGGTTGGCTTGTTCTGAAAGAAACTGTCGGCCCCAGACGCATTGCGTTGATGGCATTGATTGCATTGGGCGCCGTAATCGTTGAAATGGGCGGGTAAGCAGCAGGAAGATACGATGACAGGCAAAAAAGACATCAACCCGTTTCTGAAACAGGTGCTGGAGCTTGGCCCGCCACTGGCCTTTTTCTTCATTTACCTGCGCCTGCGCGATGACAGCTTCCTGATCGGCGGTACAGAATATTCCGGCTTTATCGTTGCGACGATCATTTTTGTGCCCCTGATGCTGGCCGCGATGGGCATCCTGTGGTTTCTGACCGGTAAACTCAGCAGATTGCAGATTTTCACCGCCTTCATGGTGATCTTCTTCGGTGGCCTGACCGCCTGGTTCAATGATGAACGGTTCTTCAAGATGAAAACGACGCTGGTTTACGGCGTCTTCTCGACCATCCTTGGGATCGGCCTGCTGCAGGGAAAATCATATCTGGCATACGTGCTGGATGAGATGCTGCCCATGAAACACGAAGGCTGGATGATACTAACCCGTCGGCTCTGTGCCTGTTTTGCCGTTCTGGCCATCGCCAATGAACTCGTCTGGCGTACCATGTCCACGGACTTGTGGGTGAAGATCGAAACCTTTGCCTTCCCGATTGCCTTGATGGCGTTTCTGATGCTGCAATTCAGCCTACTGCAAAACTATATGGAAGATCCGGATCAGCAATAAGCGCCAGCGCTGCGTTGATGCACCACCATCACACCGCGCGAGTGATCCGCTCGCTGCAAAAGAACTTGGCTTAAGCCCGAAGCTATGAAAGGTTAAAGCACCACTCATCACCTAAATCCGGAGTTCACCGCCCGTATGACGGCCTTTCCTTCTAGTGGCTTTCTATCCGAAGCCTCTGACGAGCTTCGAGAGATGCTCTCTGATCTTGCCTCTGAACTGACTCTTGAACAGGGCGAAACCCTGTTTGAACAGGGTGACGAGGGCGACGCGCTTTACGCGATACTCTCAGGCACGCTTGAAGTGTCGTTTTTGGCCATGAGCGGGCGAAAGCTGACGCTGACTCTGATGCGCCCCGGCGAAGTGTTTGGCGAGATTGCCTTGTTTGACAGTGGCCCGCGCACCGCCACGGTCACCGCAGCCGAACCGTCGCGTGTTCTGCGCGTGCGCCGCCGTGATGCGATGGACCAAATCCGCCAGCATCCCGATCTGGCCGTTGATATGGTGCGTTTGGCCGGTTTACGCATGCGCTGGATGGATTCCCAGCTGAACGAGCAGGTCTTTCTGCCCATGCCGATCCGCCTGGCCCGCAAATTGCTTCATCTGTCCAATCTTCAGGACGACCCATCGGCACGAATCACGCTATCGCAAAGCGAATTGGCCGAATTTGTCGGCGCCACGCGCGAGGCGGTGTCAAAAACCATCTCAACCTGGAAGCGCGACAACGTGGTCGAAGCCTCGCGCGGAGGTTTGCTGATTCAGGATTTCGAAGCCCTGCGTGAATTAGCCGAATCCGACCTGATCTGACGATTTCGTCGTTTGGTGTGATCTGGTTCACAGAAGAACAGGCCGAACCTAACCTAAGGTGAGCTTGTTACCGTAGGAGGTCAGAGAATCATCCCCGATATCTGTCCACTGATCTCTCCCTGTATCTGAGCCATATGTCATCCCGACATATGGCTCATTTTCTTTGCAAACTCGGGCCTTGCTCGCGCGTATCAGTACCTGCGATGCACGTGTTTACCACGAACAACCATTCGGTTCTTTTGCTTTTCCCGCAGGAAGACAAACAGACCCGAACCGAGGATCAAGAGTATTCCAAAAACAACCGGCAAACCCGGTAGCTCGCCCCAGATCACCCAGCCCCAAAAAATCGCCAGCGGCAGGCCCACATATTCGAAAGGGGCCACGGTGGCCGCGTCCGCGATGCGATAGGCCTGCCCAAGGCAATACCCGATAAGAGCTGCGTTCAACCCCAAACCTGCGAACAACCAGAGGTCATGACCTTCAGGCCAGACCCAGGCACGGAATAGGAACAGTAAGCTTTCATTCTCGACACCCTCAGTAAATCGTCCATCTCCGGCGACGAGCCAGAAGACAATGCTGACAACAATAAAGGCAGATTGAATATAGACCGCCATGGCAGACGCCTTGGATTTGGCGCCCAGATATCGCGTCATCACATTGTTCAGCGCATAGGTAAAAGCGGCGGCAATGGGCAGGACATAAACCCACAGGCTGATCGCGCGCTCTGCCCCGCTTTCCCAGGGGCGTGTCATGATAATCACGCCAGCAAACCCGACCAGAACCGCGCCAATGCGCATCGGTCCGACCTTTTCGCCCAGGATCGGGATGCTGAGCAAGGTGATCATCAAGGGGGCCACGAAAAACACAGCCGTCGCCTCGGCCAGAGGCATAACCGCAAGCGCGGTGAAAAAGGTCAGGTTTGCAATCACCAGGAACGTCGCTCGAAGAACATGCAGGCCCGGCTGATCGGTTTTCAGGATATTCCATCCCCCCTCCAACTGAACCAGAGCGAGGCTAAAGCCGATTCCAATCAGAGAACGGGTAAATACCATTTGATGCAAGGGATACCCACCCGACAGAAACTTGATCAACATATCGTTGAGGGAAATCCCCAGCATGCCGATCAGGATAAAGACGATAGCCAATGTAGGGTTTTGTAATATCTTGTTTTCCGACACAATATGCCCTTTCATCCGGCCGGTAACACGGGTTTCGGATCAGGTCCGCTCTGTTTGCGACATGATGTTAGACATTGATTCCAACCCCGGTTCAGAGAGCCTGACCACCGCCTAGCAGGCAAAAAGAGGCCCCGGATCGGAGCCTCTTAAATCATTGCTTGGAAGATCCAAACTGTTGTTATTCTTCCAGGCTGAGCGCCACAAACCGTGGGTCACCGCCACGACGCACCAGCAACAGCAGAGACTTGCGTCCAGCCACCTGTGCCTCTTCCATCCGGTCTTCCAGGTCTTCTATTGTGGCAACCTTTTGCTGACCCGCTTCGGTGATCAAATCGCCAGCACGCAGCCCTTTGGCATAGGCTTCCGAAGCCTGATCCACATCCGAAACCACCAGCCCTTCGGCATCTGCGTCCAGACCCAGTTCTTCGCGCAGTGTGTCGTTGAGCGGTGAAATAGTCAGACCCAGAATATCCGTGTTTTCATCATCAGGCGTGTCTTCAGCTTCTTCTTCGCCATTCTCGGCGCGCTCCGCATCTTCTCGGCGGCCCAGCGTGACCAAGACGGTCTGGGTGCTGCCATCCCGGCTGACCACGACGCGGACGGCTTTGCCGACCGTTGTTTCACCTACCTGACGCACAAGGCCGCGCGTATCCGCGACATCGACGCCGTCAAAGCTGAGGATGACGTCACCCGCCAGCAGGCCAGCCTCTTTCGCGGGACCTTCAGGCACATCGCTAATCAGCGCACCACCGGGTTTCTCAAGGCCCATGGCTTCGGCCATGTCTTCGGTCACGTCCTGAATACGGACACCCAGCCAGCCTCGGCGGGTTTCCCCGAACTCGCGCAACTGATCGACAACTTTGACTACAACGTTCGAAGCCATCGAAAAACCGATCCCGATCGACCCACCATTGGGCGAAAGAATCGCGGTATTCACACCGATCACCTGGCCATCCATGTTGAACAGCGGACCGCCCGAGTTGCCCCGGTTGATCGCCGCATCGGTCTGGATGTAGTCATCATAAGATCCGCTTAGCGCGCGGTTGCGCGCAGATACGATCCCGGCCGAGACCGAGAATCCCTGCCCCAGCGGATTGCCCATCGCAATCACCCAATCCCCAACGCGCGCGATGTCGCTGTCACCGAATTGGACGTATTTCAGCGGGCCAGAAGCTTCGACCTTGAGCAGAGCAATGTCGGTCTTTTCGTCGGTGCCAATCACTTTGGCGGGCAGCTCTTTCTTGGGCTGACCATCGCCAGGGAAGAATTCGACAAGGATTTCATCCGCTTCGGCAATGACGTGATTGTTGGTGACGATGAATCCATCTTCCGAGATCACAAACCCCGAGCCCAGGGCATTGCTACGGCGCGGCACGTTTTCACCATCGTTCCCACGATCCTGGAACTCGCGAAAAAAGTCCTCGAATGGGGATCCTTCGGGCACGATACCCTGTGGGCCTGTTTGCCCTTCTATCAACGTAGATGTGGTGATGTTGACCACAGCAGGACTGATCTGATCCGCCAGAGGTGCTAGGCTTTCCCCCCGCGCATAGGCCGCAACAGTTTGCGCAGCGATCAGCACCATTCCCGCAAATGCCAGCCACATGAGCCGAATTAAACCAAAACCTTCGTCCCGCCGGACGGAAATACTGCGTGCTTGTGCCTGCACTTGGGAACTCCTTGTCGTCACTATCCGCGGACCGCCCTTGGGCCGCCCTCTTGGCAACCAATGTAGTCGGTTTGCTGCAACCCGCAACTCAGGATCGCGGGGAAATCACCAGCGTGTGAAGCCCTGAAGTCAAAACCCGACCTGATAGGCACCCCAAATCAGGACCAGCCCACTGACCACACAGAGCAATCCGGATAACCGTCGCGCCTGTTCTGGAAGGGACCGGAGTGCCTCTAGCATCCGTTCAATAAGCGAAGGGGCCAGCGCATAGGCCAGCCCCTCGACAATCAGAACCAGCCCAAAGGCCAGAAGGATCATACCCATCATTCAGCTGCCGGTGCCGTGGGCACTGGGCGCCCTGTCGGTGATCCCAGGTAGTTGAAGAAATCGGAATCCGGGCTCAACACCAGCGAGCTGTTGCCCCCTTGCAGCGCATTCTCATAGGCCGTCAGCGAGCGATAAAACTCGAAGAATTCCGGGTCTGCGCCATATGCTTCGGCAAAGATCGCGTTGCGTTCAGCGTCGGCCTCACCGCGGGTGATTTCGGCCTCACGACGCGCATCCGACACCAATTCAACCACGGTCCGATCAGCCTGGGCACGCACACGTTGCGCCGCCTCGTTACCACGTGCGCGTTCGTCTGTCGCTTCACGCTCCCGCTCGGCCTTCATCCGGTCGAATGTGGCCTCAAGGTTGGCTTGCGGCAAGTCTGTGGCCTTCAAGCGCACATCGATTACGGTGACACCCAGCGCTTGCGCTTCGGCAATTGCGCTGTTGCGAATACGCAGCATCAAAGCGGCACGGTCTGAACTGAGGATGTCTCGCGAGGAAACCGAACCCAGCACTTCGCGCGTTTCAGCACGCAGAATGCGGTCCAGACGATCCTCTGCGACCGGGATGCCACCAACACCAACAGCCTGTCGGAACTGTTCCAGATTGGAAATCCGGTAGCGTGCAAAGGCATCAACAACCAGACGACGATCATCTAGCGGCGTCACCTCAAGCGGCTGCACGTCGATGGATAGGATACGGTCATCGTAACGTACAACTTCTTGAATCACAGGGATTTTGAACGCCAGGCCGGGCTCTTCTTTCACCGCAACAACGCGGCCAAATTGCAGAACCAGGGCGCGTTCGCGCTCGTCTACAATGAAGATCGAGGACAGCCCGGCAACGGCCAGAATTGCAACGATGATCAGGATAATAGGTGACTTACGCATCAGTTGCTCTCCCCTGCAGGGCTGCGACGCAGCTCATTCAGCGGCAGATAGGGTACGACACCCTGCCCTTGGCCGCTCGAGCTTGGGTCTAGAATGATCTTGTTAACGTCACCCAAAATCTGCTCCATCCGTTCTAGATATAGACGCTTACGAGTCACATCCGGCGCTTTGGAATACTCTTCCAGAACCGCACTAAAGCGGCTGGCCTCACCCTGTGCACTGTTGATCTGCTGGGCTCGATACCCTTCCGCTTCTTCCAGAATCTGTGCAGCTTCACCACGGGCCTCAGCGAGAACTCGGTTCGCATAAGCGTCAGCGACGTTCTGCAGACGATCACGCTCTTGCGCAGCGGCCTGAACATCGCGGAAGGCAGCAATTACATCCTGCGGCGGGTCGGCCTTGTCAAAGTTCACACGGATGATGTTCACACCTGAATCGTAGCTGTCCATTGTCGACTGAATCAATTCCTGCAACCGGTCTGCGATCACACCGCGATCCCGGTTAAGGATCGGTGCCAGTTCGCTTTGCGCGATAATCTCACGCATCGCTGATTCGGACACGGCACGGATCGTCTGGCGCGGATCGCGCAAGTTAAACAGGTACTTGGCGGGGTCGTTGATGTTCCAGACAACCTGATAGTCAATGTCGACCACGTTTTCGTCGCCGGTCAGCATCAGACCGTCATCGCTGCCACGCGCTCCGCCCATATCTTCGTTCTGTTCGCGTGTGACCGGAATGACTTCGGCGGTTACCAACGGCCAAGGTGCAAAGTTCAGACCCGGGTTCCCAACAGCGGAAAACTCACCCAGAAACAGCTCAACAGACTGTTCTTCGGGTTTCACGGTGTAAAAACTGGCAGCCGCCCAAAGGCCAATGGCAACCAAAGCGCCAATCGCCACAGTTCCTTTGGTAAACAACGGACCACCGCCGCCACCGCCTGAACCGTTTGTGCCACGACCACCGCCACCACGACCGCCCATCAGAACGCGCAGCTGCTCCTGGCCTTTTTTCATCAGCTCATCGATCTCGGGGATCTGCGGGCCGTCACCTTCGGGAGGCTTACGCCCGTCCCCGTTGTTACCCCGATTTCCTCCGCCTCCGGATGAGCCTCCGCCCCCCCAGGGGCCACCGCTGTTGCCCGCCATATTTTTCGAATCCTTCGTTTAGGCCCGTGTGATCACGGGGTCCCTTGTAACTTGTGTGCGCTCGGTTGCAAATCAAGCCGTGCGTACAGGTTGCCGCATTGTCACCAATTCCTCGGCCATCACCGGATGAACTGCAACCGTGCGGTCAAAATCTTCCTTGGTGGCGCCCATTTTCACGGCGATCCCTGCCAGCTGAATCATCTCACCCGCGCCGGGGGCGACGATATGACATCCTAGCACCTTGCGCGACGCCTGGCTGACGATCAACTTCATCAGAACCCGCTGAGTGCCACCAGCGAACGCCTTCTGCATCGGTTTGAACGAGGTCGCATATACCTCAATTGGTTCCTGAGCCGACGCTTCTTCCTCGCTCAGACCGACCGTTCCGAATTCAGGCTGCGTAAAGATCGCAGTGGGAATAAGGTCGTGATCCACCGGTGTCGGGTTACCCTTGAACACGGTTTCAACAAAGGCCATGCCCTCGCGAATGGCTACCGGGGTCAGGTTCACGCGGTCGGTCACGTCGCCAATCGCGTAGATCGAGGGCACACCGGTCTGGCTGTAGTCATCCACGATGATCTCACCCTTGCGGCCGCGCTCAACTCCCACGGCTTCCAGCCCCAGATTGTCCGCGTTCGGCGCGCGACCGGTGGCGTACATCACGACGTCAAACTGATCCTCAGTGCCATCCGTAGCCTTGACGCGGATTTTGTCGCCCTCTTTCGTCATCTCCAGCACATTGGTGCCCAGACGCACGTCGATGCCGTTCTGGCGCATCTCTTCACAAATCAACCCGCGCGCTTCTTCGTCGAACCCGCGCAGGATTTGCGCGCCGCGATAGAACTGCGTGGTCTTGACCCCAAAACCATTCATGATCCCGGCGAACTCACTGGCGATGTAGCCGCCACCGACGATCAGAATGCTTTCGGGTAGTTTCGGCAGATGAAAAATCTCGTTCGACGTGATCGCCAGTTCCGAGCCCGGGAAGTCCGGCACTACCGGACGACCGCCTGTTGCAATCAGAATGTGCTTTGCGGTTTTGCGGGTCCCATCGGCCAGCTCAATCGTGTGCGCGTCGACCACATGCGCGCGCTGATCAAAGCTTTCGACGCCGTTGTTCTTGAGGATGTTGCGGTAGATGCCTTCCAGTCGATCCAGTTCGGTAACCAGCTTGCCATGGAAGGTGTTCCATTCGAAGGCACCCGGCTGAATGTCCCAGCCATAGGCCTGCGCATCCTCGACCATGCCCGAATATTCGCTGGCAAAGACCATCAGCTTTTTCGGCACACAGCCGCGGATCACGCAGGTGCCGCCATAGCGATCCTCTTCGGCCAGCGCCACCTTGGCGCCGGTTTCTCCTGCTGCCACGCGCGCCGCGCGCACCCCGCCAGAGCCGCCTCCGATGGCAAACAGATCATAGTCAAAGCTCATGCCGGGTTCCTTCGTTCAGTCTTCAAAAAGTCTTTGGATATCTGGGCGCAAAAAGTCAGCTGCCAACCCCTTGCGGCACAAATCTCGGATTTTTCATTCATAAGGCCAAGTTTCGTAAGGGTTCGGATCAATCCGTCAGATCCGAAAACAGGTTCTCGCGCGCGCCACTCAAAAGCTGATCCATCTCGATCGTGCCTGCGTTGATGTCCCGCAGCTCAACCCGACCATCTCCATGGCCAACGACGACCTTATCGCAGATATCGATAAACAGACCATTCTCGACAACACCGGGCACCTGATTGAGCACCAGCGCCATCTGGCGAGCATTGCCGATCCGTTGCAGATGCAGGTCCAGGACATGGTTGCCCTCATCGGTCACATAGGGGGCCTCTCCATTCATGCGCAGCGCACAGTTGGTGCCCAGCACATCCATCGTATCCAGAACCTCTTCGATCAGTGTGCGTGTGGTCTGCCAGCCAAAGGGGATCACTTCGACCGGCAGGGGAAACGCACCTAGGGTTTCGACCTCTTTGCCTGCATCGGCAATCACCACCATTTGATCGCTGGCCGTTGCCACGATCTTTTCCTGAAGATGCGCCCCACCACCGCCTTTGATCAGGTTCAGATCACCGTCGAACTCATCTGCCCCATCAATCGTCAGATCCAGCCACCCGGCCTGATCCAACGAGACAACTTCGATCCCAACCTCACGTGCCAGTTGCGCCGTGCGGGTCGACGTTGGAACACCCTTGATCCGCAAACCCTCCTGCGCCACCCGCTCGCCCAATCGACGCACCAGCCAGGCGGCGGTTGAACCGGTTCCCAATCCAACGCGCATTCCATCTTCGACCATTTCAGCGGCGCGCCTTGCCGCGACATATTTTGCGGTATCGATTGGCGACATCTCTGTGGTCATCGGCAGCTTTCCCGAAATGGTTTTTCTGAGTTATACGGAATGCAAAACGCAACGGCGAGACCCAATTCATGCAAGACCGCTATGAAAGTCGCTTAGACTACGCGTTTCCCATCGGATACGTCGCAATCATGCCTTCCCAATTTGACCTCGCATCATAAGTACGCGCCATGACACAGCCCTATCGCCTGCACTACGCCCCCGACAACGCCTCACTGGTGATCCGGCTGGTGTTGGAAGAGATGGGCTTGCCCTATGAAACCGTGCTGGTCGATCGCAGCCAGAACGAACAGGACAGCGCCGCCTATCTTGCGCTGAATCCAAACGGTTTGATACCGGTTCTGGAAACGCCGCAGGGAGCTATTTTCGAAACCGCCGCCATTCTGCTGTGGCTTGCCGATACCCACGCCCACCTTGCCCCAGCCGCCGATCATCCGGATCGCGCGCCATTTCTGAAATGGTTGTTATTTGCGTCGAACACATTGCACGCAGATCTGCGCATTCTGTTCTATGCTGAGAAATACATCGACCCGTCGCAGGCCGAGGCCCTACGTGCCGGGATGCGGCCTCGCTTGCGGATGCATCTACAAAAGCTGGATGCCGTCGCAAAAGAAGCCCCCGATTGGCTGAACGCAGATAAACCCTCGGTCCTGACATATTACGTGGGATGCATGATGCGCTGGATGGCGATTTATCCTGCACAAGCGGATCGCAGCTGGTATCAGCTGGCAGATACGCCCTATTTGCAGAGGATACTGATGCAGTTGGAATCGCGCCCTGCAGCCCGCACCGCCATCGCCGCCGAAGGGCTTGGGGCTAATCCGTTTACCTCGCCCACCTATGCCAACCCTCCAGAAGGCTCAGCTGTCTGACATGTTCCTCTCGGTTTTTGATATGTTCAAGGTGGGCATTGGCCCGTCTTCTTCGCACACGATGGGCCCGATGGTGGCTGCCGCGCGCTTTCTGGACATGATGCGCGCATCGCCATTTGAATTCTCCGGCCTGCGCGGGTCACTGCACGGGTCGCTGGCGTTTACCGGAGTTGGCCACGCCACGGACCGCGCCACCATTTTGGGTCTCGCAGGATTTGTGCCCGAGACCTATGACAATGAAAAAGCTGAAGCTGCACTCGCCTCAATTGCCGAAACCCATACGGTTTCGCCTGACGGCCTGTCGCCCCTGTCGTTCGACCCCAAGGCTGATCTGGTCTTTGACTATGACCACACCCTGCCCGGCCACGCCAATGGAATGATCCTGATGGCCACTGATGCACAAGGCGACGTGATCTTGCGGCAGGTGTTTTATTCCATCGGCGGTGGCTTTGTTCTAACCGAGGAGGAACTGGCCGAAGGCAAGGCCACGGATGAGGGTGCCCCGCCCGTTCCCTTCCCCTTCAAATCCGCCGCTGAAATGCTGGAGATGTCGAAGACCAGTGGGAAAACCATCGCACAGATGAAGCGCGACAACGAAGTCGCGCGCGGATGTCCAGACAGCTTTGCCAAGGGATCCGCCCGGTTGTGGCAGGTCATGAACGACTGCATCGAGCGCGGCCTGACGACCGATGGCATTCTTCCCGGCGGCCTAAAGGTACGAAGACGTGCCAAAGGCATCTATGATGCGCTGATGGCCGAGCGTGGCATGAACCTGACCGCGCCGCACACGATCAATGACTGGATGAGCGTCTACGCCATGGCGGTGAACGAAGAAAACGCCGCCGGTGGTCAGGTCGTCACCGCACCCACCAACGGTGCAGCAGGCGTGCTGCCTGCGGTCATTCGCTACTATCTTGACCACGTGCCGGGGGCATCGGAAAGCCATATCCAGGATTTCCTTCTGACAGCCGCCGCGATCGGTGGATTGGTCAAGTTCAACGCCTCGATCTCGGGCGCGGAAGCGGGCTGTCAGGCCGAGGTCGGCAGCGCCTCCGCCATGGCCGCTGCCGGGCTATGCGCAGTGATGGGTGGCACACCCGAACAGGTAGAAAACGCGGCCGAGATCGCGTTGGAACATCATCTGGGCATGACCTGTGATCCCGTAGCAGGCCTCGTGCAGGTGCCGTGTATCGAACGGAACGGGTTGGGGGCGATCAAAGCGGTTTCGGCCGCCTCTCTAGCCCTGCGCGGTGATGGGCAGCATTTTGTGCCTCTCGACTCGGTGATCGAAACGATGCGCCAGACCGGCCAGGATATGCACGAAAAGTATAAGGAAACATCGCTTGGCGGTCTGGCCGTCAACGTGCCAAACTGCTGACGGAGTATCGGAGGGGACACTATGCGCGGACAGTGCCTGTGTGGCAAAATTAGCTACCACGTCGATCCTCCGGTTCTGTCCTGCGTCACTTGCCATTGCGACAGCTGCCGCCGTCAATGCGCTGCGCCGATGACCACATATTTCGGGGTCCGCGACGAGCAATGGCGCTGGACTGGTGAAGAGCCCAAACGCTTTAACTCTTCTCCCGGAGTCGAGCGCAGCTTTTGCCCCCATTGCGGCACACCGATCTCATTCCGATCGAGCAAGATGTCAGACGTGCTGCATCTATATGTTGCAAGCCTGGATAACCCCGAGGCGTTGCAACCGACTTTGCATGTTGCGCATGAAGAAAAGCTTAGCTGGCTCAAGCTTGGTGATGATCTGCCCACCTGCATCGGACCGGATTACACAAAAGTTCAACCTCTGCCCGACGCCTGAGAACAGCACTTTCCACCGTGATCCGAAACGGTTAGCGTCGCCCCCATGACACAGGATCGTCCCGTTTTCGGCATCGTTCTGATGCTTGGTTTCTGCGTACTCGCACCGCTTGGCGATTCAATCGCCAAGCTGCTGGGCGAATCCACCCCGCTAGGGCTGCTGGTGCTAGTCCGTTTTGCGATACAGGCCGTGATCCTGATCCCGCTAGTGGCCGCAACGGGCCGACCCTGGCGCATGCGAGGGCGCGTTCTGCGTTTGACCGTGATCCGCACCGGTCTTCATATCATCGGCATCACAGCGATGTTCAGCGCGCTGCAATTCCTGCCACTGGCAGATGCGGTCGCCATAGCGTTCGTGATGCCCTTTATCATGTTGCTGCTTGGGAAGTATGTATTGAATGAAGAGGTCGGCCATCGGCGCCTGATCGCATGTGTTGTTGGATTTGCCGGCACTTTGCTGGTGATCCAGCCCAGCTTTGCCGAAGTAGGATTGCCTGCCCTGCTACCACTGATCGTTGCCGTGGTTTTTGCGCTGTTCATGTTGGTCACCCGACAGATCGCCAAGGAAACCGATCCGGTATCCTTGCAGGCGGTGTCCGGAGTGATGGCCACGATCTTTCTGCTCCCCCTCATTCTGTGGGGAAACCAATCTGGAATCTGGGAGCTGTCCTTGATCATGCCAACCGGCAACGCGCACTGGCTTCTGCTGGCCATCGGTATTCTGGGAACCGTCGCCCATCTGTTGATGACATGGTCCCTGCGCTATGCGCCATCAGCGACGCTCGCCCCAATGCAATATTTGGAGATCCCGGTGGCAACCCTTTTTGGCTGGCTGATCTTTCACGATCTGCCCAACGGGATCGCAGCGCTTGGCATCCTGATCACCATGGCCGCCGGGCTGTATGTCATTCTACGAGAGAGGGCCACCGCCCGGTCTGCCCCGACAGAAACGCCTGCATGACCTGATCCAATGCGGCGCGCGGCACCATGACCAGCAGCCCCGGCCCATCCAGATGTAGCTGAACCTGCGACACTGCCCTGTTCGAGGTTCCGACTTGTCCATCCGGTTCGAAAACCAATTTGTCGATGGACCATTCAAGCCCGTGACTTCGCCCCGTCACACGCCGCAGCGGAAACAGAGAGACGATTTCGCCCGGTGCCAGGTCCAGAACAATCGATGGTGGTGCGTGAAACACCACCTCGTGCGCGCCCAATAAGATGCAGACAGGGTTTAAACGCGTGACCAGAGTATTGAGCACCGCCAGTTGATGATCCAGTCGACCGCCCAGAAAACCAGCCCCGATCACAAGCGGGGCGTCGATACTGCGCAGAGCCTTGTCAAAATCCGTGCTGTCTTGTTCATCGATCTGAAACAGACGATCCTCAGCTATGCACCTGCGCGTCGCGGCATCGAGTGAATCGAAATCACCGATCACCGCCTCGGGAACAACACCCGAATCAATCAGAATCGATGCACCGCCATCCGCCGCAACCACTGAATTGACACGATTCAGCACCAAATTCAGGTCGGAAACCCCAATTTTTCCCCCTCCGACCAGCCCAATTGGGCCGTTTGAACGCACAATTGGCTCATTTTTTCTCAGATTGATCATTTTTTCTGGGTTTGGACACATTGAGACCACAAATTGATAGGTTCATGTAGAGCTGTAGGCCAATGTGTGCGCTCGATTCTGGGTAAGTTGGCTTTGTTAGTTTGTAGAGGACGTGTGTCTGATGGTACAGAATAAGAAGGTGTTAACTGTTTCTTACGGGGCCTTTTCCTGCACATTAGAAGGGTTCGACAACTCGTTTGAAACACTCAAAGCCATCGCAGACTACTTCCGCGAAATCGCAGCAGATGATCGGTACTTCGGTTCTGAACCCCCTCGACTGGATGCTGAAATGCTGTCGCGCATTGCCCAGGGCGACAAAGCCCAACACGTAGAGGCCCGGCAAGACGAATCCGGTTTGCTGCTGCGTGCGACAAAAACCGCGCCGGACACCGCGCCCGAGACTGCCACAAAGGATGCAGCCATGTCCTCGCACCGCCCGCCATCCCCTACGACCGTTGCCACCCCCTCTTCGGTTGAACCTCCCGCGGCTAAAGCCGAGCCGCTTGCGGCTGACAGCATCTCAGCCAAGCTGCAGCGCATTCGCGCGGTGGTCACGCATTCGAACACGGCTCCGATCACCGACGCGGAAGATGAAGATACCTCTCTGCTTGGCGCAGAACCGGCCCCTGTCGATGCAGTCGCAGCTGCGTTTGAAGCCGGTGCGCTGAAGGCGGAAGATCTGAATCCAGCGACAGAAAAAGCACAACCTGAGACGAAAGAAGATAATCTTTCCGCGGTTGCTGAGTTCTTCGAAGATGAGGCAGAAGCAGATATTCTGCCCGATGACGCTTTGCCAACCGAACCCGAAACCACCGTCCAGGACGACACAGTCTCCGATGGCATCCTGAACATCATGAAAGATGAGGGTGCGACGGAGCAAGCAGACGAGACGATTGCGCTGGGTGTTCTGTCCGCCGAGGATGAAAAGAACCTTCTGGATGATATCTCAAGTGTCGAAGCCGAGATGGCTGGCGGCACTGATGAAACGCCCAAAGATGCAAACACCTTGGACCAGGACGTACTTCGCCTGATGGAAAAAGCCGACCAGCAGATGGGTGATCCTTCGGCCAGCGACACGCGCGAAACCTATTCGCATCTGCGCAATGCTGTTGCGGCTGCCGAGGTTGATGGCAAGACCGACACCGCCTCGGCGGATCAACCCTATCGCGGTGATCTGGCCTCGGCTGTCAGCCCACGCCGCCCCGAAATTCAGGTCACCAGCATGCGACCCGAATCCGATGCGGCGGCGCCTTTGAAGCTTGTTGCTGAACAGCGCGTCGATCATAGCGACGCGATTTCAGGCCCGATTGCCCCCCGCCGAGTCAAAACTGATCAAGAGGATAGCGCGGCAGAGGAAAGCGGGTTCGCCCAGTTCGCACAGGAACAAGGCGCACAGTCTCTGCTGGACCTGCTCGAAGCTGCTGCATCTTATCTGTCCTTCATCGAGGGTCAGGAACAGTTCTCGCGCCCACAACTGATGAACAAGGTCCGTTCGTTGAAACAGGATGAGTTCAATCGCGAAGAAAGCCTGCGCTCTTTCGGTCAGCTGCTGCGCGATGGTAAAATCCAGAAAGCCGGCGGCGGTCGGTTTGCCGCCTCGAACCTGATCGGGTTCCGCCCCGACAATGAACGCGCCGCAGGATAATCAACCAACCATAGAAGCAAAGGGCCGAGAGATATCTCGGCCCTTTTTTGTTTAGTCATCTTGCGTGTCTTCTTTACCAACCCCGCGAAAGACAAATTTGAAGGGCAAGGCCCAGACAATGCCCAGGACGATGTAAACCAGCAGTTCGACCAGAATAGACGGGCGATCCAGCCAGTTCACAACTGTCACCACCGCGACGATATAAAGCGGCAACCCGACCAGCAAGATCACCAGAGACCAGCGGCGGCGGGCCTTGTAGCTGAGGCCGGTATTTTTGTCGCCGCCCATCAATCTGCAAACGGGTCGGTCACCAGAATGGTGTCATCCCGCTCCGGGCTTGTGGACAAAAGGGCCACAGGGCATTCGATCAGTTCTTCAACGCGACGCACATATTTGATGGCATTGGCGGGCAAATCCGCCCAGCTGCGCGCACCTTCGGTGGATTCGCTCCATCCCGGCACTTCTTCGTAGATCGGTTTGCAGCGGGCCTGCTGATCGGCCGCAGTTGGCAGATAATCCAAGTGCTCACCGTCCAACTCATAGCCGGTGCAAATCTTCAGCGTCTCGAACCCGTCAAGAACATCCAGTTTGGTCAGCGAGATACCATTGACCCCACTGGTAGCGCAGGTCTGACGCACCAAACAGGCGTCGAACCAACCGCAACGGCGCTTGCGGCCTGTGGTCGTTCCGAATTCATGACCACGTTCACCCAAGCGTTGCCCATCTGAATCTTCGAGCTCGGTCGGGAACGGGCCTTCGCCAACACGGGTGGTGTAGGCTTTGACAATCCCAAGCACAAAATCAATCGAACCCGGCCCGATGCCCACACCCGTGGCCGCCTGCCCTGCGATCACATTCGATGAGGTCACAAACGGATAGGTCCCGAAGTCAATATCCAGCAAGGCGCCTTGGGCGCCTTCGAACAGGATGCGCTTACCCGCTTTGCGCTTTTCGTTCAGCACCTTCCAGACTGGTGCCGCAAACGGCAGAATCTCCTGCGCGATCTCCTTCAGTTGCGAAATCAGCGCATCACGGTCGACAGGTTCGATGCCCAAGCCTTTGCGCAGCGGATCATGATGCTGCAACGCGCGATCTACCCGAGCCTCTAGCGTCGCTTCATCCGCCAAATCAGCGACGCGTACAGAACGCCGTCCGACCTTGTCTTCATACGCCGGACCGATGCCTCGACCGGTGGTCCCGATCTTGGTGCCCTTGCTCGCCGCTTCCTCGCGCGCGCGGTCCAATTCACCGTGGATCGGCAGGATCAGAGGCGTATTCTCGGCGATCATCAGCGTTTCTGGCGTGATCTCAACACCTTGTGCCCGGATCGTCCCGATTTCCTTGAGCAGGTGCCAGGGGTCCAGCACGACGCCATTGCCAATGACGCTCAGCTTGCCGCCACGCACGACACCCGAAGGCAGAGCATGCAGTTTGTAGACTTCACCATCAATGACCAGAGTATGCCCGGCATTGTGCCCGCCCTGAAAACGCGCGATGACGTCCGCTCGTTCACTGAGCCAGTCGACAATCTTGCCTTTTCCTTCGTCACCCCACTGGGCGCCGACAACAACCACGTTGGCCATATCCGGTCCTTTTCGTGCTGAGTAATCAAACTCGGCTCGTATAGCGGGGCTCTGGCGGCAGGGAAACTGGTATTTCGCCGCAGACGGAAATCGCGCTGCCGCGCGATGCCTCCGGCGGGGATATTTGTAGCCAGATGAAGATCGGGTCCCCTGCTTCATCTGGCCAGAAGTATCCCGGGGGAGTCGCCCGGAACGGGCGGCGGGGGCAGCGCCCCCTACCCGCCTTGTCGCAAATGCACCGGCTGCCCATGGGGTGTGGTCAGAAAGGCCTGTTCCCACTCCTGCTGAAGGGTTTGCACCACATCTGGCGTGGCAGCACCGCGTTCGGCCAGCAAAGCTTCAAGTGTTTCAAGCCAGGCGTGAAAATAGTCATCCCCACCATCCAATTCGCGGCTCAGACCGTTGCGTTTCAGTGTATCCGAAAAGCGCCCCGCCCAGTCGGGCCAATCGAACCAACCGACTTCATTCAGCGCCACGGTCACCGCAAAGACCTGTGCGTGCCACGGTTCCGCAAAGACCGGTTCGGGAGCCGTGACGTCCAGACATGTGCTCATGTGGGCTCCAGATAGCTTTGCCAGAGGTCCAGCACCACCTCATCCTCGGGATGCTCTGGATTGGCCCACAGTTCTGATGCGGGAAACAGAACGGCATAAAGCGGTTCTGGTGCCTCACCCAACCCATGCGCATTTGAATCGGGCAGGACATGGGCCCCGTGCAGGCGCAGGATTCGTCCCCGAGCTCCAGTAGCGTAGGCAGGCAGACGGGTATGGCCGCCTTCAACCAGACGATTCGCAAATGGATGCGCAGTGACAACATCCTGCCCCAGCGCAAAGCGGGGGGCGATGGTCGAAGGGCGGTCCGCGGGCCCGCCCTTGGCGAGCGCCTCTGCGACGGCGTCCGCCCGCAGGCATTTCGAGGCAAGAGAATGCGGTTGGTCTTCGCTCGCGCTTTTCAGATCGTCCAAGGATAGCACGCCTTGTTCAACCAGCAGATCGGCCAGACCGGATATCCATTTCTCATAGTAAGAAAACCGCGCGTAGTCCTTGGGCGAGAGCCGCTCACGCGCGTGGCGCGAGATATCTATGTTCCACTGCCCCAGAAACCCTGCCGCCAAAGTGACCGCCAAGGCCCGTGCGTGCCAGTCTTCAGCAAATACCGGCGCGTCTTCACCTTCAGGCTGTACAGGGCCGTCGCCGAAGCGCCCGCCCATATCGTGTACGCGGGTCATGATGGCACCTTGGGCAATCCTGTGCCGATCATGCTGTCGCGTGTGACCAGCGCCGCCAGTTCCTGTTCCTCCAAACCATCCGAACCTTCGGGCTGCATGGGCAGCACGAGATAGCGAATCTCGGCGGTTGAATCCCAGACCCGCACTGCGGTGTCTTTAGGTAAGGCAACACCGAACTCAGCTAACACTTTACGGGGTTCGCGTACGGCGCGAGCACGATAGGCGTCGGATTTGTACCAACCCGGCGGAATGCCAAGCAACGGCCATGGATAACAACTGCATAAGGTGCACACGACCATGTTGTGCCGCTCGGGCGTATTTTCGACCACGACAATATGTTCGCCCTGCCGCCCGTAGTAACCGAGATCCGCAACGACCGACGTTGCATCCGCAAGAAGTGCCGCCTTGAATGCCGGGTCACTCCAGGCTTTCGCCACAACATGCGCACCGTTCTGAGGCCCGATTTTGTTCTGATATGTATCAATGATCTCATCCAGCGCAGCTGGATCTATCAGCCCCTTACGGGTCAGAATCGTTTCCAGCGCTTTGACGCGCAATGCGGGTTCAGGCGGGAGCAAGGCATGCGGGTGGTCAGGATCGTCATGAGGCATAGGCCGCAGCCTGCGTCACGTATTGGCGTTCTGTCCAGTCCCTTTGCTGTGATATGAGACATCACGCAGGGTGATGCGAACTCCTGACTTGCCCCCGCTGACAAACTTGCATAAGTACCACGCGATACACGCTACGCTGTTCGGGACCACCATGGAAAACGTCGTTCTCATCATCCATCTTCTTCTGGCTTTGGGCCTGATCGCCGTTGTGCTGATGCAGCGGTCCGAAGGCGGTGGCCTTGGTATGGGCGGCGGCGGTGGTGGCGCTATGACCGGGCGCGCAGCGGCAACGGCGCTGGGTAAACTGACCTGGATTCTGGCCGCGTGCTTTATCGTGACCTCGATCACGCTGACGATTCTAGCAGCGCAGAAGTCTTCAGGCAGCTCGGTGATTGACCGTTTGGGTGTTCCGGCACCGGCCGCGACCGAAGAAAGCACACCGGCCGTTCCGTCGGCGGATGACCTGCTGCCTCCGGCGCAGGGCGACAACGCACCGTTGATCCCGCAAGCCGACTGATACACAAAACCTAGAAATCTGAAAGAGAACTGCAACAGCATCTTGCGGTTCTCTTGCGCTATGGGCGCGAATCCTTTATACGTGAAGTCCCGTGGTGCTGCGGTTTTTTCAAACCGCCGGGCAGCTGATAATGACGTCTCACGGGAGCAGCCGAAAAACATGGCGCGATTTATTTTCATCACTGGTGGTGTGGTTTCATCCTTGGGCAAAGGGCTGGCTTCGGCGGCTTTGGGTGCTTTGTTGCAGGCTCGGGGATATTCGGTGCGTCTGCGTAAGCTGGACCCCTATCTGAACGTCGATCCGGGCACGATGTCGCCGTTCGAGCATGGCGAAGTTTTTGTCACAGATGACGGGGCCGAAACCGATCTGGACCTTGGACACTATGAGCGCTTCACCGGCGTGGCTGCCCGCAAGACCGACTCGGTCAGCTCGGGGCGGATTTATTCCAACGTGCTGGAGAAAGAGCGCCGCGGCGACTACCTCGGCAAAACCATTCAGGTGATCCCCCACGTCACCAACGAGATCAAGGATTTCATCGCCATTGGTGAGGATGAGGTTGATTTCATGCTGTGCGAAATCGGCGGCACCGTGGGTGACATCGAAGGCCTGCCGTTCTTTGAAGCCATCCGTCAGTTCAGCCAGGATAAGCCGCGCGGCCAGTGTATTTTCATGCACCTGACATTGCTGCCCTACATCAAGGCCTCGGGTGAATTGAAAACCAAACCAACCCAGCACTCGGTGAAAGAGCTGCGCTCGATCGGTCTGGCACCTGACATTCTGGTTTGCCGGTCCGAAGGGCCGATCCCGACCAAGGAACGCGAGAAACTGGCTCTATTCTGTAACGTCCGCCCCGATAGCGTGATAGCGGCCCAAGACCTGTCCACAATCTACGACGCCCCGCTGGCCTATCACCGTGAAGGTCTGGATCAGGCAGTTCTGGACGCGTTTCAGATCAGCCCTGCCCCGAAGCCCGATCTGGCGAAATGGGAAGACGTCAGCGACCGTATTCACAATGCCGAAGGCGAGGTGAAAGTCGCCATCGTGGGCAAATACACGCAGTTGGAAGACGCCTATAAGTCGATTGCCGAGGCGCTGACTCATGGCGGCATGGCCAACCGGGTCAAGGTCAAGGTCGAGTGGGTGGATGCCGAGATTTTTGACACCGAAGATGCTGCGCCCCATCTGGAAGGCTTCCACGCAATCCTCGTGCCCGGCGGGTTTGGTGAACGTGGCACCGAAGGCAAGATCAAGGCGGCGCAATATGCGCGCGAGCACAAAGTACCTTATCTGGGTATCTGCCTCGGCATGCAGATGGCGGTGATCGAAGCCGCGCGGAATGCAGCAGGCATCAAAGAGGCCGGTTCCGAGGAATTTGACCATGAGTCTGGCAAAAAGCGTTTTGAGCCGGTGGTTTATCACCTGAAAGAATGGGTTCAGGGAAACCACAAGGTGGAGCGCAAAGTCGGCGACGACAAAGGCGGCACCATGCGTTTGGGTGCCTACAATGCGGTTCTGGCCGAAGGCTCGAAAGTTGCCGAGGTTTATGGCGGCACTCAGATCGAGGAGCGCCACCGCCACCGCTATGAAGTGGACATCAAATATCGCAAACAGCTTGAAAGTGCGGGGCTGAACTTCTCGGGCATGTCGCCGGATGGACGTCTGCCAGAAATTGTTGAATGGTCGGATCACCCCTGGTTCATTGGGGTTCAGTATCACCCTGAACTAAAATCCAAGCCCTTCGATCCACATCCGCTGTTTCGCGACTTTGTCCGCGCGGCCAAGGACACCTCGCGCCTGGTCTGATCCGGTCGCAGCCAAGTGATGTACCGACACAATTAAGCGCTTAGCGATTGCCTGCCATGGGGTTAACTGTTGAATAAGCTTCGACAGGAGAACCCCCATGACCACCCAATCCCAACGCGCCGAAACCTTTACCAGCCTGCACAAAAAGGGTGATCCCGTCATCCTGTTCAACATCTGGGACGCTGGCAGTGCCGGTGCGGTGCGCGACGCCGGAGCGAAGGCGATAGCTACCGGCAGTGCTCCGGTCGCGATGGCGCGGGGCTATTCCGACGGGCAGGATTTCCCCATGGAAGCCGCCTTGGACAATGTCAGACGCATCGTCAAAGCGGTTGATCTGCCCGTGACGCTGGATTTCGAATCTGGCTATGCCGTTGATCCGGAAGCAATTTCCGACAACGTTGTCCGCGCGCTGGACTGCGGTGTTGTCGGATTCAACTTCGAGGATCAGATCATTGGCGGAGATGGTCTTTACCCTATTGCGGATCAAACCTCTCGGGTCGAAGCGGTGCGCAAAGCCTGCGACGGGGCTGGTATTCCGGCCTATATCAACGCCCGCACCGATATCTTCCTGAAAGCCCCGGCTGACACTCATGACGCAGCCATGCTAGACGATGCGATTGCACGAGCCGCCGCGTATCAATCCGCAGGGGCAAGCGGCTTCTTTGCTCCTGGCCTTAAGGATGAGGCGATGATCGGTCAACTTTGCGCAGCAACCGACCTGCCCGTCAACATCATCGCCCTGCCCGGCACGCCGGACACCCCGCGCCTTGCAGAACTTGGGGTGGCGCGGGTCAGCTATGGGCCTGTGCCCTACCGGCAGATGATTGCCTGGCTGACAGAACAGGCGCGCGCAGCAATCAACTACGGCTGATACCCTAGCGGATCGGGATTGCTATTTTCGTCAATTCTAAGCACCTTGCCCAGGAAACTGGGCAGGAGGTATTGATGAGCAAAGGCTATTGGGTTGCCCATGTCGATGTAGACGACATGGAGAGGTACAAAGACTATATCGCAGCCAACGGTGAGGCATTCGCCGCCTTTGGCGCTCGCTTTCTGGTGCGCGGTGGCACGCGCGAGCTTAAGGAAGGCGCCGCACGCGCCCGCACTGTGGTAATCGAATTTCCCAGCTACGAAGACGCGCTCGCCTGCTATGAAAGTGAGGGCTATCAATACGCCAAAAGCCTGCGTGATCCAGTATCCAACGGCGATCTTGTGATCATTCAGGGCTATGACGGGTAGTCGCCGCTTGGCGCGCCACAAAATATGGGGTAATCTGCCCTTATGTTGAAGAAGTTCCTTCAGGCGTTCCGACCGCCCCAAACCAATCATTTGCCCGATCCTGATGCTGAACTGGCATTGGGCGCGTTGATGGTGCGTGTGGCACAGGCGGATCGGGACTATAAGCTGGAAGAAATCAGCCTGATCGACCGGATTTTGGCGCGTTTGTATGAGCATAACGCGATTGAAGCCGCTAAAGTGCGCGCCACCTGCGAGAAACTGCATGCCGCTGCACCCGAAACCGACACGTTTGGCAAACTGATCCGCGAAACCACCGATCTTCAGGAACGCCTTGCCGCGCTGGATGCGTTGTGGGAGGTCGTTCTGGCCGATGGCGACTCGGATGAGGGTGAGATTAAGATCGTTGAAGAGGCGCGCGCTGCGATGGGCCTTAGCTTCAATGACAGCAAGGCTGCGCGTGAACGGGTGCAAAGCCGCTTGGAAGCCAGCTAGCCCGCGTCTATATCTGTGTCATGTTTAGTGATTTTCTGTCCCGGCTGACACAGCCCGCTCCCGACCCGCTTCCTGATGGTGACGCACGCCTGGCGCTGACCGCCCTGCTAGTGCGCATCGCACGATCCGACAATGACTATGCCGACTCCGAGATGGCGCGTATCGATAAGATATCGACCCAACGCTATGGTCTGTCTCCGTTCGAAGCAGCCGGACTGCGCGCACGTGCCGAAGATCTTGAGGCCGAGGCCCCCGATACCGTCCGCTTTACCCGCGCCATTAAGGAGGCCGTTGCCTACGAGGATCGGCTGGCCGTCGTGCAGGCCATGTGGTCGGTCGCCTTGGCGGATGGGCAGCGGACAGGTGAAGAAGATTCCCTGCTGCGCCTTGTGGTTAGCTTGCTGGGCGTTAGCGATGTGGATTCGGCGCTGGCCCGGCAAAAGGCTGCACAATCGTGACAGCGATGCTGGGCATGTATGACATGCCTGCCCTGGAGGCCGCCAATAATCGATTCTGGTCACTGATCCGCACCCATCTTGGATTTGGCCCGGCGCAACTGGATCGACATCGAGATGTTTGGAAGATCTGGCAAGACCCCGATCTTGTTTTCGCCCAGACCTGCGGCATGCCCTACCGCACCCGCCTTCATGGCCACGTTCAACTGGTCGGAACGCCAGACTATCGAATACCGGGGTGTCCGGCTGGTCACTATTGCTCGGTATTTGTGGCGCGATGCGACGATCCGCGTGACCTTGCCGACCTGGTGATGGGACGGTTCGCTTACAACGAGGCGCTGTCACAATCCGGTTGGGCTGCGCCGATCACACATCTGGACAATTTGGGTTTGAAACCCGCCGAACTTATCCAAACCGGCGGTCACGCCCTGTCCGCCCAGGCCGTTGCCGACCACGACGCAGATATTGCCGCTTTGGATGCGCTGACATGGGTGCTGTTGAAGGAGCATACGGATCTGGGCCAGTATCTGCGCGACGTTGCCCGCACATCGCCAACCCCTGCTCTGCCCTATATCACTTCGCAAACCCAGGACCCGGACCAGATTGCAGATGCCGTTCTTACGGCCATCGCCGCACTTTCTGAAGAAGACAAGCGCCTCCTTCACATCCGTGGGTTGATCAACATTCCCGCCGAAGAATATCTGGCCGTTCCCACGCCCCCTCCACCTGGAGCCTGATTGCACAGTCTCTACTCATTTTGACAATAACCTCTGGTCAATTCGGCAGATTCGATCCCTGATTCTGTGATTTGCGCATTGCATTGTGCCGGATTTTCCGTCCTATTAGCGCATCAATACCAGCAACAACGGGATCCTTCGTGTCAGACCCATCAGCCGTCATCGAGATCAAGAACCTTCACAAAAGCTTCGGCAATCTCGAGGTGCTCAAGGGTGTCGACATCACTGCAAGGCGCGGGGATGTGGTGTCGCTCATAGGATCATCCGGATCGGGAAAATCAACCCTGCTGCGTTGCTGCAACCTGCTGGAAGACAGCCAGCAAGGCGAGATCCTATTCAAAGGCGAACCCGTACAATGGGCTGGCAAAGGTCATGGCCGCCACCCCGCGGACCCCAAGCAGGTTCTGCGCATTCGGACTAACCTGTCTATGGTGTTCCAACAATTCAACCTTTGGGCACATATGACCATCTTGCAGAATGTAATGGAGGCTCCGGTCACCGTTTTGGGCCGTGACAAGGCCGAAGTGGAAGACAGCGCCCGCAGGTATCTTGATAAGGTTGGCATTGGCGACAAATGCGACGTCTACCCCGCGCAACTGTCTGGTGGTCAGCAACAGCGCGCCGCCATAGCGCGTGGATTGTGCATGGAGCCCGAAGCGCTATTGTTTGACGAGCCGACCTCGGCCCTGGATCCCGAGCTGGAACAGGAAGTGATCAAAGTGATCAAGGACCTGGCCGCAGAAGGCCGGACCATGATCATCGTGACCCATGACATGCAGATGGCCGCCGATATCTCAAGCCATGTCGTATTCCTGCATCAAGGACTGATCGAAGAAGAAGGCACGCCCGAAGACATCTTTACCGCCCCTGAGTCTAAGCGACTTCAGGGTTTTCTGTCCGCTACCAAAGCGGCATAATTTCAAAGAACAGAACCAAACTGGGGAGTAACCAATGAAAAACCTAATTCTGACCACTGCAGCGCTGGCTTTGACCGCCGGGATGGCCATGGCCGACACCGTGCGCATGGGCACCGAGGGCGCCTACCCTCCGTATAACTTCATCAACGATGCCGGTGAGATCGACGGGTTCGAGCGGGACGTAGGTGACGAGCTGTGCAAACGCGCCGGGCTGGAATGCGAGTGGGTTAAGAACGACTGGGATTCGATCATCCCGAACCTGGTATCGGGTAACTACGACACCATCATCGCGGGCATGTCGATCACCGACGAACGTGATGAAGTCATCGATTTCACACAGGACTATTATCCGCCAACCGCGTCGGCCTATGTCGCGACCTCTGACGCAGCCGATGTCACCGGTGGTGTTGTTGCTGCGCAAACCGCTACCATTCAGGCGGGCCACGTCGCCGAAACCGGCGCGACTCTGGTTGAATTCGCGACCCCGGAAGAAACCATCGCAGCCGTCCGCAACGGCGAAGCCGATGCTGTTCTGGCCGACCGCGACTATCTGGTGCCGCTGGTCGAAGAATCGGGCGGTGAGCTGGTCTTTGTCGGCGATCCGGTTCCGCTGGGCGGTGGCGTCGGCATGGGCCTGCGTGAAAGCGACGGTGAATTGCGCGGCAAGTTCGACGAAGCCATCACGTCGATGAAAGCTGACGGCACGCTTAACGAGATGCTGATCAAGTGGTTCGGTGAAGGCACCGCCACATACGGCGCTGACGGTTCGGTCGTCACCAACTGATACTGACCTGTCCCGGCCCGGCGTCCTTGCGCCGGGCCCGTTCCGGCCTTGCCGGACCAGACGTTCGAAAGACGCCTTATGTTCTCCTACTGCGCTGATCCTGACACGCTGGGCACGTTCCGCTGGTTCTCGTGCTATCTGACCAATGGCGTCCACTGGTCGTTCTACCTATCTTTCATCAAGGTTCTGGCCCTGCTGGCCGTGACTGCGCCCGTCGCGCTCGGCTTTGGCTTTGCAGGCGCGATGGCCGCACGGTCGCACTTTCTGCCTCTCAGTTGGCTGGGCAAGGCTTATATCGCGATTGTACGCGGCGTGCCCGACATTGCCTTTTTCCTGTTCTTCGTCATCGCTCTGGATCAGGGGTTTGAATGGATCCGCCACAAGATCCTCTGCCCGGACTGGACCGATCCGATCCGTCAGGGCAACGATTTTCTGGTGTGTCAGGCCGCCAAGCTGCCGCTTGGGACTTCGCCAGAATGGGTGCACGAGACCTACGGCTTTTTCCTTGCAGTGATTACATTCTCTATCGTGTTCGGCGCTTTCGCTGCCAATGTCCTGTTCGGTGGAATGCGCGCCGTGCCACATGCGCAGCTGGAAACGGCCGAGGCCTATGGCATGACCCGCAGCCAGACCTTTTGGCGCATCCTTGTGCCGCAAATGTGGGTTTACGCCCTGCCCGGCCTGTCAAACCTTTGGATGGTTCTGATCAAGGCCACGCCGCTGCTGTTCTTACTGGGAGTCGAAGACATCGTCTATTGGGCCCGCGAACTGGGTGGCACCAAGACATCGCGCTTCACCGACTACCCTCATGGCGACTGGCGCATGTGGTACTTTCTGGCCCTGCTGGTCTTTTATCTTGGCATGACCCGTGTGTCCGAGATCGGGCTGGAGAAACTGATGCGCCGCTTGTCGCATGGTCAGGCCACTTCGGGCGGAGAGCTTCTGCGCAAGGAGACCACGGCATGAGCTGCTTGCAAACTATTCAAGATTACGGCCTGCGGTCTCTGGGCTATGGCGAACGGCTTCTACCCAAAACTGACTTTACCCTGTGCGAGCACTTCACCCTGATCGGTTCAGGCATGATCTGGAATATCTATTTCGGCATCATGGCAATGGTCACGGGGTTCTTTCTGGCCACCGCACTGGCGGTTGGAAAAGCATCGCCCAACAAATGGCTGCGCAAACCGTCCGAGTGGTTCATCTTTCTGTTCAGGGGCTCACCGCTCTTCATCCAATTCTTCTTTGCCTATTTCTTCTTCCTGTCGCTCAAGAAACCCTATCCGATGTTCGACGCGTTCACCTCGGCCTGGCTGGGGGCGCTGATCGTACTGTTCCTGAACACCTCCGCCTATTCGGGTGAGATCTTCTATGGAGCGCTACGCTCGATCCCCAAGGGCGATCTTGAGGCTGCAGATGCCTATGGCATGTCGGGCTGGGCGCGGTTCCGCCGCATCGTCTGGCCGACCATGTTGCGGTTGGCCTGGCCCTCCTACACAAACGAAGCGATCTTTGTATTCCAGTCCACAACACTGGTCTTTTTCTCGGCCTTTCCGGCTTGGCAGCAGCGCGGAGACGCCTTGTACTATGCCAGCTACTTTGCTGACAAAACCTTCAACCCGTTTGTGCCCTACCCAATTTTGGCCTTTTATTTCATCTTGTTGACCCTTGTCATCGTGTGGGTTTTTGGACTGGTGAACAAGCGCCTGAACCGTCATCTGCCCGTCGCAAGACAAAGCAAGATGAAATTCAGACTGAACCTCGCGCGCTGATCCCGCGCGCGAGTTCAGCAGATCAAACAGGTTTGATCACGCCACAATTGCGCATCTATTCGCTTGCTATATTGAGGATTTGGTACCGCCTCCCTGGCTTGAACAGGGGACCTCTGGATCCACAATCCAGCGCTCTAACCAACTGAGCTAAGGCGGCACTCGTGAAGGGCGATGTACCGAACGCGTCCGGGGATTGCAAGAGGATTAAAGCTGAATTTTCCAGCTTTGTTCGACAAGATCGACCCCAAAAGAATGCACCTGTTTGCTACCCATAAGCTGCCATCCATTGGCCCGATACAGCGCACAGGCCGCGCGGTGGCTTTCGTGGGTCCATAGCTGCATTTGCTGGTATCCGGCCTGCTTGGCAAAGCCCATACAGGTCTCCAGAAGTCGCTTGCCCAACCCCAGCCCGCGCGCATCGGGCACCAGCAGGAACAGCCTCAGTTTCGCGGTCTGTGCGTCCAGCCTGACACAGAAGATACTGCCCAGCCTTTCACCTGCGCGCTCAGCGATCCAACCGCGTTCGCAGGATGGATCATGGTCCGCAATGAACTCTCGAAGGATGCTTGCCACCAACGGAGCAAAACTGTCATCGAACCCTTCATCACGTGCATAAAGCGTGCCGTGCCGTTCGACAAGCCAGGGCGCATCATCGGCCTGAAACGATCTGAGAACCACATCTTCCATACCCTATCTGACCGCAAAGGCGGCTTGATTCTCAACCCTTTGCGCGCTAGCACAAACGCTCAGTCCCGGAGGCGAGTATGGGTATCAACACCGAACGCGACATTCAGGCCAACCTTCAGATCGGACCAACCGATCAGGGTATGGTGCGTCTGTTCATCGAGGCTGATGGCCTCGAGGTTCCGATGGATTTCGACCCGGAAGAGGCTGAGGAAATCGCCGAAGAAATTCGCGCCGCAGCGCAAGCCGCCCGTGCCGTCAGTGACTGAGCTTTTCTAAAGTCGCGGATCACGCAGTGTGTGCAGACGCCGTGCCGCATCGGTTGCAAATTTCTGGATCATCTTCTTACGCCGTGCCGGGGCCAGTTTGTCCTCGGGCGCCATTCGAATGATCTCGGCATCATAGGCGTCGGCAATGATCAGGCCGGTTTCCTGCGGCAGTAACTCGGTCGGGAAATCGGTATCGACGGCCCAAAAGAATCGATCACACCACTCCAGATATCCCTGCCATTTCGCGTCTGACTGATAATCCGCGCGGCTGGATTTGCATTCGATCACCCAGAGCTCACCTTTGGGGCCCAGCCCCATAACATCGACCCGCAAACCACGGGCTGGCACGAATTCTTCAACAGAAACAAACCCATGTGCGGTAAGGTGCCGCGCGACACCACGTGCGAGTTTCTGTCCGGGTTGTAAATCCAAGGTCATGAGAAAAATGTGAACAATCAGTGAACAAATGTAAAGCACAGATCCAGGCTTGACATGATACCTTTTGGTATTCAATTAATATGATACCGGAAGGTACTATTTATGAGGCTACCATGGAGAACTCAACTCAAAACGCGTTTCGTGCGCTGGCCGATCCAACCCGTCGAGACATTGTAAAATTGCTGGCGTCTGAAGACATGACAATCGGTCAGCTGACCGACCGGTTCGACATGACCCGGGCCGCCGTCAAGAAGCATCTGACCGTTCTGTCCGATGGCGGGCTGATCACAGTGGAAGCCCGCGGTCGGGAACGCATCAACCGAATAGAACCACAGGGCATGGCGCCTGTTTTGGATTGGTTCAGCTATTTTGACCAGTTCTGGAATGATCGCCTTAGCTCTCTTAAAGAAGTGATTGAAAGGAAAGACAAATGAGTAATTCTGTGTTGCAAAAATCTATTTTCCTGCGGGCCGAACCGGACACAGTCTGGGCCTATCTGACCGAACCCGAGCGGCTTGCCGAATGGTTTCACAAACCCGAACGAAAACTGGCCAAAGGCCAGAAGCTGGAGATGTTCGGAACCACCAGTGGCGATCTGCTGATCTGGGGTGAAGTCCGGGAAGCGCGCGCGCCAGAATATCTGGAATACACGTTCACCGTCAAACCTATGGGTGATGCTGTCAGCGTAGTCAAATGGACGTTAACACCCGTTGCGGGCGGCACACGGCTAAGCCTGCTACATGAAGGCCTGCCCCAAACCGCCGAGGCCTTTGGCCTGATCCTGGCGCTGGACAATGGCTGGGACGACCATTTCGGCAAGATGCGCACCGCCCTGCACGAGCCGGTCGACGCCTGATCTGTCGACAAACCCCTTGTACGAACCCGCCCGACGCCCTAACTAAGCGCTTGGCGGGTTCTGCCCTTCTTGTGACTGGTAGCATTCTGGTGGCCTTAAGCAATTCCGAGGGGGCTGGCTCTGTTCAGGTCCTGGCCTGATTACCTGGCGCCCACCTGTACATACAGGTCCTCGGGAATCAAACCGCACGGTTGACTGGTGGTCCCGCCGCTTCCCCAAATTGGTTCAAAGTATCACCAACGTCGGTCTCTGTGCGCCTGGATGTCATGCAGATCAAATAAGTCCGCCTGATAATCCAACTCTTCCAAACGCAATGCTGGCGCAGTAGACAGGCCTTCCAGTTGAACCTAAGCGCCCATTCCCTGGCTCCTAGGAACATTCATGCAAACTGGTTCAAAGCTATCCTTCGATGAGAGAAAACAATTCGATTGGTTCAGCAAGGCCGCGAACTTCGTGAAACCCACAAGGCAAAAACAGATCAGGCGACGCGCTAGCAATCGCTGATGTTACCAGCACTCTATGGCCGATGGATTTGGTTAGACCCTCTATGCGACTGGCGACGTTCACTGCGCCCCCGAGAACCGTAAAATCAAGTCTTCCAGGACTGCCGATATTGCCATAGCTGACTTGCCCAACATTGATCCCAATCCCAACATCCAAAGACGGCTTTTGCGCCTCATCGCGCCGATGGTTGAGCGTCGTCAAACCGGCCAATACACTTTGCGCGGCATGCGCAGCCTTTCGGCACCGGTCGGCGTGATCAGTCGGAGATGCGATGGTGAAGATCGAGAGAATCCCGTCACCCATAAACTTTAGAACATCGCCGCCGTTCTCTTCTACAGATTGCACAACCAAATCGAAGTAACCGCTCAGCGCGTCAAAGACATCTACCTCGGGTGCGGCTTCTGAAAGGGCCGTGAAACCCCGCAAATCAGAAAACATGACGACTGCATCAACTGTCGTACGTTCACCCCGCTTGATCCGTCCATTCCACACCGCATCAGAGGGTCCATCACCAAGATAAGTTCGTAGCAGTCCCTTGGCTGACTTGCGCATTGTGACAGGTTCCAAAGCGGAAGACAGAGCAGGCAGAGCTGCCTCAATCAATTCCAGATGGCGCGGTGAAAAACCATCGGGGTCCTGCGTAACAAATGTACAGCCATGCAGAGACCCATCGCCATAGTACATCAGGGTGGCATAGTAGTCTGTGCCACCCAACTCAGCGAATTCAAGATACGATGAATGCTCAGTCTTTGGATCAAGTTGTCGCAGGCTTTTGTGAAGCGGTTTTCTGTGCACGAGAATGTATTCAAATGAGCTGCCGACATACCCTTCTGTCAACATCGTTTCATGAGTCACGTCGTAGCTGTCGGTCCCGTCAGGGGTCCAAACAATCCCCCATGCAATGAGTAACGGATTGGCGAAACGCTGACCGATATTGACTCGCCAGAGCGGAACGCCTTCCTCGATCAAAGATGAGCAGAAATGAGAAACTACTTTCACGGGGTCGCCAGAGCGGCGTCCTTCGGTAATCATCCAGTCGGTTAGCTGTGCTACTGAGGCCATGTCCTCAAATTAGTCGCTTGGGCAAGATGATCAAAGCTCCTTACTTTTCGCAGATTATTCAAAGCGCGATATTGAAGGAGTATGTTCAGACCAAAGCCCCAGATACGCCATTCTGAATATCCGCGATAGGCTAAGATGAACCGCATACAGACGTGACAGTGGCTGCATCTGCTTTGAAGCAGCAACTGTCAATTTAGGTGCAACCATCTCGCGATATGCCAGAAAGCCTATGAGAGGCTCGGGGTGATACAGCCTCGCATCAAAATTAGCGTGAAACAGGCGCCTCTTGCTTGATCGCAACGGGTTTCAAGTCTTGTAAGACCGGTGTGCCCCTGCGCGGACCTTTGGGTTTTTCGGCCATGCTCATGATCTTGTAGCCAAACTGAACCCCGGCAAAGACGATCCCATTCATGAACCAGATCATCAGCAACGCGATCAGGCCGACATCCGAGCCGATCATCAGGCTGCGCAGATTGGCTACGTTGAAGACCAGCAACACCCCGACAAACACCGCCGAGATGACAAATCCCCAGACAACTTGCGTGATGTAGAGACGGATCAATTTAGGCATGGCAGACCTCCTTCCTCCTTGCGCTATTGACGAGAGTCTAGCGCCTGTAAGGCTGCGGTAAAGGCGTCAGAACGCCTCGGGCTGGGCCTCGCGTGCCATGTGGTCCAGCACGGCGTTGACGAATTTCGGCTCTTTGCCTTCGGGGAAGAAGGCGCGCGCGACATCGACGAATTCGGTGATAACCACCTTGGGCGGCGTGTCGCTTTGGGTCAGCTCGGCCCCGGCGGCGCGGAACAGCGCCCGCAGGGTCGGATCGATGCGCGAGATCGGCCATTTGGCGACCAGCGCACGGTCGGTCATCTGGTCAATCGGAGCCTGATAGTTCACCGCATTGTCCACCAGCGAGCGGAAGACGCTGATATCGCCATCCAGCATCTCGTCCCCTTCATAGACAGCGCCAAACCGGTGATCCAGAAACTCATTCACGACCGTTTCGGTCGTCTGCCCCGATTGCTCCATCTGGAACAGCGCCTGCACGGCATAAAGCCGGGCGGCGGATTTCATCAGGCGTTTCTGGTTGGCCGGTTTCGGCGCATCTGTGTGGGTCATACTGTCGTGGATCCGTTGCTGTCGCCCGCCACAAGGATGGACTCGGACGGCGGCTTGAAGCCCACGCCCTTTTTGGAAGAGCCCCACTTACGGCCGAGTGCGATCAGATGCAAGGCCGCAGCAGCCGCTCCGCCGCCTTTGTTCATCTTTTCGGGGTTGGCGCGGACTTCGGCCTGTTCGTTGTTTTCAACCGTCAGGATACCGTTGCCGATCAGCAGGCCTTGAAGACCCATCAACTGAATGGCGCGGCTGGAGTCGTTGCAGACGGTTTCATAATGCGTGGTCTCGCCCCGAATGACACAACCCAGTGCAACATAACCATCGAAATTGCACTGGCGATCAGCCATGGCGATGGCGGTTGGTATTTCCAGCGCGCCGGGAACCTCGACAACTTCGAAAGTGCCACCTGCCGCTTCGATTTCAGCCTTAGCACCTGCGATCAGATTGTCGGCAATGGCGCGATAGAACGGGGCCGCCACGATCAGCAGTTTCACCGGCTTGTCAAATTTGGGTGTCGGCAGGATGCCATGTTCGTCTTGAGCAGCCATGATCAGTCTTCCTTCAGGATCGAGCGGGTGCCGACGATGGACAAGCCAAACGCGTCGAGCCCCAAATACACGGTTTCAGGTGAGTCCGTCAGTAGAACCAATTCCTGAACGCCCAGCTTGGACAGGATCTGAGAACCGAGACCCGTTTGCTTGATGGTGCGCGGGCCTTCATCTTCGACCGCATAGAGCGAATTGCGCGGCTGGCGGAACAGGCAGACGACCCCCCGACCCTCTTCCGCGATCTTCTCCATCGCGCGCGGCAATTCGCGCGAAGATTTGGGTCCGAGGCCCAGAATATCCGGTGCTTCATGCAGGGCGTGAGTACGGGTCAGAACGGGCTCTGGCGTGGTGATGTTACCCTTGATCATTACGACATGCTCTATGCCATGAAGCTGATCGGTGAACAGGCGCATTTCCCATTCGCCACCATATTCCGACGTGACGGTCTCGCGTGAGGTTTCGACCACCAGATTATCATTGCGCGACCGATACGCGATCAGATCACTGATGGTGCCGATCTTCATGTCATGCTCTTGCGCGAATTCGACCAGATCCGGCAGACGCGCCATGGTTCCATCAGCCTTCATGATCTCACAGATCACACCCGATGGGTTCAGCCCCGCTAGACGCGAGATATCCACGGCAGCCTCGGTATGGCCCGCGCGCACCAGCACCCCGCCGCGCTTGGCCCGCAGCGGGAAGATGTGGCCGGGGGTGGCAATATGGGCCATCGTATTCTGTTCGTTGATCGCGGTGGCCACGGTCAGCGCCCTGTCTGCGGCAGAGATACCTGTCGAAACCCCCTCGCGCGCTTCAATCGAGACGGTGAAAGCGGTTTCGTGACGCGATGAATTGTTTACCGCCATCATCGGCAGGCCCAGATTGTCGATCCGTTCAGCCGTCATCGGCAGACAGACCAGCCCGCGCCCATGGGTGGCCATAAAGTTGATCGCGTCGGCATCGGCGAATTCAGCGGCAATCACCAAATCGCCTTCGTTTTCGCGATCCTCGTGATCGACCAGAATATACATCCGGCCTTTGCGCGCCTCTTCGATGATCTCTTCAATCGGGCTGATCGCGTCGCGCAGCTGGGCCTCGACCGGGCCCGGGGTTTCAAAGCTCATGGGGCAGCCTTTCACAAGAGCATTTCTGCAACGCGGGATAGACCACACCGCGCCCAAAGGCCAGAGCGCAAACGGCGTGCGCGGGTCAGGACGCGACGTATATTTGCCTCAGGACATCTCGGCCAAGCGCGCAACATAGCGGGCCAGCGTGTCGATCTCAAGGTTGACCTGATCCCCAACGGCGACATCACCCCAGGTGGTCACTTCTTTGGTATGGGGGATAAAGTTGATGCCAAAATCGCACCCTTTGACATCGTTCACCGTCAAGGATGTGCCGTTCAGCGCAACCGACCCTTTGGGGGCAATGAAACGGGCCAAGTCCTTTGGCGCACGCAGTGTCACGCGCGTGCTATCACCCTCATCCTGAACTGCAACGACTTCGGCGACACCATCCACATGACCCGAAACGATATGCCCGCCCAATTCGTCGCCAACCTTCAGGGCGCGTTCCAGATTGACACGTTTGCCGGGTGTCCAACTGTCCAGATTTGTTTTCGACACCGTCTCGGCACTGACTTGCACGTCATACCAGTCATCGCCCAGCGCAATCACTGTCAGGCAGACACCGTCGCTGGCAATCGAAGCACCGATATCAATGCCATCGGTCTCATAGGCTGTCTGAATGCGCGCGCGCAGATCACCTTGCTGCTCTAACTCGGTAACTGTGCCGATATCCGTGACGATCCCCGTAAACATTCTGTTAACCCTCGATCCCTAACCTGATCCCGACTTCTCTGGCTGAGGTACGACCTTCATCGCACGCGGGCAAGGACCGGCAGCGAAATTAAGGCATAAATGAGTAAAAAACTGAGACAATCAGGCATAGTTTCGCCCAGAAGATTGGATAATATGACGAGGATGACCCACTCCGCCACCCCATCAAGCGATCGCGTCTTTCTGTTCCTACAGGGGCCACATGGCCCATTCTTCAGCGCGCTGGGGCGTATGCTGCAAGAGGCCGGCGCGCAGGTCTGGCGGGTCGGGTTCAATGCCGGAGATCGGGCGTTCTGGTCTGACACATCCACCTATATTCCGTTTCGCGACAAGCCAGAGCTTTGGCCCGAAACGCTTATCGATCTGATCATCCGCAAGGACGTAACCGATATCGTTCTGTACGGTGACACACGCCCGGTTCATGCCCGTGCTGTTGAAATCGCGCGATCCCGCGGCATAACGATCCATGTCTTCGAGGAAGGGTATCTGCGGCCCTGGTGGGTGACTTATGAGCGTTGGGGGTCCAACGGAAACTCCCAACTGATGTCACTGGATGTCACGGATATGCATCAGGCGCTCGAGCAGTCTGATGCGGCATCACCGCCTCCACCGTCACATTGGGGAGATATGCGCCAGCACATCTTTTATGGCGCGTTATACCATTGGTTCGTTCTGTTCATGAACCGCCGCTACCGCAACTTCCGCCCGCATCGCGATCTTTCGGTCGCCAAGGAATTCAAACTGTATTTCAAGCGCTTGGCCCTGATGCCGTTTCACCGGCTCCAGCGCGGCTGGTCCACATTACGGGTACGCCGCGGCGCGTTCCCTTATCATCTGGTACTGCTTCAACTGGGTCACGACAGCTCGGTCCAATCGCATTCCGACTACAACAGCATGAGCGCGTTTCTGGAACAGATGGTCGAAGGTTTCGCCAAGGGCGCACCGGGCCATCACCGCTTGGTGATCAAGGAACACCCGCTAGAAAACCACCGCGAACCGCTACGCCGTCGGGTTCGCGACCTTTGCCGCGAATATGGGATCGAAGGGCGCGTTCACTATGTGCCCGGTGGCAAACTTGCTAAGTTGCTGGATGAGGCGAACTCGGCCGTCACCATCAATTCAACCGCAGGTCAGCAGGTACTGTGGCGGGGCATTCCGCTGCGGATTTTCGGCAGATCAGTGTACGATAAGCCCGAATTTGTCTC
Source organism: Ruegeria sp. AH7 (assembly GCF_056541325.1). Lineage (NCBI taxonomy): Bacteria > Pseudomonadati > Pseudomonadota > Alphaproteobacteria > Rhodobacterales > Roseobacteraceae > Ruegeria > Ruegeria sp. AH7. The sequence continues at coordinate 421,639 of NZ_JBQFYF010000001.1, read as the reverse complement.
TCAGCAGCCGATTGATGAGTTTTTTGCCGAACCCGAAATGCCGGATGCAAAAGCCTATCGCATCTACCGTCAGTTCCTTCTTGAAACCAGCCAAGTTCCCGGCGGATTTTATTCGCGAAGGGGACGCCGGCAATTGCTGCGACGCGTGGCAGATATGGTCCTGCGTGCCCATGATCCTTATCAGGCGGTGTTGAAAAACAACGAGGCACGCACGCCACAGTTGCGACTTGTCGAGTGAAATAAGGCATCCTCTGCTGGATGTTGCTGCCCAATCGGGGTAGTTTGCCCCCAACAAAAAAGAAGTTTGAGGATCTGAGGCAGTGCAGCGCTTTTCTACCCGAGCACGACGGGGAGTTACCCTTTTGGCTCTTTGCGGCCTTCTTGCCGCGTGCCAACTTCCCAAATCCGGACCGAATAAATCAGAGATTTTGGCCGGATCGGTCGAAAATGGTGGTAACGCCTTCGTGGTCGAAGTGGATGACCGCGTCACCAAAGCCACGTCCAGCATCCCGCAATTTGGGTTTTCCTCATCCTTCCGCAGCGCATCGAGTGTTGCGGCAGATACCGTGCGCCCCGGTGACGTTCTGGGCCTGACGGTTTGGGAAAACGTGGATGATGGCTTGCTGTCGGGCGAAACCGGTGCCGCCACCGCCTTGGAAGAGGTTCAGGTCGACAGTGACGGGTTCATTTTCGTCCCTTATGCCGGGCGCTTGCGCGCGGCAGGCAATACGCCAGAACAACTGCGTGTGCTGATTACAAACGAGCTGAAAGAACAGACCCCTGATCCACAAGTCGAAGTGCGGCGCGTTGCCGGTGACGGTTCGACGGTTTCGCTGACTGGCACAATCGGCGCGCCCGGTATTTACCCGATCGAACGTCCGACTCGCACCTTGCTGGGTATGTTGTCCCAGGCGGGGGGGGTAGCTGTTGGATCGGACATCGCACTGGTGACTCTGATCCGAGGAGACCAGAAAGGTACTGTTTGGTACGAAGACCTGTTCAAAAACCCCAATCTCGATGTCGCCCTGCGCGGTGGTGACCGCATCCTGGTTGAGGCTGACAGCCGCTCTTACATCGCGCTGGGTGCGACGGGCGGACAATCGCGGATTGCGTTTGACAGTCAGGATCTATCGGCGCTGGAAGCGCTGGCGCAGGTGGGTGGTTTGCAAGGTCTCTCCTCGGATCCGACAGGGATTTTCATCCTTCGGAAAGAAGGTCAGGACATCGCCCGCAGCGTAACAGGTCGTGCGGGTTTGCAAGGGGATCAGCGCATGATCTACTTGCTGAATCTGACCGCGCCCAACGGTCTGTTCATTGCCCGCGACTTTGTCATCCGCGATGATGACACGATCTATGTAACCGAAGCCCCCTATGCGCAGTGGAGCAAGTCAATCTCGCTTATCGCGGGTGGTCTGACCCCGGTCGCAAACGTTGCTACACTGACCGGGAACTAACCCGTGTATCCAGAAACGGACACCGCAGCCGGGGCAAATCGCACCCGGCTGTTTGTGTATAATGGGGGGTTTCTGACCAACCGTCGCATACGGCGCATCCTGTCGCTTGCCGACTATGACATTCGCCTGGGCCTGCCCAAACAGGGCGATACCGTTGGGGTCTGGGGCGACAGCCCAACCGCCCATCGCGGCCTGAGCATAGCTGAAAAATACGGCACCCCGATCCTGAGGGTCGAAGACGCGTTTCTACGTTCTCTCCATCCCGGGCGCGCGGGCGAGGCACCTTTGGGGTTGCTACTGGATCAAACCGGCCTGCATTTCGACCCGTCCACCCCATCGGACCTTGAAACGCTACTGGCGACCCACCCGCTGGACGATACAGCGCTATTGAACCGCGCACGCGGTGCTATTGCGCGGATCAAAGACCTACAGCTCAGCAAGTACTCGGCTTTTGACACTGACATCACACCGCCTGATCCTGGATATGTTCTGGTCGTTGATCAAACACAGGGTGACGCCGCCGTTACGGCCAGCGGGGGCGACTATGCCAGGTTCCGCGAAATGCTGGTGATCGCGCAGGAGGAAAATCCGGGCGCGCGCATCCTGATCAAAGCACATCCTGAGACCCAAGCGGGCTACCGCCCGGGGTACTTCAGTGATCAGGATCTCTCTGACCGCATCTCATTCTTGCGCGATCCGACTAGCCCTTGGCCTCTGTTAGACGGTGCGGTCGCCGTCTACACGCTCTCCTCGCAACTGGGATTCGAAGCAATTCTGGCGGGTCATAAACCCCGGGTTTTTGGGCAACCCTTTTATGCCGGTTGGGGTTTGACCCAAGATGAAGTGCCGATCCCGCGCCGATCCCGGAACCTAACGCGCGCGCAACTATTTGCAGCAGCCATGCTGCTGTATCCCTCATGGTACGATCCCTATCGGGATGGGTTGTGTGAGCTGGAAACCGTTCTCGACACGCTGGAGGCCACGACCCGCGCCTGGCGTCAGGATCGGCTTGGCTGGACAGCTTCGGGTATGCGGCTGTGGAAGCGCAAACATCTGCAGCAAATGTTTGGCAGACATCGCAAGGTTCAATTCAAAACCACTATGCCGACGGCCCCCGATCAGCCGCATATGGTCTGGGCCAGTCAATCGCGAGATGCCGAAGGGGTCATTCGTGTCGAAGACGGATTTCTGCGTTCACGCGGGTTGGGTGCAGAGCTGATCCCTCCCCTGTCGCTGGTGACCGATGATCTGGGAATTTACTATGACCCCACGCGCCCGAGCCGTTTGGAAGAACTGATTTCCGAACGCGAGACATTGCGTCCAGATCAGGAACTGCGAGCAGAGCATTTGGTGGCGCAGTTGCTCTCGGGTGGTCTCAGCAAATACAACATCGGACAACCAGCTCCGACCTTGCCCGAGGGGCGTCGCATTCTGGTGCCTGGGCAGGTGGAGGATGACGCCTCAATCCTGTTGGGCACCAGCAACATTCGCACCAATCTTGAACTGCTGCGCGCCGCGAGGGAGGCGAACCCGGACGCCGTTTTAGTTTATAAACCCCACCCGGACGTTCAGGCGGGGCTGCGAGAGGGCAAGATTGAGGCTGAAGGTCTGGCCGATCTGGTTCTGGATGATTGCGATCCGGCCTCGCTGCTGCCGCATGTGCAAGAGGTCTGGACCATGACCTCGCTGCTGGGGTTCGAGGCCCTGCTCCGTGGCGTCAAGGTCACGACATTGGGTGCACCTTTTTATGCCGGATGGGGTCTGACTCATGATCTTGGTACGGTCCCGGCGCGTAGGGGCGCACGGCCATCGCTGATGGGCTTGGTTCACGCAACGCTGATAGACTATCCGCGCTATATGGACCCGCTGACAGGGCAACCCTGCCCCGTCGAAGTCGCGGTTGAGCGTCTGGCGGATGGCGTACCAGCAGCAACAGGACCGCTGAACCGCCTTCTGTCAAAACTGCAGGGTGTTTTTGCCACGCATGCGCGCTTATGGCGCTAAGTCACTGTGTGGATCGTCGCCAGCGGTGCAGGATATCCGGACCAATCGTGCGTGTTTCGATCAGTTCAAACCGTGGTGCGGCCTCAAGTGTCTCAAGACCCAATCGGCCGACCGCAGCAAGCCCTTCGGCGCCAATGGTCAGACCAGCGGTGAAACCGACCAGTTCATCCACCATGTCCGCCTCAAGCAGTGATGCGGCAAGGGCCGCACCGCCTTCGCAGAACACCCGCGTTAGACCGGCCTGACCCAATTGCAGCAACAGATCGGTTGCATCGATATGGTGATCCCGCAGCGCGCAAGGGATCAGACGGGCGCCCAGCCCTTCCCACGTGCGAGCGCGATCCGGATCGGGGCTCGGACCATGGCATATCCAGACGGGAATATCCTTAGCCGTGCGTGCCAATTGGCCCATCAGAGGTAAATCCAGATGGCGCGATACGACAATCCGTGCGGGCTGATGTAAGACGCCCAAATCCCGCACTGTCAGCGAGGGGTCATCCGCACGCGCCGTTCCTGCGCCAACCATCACCGCATCATGGCGCGCGCGCATTGCGTGCACAGCGCGGCGGGCGGTTGGGCCTGTGATCCACTGGCTATGGCCGGTTTGCGTTGCAATCCGCCCATCGAAACTGCTGGCCAGTTTCAGGGTGACAAAGGGACGGCTCTGTTCCGTTTTCAGAAAAAAACCGGCCAGCTCCTGCGCGGCCTGATCGGCCAAAACACCTGTATCGACCTCGATCCCGGCCTCACGCAGCATCGCGAAACCCTGCCCTGACACACGCGGGTCGCTGTCCTCAAGCGCGGCCACGACGCGCGACACCCCGGCCTCGATCAAAGCGGTCGCGCAGGGGGGGGTTTTGCCATGATGGGAACAAGGTTCCAGCGTTACATAGGCCGTGGCGCCTTTGGCGGCCGATCCGGCCTGCGCCAATGCAACAGGTTCGGCGTGGGGACGCCCGCCCGGTTGGGTCCAGCCCCGCCCAACAATGCGCCCTTCGCGCACGATAACGCACCCGACAGCCGGGTTGGGCCAACACGACCCTTGACCACGCTGCCCCAATGACAGGGCCAGCGCCATAAATCGCTTATCTGTTTCGCTCACTCGTCCGTCGGAGGTTGCGGCGGGCGCAACTCGTGGACAAACTCCTCGAAATCATCGGCCGCCTGGAAATTCTTGTACACGCTTGCAAAGCGAACATAGGCAACGGTGTCGATCCGCGCCAGAGCTTCCATGACGATCTCGCCGATTTTGTTGGACGGAATATCGGTGTCGCCCATGCTTTCCAGCCGGCGCACGATGCCCGAGATCATCTGATCGATCCGTTCGGGATCAACGGGCCGTTTCTGCATCGAGATACGGATCGAACGCTCCAGCTTGTCGCGGTCGAAATCTTCGCGTTTTCCGTTGGTCTTGATCACAACCAGATCGCGCAGTTGCACGCGTTCGTAGGTGGTAAACCGGCCCCCGCAGGCCGGGCAAAACCGGCGTCGACGGATCGCGACGTGATCCTCTGCCGGGCGTGAATCTTTCACCTGAGTGTCGATATTTCCGCAAAACGGGCAGCGCATCCGCCGTCTCCTCGTCCCTTGTTCGGCCTCTTTTGTAAGCACTTCGGCTTACTTATCCACAACTATAGGGCAGCCGCTAGGATTTGGGTAGTCGGAATTTTCAACCCCTAGATAAAGGGTTACCCAAGATGCGCTGCGATCGAGCGACGATGTGGTGCAGAGCGGTGTTCGAAGAGATAAATCCCCTGCCATGTCCCAAGAGACATGCGACCCGCCGAGACAGGGATCGACAGTGAGACGGGCATAAGCGTGGATTTGATATGCGCGGGCATATCATCCGGCCCTTCATAGGTATGGCGCAGATACGACATCGCCGGATGATCCGATGGCGGCACCAGCCTTTCAAAGAAAGCCTTCAGATCGGTCTGAACCTCCGGGTCGGCGTTTTCCTGTATCAGCAGTGAACATGAAGTATGGCGCACGAACAGCGTCAGAACGCCATCCCTCAAAGATGGGCCAAGCCAGCGATGCACGTTGTCGGTGAATTCATAGAGGCCTGCCCCTTGAGTTTGCATCGTGAATTCAGTCTGCATCGAAACTGGCTTAGACCTTATTATCTAAAGAACGGGCGGATATCGCATTTCGCATTTGCCCCTTGGACGGACATGCTGGAGCCTATGGCAAAGCTTGATAAGACAAAGCTGGGTTGTACTGGGGTCTCTGATGGCTCTTTGATTGTAAACTGTACCGCTGTTCTGCGTCCGGTGGTGACGCTGGGGCCATAGCCACGCAGAACATAAATGCGGTCTTGCCAGCCCAAGCCCAGCTTTCGACGCGCAAAATCTGCCGCCGCGCACCAATAGCCATCTGTGAATTGTTGAGCGCGCGGTATGACTTCGAAATCGGTGCTGTTGATCGGCTCGGTCCGATACCCGTTCGGCGCCGCACTTGTCTCAGCCGCCAAGCCAAGGGTTGCAGCCACCGACAGTGCAAACAAGATCGTCTGTTTCATCGTTTTATCTTTTCGTTGTTGCCTATGGGCTTAAGATAGGCCCCGGTGGACCAATAGCTGCTGGGTTCACGATCAATTTAGTCGATTTCATCTGCGTCGTGAACAGGCGTCAGCCAGCCGTGATATCGGATTAGCAGCCCAAGAAATGGGGCCTCAGCGGACACATCAAAGACGTACCTTCCCCGATCATCCTGCATCTCGAACGTCGACGAGCGCGGCAAAAGAATGGTCGGTATAGGCAGCCCCAACAGAGTCAAACGTTGGATGTCGATCTGTAACTTGTCCTCTACAATCACGGGTTTCAGCCAGATGGACACAAGCCCGAGCCTCTCTCGCACGCAACCCATCTTGGGGTCATAGCACAAGCGAGAGCGCGTGACATGGCCCGCAAAATCGCGAATCCAAAGCCAATGTTGGCCATCACGTACCACCGCCACTCGAACCGGCACGTCACGCCCGGTTCGAGGAAACCCGGCAACGTTCAGCAAAATGCTCACTAAACGCCCCTGTCCCCGCTGGACATCGCAGCGCCCCTCATGAACGCCCGGGTAGCTGTGCAAGGTCTGCACTGCTTGCGGCAGGTCTGATTGCGGCGGCAAAGCCTGAAGAAACGGGTCCATTCGCGTCAGAACCCCTGCGCCGCAAAACGTGACCGAACCTCTGCATCCGGAACCATGCAACTGTCCGTCCGTCCAAAGATCGCATAGCGATCGCGCGCGATGGCGTGATAGAGCGGGTCTTTGACGAAGCGCGGCAAGTAACGGCAGAACGACAGGGCGCTCCAAGGGCCAGGCAACTGCGCCATTGCCGCAGCAAACGCATCCAGGCGCTGATGTACCTTCTGGTTCACGATCACCAGATTGGTCTCGAAATCCTGTGTCGGCAGATCAAGCTGTCGGTACAGCCTTTGCCCCAAAGGTGATTGCGCCGTCGCAAACTGAAACACATGCGCCCGGTCATGCCGCAGCATGAACCGAAAGAAACTGGAACACAAAACGCATTCCCCATCGAAGATGATCAGGTTTCCAGCATCCCATTCATTTGAAATTTCAGAGCCTTGCATAGGATGGTTTCTCTCAGTCGAACCGCGCAAGGTAACGGTGTCATGCATCCTGGTGGTGGGCAATGCGACATGAAAGAAAACCGGACGTTTCCGCTCGGACGCATCTGACGGATAAAGAAAAAAGGCGCCGTGTGCCCGGCGCCTTTGACCTTATTGATCCAGGAATGATCGCAGTTTTCGGGACCGGCTGGGATGTTTCAGTTTCCGCAGCGCCTTCGCCTCAATCTGACGGATACGTTCGCGCGTTACGCTGAACTGCTGGCCCACCTCTTCCAGTGTGTGGTCCGTGTTCATCCCGATGCCAAAGCGCATCCGCAGAACGCGCTCTTCACGCGGAGTGAGCGAGGCCAGAACCCGAGTGGTCGTTTCCTTGAGGTTTTCCTGAATGGCGCTGTCCAGCGGCAGCACGGCATTCTTGTCTTCGATGAAATCGCCCAGTTGGCTGTCTTCCTCGTCGCCGATGGGTGTTTCTAGGCTGATCGGCTCCTTGGCGATTTTCATCACCTTGCGGACCTTCTCCAGCGGCATCTGCAGCTTTTCGGCCAATTCTTCGGGCGTCGGTTCGCGACCGATCTCGTGCAGCATCTGGCGACCGGTCCGAACCAGCTTGTTGATCGTCTCGATCATGTGCACCGGAATACGGATGGTCCGGGCCTGGTCTGCGATCGAGCGAGTGATCGCCTGACGGATCCACCAGGTCGCATAGGTCGAGAACTTGTAGCCTCGGCGGTATTCGAACTTGTCCACCGCCTTCATCAGGCCGATGTTGCCTTCTTGAATAAGATCAAGGAATTGCAGGCCGCGGTTCGTGTACTTTTTGGCAATCGAGATGACCAAACGCAGGTTGGCTTCGACCATTTCCTTCTTGGCCTGCCGCGCCTCTTTCTCGCCTTTCTGAACCTGCTGCACGATGCGGCGGAATTCAGAGATATCGAGACCGACATACTGACCGACCTGAGCCATATCGTTGCGCAGTTCTTCAACCTTGTCAGTCGAGCGTTCGATGAACATCTGCCAACCCCGACCCGGCTTTTCGGCCATATCGGTCAGCCAATTCGGATCCAGTTCACGCCCACGATAGGCGTCGATGAACTCACGACGGTTGATCCGGGCCTGGTCGGCCAGTTTCACCATCGAGCTGTCTAGCGACATGACGCGGCGGTTGATGCCGTAAAGCTGGTCAATCAGCGCCTCGATCCGGTTGTTGTGCAGGTGAAGACCATTCACCAGCTCAACAATCTCGGCGCGCAGCTTCTGATAGGTCTCTTCGTCCTTTTCACTGAACGTGCCATCTTCGTTCAGAGTGGCCGAAATCCGGCTATCCTGCATCTCACTCAGCTGAGCGAAATCGGTAGAAATCCGCTCTAATGTGGTCAGAACCTGATCCTTCAGCGCGGCTTCCATCGCGGCCAGCGACATGTTGGCCTGGTCGTCTTCGTCATCGTCATCGTCACTGGCGATGGGGTTGCCATCCGCATCCAGTTCCGGGCCCGTATCTTCTTTTGGCTTGGAAGCCTGTACCGCAGAGGTATCAACGACGGGTTCCTCAACATCGCCGTCCTCGTCCATCTGGTTGCCAAAGGTGGTTTCCAGATCGATAACATCGCGCAGCAAAATGTCTTCGGACAGAAGCTCGTCATGCCAGATTGTGATCGCCTGGAAGGTCAGCGGGCTTTCGCAAAGCCCTGCGATCATCGTGTTTCGACCTGCCTCGATCCGCTTGGCGATCGCAATCTCGCCCTCGCGGCTCAGCAACTCGACACTGCCCATTTCGCGCAGGTACATGCGTACGGGGTCGTCGGTTCGGTCCAGTTTTTCGGTGGCGGCACCGGCCAGCGCGACCTCACGGTTGCTTTCCGTGGTGGTTAATTCGGTCGAGCCTTTGTTCTCTTCTTCTTCGGCCTCTTCATCTTCGATGATATTAATGCCCATCTCGGACAGCATCGACATAACGTCTTCGATCTGTTCCGAGCTGACCTGATCAGGCGGCAGAACCTGATTGAGCTGGTCGTAGGTGATGTAACCTTTCTCGCGGGCCTCGGCGATCATCTTCTTGACCTGGGCCTGGCTCATGTCCAGCGAGATTTCCTGCTCCTGCTCGTCGGATTTGCGGTCTTCGTTCGTATCCTTGGCGGCCATTCAATGCTCCTGCAGGGATGGGTGATTCGTTGGAACCGAATCATTAGCGCGTGAAACTGATTCGGCCACCCGTTTACCTGTTTTTCTTTTCCAGTGCTTTATGAAAACATCACTTTAGCGACGTTTCCGCTCGAAATTGATCTTGGCTAGGGAATCAGCAAAACCATCTCGTTCGGTTTTCTTCAAACGAGCACCGTTGTGTGCAACATCGTAAACGGCCTTGTCCTCGTTTTGACTTCGTGTTGCGCGATTAAGTTCTTCTGCTGCCTGACCAAGTCTGAAAGTCAGTGTTTCGTCTGGAGTGGCTGCGATCTCTTCTTGACCTTCTACAACCTCTTCCTCACGCCCCCGGAGCGCTTTGATCTTTGCGAGTTCCTCGGCCAGAGTCATCTGGGCCTTTTCGACGTCGCCTGGTTTGAACACACAGGGGATCACAGCGACATGGCGAAGGCCCAGAAGGTTTTCAAGGGGCTCGGGCCCCAAAGTTTCGACGATGTGGTCTTTCAGGTTGTCCGGGTCGTTGATTGCATGGCGCAGAATGGCCTGGCGCAGCGCCGCGTGATCCGGGTCATGGCACTCCATGTCTTCCAGCTGCGTTTCAAACTGAACCACGACCTGTGGATTTAGAACAGCGATCGCTAGTATCGCCGCTTCGCGCAGGTGTATATCGGCATTGTCAGAGGACGCAAGGAATGATGATCTTGCACCCGCTGACGCAGGCTGTTTCGGCGGTTGCCATTTGCCGCGCGGTTGCCAGGTCCGGCTTTGCGTCTGACGCTGTGGGCGGAACAATTGCCAGCGGAGGTCCTTGATTTCCTGCCCGTAGTGAGAGCGGATCGAAGGGTCGCGGATCAGCTTGATCTTGTCGCGCAGCACCTTGTCCAGTGCCGCCTTACGCTCAGGACTGTCGAACACTTTGCCTTCGGTCTCACGTTGCCACAGCAGCTTGACCATCGGGATGGCCCCGTCCAGCACCTTTTGCACGGCCCCTGCCCCCTCGGCGCGCAGCAAATCGTCGGGATCTTTGCCCTCGGGCATCAGCGCAAAGCGCAGGGATTTCCCGGCCTCCAACAAAGGAAGGGCCAAATCAATTGCCCGCATCGCGGCACGCAGGCCCGCCGTATCCCCATCCAACGCGATGATCGGTTCGTCGGAAATGCGCCAGAGAAGCTGCAATTGATATTCGGTTATCGCGGTTCCCAGCGGAGCCACAGACGCGCCGAACCCGACCTCAGCCAGCGCAATCACATCCATGTAGCCTTCGGCCACAATCAAAGACTGCCCCTTGCCCGCTGCCTGCCGCGCAGAGCCGTGGTTGTAGAGGCTGCGACCTTTGTCGAACAACGCAGTCTCGGGTGAGTTCAAATACTTCGCATTGTCATTCGGATCCATCGCCCGCCCGCCAAAAGCGATACACCGCCCTCGCGGATCGCGGATCGGGTACATGATACGATTTCGGAATGTATCATAGGGTTTTTTGCCCTTGTTCGACGGCTTGGCGAGCCCGGAGTCCAGGATCAAGTCCTCGGCTACGTTCTTTCCCCGCAGGTGATCCCACAGCGCTTGCCAGCCGTCAGGGGCAAACCCAATCTCCCACCGGTCCAACGCTTGCGGATCCAGCCCGCGACCGGACAAGTAATCGCGTGCCGCGCCACCTGCTCCGGTCTTCAGCTGTAAACGGAAGAACTGCACCGCCTGTTCCATCACCTCGGCCAGTTCTGCGCGGCGATCCTGCTTTTCCTGCGCTTTTGGATCGCGCTCGGGCATGGGCATCCCGGCCTCTTGCGCCAGTATTTCAACCGCTTCGATGAAGGATACGTTTTCAGTCTCCCTTACAAAGGTGATGGCGTCACCTTTGGCATGACAACCAAAGCAGTAGTAGTACCCCTTCTGATCATCCACATGGAATGAGGCCGTTTTTTCATGATGGAACGGGCATGGCGCCCACATATCCCCTTTGCCCTGATTGGACTTGCGCTGATCCCACATGACCTTGCGCCCGACGACCTGAGACAGGCTGAGCCGGGTGCGTAATTCATCCAGAAATCCGGGGGGCAAAGACATTCACCAAACCTGCCAGAAATGAAAACGCGCGCCAAGGGGATGGCGCGCTTTTCCACAGCGAAATGATCCGGCTGTGGATTATTGCTGCAGGCACAGCTCCAGCCAAGCCGCACCAAGGTCCTTTTTGCGGACATCGCGCATCTTCTGTTCATATACCCACGGCGTGATCAATGGGACCGCTGCATTGTAGTTTTCGGGCCAGGTGGGGCTGCTATCGGCAACCGCCTGTGGAACGTCTCGCTCTTTCACCCGATCAAGGCGCGCTTGCTGGATCGCGGCCACCACGTCCGCCTGATACTGGCAGCTTTGTTCCTTGGTTTCTGCCGCAGCCAGAGGTGTGGCAAGAACGGCGGCAGCGATGGCGATACGCAACATTGAAGTCTCCGGGGAATCGTTGAACTGGCGGTAGCTTACCCGCCCTGCTCCGGACCTGCCATTGCCCATTTCGGGCCGGTCCGACAGGATGGGGCGAGAAGCCCGCCCCATCCAAATACATTCAAAGACCTTTGGCCCTATAACTGTTCGCAACGCGGTCAATCGCAACGATATAGGCCGCAGTCCGCAGATCCTCGACATCATCGCGGCTATGCCAGACTTCGCGCATCGACTGGTAGGCAATCCGCATGGTGTCATCTAGGCCAGACCGGACCAGCTCCAGTTCATCCGCCCCTTTGAGATATTTTGTTTTGAAGTCCGGAGACATCGTCCAGGCATCACCAAGATAGCGGTCCAGCCGCTCCAATTCACTGACGATCAGCTCATGCCGCGCTTCTTCCTGGCGCCGCTGCATCCGGCCAAAGCGAATATGGCTGAGGTTCTTGACCCACTCAAAATACGACACTGTCACACCACCGGCGTTGGCATACATATCGGGGATGATTACCGTACCCTTTTTGCGCAGGATCTCATCTGCACCAGCGGTCACGGGGCCATTCGCGGCCTCAATGATCAGCGGGGCCTTGATACGTTCAGCATTCTCAAGATTGATCACGCCTTCCAAAGCCGCCGGGACGAGGATGTCACATTCCGCTTCCAGTACGTCACCACCCTCGGCCGAGTGCGTCGCATCAGGATAGTCTTTCACACCGCCGTGCTTGATGATCCACTGGCGCACCGCCTCGACATCAATGCCATCGGGATTATAGAGCGCGCCGTCCCACTCGATGATGCCTACGATGGTCGAACCGTCTTCCTCGCTCAGGAATTTCGCGGCGTGATAACCCACATTGCCCAGCCCCTGTACCACAACACGCTTACCGTCCAGCTTACCGGTCAGCCCCGCCTTGGCTACGTCTTCGGGGTGACGGAAGAATTCGCGCAGCGCATATTGGATACCGCGCCCAGTGGCTTCGACACGCCCGGCGATCCCACCAGCGTTCAAGGGCTTGCCTGTCACACAGGCCCGCGCGTTGATGTCAGTCGTATTCATCCGCGCATATTGGTCGGCCATCCAAGCCATCTCACGCTCGCCCGTGCCCATGTCAGGCGCGGGTACGTTTTGGGATGGGTTGATCAGGTCACGCTTAGCCAGTTCATAGGCGAAACGACGGGTGATCTGTTCCAACTCATGCTCTTCGTATTTTCTCGGATCGATGCAAAGCCCACCTTTCGAACCACCAAACGGCGTTTCGACCAGCGCGCATTTATACGTCATCAGCGCCGCCAGCGCTTCGACCTCGTCCTGGTTCACCGCCAAAGCATAGCGAATTCCGCCTTTCACCGGCTCCATATGCTCGGAATGGACCGAGCGATAGCCGGTGAAGGTATGGATGTCGCCCCGTAGGCGCACACCAAAGCGAACTGTGTAGGTTGCGTTACAGACCCGTATCTTCTCTTCCAGCCCCGGGGGCAAATCCATCAGGGACGCCGCCCTGTTGAACATCAGATCAACACTTTCACGAAAGCTGGGTTCTTTGATACCGGTCATAAAATCCTCCATACCGGGAACTGACAAACGTCATGACGTTTTGTCGCACCACTTGCAGCGGGCTGCAATCTTCAAGTGCACTTTTTTTCACCACTTTATGAACGCAGGATTACCGAGCCCGCCCCTGAGTCGGCCCGTTAAGACTTTTGGCCAAATTGTCCACACGGGCGAAACAAAGCCTCACGACACCCCAAAACTGAGGCCGATTTTCATTCAATAATAGCATCATAGTGACGAAGGTGCCCAAATCTCGCCACGTTCCACGTCTAAAAAATTAAAGTTGGGAACGACTGGAATCAGTGTGCCTGACCGGTAGAGGAACGCGGTATGAAGATATTTAAAGCGAAGTCGATTCTGGGAAAATCAAAGCGAGCAGACGCGTGTCGTTTGCCGTCACACAGTTTCGTCCGGTCCGAGGATGGCACGATGACCATCTTTACCTTAGGCTTGATTATGGTCGTTTTTGCGGTCGGTGGTTTCGCGGTAGATATCCAGCGCTTTGATCATGAACGCGCACGACTGCAATATTCCCTAGACCGTGCGGTGCTTGCGGCCACCGATCTTCGGCAAGATCTTTGTCCGACAGTCGTTATCAAAGATTATCTCGAGAAAGAGAACCTTGCTCAATATCTGATCGAGGACGAAATTGTTATCGAACCTGCCAATCTGTGTGGTTCGAGTGCCGTGACCATCGAAGGCTTCCGCCGTGTGCAGGCGCGTGCGGAAATGGACGTGGCGATGCACTTCATGCAGTGGTGGGATGTAGACTTCATCACGACCTCGGTATTCAGCGCAGCAGAAGAAGCCTTGGGCAATGTCGAGATCTCGATGGTTCTTGACGTTTCGGGCTCGATGAACAGCAACAGCCGACTGACCACACTGAAGCTTGCCGCGCAGGAATTCGTGCAAGAAATGGTCGACAAATCCGAAGACGGCAAAATGTCGATCTCGATCGTCCCTTACGCGACACAGGTCGCCCTGCCCGACTCGATGATGGACTATATCAACACGTCCGGTGTGAACCCGCATGCCAACTGCATCAACTTTACTAGCAGCCAGTTCCAGGACGGCGAATTTGATCTGAACCTTGTCTATGATCGCACGCTTCACTTCACCGCTTGGGGCGACTACGACCAGCGTCCGGTAAACGACAACCTCGTCTATAGCGAAATCTGTGAGTCTGACGAGAACCGCGAAGCAATGGTGTTTCAGAAGGACGCCGATCTTCTGAAAGACAAAATCGCGTCGTTCCAAGCGGCGGGCAACACGTCGATTGACCTGGGCGTTAAGTGGGGCATGGCGTTGCTTGATGACAGTATGCAGCCTGTGATCGCCCAGATGGCAGCCGCGGGTGACGTACCAGCCGAGTTCGCCACGCGCCCGGACAACCCGCACAGCGGCGACACACTGAAAGTCATGATCCTGATGACTGATGGTGCGAATACGACTCAGTATTGGACCAATGACCCGTATCGCGACGGTAAGTCTGGGGTTTGGTGGAATGAGCGCATCAACGACTATGTGTCTTACGCCGAGCTTGATTCCAATGATGAAATCACAATCGAGTTTGGTACCGACTACATCTGGCCAGATGTGGACATGATCGAGTGGGACTCGTCGGATGGCGGGAACTACTGGGTCAGAGACCAATTCCAACCTAGCGGGTATGGCAACACGATTGTCAACAACGCCACCGTCACCTACGAAAACGTCGCCAGCGTCGACGAGGCATTGGTTGGCGACCCGACAGGTGACTATGTGCGCGGGTACATTCAATATCGTTGCCTGTCGTTCTCTTCTGGTACCTGCTACAACGTTGATCGGGATACCAAACGCGTCAAAACCTATCTGGAGCTGGACGTAGAACCCTCTGAACACCTGACATGGGCGGATCTTTGGGAGCGGACCACGCGCTACGAGCTTTATCAGCAGTTCTATGACCGCTACGGTTCAAGCTGGGCGTATGACTTCTACTATGATGCCGTTGAGTCAGCCGGTCGTAGCATCAAGGACCCGCGCGTAAGGTCGATGTGCGACTATGCAAAACAGCAGATGGGTGTCGTGATCTTTACGATCTCGCTGGAAGCGCCATCCGCTGGCCGCGCTATCATGCAACACTGCAAAACAACCGACGCGACCTACTACGAGGCCAGCCCAGACGATTTGCCTGATGTCTTTGCTTCGATTACGTCGAGCATCCGGAATCTGAGGTTGACGCAATGATCAGACGCCTGACCCAAAAACTGCGCCGGTTTCGCCGTAACGAAGATGGTATGGCCACGATCGAGTTCGTGTTCTGGTTCCCGATCTTCATGATCACCACCTATTCAGGCGTCGAAATCGGCATCGTGGCCTACAACCACGCAAACCTTGAGCGTGCGTTGGATGAAACCATCCAAGATGTCCGCATGAATCGGATCGAAGTCTATGATCAAACGCCCGGCGCGCAGTGGACTCATACTCTGTTGAAGCAGGTCGTTTGTGATAAGGCCGGCGCGATCCCGAAGTGCTTTGACAATTTGGCAATCGAGATGACCTCGATCAATCCATTCGCCGCCAGCACGGTTCTAAACGGCAGCTTTCAGCAGCCCTATTGCGTCGATACGCCCGAAGAAATTCGTGGTGGTGATGATGATGAGCCATTTTTTGATCCCGGGACCTCAAACCAGCTGATGATCATCCGGGCCTGTGCTGAAATCGATCCTTTGTTCTTTGGAACGACTTTGGGCCGTTTGACCCGGTTTGATCCGATTGATGACCAGTATGAACTGCATGTAGCAACGGTGTTTGTCCATGAACCGTTTTAACTTATCCCTGCCCCGTACCGCCGCCAGTTGGCTTGGTCGCTTTTGGCGTAAGGAAGATGGCGTCGTCAGTATTGAAGCGGTCATGGTTTTCCCGCTTCTGTTCTGGTCGATGTGGACATCTTACACCTATTTCGACAGCTATCGGCAAAGCGCCAGCAATCTCAAGGCGGCATTTGCTGTTGCGGATATTATCTCTCGTGAAGATCAGCAGATCACGAAGCAGTACATTACAAACCTGTACGAACTTCAAAAGTTCATGATCTCTGACCGCTCGGCAGTATCGATGCGTATCTCATTCGTACGGTATGATCAGGACCAAGATCGCCACTTTGTGCTTTGGACTTGCCCGCGCGGCGAGAGCTTTGAGAAACTCGACAATGCGACACTGCTGAACGAATACAAAGACAGAATACCTGTCATGGCCGACAGAGCGGTGATGATCCTTGTTGAAACAAAAGACTGGTACACTCGTCCGTTCAAGATCGGCTACGGAGACCATTCCTTTGCGATTAACAAATTCATGTTCACTCAGCCGCGTGGGCTGACCAATATCACAGTGGCCGACCCAGACGACTGCTAAGCCTCATCCCTTTCAAGCAACAGGGCCGAGAGTATCTCTGACATAAACTTGGCCTCAGAGGCGGCGGTCATGCCGCCTACGCCGACTCGGCGTCCGAGGCGCCACCAAAGTCCTGGCGCCCAGCTGTTCGAATTTTTTGCCCGCGTACGCACCAGAAACCCGTTCGAGGGTTTGAAGGCAAACACGCCCCGGTCGACAGCCTCAATCTCCTCGACAAGCGCAATCAGACACCCTGCCCCGGTGCGCAGTTCCGTGCGCGTCAGCTCGATCCGGTCCTGGGTCGCCTGCCACACACTATAGGCCAGCCACAGCGCCGCCCCACCGACAACGATCAAAAACACCTGCCAGACCAGCTCAGGCGGCGTGGACAGCGCGACATACAGCACCAAAACGCCAACTGTGCCAAGCATAAGAACCCCGATCCAACGTCTTGGCGCTGAAGCCTCAATTGTGGCCAGTACTTCGTCCTGCATTCTTGTCTCCTGTCAGCCCGGGCCTTCGTTTATCCGCT
Source organism: Ruegeria sp. AH7 (assembly GCF_056541325.1). Classification (NCBI taxonomy): domain Bacteria; kingdom Pseudomonadati; phylum Pseudomonadota; class Alphaproteobacteria; order Rhodobacterales; family Roseobacteraceae; genus Ruegeria; species Ruegeria sp. AH7. Next base: position 404,569 of record NZ_JBQFYF010000001.1, on the reverse strand, counting down.
TTCTTCGCTGAACAACAGGGGCTGAAACCTCTAAACAAAATCGCACAAAGCCAGTGAATCCGTGCGAATTGACCGCAACCAAGCAGAGGTTACATGCTGGGAAAAGGAATAGGAGGCACCCATGTCCCTGAGACCCACCTTGGAAACCCGCAAAGCCATGCCCACAATGGAGGGCGCTGGCGTGAAACTACACCGCGCGTTCGGCTTTCAGGACCCGTCCGAGCTGGACCCGTTTCTGTTGTTTGATGACTTCCGCAACGAACGCCCACAGGATTACCAAGCCGGATTTCCCTGGCATCCCCATCGCGGGATCGAAACCATCACCTATGTGCTGGCCGGAACGGTCGAGCATTCGGACTCGTTGGGCAATAGCGGTACGCTAGGCGCAGGCGATGTGCAGTGGATGACTGCCGGGTCCGGTATTCTGCATCAGGAGATGCCACACGGAAACAGCACAGGCCAGATGCACGGTTTCCAGCTTTGGGGGAACCTGCCCTCGGCCCAGAAAATGACCGCGCCCCGCTATCAGGATGTGCAAAGCAAGGATATCCCCGAGGTCATCGATGATGACGGCACAATCGTGCGGGTGATTGTCGGAGAGTTCTGGGGCAAAACCGGGCCGGTGGATGGCATCGCGGCGGACCCTCAGTATCTGGACATCCAGATACCGGCCGGCGTCAAAAAGACCTTTCGCATAGACACCTATCGCCGCGCTTTTGCCTATGTGTTTCAAGGACAAGCTGCCTTTGCCGATGCCTCACAGCCAACTGGCGTGTTGCTAGAGAAAGAGGTCGCCGGGGAAGAAGTAAACATCCGCGACATGTCCGGGGATCGTACGCTGGTGCGCTTTGGCACAGGTGACGAAGTCACAGTTCAGGCCGGGCCTGAAGGTGTACGTTTTCTGCTGATCTCAGGCGCGCCTATTGATGAGCCTGTCGCTTGGCATGGGCCGATTGTGATGAATACGCGCGCCGAGCTGGAACAGGCGTTCAAGGAGCTGCGAAACGGAACCTTCATTCGTCCGACGCATTGATCACTTGGGCGGCCTGATCCCTGTCAGGCCGTCACCGCACGTCGCACCATGTCCCAATAGACCTGCTCGACCTCATCAAGCGACAAGCGCCCTCCAGCGCGATACCACGTCATCACACCGTTCAGCATGGCGATAACAGCGAGTGTGGCGATCTTGGTGTCCGCAATGGCAAAAAGCCCGGACCGCTGCCCATCACGCAGGATCTTTTCCACCGCGTTCTCATAGCTTCGGCGCAAATCCTCGATCTCTGTAAAATTCTCAGGGGTCAGGTTGCGCAACTCCATATAGGCGATGAAAACCTCATCCGGGCGTTCCAGATGGAAACGGATATGGAAGCCGACAAAGCCGCGCAATGCCTCTTGCGGATCAGAGGACGTATTCAACGCGGCATAGGCCTGCAACAGGTCGTGCATATGCTCGCGCATCAGACGAAACAGCAGGCTCTGCTTATCCGGCGTATAGTTGTACAGCGCCCCGGCCTGCACACCGACCTCTTTTGCAATCTGCCGCATCGACACCGCCGCATAGCCGTGGCGGGCAAAAAGCCTCAGCGCCGCGCTGCGAATACGCGGGCCTGTGATGTCGGAGTGAGAACCCTGGGTACGTGCCATGACAGATACCGTATCTGAACAAATGTTCAGATAGAAGCCCGCTTGAACCAATGCGTTAAAACGTGCATCACAGGATCACACTGTCACCGCGTGAGAGCCCATGCCGACCAAAGCCCTGCCCTTGCTGATCCTGACGCTGACCTTGATGGGTTGCGCGGATATTCCTGAGTTGGACGGCTCTGAGTCGCGTTCGGTGCAAAAGGCCGCTTATCCGCCCCTGATCCCGCTGCAGGACTCACTTGGTGCGCCAATTGATCCGGCCAGCGAAGCCACTGAGGTCGAGGAAGACCTGAACGCGCGCGCCGAAGCGCTCAGGAAAAAGGCCGAAGCGCTTCAAAGCGCACCAGTCAACTGACACCCGGGGCCGTGGCGCCGCCGTGACGGATTGCACCCTCGGCCCGAACCCGCTAAGGCAGCGCTGACCGGATGACAGTCCGGTTTCAGAATAGATCGAGCGGAAAGGAACCCACGGAATGACACAGGCGCTGCGGCTTGGAATTGCGGGCTTGGGAACAGTTGGCGTGGGTGTCGTCAAGATCATCCGTCGTCATGCCGATCTGCTGGAGGCACGTACGGGACGTCGGATCGAAATCGTGACAGTGGCCGCACGCGACCCGAACAAAGACCGTGGTGTGAACCTGTCCGACTATGCATGGGAGACCGATCCGGTCGCCTTGGCCCAGCGCGATGATATCGATGTCTATGTCGAGCTGATGGGCGGCGAAAACGGCCCCGCAAAAGCGTCAGTCGAGGCAGCTTTGGCCAGTGGCAAAGACGTCGTCACCGCAAACAAAGCCCTTCTGGCCATCCATGGTCAGGCGCTTGCCGAACAGGCCGAAACTGCAGGCCGTGTGATCCGTTTTGAAGCGGCTGTTGCAGGTGGTATTCCCGTTATCAAATCCCTGACCGAGGGTCTGGCGGGCAATGAGATTACACGCGTTATGGGCGTCATGAACGGCACCTGCAACTATATCCTAACCCGGATGCAGTCTCAGCGTCAGGGCTATAACGCACTGTTCGATGAATGTGCCGAACTGGGATATCTTGAGGCCGACCCGAACCTGGATGTAGGTGGCATCGATGCGGCGCATAAACTGGCGCTACTGTCGTCAATTGCGTTTGGCACCAAACCGAATTTCGACGGGATCGAGATTGAAGGTATTCAACAGATCAGCCTGGATGACATAGATCAGGCACATGACATGGGCTTCCGCATCAAACTGCTGGGTGTGGCGCAACGCACCGCGCGCGGCCTTGAACAGCGGATGCAGCCTTGCCTAGTGCCCAGCGACTCGCCGCTAGGGCAGCTGGAAGGTGGCACCAATATGGTGGTGATCGAAGGCGACGCAGTGGATCAGGTTGTCCTGCGCGGCCCCGGCGCCGGTGAAGGCCCAACTGCCAGCGCGGTGATGGGCGATGTCTGCGATCTGGCACGCGGCCTTCAGATTTCGACCTTTGGCCGACCGGCAAGCTCGCTTGAAGCCGCAACCCCCGCCGTCACCGGCCTGCCTGCGCCCTATTACCTACGCCTGGCCCTGCTGGACAAACCCGGTGCGCTGGCCAAGATTGCCGCCATTCTGGGCGACGCGGGTGTCTCGATCGATCGGATGCGCCAGTATGGGCACAGTGAAAGCACCGCACCAGTTCTGATTGTAACGCACAAGACAACGCGGGCGACACTGGACGTGGCCCTGGATGGGTTCCGGGCAACCGATGTTGTTGCGGGCGAGCCCGTCGCGCTGCGGATCGAACAGGTCTGACCCCTTGCAGCCTGCGCCTCGTGCAGGCTATGCCAGACGTAACGTCATTGCCGACCAAAGGAATACATCGCATGAACGCTGCCAAAACCGATTTTAACGACCGCCTGCTGTCATTGGGGCTTGCGCGTGTCGCAGAACAGGCAGCGCTTGCCTCGGCTTCGCTGGTGGGGCGCGGTGATGAGAAAGCCGCAGATCAGGCCGCCGTCAATGCAATGCGTGAACAGCTGAACCTACTGGACATCGCAGGCGTCGTCGTCATCGGTGAAGGTGAGCGTGATGAAGCTCCGATGCTGTATATCGGTGAAGAAGTTGGCACCGGAAACGGCCCCGGCGTTGATATCGCACTGGACCCGCTGGAAGGCACCACACTGACCGCCAAAGACATGCCCAACGCGCTGACGGTCATCGCCATGGGCCCGCGCGGCTCGATGCTGCACGCACCCGACGTCTATATGGACAAGCTGGCCGTTGGTCCGGGCTATGACGAAGGCGTCGTCTCGCTGGATATGTCCCCGCGTGAGCGTGTGGAAGCCCTGGCCAAAGCCAAAAGCTGTGAGCCAGCTGACATCACAGTCTGTATTCTGGAACGTCCGCGCCATGAGGCGATGATTGCCGAAGTCCGTGAAACCGGCGCTTCGATCCGCCTGATCACTGATGGCGATGTGGCCGGCGTGATGCATTGCGCCGAAAGCGAAACCACAGGCATCGACATGTATATGGGTCAAGGCGGTGCACCCGAAGGTGTCTTGGCCGCGGCTGCACTGAAATGTATGGGCGGTCAGATCTTTGGTCGTTTGTTGTTCCGCAATGACGACGAACGCGGTCGCGCCGCCAAGGCAGGCATCTCTGACCTAGACCGCATCTACACCCGCGATGAGATGGTGACAGCGGATGTGATCTTTGCCGCGACTGGCGTGACCGGCGGATCGCTTCTGCCGCGTATCAAGCGCGAGCCAGGCTGGCTTGAGACAACAACCTTGCTGATGCGATCCAAAACCGGATCAGTGCGCCGCATGTCATACCGCACACCAATGTGGTCACACGCCGACGCCTAAGCGGCTTGCGCCGCGACATTCGACAAGAGTAACTGTAAAGAGCCTAAGAGGCCGGATCCAAGCGGATCCGGCCTTGGCATATGAGGGGCAGGATGAGCTTTCTAGGGGTTGAGCAGTCATTGACAGGTCGCCGATGGGTCGGCCCCTCGCCCGAGGTTGAGCGCGCGACTGAAATGCTGGTGCAGCAGGCCGACTTGCCGCGCGCAGTCTGCCAGCTTCTGGCACGACGCGGCGTGCCTCCGATGGAAGCAGCAGGGTTTCTGGAACCAAAGCTCAAGGAACTGTTGCCCGACCCACGTAGCCTGAAAGACATGGAGATCGCGGCGGCGCGCTTTCTGACCGCGGTGCGCGAACGACAGCGGATCGCGGTTTTCGCAGATTATGACGTAGACGGTGGCAGTTCGGCGGCTTTGCTTTTGGTCTGGCTGCGTCAGATGGGATTGCAAGCGACGCTATATGTGCCGGACCGGATCGACGAAGGATACGGACCGAATGTGCCTGCCATGCAGGAACTGGCGGCAGCACATGACCTGATCATCTGCGTCGACTGCGGCACCCTCAGCCACGAACCCATCGCAGCAGCCAAGGGTGCGGATGTGATCGTGCTGGATCACCATCTGGGCGCGGAAACGCTGCCGGATTGCGTCGCCGTCGTGAACCCGAACCGGCAGGATGAAAGCGGTGATCTGGGCTATCTCTGTGCGGCTGGGGTAGTCTTTTTGATGCTGGTCGAGGCCGGGCGCCAAATGCGCGAGACGGGCCTCAAGGGGCCGGATTTGATCTCTCTGCTCGATCTGGTCGCGCTGGCCACCGTGGCCGACGTTGCCCCGTTGATCGAGGCCAACCGCGCGCTGGTGCGTCAGGGGCTGAAGGTTATGGCCGGGCGGCAGCGGCCCGGCTTGGTGGCCTTGTCCGATGTCGCCCGAATGGATGCCGCCCCAAACAGCTATCATCTTGGGTTTCTGCTGGGCCCTCGGGTCAATGCCGGAGGGCGCATCGGTCAGGCCGATCTGGGCGCCCGGCTGCTCAGCACCGACTCGACGTCCGAGGCCGAAGCACTGGCCGAACGGTTGGACGCACTGAACACCGAGCGGCGCGACATCGAAAACGCCGTGCGTACCGCCGCCTTGGAACAGGCCGAGGATCGTGGTCTGGATGCGCCTTTGGTCTGGGCGGCTGGCGAAGGCTGGCATCCCGGCGTGGTCGGTATCGTCGCCTCTCGGCTGAAAGAGGCGGCAAACCGGCCAGCGATTGTGATCGGATTTGACGGTGACGAGGGCAAGGGTTCAGGCCGGTCAGTCTCGGGCGTTGATCTAGGGGCTTCCATCCAGCGTCTGGTAGCCGAAGGGCTATTGATCAAAGGCGGCGGGCACAAGATGGCGGCAGGCCTGACGGTGATGCGGGATCAGTTGGAGCCTGCAATGACGCGCCTCTCGGAGTTGCTTGAAAAGCAGGGTGCAGGGCAAGGTGGACTAGCTGATGTCAGGCTAGATGGTGCCCTGATGCCCGGCGCAGCAACGGTGGAGTTGATTGAACAGATTGAAAAGGCAGGGCCTTTCGGGGCCAGCGCTCCTGCCCCACGCTATGCTCTGCCTGATCTGCAGGTGCGCTTTGCCAAGCGTGTAGGCGAGACGCATCTGAAACTATCCCTGTCGGATGGAATGGGCGGCGGGCTGGATGCCATCGCCTTTGGCGCCTTCGACGGACCGCTTGGGGAACGGCTGTCAAATCATGGCGGTGCACGGTTTCACTTTGCCGGTCGGCTCGAGGTGAACACTTGGGGCGGACGGCAAAATGTGCAGCTTCGGCTGGAGGACGCAGCCGAAGCCAACTGATAAGGATTTTGTCTGCCCTTTCAGCCGTTCAAAAACTTTCACATCCCTGCATTTTTCGGCTTGCGGGGGTCGGGGTGAAACCGTAAAAGGCCCTCCACAAGCCAGCGTGGCCCGTTCGTCTATCGGTTAGGACGCCAGGTTTTCAACCTGGAAAGAGGGGTTCGATTCCCCTACGGGCTACCACTTGTGCTTGCGCCAGATACCAAATGGCCCGTTCGTCTATCGGTTAGGACGCCAGGTTTTCAACCTGGAAAGAGGGGTTCGATTCCCCTACGGGCTACCAATCGGTGAAACTTCTTCGACCTAGTTTAGGCACCTTGCCACGCAGGCTATCCCGACGATGCAACCTGTAGCTTGATCCCCCATTTCGCGATCTGGTCAGCAAATGCCTGCTTCGGCGCGCTGTCCGTGACCAATACGTGAACCATCCGTGGGTCTGGCCCAACATAAGGCGCGGACGCATCGAATTTGTGCTGATCCGCTGCCATCACAACGTGATCGGTATGATTGGCAACTGTGGACGCTAAATCCGCCTCAGCAGCGCTTTGGTATAAAAACCCTTTACTGTCCGAGATCGCATCGGTGCTGAGGACCGCCAAATCGAATGCGTAACGCTGCACCTGCTTGTGCGCGACATGCCCGAACGTGCCGCGTTCATCGCTTTGCATCTCACCGCCTAACAGATGCACCCGGTTGCCGTTGACCCCAACCAATGTCAGCGCCACGACGATTGAATTGGTGACAATGGTCAGGTTCTGGGCCTGGCGCAACTCTTCCGCGACAAAGGCGGTCGTTGATCCGACATCCAGGAAGACAGTCATTTGATCCTTGATCCCAGTCGCAACATGTCGGGCAATCGCGCGTTTTTCATCGGCGTGCTGCGAAATACGACGAAAGAAACCCGGATCGCCCTGCGCTCCGGCCAAAAATACGCCGCCATGGACCCGCTCGACAGTACCAGCCTTTGACAGGGCTTTGATCGTACGGCGCACGGTCTCTTCCGAGACGTCCAGCATTGTGGCCAGTTCAGTGTTTCGGGCAGTGCCACCAAGACGCTTCAACGCCTCAAGCAATTCAAGTTCCCGATGGGTGTTGAGTGCGTGTTTTTTCACATTCCGCTCCGAAGAATCGAACTGGCGCACAAACTACAAATCAGGGTTGGTAAATCCAGCGTTTTGGCTTTTTTGAGCATTCTAGGCTCAAGCCTTGGTTGTTTTGGCAACAGCAGGATCAACGAGGGTCGTGGTTGATAGCGTGCACCGACCTTGCTGGGTAGTATCGTAGGAATGCGCCTCCACTCCCAACTCACCGGAAGCCAAACGCCAATTTTTACACTTTATAATCAATATATTATCGACGAACCTTAACCGTTTCAACATCATCAATCTTCACATCTCGGAATGCCCGAAGGTCAATTACTAAAAATTTAGTTTGACACATACGCAAGAAATCGCTGATGCTTCCCCTCATCCGGTTTGCGCCGGACGCAACCAAAATCTTTGGGAGGAGACAGATGCGGAGACATCTACTTTCCGCAGTGGCGGCGGCTGCCGTCATTGCGGGGCACGGTCCTGCTTGGGCCGACGAAGCCGCAGCACAACGTTGGATTGACGACGAATTCCAGCCATCGACCTTGTCGAAAGACGAACAGATGGCCGAGATGCAGTGGTTCATCGAAGCTGCACAACCTTATGCGGGCATGGAGATTAACGTCCTATCCGAAGGCATCCCCACCCACTCGTATGAATCCGAGGTTCTGACCAAGGCGTTCGAGGAAATCACCGGTATCAAGGTCAACCACCAGATCCTGGGTGAAGGTGAAGTGGTGCAGGCCGTTCAGACCCAAATGCAAACCGGTCGGAACCTGTATGACGGATATGTCAACGACAGCGACCTGATCGGCACGCATTCGCGCCTGCAGCTGGCCTACCCGCTGACCGACATGATGGGCGGCGACTGGGCGGCGACAACCTCGCCGACGCTGGATCTGGATGACTTCATGGGCATTCAGTTCACCACCGGTCCGGATGGCAAGCTGTATCAGCTGCCCGACCAGCAGTTCGCGAACCTCTATTGGTTCCGCAAGGACTGGTTCGATGACGAAGCCAACAAGGCCGCGTTCAAAGAGAAATACGGCTATGATCTGGGTGTTCCTGTCAACTGGTCCGCTTACGAGGACATCGCCGAATTCTTCACGAATGACGTCAAGGAAGTCGATGGTGTGACAATCTATGGTCACATGGATTACGGCAAGCGTGCGCCTGACTTGGGTTGGCGTATGACCGACGCCTGGCTGTCAATGGCCGGTGCTGGTGACGTGGGTGAACCGAATGGCGTACCCGTTGATGAATGGGGCATCCGCATGGAAGCGGGCACCTGTAACCCTGTCGGGGCCTCCGTCTCGCGCGGTGGTGCGGCCAACGGTCCGGCTGCGGTCTATGCGATCCGCAAGTGGGATGAATGGCTGCGGGCCTACGCGCCTCCGGGTGCGGCGTCTTATGACTTCTACCAGTCGCTGCCGGCACTTAGCCAAGGCAACGTGGCCCAGCAGATCTTCTGGTACACCGCCTTTACCGCAGACATGGTGAAGCCGAAATCCGAAGGCAATAACACTGTCGACGACGAAGGCACGCCGCTGTGGCGCATGGCGCCCAGCCCGCATGGCCCGTATTGGGAAGACGGTCAGAAGGTTGGCTATCAGGACGTGGGTTCGTGGACCTTCCTGAAATCAACCCCCGAGGATCGTGCTCAGGCCGCGTGGCTCTATGCTCAGTTCGTGACCTCCAAGACTGTTGACGTGAAGAAGTCCCATGTGGGTCTGACCTTCATCCGCGACAGTTCGGTCAATCACGAGTCGTTCACAGAACGCGCACCCAAGCTGGGTGGTCTGGTCGAGTTCTATCGCTCGCCTGACCGTGTGGCATGGTCGCCGACCGGCATCAACGTTCCGGATTATCCGAAGCTGGCCCAAATCTGGTGGCAGCAGATCGGTGACGTGAACTCGGGCGCGTTTACGCCGCAAGAGGCGATGGATCGTCTGGCCGAAGAGATGGACATCACCATGTCCCGCATGCAGGCCGCAGATGAGGCCGCCAACGTCTATGGCGGTTGTGGTCCACGCCTGAACGAGCCGCAGGATGCTGCCTTCTGGCTGGAAAAGCCGGGCTCGCCCAAGGCCAAGCTTGAGAACGAAAAGCCGCAAGGCCAGACCGTCAACTATGACGAACTGGTTCAGCGCTGGCAGTCTCAGTAAGCTCGAAAGAACTGGGGGTGCCGTTTTCGGCACCTCCTTCCCAAGACCAGTGCGTGCACTGAAGGACCGGAATCCACGGACATGATCGAACTACAAGACGCCACCAAACGGGTTGGCAACAACATCCATATCAAGCCCACCACCCTGACGTTGCGCACCGGCCATTTCAATGTGCTTTTGGGGGCGACCGGATCGGGCAAGACCTCTCTGATCAAGATGATGGCGGGGCTGGACCCAATTGCCTCGGGCAAGGTCTTTATGGATGGGCAGGACGTCACTAAGCTGAACACGCAAAAGCGGCAGATCAGCTTGGTTCATCAGTTCTTTGTGAACTACCCGCATATGACCGTTTTTGAAAACATCGCCTCGCCTTTGCGCGTGGCTAGCATGGCGAAATCCGAAATCGAAGGCCGCGTGGAAGAGGCTGCTGACCTCTTACAACTGCGCCCGATGCTGCACCGCCGCCCGCATGAGCTGTCGGGTGGCCAACAACAACGGACCGCCCTGGCGCGTGCGATTGCGAAAGAGAGCCGGGCTGTGTTCCTGGATGAACCGCTGGCAAATCTGGACTACAAGCTGCGTGAGGAATTGCGTGAACAGCTTCCTGACCTGTTTGCAGGACGCGGTGCCGTAGTCGTTTACGCGACCTCGGAACCCGAGGAAGCCCTGCTTTTGGGCGGTTACACGGCTTTGATGGAAGACGGTCGCGTCACGCAATTCGGTCCGACCGCAGACATCTATCGCAATCCCGAAAACATCGCGGCCGCCCGCGTTTTCTCGGACCCGCCGATCAATGTTGCCCACATCACCGTATCAGGTGCGCAGGCACAATTGGCAGGCGGCGGAGGCTGGACGGTCTCGGACATGGCCGACGGAGACTACATGGTCGCCGTGCGCCCACATCGAGTGACACCGTTCCGCACATCGGATGCTGATGTGGAACTGACGGGTCGCGTGATCGTGACAGAACTGTCGGGTTCCGACTCCAGCGCGCATTTCCAGCATGGCTCGGATGACTGGGTTTCGCTCGCGGCAGGTGTGCATCCCTATGAAGTTGGCGAAGATCACAGTTTCTACATGAACCCGGCCCATTGCCGGTATTTCGGCCAAGACGGCCAAAGGGTGGCCTGACATGGCACAGATCAAGCTTTCCAACCTGCGACACAGCTATATGCCATCGCCGAAAGGCCCCGAGGATTATGCGCTGAAAGAGATCGACGTGACTTGGCGTGATGGCGGAGCCTATGCGCTACTGGGCCCCTCGGGCTGCGGCAAGTCCACTCTGCTCAATATCATCTCGGGGCTGCTGACGCCGTCTGAGGGGCAGATTCTGTTTGACGGTCAGGATGTTACAGCCCTGCCACCCGATCAGCGCAACATCGCGCAGGTGTTCCAGTTCCCGGTGATCTACGACACGATGACCGTGGGCGAAAACCTGGCTTTTCCGCTGAAGAACCGAGGCGTCGATGCCGCGACGATCAAGCGCCGCGTCGATGAGATTGCCGAGATGCTGGACGTCAAGGATATGCTGAACACCCGCGCCAGCGGCCTCAGCCCGGACAATAAGCAGAAGATTTCGATGGGGCGCGGTCTGGTCCGTGATGACGTGAACGCGGTGATGTTCGACGAACCGCTTACCGTCATTGACCCGCATCTGAAATGGAAGCTGCGCTCGAAGCTCAAAGAGCTGCACCAGCGCGTCAAAGCGACGATGATCTACGTGACCCACGACCAGACGGAAGCCCTGACCTTCGCCGATGAAGTTGTGGTGATGCAGGAGGGTGAAGTGGTGCAGATTGGCACGCCGGTCGAGCTGTTCGAGCGCCCTCAGCACACCTTCGTTGGCCACTTTATCGGCTCTCCCGGCATGAATGTTCTGCCCTGCGAGACCAAGGGCGACCGGGCCGTGTTTGAGGGCCATGAGGTGATGCTGGAAGGCCCTACCCATGGCGACGGTGGTCGCACTGATCTGGGTATCCGCCCCGAATATGTGGGCTTTGGCGACACTGGCATCCCGGCGCAGGTGACCAAAGTGTCCGACATCGGTCGCCACTACGTCGTCAGCGCCATGGTCGGTAACACCGCCCTTAAAGCCGTGACCGAACATAATGCACCCAATCCGGGCTCACAGGTCTTCCTGCAATTCAAACCAGAACAATCCCGCGTTTACCGCGACGGCTGGATCGCAACCGAGGAGCGCAGCTGATGAGAACAGAAAACCAAAAAGCCTGGTTCTTTGTCCTGCCGGTGTTGGCACTGGTTGCGTTCAACGCGCTGGTGCCGATGATGACGGTGGTCAACTACTCGGTGCAGGAAACCTTCGGCAACAACCAGTTCTTCTGGGAAGGTCTCGGCTGGTTCGAACAGATCCTGCGATCCGACCGGTTCCAAGCCGCGTTGGGGCGGCAGTTCCTGTTCACCTTTCTGATCCTGCTGATCGAGGTGCCACTGGGCATCATCGTCGCCCTGTCCATGCCGCGCAAAGGATTCTGGGTTCCAGTCTGTCTGGTCCTGATGGCCCTGCCGATGCTGATCCCGTGGAACGTGGTTGGCTCGATGTGGAACATATTCACCCTGCCCAAGATCGGCCTGCTGGGCTACTTCCTGAATGATATTCTGGGCATCAACTATGACATGACGCAACAGCCTTTATCGGCCTGGATCACCGTCATCGTCATGGATGTCTGGCACTGGACGTCGCTGGTTGTGCTGCTGTGTTATGCGGGCCTCGTATCGATCCCGGATGCCTACTATCAGGCCGCGAAGATCGACGGTGCCAGCCCATGGTCGGTGTTCCGCTATATCCAACTGCCCAAGATGAAGACCGTCCTGACCATCGCCGTTCTGCTGCGCTTTATGGACAGTTTCAACATCTATACCGAGCCCTTCGTTCTGACCGGCGGCGGCCCCGGAAACTCGACCACCCTGCTCTCGATCGACCTTGTGAAGATCGCGCTGGGACAGTTCGACCTTGGCCCTGCAGCGGCGATGAGCTTGATCTACTTCGCCATCACGCTGCTGGTCAGCTGGGTCTTCTACACTCTGATGACAAAGGATGACGCGCAATGAAGAAGCGGTCCCTTATCCCGATCCTCTATATCGCGTTTCTGATGCTGCCGATCTATTGGCTGGTGGCGATGTCCTTCAAGACCACGAACGAGATCCTGTCGGGCTTTTCCCTGTTTCCCCAGACCTTTACGCTGGAAAACTACATCACCATCTTCACCGATCCCACGTGGTACTGGGGCTACATCAACTCGATCATCTACGTGACGATCAACACGGTGCTCTCGGTCTGTGTGGCTCTGCCTGCGGCCTATGCATTCTCGCGTTATCGGTTCCTGGGCGATAAGCAGTTATTCTTTTGGCTGCTGACCAACCGGATGGCCCCGGCGGCGGTGTTCGCGCTGCCGTTCTTTCAGCTCTATTCGTCGATCCACCTGTTCGACACCTATCTGGCTGTGGCGCTGGCGCATACGCTGTTCAACGTGCCACTGGCGGTGTGGATTTTGGAAGGTTTCATGCGCGGTATCCCGAAGGAACTGGACGAAACCGCCTATGTAGACGGCTATTCCTTTCCACGCTTTTTCGTGACGATCTTCTTGCCCAATATCAAAGCGGGCGTGGGTGTAGCAGCCTTCTTCTGCTTCATGTTCTCGTGGGTGGAAATGCTGCTGGCCAAGACACTTACCGCGGTTGAGGCCAAACCCATCGCTGCTGTGATGACCCGCACCGCCTCGAGCGCGGGATATGAGCTGGGTCTGCTGGCAGCCGCCGGGACCCTGACCATCATTCCCGGCGCCATCGTCATCTGGTTTGTCCGCAACTACATCGCGCGCGGGTTCGCGATGGGACGCGTGTGAGGTTCGATATGCGCAAACTTCTTCTTGCCCTCCCCTTCCTCCCAACTATCGCCGTCGCCCAGCAAGCTGGCTGGGGCAGCGTTGGCCAACAAGAGGAAAAAGGCTTTTCGTGGACCGATCCCCTTTGGCCCGATTTCTGGATGGCCTGGACACCGGCAACACTGGCCCTGTTCGTCGGCATTTTCTCGGCCATCGCGCTGATCGGCCTGCTTGAAGGTTTCAAGTACCGCGATGGGATCGAACGGCGTGGCGTGTTGGGCCTGACAACCACGCTGGGCGATAGGCTGTTTATCACGCTATTGGGTTCGGCCTATATCTTCCTCGCCTGGCTCGGGCTGGTCGGTCAGCCCGTCTGGACCCCGCTTTTCCTCTCCATTGGCTGGGGCATCTTCGTCTTCTGGAAAGTTTAAGCTTTGCGAAACAGCGAAAGGATGCTTGTCTGACAGGCAGACCAAACATGACGACACCGAGATCAATGCGTAAGAAAAAGACGACAAACCTGCTGACCGAAGTTGAACTGGAGTTCATGAACGAGCTCTGGGCGCTTGGGCAAGGTTCGGTGCGTGATGTTTTAGGTCGCCTGCCCCCGGAACGGAATCTGGCCTATACATCAGGCGCCACGATCCTGCGCATACTCGACGAAAAGGGATTTGTCGAAAGCCGCAAGGACGGCAAGACCCTGATCTACCGGCCGCTTCTGGACAAGGACAGGTATCAGGCACGCTCACTTCAAAACCTGTCGCGGACGTTGTTTGACAACACGCCCGCCTCACTGGTCGCGCGACTGGTGGATGATGAAGGTCTGAGCGAAACCGATCTGGAGGAGATTCGAGCACTGGTAGAGAGGAGACTGCAACATGACCGCGGTTAAACCGGTACTCGACGCTTATCTAGAAATGAATATCGTTTTGGGCCTGTCCGCTGTGATCTGGGTGATCGCACGCGCTGCTTTGGCCCGCACATCACTGCGCGGCGGCTATATCGCTCAGCTGCGCGCGTTCAAGGTGTTGTGTCTCTGCGTTCTGGCCAGCCCGCTGCTGGCGTTTGGCGTGTCCGCCATGGCCAGCCTCATCTGGCCGGATCGGGCTGTAGCACTCGGCGATATTGCGGTAGCCGCCTATCTGCGCGGCGAGATTGCAATGCCCGCTACCCAATTCGAAGCGTTGCTGAACACCCGCGAGCGTTGGTTGGATCAGGTCCTGTCCGGTCAATCGACCGCCATCACCTTTGTGTTGTCCGTATTGGCCTGTGTAGCAGTTGTGCTGGCGCTGCGTGTCACACGTGACGCGCTTGCCATTCGCGCCACGGTCGAGACCAGCTTTCTCTGGCGGCAGTCAAACAAGGTTGATATCCGCCTATCTGATCGTATCACCGTTCCGTTCGCCGTGCGCGGCCTGCGCCGTCGTCACGTGGTGCTTCCCAGCCATCTACTGGATACCCCCCGCGAGTTACGCTTTGCGTTGGCACACGAATTTCAGCACATCCGCGCGGGAGATGTAGAGTGGGAGCTTGGGTTCGAACTGCTGCGTCCACTTCTGTTCTGGAACCCGGCCTATCTGGTCCTGAAATACCAGTTTGATCGCCTGCGCGAGCTGGCCTGTGATCAGTCCGTGGTCGCACGCAAACGGATCGACTCGCGCGAATACACCACCTGTTTGCTGGACTATTGTGCCCGCACCGTGTCAGTCGGCCACCCACGTGTCCTGAACGTTGCCCTGGTCAGCGGCGGCAAAGCCAAACATGTGTTGCGTCAGAGGGTTCTGGCCCTGACCGAAGCGCCGCAGGCCGTGGCCCCCCTGCCCGTTTTCTTCCTGGGTATGACGCTGATCTTTGCCAGTCTTCTAGCCGTTGGGTCGGCGTCCGTTCAGCAAAGGCACGACTGGAGCCAT
Source organism: Ruegeria sp. AH7 (assembly GCF_056541325.1). Taxonomy (NCBI): domain Bacteria; kingdom Pseudomonadati; phylum Pseudomonadota; class Alphaproteobacteria; order Rhodobacterales; family Roseobacteraceae; genus Ruegeria; species Ruegeria sp. AH7. The sequence goes on along the minus strand of NZ_JBQFYF010000001.1, from coordinate 389,270 downwards.
GATCGGCTGATGCTGTCGACCGTTGTGAACCTTGAGCGTCTGCAGGCACGCAATCAGGGGAACTGAGGCAGCTACCAACCCCGACGGCCAAACAGCGAATGGATGCGGTTTTGATCCGCGAAGGGCTCGGCCCTTTGCGTCCGTTGCAGACCGGACACCACGCGCATGACCAGACCCCAGCTGATCACGGCGAAAATGACACCACCGAATGCTTGGCCCAGCAGAACACCAGATGCCCCGGCAAGGCTTGACCCGATCGTCGCAAATATCCAGGTGCCCAACGTGTGACGACCCCAGTTGATCCAGGTTGAATAAACCGGATGGCCCAGATTGTTGAAACTGGCGTTTGCGACAAAGATGACCCCGTTGAAGAACGATGCGAGGGCCAGCGGGCCGCAGAACAGGTAAATCAGCGTGCGGGTTTCACCCTGGGCTGCAAACAAATCCGCAATCGGTGCGCGCAGCAGAAACAGGATCGCAGCCATACCCAGAACATAGATCGCAGTAAATTTGATACCCGCCAGATAAGCTGCACGAACACGGTCGAATTTCTCGGCCCCGTAGTTCTGTCCGATAATGGGACCAATGGCGCCCGACAGCGCAAAAATCACCGAAAACGCCACGGGTAGCAACCGCCCGATCACTGCCATACCGGCGACGGCGTCTGTTCCGTATTGTGCAATCTCGCGCACGACAATGGCATTGCCGATTGGTGTGGCCACATTGGTCAGCACCGCCGGAATCGCAATGGCCCGAACAGGCCGGATATCCTGTACCACTTGTCTCACAGAGGGTCGCGCAAAGGCCTGATGCACCCGCAAGGCGGGCCAAAGGGCGGCGGCCAGCATACAAACGCGCGCGATCACGGATGCAATCGCCGCACCATCCAGCCCAAGCCCGACCCCGAAAATCAGGATCGGGTCAAGAACCGCGTTCACGACACCACCATAGATCGTCGCCATCATCGACCGGCGCGCATCCCCGTGCGCTCGCAGAACCGCCATGGATGCCATCGCAATCGACATCACCCACATCGTGGGCAGAATGATCGAGACATAGCGGGTTGCCAGCCTCAGAACCTCGCCCTCGGCTCCAAGCAAAGATAGCAGAAAGCTGATGTTTAACAGCACCAGAGCAGAGACTGCCAACCCCAGGATCAGACCAATCACAGCCACACTGGAGGCATAGTTGCGGGCTTGTTCAGGCTGACCAGCACCAAGCTCACGCGCGACAAGCGCGCCTGCTGAAATAGACAGCCCGATATTGATCGCGTTGGTGAAAAACAGCAGCGTACCCGCATATCCCACCGCCGCAGCCAAGGCGTCATTTCCCAGCATTGAAATGAAGATCATGTCGACGAAATCAACGGCGAAAATGGCCATCAATCCGATACTGGTGGTCAGCGACATGCGCGTCACGTGGCGCATCAGACTGCCGTTCAGAAATATTGCCTCACGTGCAGAAGTCTCGGCCAAGGTCCCGTCCTGTTATTGCGGTTTTGTAATCGTGTTCCGAAACACCGGTGATGTGAAACACATATTCCAATCCGAACCCTCAGTGTGAGGTTTTTACGCCAGCGTGTGGCGCGTGAGTGATTTCTACCCCGTCCATCCCACCCGAGGGTCCAAGATCGCAGTCGTCGATCTCAATTTGTTTACAAATTGTTATGGGATTTCTGACTGGCCCACCCAATTTTTCAGGAATGCCGCCTATAATTCGCCTTAAACAAGCTATAAGCGTGGCGCTGCTTGGTTGCTTTTGGATGTCATCCCGCAACATCTTAGAGAGCCAAACAATGACAAAGTTTTACCCAGTGGAAGAGTTTCAGGTTTAGTCATGGCAAACTATTCATATATCGGCTACGCGCCGGATGTCATTTCAGTAAATTTTTTCGGCCAGGATACCATCACCTTATCCACAAGCTATGACCCAGCGACTGATCGCAGGATCTTTGATGTCGAGGACGCGGCAGGTGGCACCATTTTGAACGGGGGCAACCCGCTGCCCGACACGGGAACCGTGTTTAACGGCGATCGGTTCAGCGACGAAAACGGGGATGACGCGACGCAAACAGGCGTTGTTACCAATCTGGACGGGTCGACAACCTTTGCCAGCGGCGACATCTATCTCGAGGAATCCTATATCCTGACGGTGCCCGGTGGCGGCAACATCACGGTCTATGCCGTTGAAGTCGAGGGCACCCTGGTCGGATACATCACGTCTGAGCCACTGGACCCGGGCGTGACCTACAACATTCAGGTCGTCAATGTCACGCCAACAAACGCGCCTGATACGACCGATCCAACCTCAATTATCGATGTGCCCTGTTTTGCCGCTGGCACTCTGATTGCAACGCCGTCGGGGCTGAAACCGATCGACTCCCTAAGTGCTGGTGATTTGGTTTGCACAGCTGATCACGGGGATCAGATCATTCGCTGGATTGGGTCAACTCAACTGGATCGGGCAGCGCTGGCGGCTAAACCCAAGCTCAAACCGATACGCATTGAGGCTGGTGCTTTGGGCCGAGGGTTGCCATGCCGAGACCTCTTGGTGTCGCCTCAACACAGAATGCTGGTGCGTTCGCCCATTGCCACCCGGATGTTCGACGCCGCAGAAGTTCTGGTGCCCGCTCATATGCTGACCGACCTGCCGGGTATCAACCGTGAAGACAACGCCCAGTCGGTCACTTACTACCACATGCTATTTGACCGCCATGAGGTTGTGTTTGCTGAAGGAGCTCCGTCAGAAAGCCTGTTTACGGGCCCGCAGGCCATGGACAGCTTACCCCAAGCTGCACGCGACGAGATTCTTGAGCTTTTCCCCGACCTTAGGCTGCCCGGGTATGTTGCACGATCCGCGCGACACATTCCATCCAAAGGTCGTAAAGTTCGCAATATGGTGCAGCGACACCTTAAGAACGACCGCACTTTGATCTAAGGCTGACGGGCGTTCTGATCTGCCGCTTGCGCGATCTGAGTGGCACCGATCTGGGCCATGGCAATGCTCATCTCATCGCTGAGGACCTGCCACAGCTGGTGCAGCCCCTCTTCGCCCCCCGCTGCAATGGCGAATTGCAGGATCCGGCCGAAGAAAGTGAAGTTCGCGCCTGTGAGAAGGGCTTTCAACGCATCCTCGCCGGAACGTAGGCCGCTATCATAGAACAGCGGAAATGTTTCTCCGACTGCGGTGCGGATTTCGGGCAGGATGGAAAATGGGGCCGGTGCGCTTTCAAGTTGCCGGGCGCCGTGGCTGGAGACCTGAATGGCATCCACCCCGGCAGCCTTGAGAGCAACCGCGTCTTCGACATCCAATACACCTTTGACCACCAGATGCCCCGACCACCGATCCCGAAGGCTTGCCAGCGTGTCCCAATCTGCTTTGGCGCGGCTTTCGGTTCGGTCAAACTCGTACCCGTCCATCAGGAAATTGGCCATTTGCGGCTTACCGTGCACCAGGGTCGACAAGGACCAGCGCGGATGCAGCGCGAAGTCCAGAAACTGACGGGGACCCAACCGGAACGGCATACGGAACCCGTGCCGCAACTCTCGGGGCCTGCGCCCAACCTCGGGGACATCGACAGTCAGAACAAGTGTGTCGTATCCCGCAGCCTTCGCCCGATCCACAAGCTTAGAGGTTCCTGATCCATCCCCGCTGAAATATAGCTGAAACCAGGCATTGCCCTCGGACACCTCCAGCATCTTTTCCATCGGGGTGGAGGCCACAGTCGATACGCCCAACGGCACCGAAAAGCGGGCAGACAAACGGGCCAGCATCAGATCAGCCCCCGGGCCCGACAGGTTGCACATCCCCATGGGCGCAATGCCAAAGGGACGTTGTGCGAGTTTGCCGAAGACCGAGCTTGCCAATGACCGCTCACTCACATCCCGCAGGATACGTGGGCGCAGGGTCATTGCATCCAGGGCGGACCGATTGCGCGCGGCCCCGACCTCAGCCCCCGCAGCACCATCGATATAGTCGAACACCATCCAAGGCAAACGCCGCCGCGCAAGGCGGCGGGCGTCTTCGGCTGAATGAATGTCGCTTGCGACCATCAGGCCTCGACAGCTTTCATAAAGCGGTCACGGATCACCACCGGGTCCATCGTGATAACCGGCATCTTGGCGTTGCCGCTTTCACATTTGCTGACGATAATGGTCATCTGTTTGCTATCCAGCGCCTCTTGCAGCACGCGCCCCGTATCCTCGGCGGCACATTCGATAACGCGTTCACACCCGGCAGCCTGCGCCATTTTCGTCAGAGAGGTTTTCTGACCCGCATAGGTTGGCTGATCCCCGGTTGAGCCGTATGAGCCGTTGTCGACGATCAGCAGGATATAGTTATCCGCCACGTTGTTGGCGATCGTCGGCAACGTACCCAGATTGGTCAGGATCGAGCCATCCCCATCAATCACGATCACCGGTTTAGGCTGCGCTAAAGCCAGACCCAGACCAATGGATGAAGCCAAACCCATGGTGCCCAGCATGTAGAAATTCGTAGGCTGATCATCTATGGCGTGCAGTTCCTGGCTGGGAATACCAATGTTGCAGACCACAAGTTGGTCTCGCAGGATCGGGGCGATTTCTTTCAGAATCTCAGAACGGATCATTGGTCGCCATAGCCTCCCCAAAAGTTCGCATCGGTCAGAATGGCAACCGGTTTGTTGCACATGAATGTGTATTTCAGGATCATGTCGAGCTCTTCGACATCAGATTGATTGTGGAAGTGGTAGGTCGGGATGTTCATCTGTGCCAACAACGCCTTGGTATGCACAGCCATTTCGACCTGACAGGCCACCGGTTCACGCAATTCCCCACGATACGAGATCAGCATGGGCAGCGGCATCCGGTAATATTGGATCAGCGTGGCCAGTGTGTTGATCGTCACACCAATGGCCGTGTTCTGCATGATGATGGCAGGGCGTTTGCCACCCATCCAGGCACCTGCGCACAGGCCCATGCCTTCGTCTTCCTTGTTCGACGGGATGTGAAAAATCTCATCGCGCTGGTCGATTTCTTCTATCACTCCAGCCAATTGCTTGCAGGGGACGGTGGTCACGAACGAGATGTCGTTCGCCACCAGATCGTCAGTGATCTTCTTGTCTATGTTCATGGTCCAGCTTTTGGTCCTGTTTAGGGCGCGGTATGCGCGATTGACGATATTCAGGTTCTGCGATGCACATGCACCGCACAGTGTGCGTGGCGAACGACGCGCGAGGCGGTCGATCCCAAAAAATAGTCGCTCAGGTCCGGCTTGTGCGAGCCGATCACGATGCAATCGATACCGTTGCTGTCGGCATAGTCGATGATGGTGCGTGCCGTGTGTCCTTTGACAATCTCGGCAGTCACACCATCCAGCCCTTCGACCTTGTCCAGCAACTGGCGGCGGGCACGCTCGAACCCTTCAGCGACCAGTGTTTTGTCCAGATAGGCGCTGACCGAGCCCTGAGGCATCTCGTAGACATGCAAGGCAATGATCTCGGCCCCGTCTTCAGACAGGGCGCGGGCAACCTCAAGCGTGTGCTGCGAGATGCCGTGATCCAGCGCCATAGGAACAAGAACTTTCTTATACATATCAATCTCCTTTTCAGCCCGGTCTATTCCCACGGGTCCAGGATAATCTTTGGCGCGGTAACCACGCCAGAGCGCAGGTCGCGAAACGCCTGCGCCCCTTCGGACAGAGGGCGCGCTTCGGTCCAGTCTAAGTCACCCAAACGCCCATCGAATATGGCCTGGGCCGTTTGGCGGAAATCTTCGGCGGTGTAGGTATACGTGCCGATAAAGGTGATTTCCTGCAAGGTCATGCGACGGATATCCAGCCCGCCTGTATCCTCACCCAAGCCGACATGCGCAATTACCCCACCAGGTTCTGCACAGGCCGACGCCGTCGCGCGCGTCGCTGCATAACCGACCGCATCGATCACAATCGGATAGGTTCCTGCGGCTTCATCTAGGACGCGAAATCCTAGCCCTTGCAAGAATGTGCGTCGTCCAGCGTTCGGCTCAACCAGCGTCACATGTTCAATGCTCATCGCTCTCAAAGCCAATGCTGCAGCCAGACCAATGGCGCCGCCGCCCAAAACCAATGCGCGTTTTTCGCTGGCCGGATGCAACGCTTCAACGGCCAGTCGAACAGTGTGCCAGCTGACGGCCAAGGGTTCGGCCAAGGCGGCTTTGTCCAATGGCACACCATCTGGCACTTCAACCAGATTGCGGTTGGGCATCGACACATATTGCGCAAAGGCCCCTTCGCGTGGAGGCATCGAGATAATCTGGCGCTGCGGGCAAAGGTTTTCCCGGCTCGAGGTGCAAGCCGGACACAGCCCGCAGGACACCAGCGGGTTGATCGTCACGCGCGTACCATCACGCGGGCCGCCGACGATTACACCCGCGGCCTCGTGGCCGAGGATCAGCGGTGCCGGACGCCGGGCATCATGCCCGAGATAGGCATGCATATCCGAGCCGCAGATGCCAACCGCCTGGACACGGATAAGATGCTCGTCCATGCCGGGTACAGCGTCGGGCATATCCCGATACGCAACCTCTTCGACCCCCTCATACACAAGCGCTTTCATTTCGCAGTGAACCCCCCATCAACCATGAGGACCTGCCCAGTGACATAATCCGAGGCTTTCGAGCACAGAAACAGGATCGGCCCGTCGATATCTTCCATACGGCCGTTGCGCCCAGTGCAGGTTTGAGCGGCGTTTCGCGCGGCACGATCCGGGTTATCAAACACAGCCTGCGTCAGCTCAGTCGGGAAGAACCCCGGCCCAATGGCATTGGCGGTGATGCCGTAGGGCGACCATGCCTCGGCCATCGCGCGGGTCAATTGCCCGATCCCGGCCTTGGTCGCGCCATAGGCGATGCCGGCGGGAAAGGCGCGTGTGGTTTGCAGCGAGGCAAAATTCACAATCCGGCCCCAGCCTTTTTCCTTCATCGCGGGCACCATCGCCTGGCTCAGGAAAAATGGCGCGCTCAGGTTCAGGGCCAGAGTCGCATCCCATCCCTGCCCGGTCACATCATCCGCCGCCTCGCGCGTGTTCACCCCGGCGGCGTGGACGACAATGTCGGGCGGGCCGAACTGCAACGAGATCTCGTCCACCAGAGCCCCAACATTCTCACGTTCCGCAACATCGGCAGTCACGGCGGCGGCATTTGCCCCTATCTCATCGCATAGTTGAAACAGCGCATCGGCTCGCCGTGCAATGCCGACGACTTTAGCACCAGCTTGTGCCAGCACCAAAGCAACGCGACGCCCCAGCCCCGAGCTTGCACCGGTGACACAGGCCACGCGCCCTGTCAGATCAAAGAGCGCGCGTGGGTCATCCATCTGCGGTCAGGTCGAATTGCTCATCCGGGAAATACTTGGCCAGACGCACATCAGCGGCACGGGCATGACCCTCCATCCCTTCCAGACGCGAAATGCGGGCGGTAGCGACTGCGATAGGCTTGGACCCTTCACGCGTTGCCCGCTGCCATGTCACGATTTTCATATATTTATGAACACTCAGGCCACCGGTATAGCTGGCCGCGCCTGAAGTGGGCAGAACATGATTGGTCCCGGTGGCTTTATCACCGTAGGACACCGTGGTTTCCTCGCCAAGAAACAGCGAGCCATAACAAGTCAGCCGGTTCAGCCACCAATCCAGATCCTCAGCCTGAACGGTCAGGTGTTCAGGCGCATAGTCGTCGGAACAGGCCGCCATTTCTTCACGATCCGCACAAACGATCACCTCGGCATAGTCGCGCCAAGCAGCAGATGCGTTTTCGCGGTTCAGTTCCGGCAGGTCTTCGATCAGCGCGGGCACAAGCTCCATCACCTTCTGCGCCAGTTCCCGATCATCAGTCACCAACCAAACGGGCGAGTTATACCCGTGCTCGGCCTGACTGACCAAATCGGTCGCGACCACATGTGCATCTGCGCTGCCATCGGCCAGGATCAAGCTGTCCGTCGGGCCCGCGATCATGTCGATACCGACCTTGCCGTAGAGAATACGCTTTGCCTCGGCCACGAACTGGTTGCCAGGCCCGACAAGAATATTCGCGCGTGGCAATCCGAACAGGCCATAGGTCATGGCAGCCACGCCTTGTACACCACCCATCGCCAAGATGCTGTCGGCTCCGCAGATATGCGCGGCGTAGACGATCGCAGGTGCGACGCCTTCGCCCGGACGGGGCGGAGAGCACGCGGTGATATGGCGACACCCTGCTACTTTGGCTGTGGTTACCGTCATAATCGCACTGGCGATATGGCTGTAGCGTCCACCAGGCACATAGCACCCTGCCGCATCTACAGGGATGGCTTTTTGCCCCGCGACAACGCCCGGCACGATCTCGGTCTGCACATCCGACACGGTGGCTTTTTGCGTTTCAGCAAAGCGGCGCACGTTGTCATGGGCAAATCGGATATCGGCCTTCAGTTTCTCGGGCACCAAGGCGATGGCCGCGTCGATCTCGTCCTGAGTCATCAGGACATTGCCTTCGAACTTGTCGAATTTGGCGGCATATTCCAGCGCTTTGGCGTCACCCCCGGCCTCGATATCGGACAGGATGGTTTTGACCGTATCGTGCACCTCGGACGCATGAGATTGCGCCGTCAGGGTTGCCTTTTTCAGATAGTCACGCGGCATATTCAGCAAATCCTATTGGTAGATTTCAGGGAGCAATGTGGTTGAAACTGCGGGTACATACGCGATCAACAGAACCACAATCAGCATGGTCAAGACAAAGGGAACGGCACGGGCTGCGATTTTTAGGATTGATTCTCCGGTTATCCCGGAAACAACAAACAGGTTCAGGCCCAGCGGCGGGGTGATGAAGCCCACGCCCAGGGCGGTGATCATCATGATGCAGAACTGAATCTCGTTCATGCCGATATTGTCGGCCAGAGGTTTCAGGATCGGCGCAAGGATCACGATGTTCGGCGTTGTTTCCATCACACAGCCTGCCGCGATCAGAATTCCGATCATCAGCAAGATCAGCAAGTACGGGTCATCGGTCAGATTGGTAACCGAGGTCACAAAGCCCTGCGGCACACCCATGATCGCCAGCGCCTCGGCCAGTGGGGCCGAAAAGGCGATGATCGGCAGGATCACCCCGTTGACCTTGGCCGAGCTGACCAGCATTGACGGGAAATCGGCCAGCGTCAGCGTGCGCAGTATGAAGCCCATGATAATGGTGACAACAACTGCCGTGGCACCGGCCTCGGTCGGGGTCAGACGGCCCGAGAAGATGCCGTAGAAGATGATGCCCGGCACGATGAAGGCGTACCAGCCGGATTTCAGCGCCTTGCCCAGATTGGCCAGCCATTCACCCATCGTCATCATGCCGCCGCCTTCATAGGCATAAAGGCGGTTCATGATGATATTGGTGATCAGGATCGAGACCAGAATGGCCAGACCGGGGATCAGCGCCGCAAGGAATAGGGTCGAGGCAGATATACCCAGCACGAGCCCGATGATGATGTAGGCAATCGACGGCGGGATCAGGATGCCGGTGCAGGCCCCCGCCGCAACCAGTGCACAGGCATAGGGGCGCGGGTAGCCGCTTTCGACCAGACGGTTGATCGTCATCCGGCCCACGGCAGCAGCACCTGCCGCGTCCGAGCCCGAGATCGCCGCGAACATGCCGCAGACCAGCACGGTGGCCGAGCCGAAGCCGCCCTTGGCGAAACAGGTCAGCGCCTCGGCCACGTCCAGAAACTTGCGCGATAACCCGGTGCGCACGAGCACATCCCCGGTTAGAATGAACAAGGGCACAGCAGTCAGGGCAAAGGCATCAATGCCGGTGAACAGGCTTTCGCCCACGAGGCTCAGCGGCAGGTCGCCGGACATGACAAGCATCAGGATCGCAGCAGACCCGATCGCCGCCCAGACGGGCACTGCCATGGCGATCAGACCCACGAACAGGATCACGGGCAGATAAAAATCCCAGCCCAATTCGACCGTTTGATTGAGGGTATTCCAAAGCATCTCAGATCTCCTCAGTCAAACAGCTTGTCGCCTTCGAAGACGGGTGTGCCGTCACGAAGGGATTTCAGGTCGCGCATCAGGGATTGGATCAGACGCCAGATCATCAGCGCAAATCCGGTGGGCACCGCCATCAGGAACCAAACTTTCGAAATCCGCAGACCATCAGTGACCGAGCCGAACTTGGCCGAGACATGCACCGCCTCGTAAGACCAATAAAGGGCGATGATCGCGACAACGAACATGACCAGATCGCCAAAGATATACAGCAGCGCCTTGGGACGCGGCCCGAGGTAATGCATGATCACATCGATGCGGATATGCGCGCGTTCCTTCACGGCGGCGGCGGCTCCGATCCATGCGAGGTAGATAAAGGAATACCGGACGATCTCTTCGCCCCAGATCGAGGAATAGGCGAAAATTTCGCGTCGCAGCACCTCGATTGCCATGGTGATTACCAGCATCACGTAGAACACCAGCAGTAGCCAGCGCTCGGCGTCCCGGTCTATTTTCTGAAGTACAGTCATGTCCGGTTCCAATTCTTGGCAGCACTTCAGAATGCGGTCACGATAACAGCTTCAACATGCTACTTATTGTGGAGCAAACGGGTGCGCCACGGCGCACCCGCCTAGATCGCCTTAGGCGTCGTGGACGTAGTATTTGCCCTGCGTACCGGCTGCTTCGACCAGTTTCTCGAAGTTGTCCATCGATCCTGCCAGCTCGGTCTTGAACGGATCCCAGTCAGCATTCTGATAGCCGCCTGCGTCCTGCCATTCGGCCAGCTGATCGTCGCTGAGTGAGTGAAACTGGACGCCCGCCTTGTTCAGCTCGGCCATGGCATAGGCGCGTGCTGAAGGAACCTTGGACAGGTTTTGGTGGCTGGTCATTTCCGAACCCCACATGATGCCTTCCTGCACATCGGCGGGCATCGAGTTGAACCATTCCAGGTTACAGGAATAAACCTGACTGTCTGGAACTGCCTGCGTAAAGGTCACATGGCTGAGTATGTCCTTGAAGCCAAAGACAAACAGCGCGCCCACCGATGGGTCGAGCGCATCCGCCACGCCCTGCTTGATGGCCGAGGGGGTCTCGCCCCAGGCGACAGGCGTCGGGTTGGCACCGACCATTCGGTAGTATTGCTGCAGCATCTTCGAGCCTGGCACGCGGAACTTGATCCCACTCATATCGCCGGGCGTGATCACGGCATCGCCGCCTTGACGCACTGCAACCACGCGAGGATCGATGACGACATAGAACAGCGCCTTAAAGCCCGCAGCCTCGACTTTCGGGTGAACCTCATTCTTCCAGGTGTCAGAGTGTACTAGATTGGTAAAGCGCTGGTTCGAGCCGCAGAGATACGGCATGTTGATCAGGTCAACCGTCGAGGCAAACGGCGCAAAGTTCGACAGCGAATGCTGCGCGGCCTGAATGGTTCCACCCTGCACTTTCTGTACAAGTGAGCCACCTGCGCCCAGCTGACCACCCGGCGCCAATTTGACATAGACTTTGCCGTTGGTTGCATTTTGGATGTTTTCCTTCAGGTCCAACTGCATGATCGGATAGCTGCGCGATGCGCCCAGCACATAAGCGGTTGCAACGGTCATCACATGATCGGCCGCCTTTTCACGCTCGCTTTCTTCCTTGGCGGTTTGTGCTGCGGCCTCGGATGACCAAAGCACCCCGCCAGCGCCCGCGACGAGGGCGGCTGTGAATGCGCCACTGGCGCTCAGTTTCAGGAAATTGCGGCGCTCCGCGGACGCCAGATCGTTTTTGTCGTTGTGCATTAAGTGCCCTCCCAAGCAGAAAATTCAGCCGCCGTTTTCGGTATCGCGGTCAGCCTCTTTTTTCAGAATTGCGACAACGAACAGGATCGACGCCGCGAACAGGACCAACATTTCTCCGACATCCCCGAAAACTGCAGCATTTGCGAAGGCCCCCAAGGCAACGTTCGCAAAATAGATGACGAACACGACAATCGAGGCTGCAAGAAACATTTCCGGGACTCCCTATAGAATCGGCCCATCTTCATTTGTAAGCGCTTACATCACAAATGCAAGCGCTTACATTAGCGCTTCCCCAAGGCCCACGAAGAAGATAAGGTTCAAAGAAATCGAAGCTTGAGTTTGAAAATGTCAAAAACCCGGTCAGCGCCTACCTTGGATGACGTCGCCAGAAAGGCAGGTGTGTCTACGGCCACGGTGTCCCGGTGTTTGAACGACCCAAAGCGCGTGGTCGAGGCGACGCGCGCCCGGGTGATGACTGCGGTTTCCGAACTGGGCTACACCCCCAATTTTGCAGCAAGGGTCATGGCCGCCAAGCGATCCTTCACCATTGGTGCAATCATCCCAACTATGGAAAATGCGATTTTTGCCAGAGGGTTACAGGCCTTTCAGGAAGAGATTCATAACCAAGGCTATACCCTACTGGTGTCCAGCTCAGCATATCAACCCGAGGCCGAAGAAGAACAGATCCGCACCCTGGTCGCACGTGGAGCAGACGGGCTGTTGTTGATCGGTCATGACCGCGATCCGCGTATCTTTGACTATCTGGATCGGCAGAAAATCCCGGTGGTTGTGGCCTGGTCATTTGCCCCGAACCAGAGCGCCCCATCGGTTGGGTTCGACAACCGTGAGGCGATGCAGGCGTTGGCAGAACAGGTGATACAACTTGGCCATACGCGCCTTGCGACGATATCTGCGCTGACGCAGGGCAATGACCGCGCGCGGTTTCGGATTGAAGGGATAAGGGATGCAATGCGGGCAAACGGCCTGCCAGAGACATCGCTGAACGTGATCGAAACGACCTACGAGATCGAAAATGGCGCGGCCGCTTTCGAGCAGCTGATGTCCCTGCCTCAGCGCCCGACCGCCGTTCTTTGCGGCAACGACGTTTTGGCCGTCGGTGCAGTACGTCAGGCAGAAAAGATGGGCATCTCTATACCGGACGAAGTCTCGATCACCGGGTTTGATGACATCGAATTGGCGCGGATCATACGCCCATCGCTGACCACCGTGCATGTCCCCCATCGTGAAATGGGCCGCAAAGCGGCAATCGAGCTGATTGATATGATCGAAACAGGCTCAACCGGCCAATCGCTGCGGTTGGAAACCAATGTGATCAACCGAGAGTCATTGGGCCGGGCCACCTGACTATTTACCCATGATCGACTTGCGGCGTTCCTGCATACGCTCGTTCGCCTCAACCGTGCCGTCATGGAACGATCCGAACCATTTATCCCAAGGTATCTCGAGCGAGCCGTAGTTACATTCAAAATACCGGTGGTGCATTTGGTGGTGGAACGTGCCCAAGGCCAACCGGTTCTTGTCTTTGATCACCAACCCCTGAAAGCCTGTATGCGTCGTCACCGCCGTCAGCGTGTAATATTGCAGGTGAAAGATGATATGCAGCGGGTGCGCTCCGACCACAAAGTGGATCAGGACCGAACCAAGGTAGATCGCATGTTCCGCCGGATGCATCGACAGCCCGGACCACGGCCCCACATTGATGTTCCGGTGGTGGACCGCATGAATGTGTTTGTACAGAAACGGGATGTGGATCAGCCTGTGAATCCAATAGAAATAGAAGCTTTCCCAAAGCGGTATCAGCAGGAAGATCGCCACAAACCAGATCGGATTCGCACCCCATGTCACCAAAGGGACGTAGCCATTTGCCAGCGACCAAAACATCAATACTTCGTAAGCCGACCAGAAAAACACTCCTGACCCTAACGTCCAGAACATGTTGTCGCGTACCTGCCCGCCCAGGGTAAATTGCTTGCCCTTCAGCATCAAAGGCCGAGGATCATATTTTAGCTGGTCCCCCTGCGCCGAGTATTTGTAGAACCACAAATGCAGCAGTCCCGCGATGCAAAAGATGAGAACCAGATTTCGAATGTAGATCCGCGCGATCCACCCGAACTCTAGCTGCGCCGCCTCCTCTAAGCTGGGGCTGAGCCACAGGTAGCAGGCGCAGGAGATTGCAAGGATGATGAGCTTTTCAGAGATCAGCAGCCAGGATTCCCAAACCCAGCGCAGCATAGAAAGCGGTCTGAGCGGCCACCTGAAAAAGGGGGAAACCTGTATCGGAACCTCTGGGATATGGTTCCAGCCTTTCAACTTCGGTTCAGACATCTGCGCCATCCCGCTGCGTATGCGTGTCAGTCTGGCACGAACCAAGCCGTGGACAAAGGGATTGTTCGGTTCTGCGCCTGCTCTTGCTATGCGGATTCGAGCGGCAAAACGCGAAAGTCCTGTTCGATCCAGCGATATCTGGTGCAGATTGGGTCACAATAGTTTTGCTTGATCAGTTTGCTCAGCACGCGGTGTATCAGCATCGACGTTGAGGACGGATAGACTTCGGTCGTGAACAAAGACACGGTGCGCGCAAAGTTTCTGCCGGGAAAGGGCTGCACGTTGATGTTATCGTGAAACCTGCGCGCACGCCGAAAGCTGGCGGCGGTGGTCACGGCCCATCCACTGCCTTCGGCAACCAGACCGGCGATGGACTGGTTGCACTCTAGCTCGAACCGGTTGGGCAGATTAATTTTACTGCGCGTCAGCTGAATTTCGATCTGCTTTCCGATCGTGTAGTCGCGGGAATACCGCAGGAACGGTAAATCAGCATCTGGTTTCAGAACGTCTTCTACCGTGCCGGAATAGGTCTTTGGCAGGATGACCAGGAACGGATCGCGTAGCAACGGGTATTCGATCAGCCCGTCTGTCCGGCCCGGTGGGCGTGTGGCAACACCGGCATCCAGCTTATGCTCCTGCAACTTAACAATGATTTCATGGCTCGGACGGGTGAAATGCCGAAAGTTACACCGGGGAAGCGTCTGCGCCAGATAGCGGAACAGTTCCGGCGCGACCTGGTTGTCAAAATCATCAACCAACGCCAATCGCAGAGATGTGGCGTGCAGCCAGTTCCCAGACCGGATTTCCGCCTCGCCCCGTTTCAGTACGGTCAGCCCCTCACGCACATATCGCGCGAACACTTCGCCTGCAGGGGTAAGGCCCATCGGGCGGCGCCCGTGATCAACCAGATCGATCCCCAGCGCGGTTTCCAGACTGCGCAGATGGTTCGAAACGGTACTGATCGACAACCCCGTTTCAGACGCCGTTTGCTGGATGGATCCGGACTTGGCGATCAACTGGAACACCTCCAGCCAGCGCAAACTTAGCGATTTCGACATCCGCGTGTCTCCTCCCGCCTCTCTGTTTCGGAAAAACCGAAACAGAGAATCGCAGAGACGGCAATGCGGAAGTTGAATTTGAGGGCAAGAAGGCGGCTTAAATTGCCAAATTGCGCAATTTAGTGCCTAGCTCCGCATTCGCTCAAACTGTGAATCATAGGGCGAAGGCGCGATGATCATTGCGTCAACTCGCGTTCCACACATGTCGATTTCGTGTTTGGTGCCGATGTCGGCACAGTCGGGCTCGACAAAGGCATAGGCTAGGTTCAGCCCTGTCCGATGCCCCCATTCGCCCGACGTCACCGTCCCGACCACACGCCCCATTTGCATCACGGAGGCCCCGCCATGTGCTGGCGCTTGGTCGGTTTGCACAGCAAGCGTCACGAGGCATTTGGACGGCCCTTTTTCGCGCCGCTCTACCAAGGCCTCTCGCCCGATAAAATCACCTTTCTGAGGTTTTACAAACCGGGCCAAACCGGTCTCATAAGGATCGAATTCAGTGATCAGATCGGCTTTCCAATGCAGAAAGCCTTTCTCCATTCGCATCGACTCGACCGCGCGCGCGCCAAACAGGCGCATATCAAACGCGCGCCCAGCCTGGCGCAAAGCTAAGTATGCGGCATAGAGCGATGAATTGGGTACATGGATTTCATAGGCAAGCTCGCCCGAAAAACTCAAGTTCATTACCGTCGCGGGTGCAATACCGACAAAACACTCCCGCACGCTGAGCCATGGAAACGCGTCTGCTGACCAATCACCCCGGGCACATCCGGCCAAGACCGCGCGGGCATTTGGGCCTGCCAAAACAAGGATCGTCTGGTCGTTGGTCAGGCTTCTGATCTGCACATCTTCGCCCGCGCGCAGATGCTGGTTGAGCCAATCCATGTCATGATATTCGCTGGCCGCCGCCGAGCCATACCAGACGCGCGCAGGGCCGCGATCACTGGCGGGCAGGTTTGCAACCGTCGCCTCAGCTTTGATCATTCCGTGATGGTTCAGAAGGTATCCCAGCCCCACCCGGCCTTCGCGTTTCGTCACCGTGCCGCAGAACATGCGGTCCAGAAAGGCATGGCGGTCCGATCCGGTGATCTCGATCCGGTTGAACCCATTCACCTCCGCCAGTCCAACATTGGTTTGCACGTTCTGGACTTCGGATGCGACGATGTCGAAGCTTTCGTCAAAGTCGAAACCGAGGGTCGGTTCGAACTCAGGATGGGGTTTGATATAGTCGACGCGTTCCCACCCATTCACCACAGTGAATTCCGCCCCTTCCGCCGCCAAAACCGGGGTTAAAGGCGTGGTTTTGGCCGGACGTCCCGCGGGGCGATGTTCGTGTGGAAAATGAAATCGGAATTCGTTTTGATAATCCTCAATTGCTTTAAGCGCCGTAAGCTCGGCATTGGCATGACCGGTGAACCGCCGCGGGTCGAGACACCAGGTGTCATAGCAGGCCTCACCATGCACGATCTGTTGAGCCAACAGCCAGCCGTGCCCGCCCCCTTCGCCCAGGCCAGCGCGTAGGCCGATAATACAAAATGCATTGCGCTTGCCGGGTATCGGCCCAACCAAAGGCGCGCCGTCTATCGTGTAGGTGATCGGGCCGTTAACGACAGTATGAATACCAACCTCCATCAGGGCGGGCATCCGGGCGAAGGCCCCCTCCAGAACGTCCGTTACGCGGTCCAGATCATCTGGGCATAAGGCGTTGACGAAATTTGGATCAATCCCGTCCATGCCCCAGGTTTTGCAATCTTGTTCGTAAAACCCAACCAGCAAGCCGTTCTTTTCCTGACGGCAATAGTAGTCGCTGATCGGACATCTGAGCAGCGGCATCCGGTGGCCTGCATCGCGAATGGCTGCGATCTCTTCTGTCAGGAAATACTGATGCTCCATCGATGCGACCGGGTGCTGAACCCCCATCATCGCGCCGACTTCGTTTACGCGATAGCCGCAGGCATTCACGACGATGTCGCAGTCGATATCGCCATGTTCTGTCTGCACGGTCCAGGTGTCATCGCTGTGCTGGATTAGCCCTGTCACCGGTGTATTGCGATAGACCTCGGCCCCCGTCTTGCGGGCACGCCGTGCCAAAGCCTGACACAGTTGCGCCGGATCAATATCGCCATCCAGCGGATCCCACAGCCCTCCGACCAGATTGTCGGTCGAAATCAAAGGATGCCTGTGGGCGCATTCCTCAGCGTCGATCACCTCGAAATAGACATCCATACCTCGTGCCATCGACGTGAAATGGCGATAGCCTTGCATCTGCGCTTCGGTATTAGCCAGCCTAATGCCCCCATCGGCGTGGTGGTAGTTGATCGGATAATCCGGATCGTCGGCCAATTCCTTGTACAAACGGATCGAGTGGGATTTCAGCCCAACCATCGTCTGGTTCATGCCGAAATTCGTCACTTGCGCGGCAGAATGCCAAGTGGTGCCCGATGTCAGCTCATTCCGTTCAACCAGAACCACATCGCTCCAGCCTTCCTGCGTCAAATGGTACAAGGTGGAACATCCGGCGATCCCTCCTCCGATCACAACGACCTTTGTGCGTGTTTTCATCGCGCGCTCCCTCCTGCGTCTTTCAGATGGTGGCGACAATCCCGGCCTGTCAGCAACGCGGGTTTTGTGAGTTTGAAAAAATCGAAACTATGGTTTTAGATTTCAAAAGGCTGATTTCTGGTTTTGCGGGTAGCCATCTCTGAGTTCTACGGTGACCCCAGATAAGACGGAGGAGCGCCCTGCGCATGGCATCGGACGGAAACAGAAGAAGCGGCCGCAAGGCCCGCCATGCGCAACGGGCCGGCAAGCCCGAGGTTGATCCCTGTGCACCGGGACAGGTCGGCGGGTTTTACAAACCGCTGACCGAAGCTGAGATTTCCCGCGTCTATGATACCGCGCTTCGCCTGTTGGAAACGCTCGGTATGGGTGAAGTTCCGGATCGGCTGTGCAGGGATCTACTATCGGCGGGCGCGTTGGAGGCTGAACAAGACCGCGTTTTGCTTCCGCGCGGCATGGTCGAAAACGCAATCGGCACAGCCGCCAAAACCTTTACCCTACATGGCCGAGACGAAGCACGATCCATCGCAGTCGGTGGCGATCGGGTGTTTTTCGGTACCGGAGGGGCTGCGGTTCAGACGCTGGACCTTGAGAGCGGTGTTTATCGCCCCTCAACCCTTGCCGATCTGCATGATTTCACCCGCCTGCAGGACACGCTTGCAAATGTCAGTTGGTTCACCCGCTGTTGCGTTGCGACAGACGTACCCGATGTTTTGGATCTGGACGTAAACACCGCCTATGCGCTTGTCAAAAACACCACGAAACCCGTCGCAACCTCATTCACCCTGGCCGCGCATGTCGCCCCGATTGTCTCGCTTTTGGACATTGCCGCAGGCGGTCCCGGAGCGTTTTCCGAACGCCCGTTCCTGAAGGCCCATATCAGTCCCGTTATTTCTCCGCTGCGGTATGGCGAAGATGCGGTGGACGTTGTCTATGAATGCGTCCGTCACAACATCCCGATGTCCTGCATTACCGCCGCACAGGCCGGAGCAACCGCGCCTGCGACGCTGGCCGGGTTTCTGGCGCAATCATTGGCAGAAACGCTGGCGAGCCTTGTTATGGTCAACACGATCCAGCCCGGCTTTCCGATGGTGTTCTCGAACTGGCCCTTCATCGTCGATCTGCGGACCGGGGCCTTTGCGGGCGGCAGTGGCGAAACCGCCATCCTGAACGCCGCCTCGGCCCAGATCATCAACTGGCTGGGCCTACCGTCGGGCGTTGCGGCTTCGATGACAGACGCCAAGGCGATTGACGCGCAATATGGGGTTGAGAAGGGCATGACCTCGCTGGCGGCGGCTCTGGCCGGTGGAAACCTGATCTATGAAAGCTCGGGCATGACCGCGTCGCTGTTGGGTGCGAGTTTTGAAGCCTTTGTGCTGGACAACGAAATGCACTCTCATACCTATCGCGCGCTGCGGGGGATCGAAGTGACTGAGGAAAACCTTGGGTTTGACGCGATCTGCCATTCGGTTCTGGGTGATGGTCACTTCCTCGGCAGCTCTCATACCTATGAAGCGATGGAGCGGGATTATTTCTACCCCGCCCTTGCAGACCGAACCGAGCCGCGCACGTGGCAAGAGGACGGTGCAAAGGACGCCTGGACCAATGCCCGCGAGCAGGCCATCGAGACCTTGCAAACGCATCACCCCACCTATCTGACGCCCGAGCAGGATGCAGAGATTCGCAAGCGGTTTCGTATTCTTTACTAACCCCAAACAATCGATTGGCGACACATCGCCAGCCGGTTAGGGTCGCACGACGTTAAGGATCACGGGGGGCACCATGGCAGACGCATTTTTTCAACCGGTATCAGCGATGGAGCTTGCACGATTTGCAGGTGTTCCAACCTTCATGCGCCTGCCAAGCCTGACGCCAGAGCATGAGCGATACAAAGACGTCGATCTGGCACTCGTCGGCATCCCATGGGATGGCGGCACCACAAACCGACCTGGCGCGCGGCATGGTCCCCGGCAATTGCGCGACTATTCCACCATGATCCGCGCCATGAACCCGGTGACCGGCCTCAGCCCGTTTTCCTTGTTGAACTGCGCCGATCTGGGCGATGTTGCGCCCAACCCGGTGGACATTGATGACACGCTGGATCGCGTGACCACGTTCTATAGCCGCTTGGTTGCAGATGGCATCACCCCGCTGACGGCAGGAGGCGATCATCTGACCACCCTGCCCGTGCTGCGCGCGCTTGCTACGTCCGGCCCGCTGGGTCTGATACAATTCGATAGCCATACCGACCTGTTTGACACCTATTTCGGCGGCCACAAATTCACCCACGGCACCCCGTTCCGCCGCGCCGTCGAAGAGGGTCTGGTCGATCCCAACCGCTTTGTTCAGGTCGGCATTCGCGGCACCGCCTACAATACCGAGGATATCGAATGGGGCGAGGCGCAAGGCATTCGCATCATCCGCATCGAGGAACTGTTCGACCGCGGCATAGACGACGTGATGACCGAGGTTCGGCAGATTGTCGGCACGGCCCCGACCTATTGCACCTATGACATAGACTTTGTCGACCCAACCTACGCCCCCGGTACAGGTACACCTGAAATCGGTGGGCCCAACAGCTTTCAGGCGCAGCAGGTCATTCGCCAGATGTCGGGCATGAACCTTGTCGGCGCGGATCTGGTCGAGGTCGCCCCCCCGTTCGATCCAAACGGGGGCACGGCATGGCTTGGTATTTCACTGATGTTCGAACTGCTCTGTGTGCTGGCGCAGGCCGTGGATGCGCGGCGCTAACTGACGTTTTCGGCAATCATCGAAATCATCTCGAACATCACCGCAGCCGCTGTCAGCGCGGTAATGTTGTTCGGGCTGTCCTTGGTGGGCATCATGCAGACCACGTCGCCTCCGATAATGTTCAAGCCGCGCGCGGCATGCAGAAGGCCCACAGCCTCATCAATATCGAAGCCTTTCTCGCCGGGTTCCAGATTGGACACCGCAGGCGCTACGGTTGGGTCGAGGCAATCCAGATCGAAGGTGATGTAGACCGGGCGGTCACCCAGAACCTCTCGCGATTGCGCTACGACGTCAGCAAGACCGCGCTGCCGAAACTCGCGCATCGTGACGATGTTATAACCGTAATCATAAGACGGTTGCAGCCAGTCCAGACTACGCGGATGCCCCCTCAGACCGATCTGCATGGACCGGCTTGGATCGATCTGCCCCTGATCAGCCAAATACGCGCCCCAATGCGCGGCCGATTTCTTGGCGCCCAGGAAGTGATCCACTTTGGTAAATACATCGGTATGCGCGTCAAAATGCAGAAAGCTCACCGGCTCGCCCCCCGCCAGCTTGCCACAGCCCAGCGCCTGAACAATTCCACCGGTGATCGAATGATCGCCACCAATCGAAACCGGGCGCGCACCTGCTGCATCAATATCTTTGTAGAACTTGGTGATCTGCTCGATACAGGCTTCGTTATCATTGGCTCGCGGAAACGGCACATCGCCCACGTCTGCGATTTTCGCACTGGTCCACGGGTCGATCTGAAACAGCGAATGAACCCGGCGCTGCACGGCCGAGACATGGCGTAACGCGCGCGGGCCCAGATGCTGATCCCGCTCGGTTGTGCCGTTGCCAGTGGAATGGGGTACGCCCGCCAGGGCGATATCCTGCCCTTCGGGGCCAATATTGGGGCAGCGAAACAGCGTTGGCACGCCCCACCAATACAGGTTGTCCATCATGGACTGTTCGTAACGATCCACCATTTCGCTCTCCCTCACAGAAAAACGCCCCCGGCGGGAACCGGGGGCGCGCATGTTCAGATTTTTTCGTCTTCTCGCCGGAAGGCCCCCTGTACGATCCGGTCGATGACCATGGCACAGAACAGGATGGCAAAGCCGCCCAACAGACCCGGACCCTTGGCGGCGTATTGCAGTGCCTCAAGGATTTCCTTGCCCAGACCTCCGCCACCGATCAGCGAGATGATCACGACCATCGACAGGCACATCAGAATGGTTTGGTTTACCCCTGTCATGATCGAGGGCAAGGCCAGCGGAATTTCCACATCCTTCAGCAACTGCCATTTCGAGGCACCAAAGGCGACTGCAGCCTCTTTGATACTGTCCGGCACTCCGCGCATCCCCAGCGCCGTCAGGCGGATCACGGGGGGCATACCAAAGATGATCGTGGCCAGAATGCCCGGCGGATTGCCCGTGCCGAAGAAAGCGATAATCGGGATCAGGTAGACGAAAGCGGGCAGTGTCTGCATCAGGTCCAACACCGGCTCAGCTGCGCGATAGGCGCGCTTCGACTTGCCGAACCAAATGCCCAGTGGAATGCCGAACACGACACACAGGATCACCGCTGCACCCACCAGCGCAACCGTCTCCATCGCTACATCCCAGTATCCCAGCAGTGCGATATACGCCAACGACGCCGCGGTGAAGATCGCGACCCGAGGACCAGCCGCGCGCCACGCGGTCACGCAAATGACCAGCATGACCACCGGCCAAGGTGATCCGATCAGCGCAATGGTCAGCGCATCCAGAACCGAACGGACACCTGCAACGATCCCGTCAAACACATCGCCCCCAGCGGCGGCAGCAGCATCGATCCGCGCCTCCATCCAGTTGGCAAGCGCTGAGAACAAGGTGCCTCCGCCCTCACCCAAGAACACAGCGGACACTTCCTGTTCTGGGAAGGCATCAAGCAATGGCAGCGATGCATTTACAGTGAACTTGTAAACGATCAGCGGGCCGATCGCGGCAATTAGGATCGCCCCCATTATGATGTTTCGGGTCGAACGTCCGCTTTCAACGCTGTCCGGATTGATCCGCCAGTTGGAATACTGCTTCTCGTAAATACGGTCGGCATAGAACCCCTGAACCACCTTGAAGACAAGCAGCATCAGAAGTCCGGTCAACAGGATACCCGTCGCTTCAGACTGCGCAGCAAGCGCGCGTTCAAGGCTGGTGTCTGCCGCTTTCTGGATGTTCTCAGCCAATTTGGTGAAACGATCGATATCAGCCTGCGCGGTCGCTTCAGCGGCCCGACCAAGCAACTCGTCCGCGCGTTCCTGCTGGCGCGCGGCCCGGTCGGCGAAATCCGCGCCGGGATTGCCCCAGGCACCGCGTCCGATCTGAACCCAGGCGATGATCTCAAGGATCAGAAAGGTCCAGAACATACCCCAGATGGCCCGCGAGGCCGACCAGAACGGCCCTAGAACGGCAGCCCAAAGGTTGAACGTATTCGGGACCGGGCTGGTTGCGTCGTGGATCTTGTGAAACGCATTGACGTAATAGTCGCCGTTCGGCCCTGCGAACTCGTGGATCGATTGATCCAGCGTCTCGCGGTCGACTTCGATATCCGAGGCGGCGGTGACTTTCATTTCCATGGCTGTATCAGTCATTTTTGCCCCCCTGAATTCCGCGCAGCAGACGCGGTTTGGTTACGACACCCACGTCTGCACCTGCATCCGTGATGACTACTGGCATCTCGGTGTTGACGGCCAAATCAATCAGTTGATCGAGATCTGCGCCCTCATCCGCGCGGGGCGCACCATCCAGCGACCCCGAATAGCTAGCGACCGGCTCCATGATTGAATGTGCCTTGACCAGTTTCAGTTTTGAGATGCCTTGCACGAACTCGCGCACATAGTCGTCGGCCGGGTTCATCACGATATCTTCCGGGGTGCCGATCTGAACGATGACACCATCCTTCATGATGGCGATCCTGTGTCCGATGCGAATGGCCTCGTCCAGGTCATGCGTGATGAACAGCGTTGTCTTCTTCAACTGCGCCACAAGCGCCTTGAACTGGTCTTGCAATTGCAAACGGATCAGCGGGTCGAGGGCCGAGAACGGCTCGTCCATCAGTAGAATTTCAGGGTCTGAGGCAAGCGCCCGTGCAATCCCCACACGCTGCTGCATCCCCCCTGACAATTCTTTGGGCAGGCGGTCTTCGTACCCGGTCAGGTCCACAAGGCCCAGCGCGTGATCGGATACCGCCCAGCGCTTGGATTTTGAGACTTTCCGGATTTCCAACGGGTATGCGACGTTGTCGCGCACTGATCGGTGCGGCATCAGCGCCATGTGTTGGAACACCATCCCGATCTGTTGCGCCCGGATGCGGCGCAGCTCGGTCTCGGAAATGGCGGAAACGTCCTTACCCAGAATTTCGATCTTGCCCGCCGTGGGTTCGATGAGGCGATTAACATGCCGGACCAGTGTGGATTTGCCCGACCCGGACAGACCCATGATACAGAAAATCTCGCCGCGCGAGACTTCGAAGCTGGCATCCTGCACACCAACCACGCAGCCATATTGTTCCAGGACTTGCGCTTTGGTCAGCCCTTCTTTCAGAACGGCGTCCATGGCTTCGGCAGCGCGATTGCCGAAGATTTTCCAGACATTTTCAAGTTTTACGACAGATTCGTCCATTTGCCCCCCATGAAGGCGTCGTTGCGCCAGGCAGATAGGAAATGGGCCGCTGCGATTTTTCGCAACGGCCCGGGTGTGTTTGGCTTAGTTGGTCAACCAGCCGATCACCGTGTCTTCGTTGTCAGACACCCATTGGCGCGCGAAATCTGCCGCTTCGACGTTATCCACGGCCAGCGCCTTGCCCATCGCGCTCAGGTCATCGCCCTGCATCTGATAGTTGGCAAACAGAGCCGCAACCTCGGGATATGCCTCTTCCAGTTCCTTGGCATAGTGCAGGTGCAGGGTCGCTCCATTCCAAGCCGAGGACGCCTCAGACTTAGCCAGCCAATCGGGATCATCCGTGGGCTGTACGATGGTCCAGGTTGCCGGATCATGCGGGGGCTCTTCCAGAACGGTCAGTTCCTGTGTCACAAAGATATAGTGCGGGCTGTAGCAGAAGCCGATCCAAGGATCGCCCGCCTTGGTGGCGTTGGCCAGATTTGCGTAGGCGATGGTCTCTTCATACTCAGTCAGATCGAAGATTTGGTCGTAGCCATACGATTTTGCACGAATTTTCTCGACCACAGTGGACGCCCAGCCAGGCGCACCAATCCACACTTCTGGAGTTCCGTTCCCATCAGTGTCAAAAATGGCCATCTTGTCCGGATCGCTGAGATCATCGATTGATTTGATGTCATGCTGTTCGGCAATATAGGTCGGGACACACATGCCTTGTTCGGCCTGAACCGGGTTTTGGTTCATAACGACCGTGCCGTTATCTTTTACGTAAGTGTCATGCAGGTTTTGCTGGTTTGGCATCCAAACCTCGGGGTGGACATGCATGGACCCACTGTCCATCGCCTCAAACACGATCGGGTTCGTTCCATTCTGAAGCTCGACATCCAGCCCCAGGTTTTCTTCGATCACAACCTCAAGGATATGCGCCGTTGCGTTGACCGAGGCCCAGTTTGGAACGCCGATCACAATGTCGGCCGCAAATGCGGGCAAAGCGACCACTGCAGATGCGCCACCCAGTAGCATCGAAAATTTGTTCATCAGGTCTCTCCATGTTGGACATGTAGCGCGCAGTCTTCCGGTGCGTTCCGGCGCGCGCGCTTATTCTATTGACAACATGTGCGTTCTCAGATTGTTAGCGTTTGATTGTGAGCAAAACACATGCTCCAAAAGACAAACATGCGAAGCTATCGCGCTTCAAGGTCGACATAGCCGGAATCGGTAAGATTCTACTTTATCCAAACAGACCTATGATTTTTCCGAAATACATGTACGGCTTCGCCCGACGAACGGGCAAGGGACCTATTCGGTGCCAGCAATACCCGCCTAGCAGCACCCGCACTTGCATGCAGCGACATAGCTGTCGCAATGGTTCGGCAAGACAGCAACAGCAACCAAAACAGGGCGCGAGATACAGCCATCCGCACTGACCCGGGCATATGCCACCTCGCATCGATCGACATCCAGATGTCTTTCCTTGTTCTTGTCGCCTCGCCCCGCCGCCGCGGATCCAGAGCCACCGTTTTTGTGGAAGGCAGCGCAATCGACATTGACCACCAACTGCACCACGTTTTCTTCGCAGGGGCCCAATTCGAACTTTGTGTCAGACAGGGCGGCCGTCCACCCCAAATCGTGCCCACTGGCGGTGGTGAAACTGCTTAGCGATAGCGTCACCTCGCGCGTGCGGCGTGTATCATTGGCGAAAGTCAGAGAAATCACCCGGCGTTCCGAACAGCGGGCTTCGATCAGCACATCACCCTCACAGATGCAGCAATCACAACAACTGTCATAAGATTTGGTATCGCAGTCGCAGCCGCAATCTTCTTCCTTGCAAGCGCCCGAATACCTTCCATCTGGCACGCGGTAGACCCCCTGAGTATAGGCCTGCAATTGAACATAGCCTTCTCGCAGATTGCCCAGATAGTCATCCAAATCCATCATCCGCATGCCGCGAGTCTGATAGCAGTACCCGTAGAAGACTTCGGGCTTTTTATCGTACCCGCCAGAATGTCGTGTGATTGTCCTTTGCATGGTCTTGTCTCCTTATTCCGGGCGCTGCGTTCAAACCGCCAAGATATGTACTGTCACGGTTTCAGACGAAACCCGGATCATCGCCGTGGCATCGACGCCTTTTGGAATGGTGCCCGGTATCGAGAATTCCCAGATTTGTGAGACCGTCTCTCCCGCGCCAACGGTCGCAGCATCGTTCTTGACCTTCAGCGGCGTGAAACTTTCCAACTCGGCATCATAGCTCAGCGACATCGCGCGCATCACGTCATCTAAGGTGCGATCCGTATCGCGCAGTTTCTTGAGCATCTCGCGCTGCGCCCGGCAATGCAGCAGGTCCAGATCCAGTTGGATCGCGCCGATTGCGGGGACATCGATCGGAACGTTGCCGTGATTTCGGAACACCATCAGTTTTTTGATCTTGGCCCCCGGTTTGCCGACCAGAAACACCTCATCCGGTGTGATTTCGAAATCGACAACCTCGGTGACGATCACCTCGACTGGATGGTCTGTGCCATCAACCGGCAGGGACATCTTATAGACCCCCGGCGGGGTTGATGGGTTAAGCGCTGCAGTGACCGGAACAGTTTTGCTAGCACCTGCACGCAGTTTGACCCGTGGCAAATCTGCTGAGAGCAGTGGCTGGGCCCTCGCGCCTCGCGTCTTGGGCTTAACCTCTATCAGCTTCAAATCCCGCAGGGCTTTGCGTTCGGCACCTGTATTCGCCAGAGCTAAGGTACCATGCAGCGCGCTGGGTGCGCCTACCAGAACAAGCGGCTCTAGAAGTGAGACATCTGGGGTCTTTTTCTTTGCAGCCGTCGCCATCTTGCATCCCTATTTGATGTGGATTTTCACGCCGCCCGAAGATGGGTTCGGTTTGGCCGCAGCTGCGCCACCCGAAGGGGCCGCGCTTTGCGCCGGCAGTTGTACCGAGGGGCGGAAGGGCAGTTCTTCGTAGACCTGTTTGCTTTCGCCGCTAAAGGTCACGCCGTAATACTCGACGCCCATATAGGTCACGCCGATATGGTGATGATAGGGCTGCCGGATGATGCCGGTTGGAAGCTTACCGTAGTTGACAGTCGTGCACAGATCCAACGCTACGGGTTTCAGATCAACCGATAGAGGCTTGATCTCAAGCGTCAGGTCGGTGGTGTTTTCGCTGACAATCGGCTCCGAGATTTTCAGGTCCTGAATGCTCTCCGTCTTAATCGGATCGCCACCTTCCAGCTTCGTCTCGGTCTTAATCGGGCGTTGCCCGCCATTCAGCGTGAGACCGATATCGTCCAGACCATTGATTGTGACATCCGCGTCTGTGTCAGAGTCGATGTTAATAGGTCCGTTGTTGACGTTTACGGTGCTTCTGCCACCGCCACCTTTGCCGCCGCCTGGCATAGTCACCTCCAAATCCATTCTGGTGCGGGCTGCACCTGAGTAAGCGTTTGGCACGAAAACTGTGCAAAAAGTGTCGCTAGGCTAGCATATTTTACCCGCCAATTCACGCCAGAACCTAGGTGGGCCAAGGCGGGCCACGCCAAAACGCTGATTTCATGTTATGATTGGGCCAGATCAGTGGTTGGGTGCGCGCCGCGCATGTGGGTATCACCAGAGGTGACAGACGCTGTGAGTGTAGAAATCGCATTGACTCCGCAGAACCCTACCCATGCCGGGCTGTCGGGTCGGTTGGTCTGCTTCCCGCATGCAGGCGCCGCGGCTGAGCGCTTTCACGACTGGATGAGCGGATTTGCGCCGGTTCTGGATGTGCGGGCTGTCACCCTGCCGGGACATGGGCGGCTTTTGGATCAATCGCCCGTGGAGAGTTGGCCGGACCTGATCAAGTCGATTGTTGCCGAGATTCAGCCTTTGACAGACCGGTCATTTGCCATCTTCGGTCATAGTTTTGGGGCTCTGCTGGCCTATGAAGTTGCCCATGTTTTGGCGGCCAAGGGACATGCGCCCAACCTGCTGATCGTAGCAGGCCCTGCCCCGCAGATGGCACGGCGTGATCGCAATGTATCCGGATTGCCTCGGTCCGCGTTTCTGGCTGAGATTGAAGCCATAAATGGCACGCCGCCCGAAGTGCTAGCCAATACCGATCTGATGGACCGCATGCTACCCGCCTTGCGCGCTGATTTTGCGCTGCTCGAAACCTATGAGGCTGACCACGTCAGCAAGCATCCTCCGCTGCCCTGCCCAATCCTTGCGATCGGCTCGGACAATGACCCACAGGTGCCATTCCACAGCATTCTGGGTTGGCGACACCGCACGCGCAGCCGTTTTGAATGCCGCCTGTTTGCAGGTGATCATTTCTTTCCTTTTACCAACCCGGATTTCGCCGACACCCTTTTCGACTACGTTGATGATGCCCTGAATGAACACTCAAAGGACCTCTATCGCGCCGGATGAGGCGTCGATTGCCATTATCGGCATGCAGGGCCGCTTTCCCGGCGCGGCCAGTGTCGATGAGTTATGGCAGAACCTGCTGACGGGGCACGAGGCGGTCACGACTCTGACACCCGAGCAAATGGAAGGCGCGCAGGTTCCGAAAGAGCTGCACGAGCTGTCGAATTACGTCAACAAAGCCACCCTGCTGGAGGACGTCGATAAGTTCGACGCCGAATTCTTCGGGTTCAGCCCCCGTGACGCGGAACTGACCGACCCGCAGCACCGCCTGTTTCTGGAATGCGCTTGGCATGCGCTCGAGGATGCGGGCTATGTGCCCGATCGCTACAAAGGCGATATCGGTGTCTTCGGGGGCTGTGAACTGTCGGGCTATTTGTACCTTATCAACCGCAACATTGACCGCCTGGGTTTTCTGGACGGCATGCAGTTGATGATCACCAATGACAAGGACTACATGGCCACTCAGGTGGCTTACAAGCTGAACCTGACCGGTCCAGCGATCACGGTTCAAACCTCCTGCTCGACCTCGCTGGTTGCAACTTGTCTGGCCTGCCAGAGCCTGCTGGAGGAAAGCTGCGACATTGCGCTGGCTGGGGGTGTCACGGTCAAGGTTCCGCAGCGGCGCGGCTACCTGTTCGCCGCAGGTGGCATCCTGTCCCCGGACGGTCAGTGCCGCCCCTTCGATGCGGCGGCTCAGGGCACGATTGTTGGCAGCGGCGTGGGTCTGGTTGTCCTCAAAAGGCTGGATAAGGCGCTGCGCGATGGCGACCGCATTCGCGCCGTGATCCGGGGGTTCGGCCACAACAACGACGGGTCCAACAAGGTCAGCTATGCCGCGCCCAGCGCCGAAGGTCAGGCGCGCGCGATTGAGACCGCGTTCGAGATGGCGGGAATCCCGCCCCGCTCGGTCGGCTATATCGAAGCGCATGGAACCGCGACCATGCTGGGCGACCCGATCGAGGTCGCGGCACTATCGCGCGTATTCCGCAAATCGACCGAGGATACGCAGTTCTGCGCCATCGGTTCCGTCAAAGCCAATGTGGGCCACCTGAGTTGCGCCGCAGGCGTCACGGGGCTGATCAAGGCCGCCCTAGTAACCGAGACCGGCACAATTCCCCCGAACCCTCATTTTAACGTGCCCGCCCCGGGCATCGACTTCCCCACCAGCCCGTTCTACGTCAACCGTGACGCGACTAACGTGACGGCAAGTGACGGTCCGCGACGCGCCGGTGTCAGTTCATTCGGTGTTGGTGGGACCAACGCGCATATGCTGCTGGAAGAACCTCCCGAACCGGCTCCATCCAGGCCGGGGCGCGCGCAGCATCTGATCGTTATGTCCGCCCGCAATGAGGCTGCGCTGGACCGGTTGGCCCTTTCCCATGCACGTCGTATTATGACTGCCACGCCGTCTGAACTGGCCGACATTGCTTTCACAACAAAAACCTCCCGCACGCTTTTTACGCATCGGCGTTACGTGCGCGTAGACGCCGACAACCCCGCAGGCAGCGCGTTGGCCTTGCTGGCGCATAACAGCGACAAGGTGCGCACCATAGAAGCTAGTGGCGAGGATAGGCCCGTCATTTTCATGTTCTCGGGCCAAGGTGCCCAATATCCGGATATGGGCAATGGTCTGTATCGATCAGAGCCGATGTTCCGCAAGGCCTTTGACCGGTGCTGCCGCGCCTTTCGGGATGGCAGCGGGTTAGATCTGAAACCGATAGTTTTTCACAAGAAGATGGATCGTGAACGCGCGGCTGAGAAGCTCAAACAGACGCAGTTCACACAGCCCGCACTGTTTGCTGTCGAATATGCCTTGGCACAGCTGTGGATGTCGTGGGGCGTACGACCCAGAGCCATGATCGGGCATAGCATTGGCGAATATGTTGCGGCCGCGATGGCGGGAGTGATGACACTTAAGGATGCCGCAACACTGGTGGCGCAGCGCGGGGCGCTCATGGCCTCATGTAAGCGGGGCTCGATGCTCGCCGTTCCGAAAGAGGAAGCCTATCTGCGCCCGCTGCTGCCGGATGACATCGCGATCGCCGCTGTGAACGCCCCAGGAATGACAGTTGTGGCCGGACCAAGCCCGTCTATCAAACGGCTGGCAAAGCGGCTGGAAAACCAGAAGATCAAAGCCACGCTCCTGCGCACCTCGCACGCCTTCCATTCGGCGATGATGGATCCAATTTTGGACGACTTCATTAATGTATTTCAGTGCATTCAGCTGCGCGCACCGCAGATCGACATCTATTCGAACCTCACCGGCACCGTCCTGACCAAAACCGCCGCAACCGATCCCGCTTATTGGGCGATGCATCTGCGCAGCGCGGTGCGGTTTGCCGATTGCGTCAAAGCTGGGCTGGATCTGCCCGATGCGATTTTCCTTGAGGTTGGCCCCGGACGATCGCTGACCAATCTTGCCGGGCTGCAACTGAGTGGAAGCGGTTCGGTCGCCCTGTCCTCAATGGACATTAATTCCGGCCCGCAGGTTGAGGCTGATTTGGTGACTGATACGCTGGGTCAGCTTTGGGCGCATGGGGCTGAGATCGATTGGCATCGATACTATGCCGAGGAGGTGAGACGCAAAGTCCCGGTGCCCCTCTACCCGTTTGAGCGGGACAGCTATTGGGTCGGCGGCGCGGAAGATCCCAGCGTGGACGCCGCAGCATCACGCAAGGCAATGGTCGATTGGGGCTACGTGCCAAAGTGGAAAAACGCTCCGATTAGGGACATAGAAGACCTGCCCGCAAACGCGCGCGTTCTGATTTTGAGCGACAAAAGCCCAGCAGCCCGAGTTTTGCAAAAAACGCTTAGGGACAAGGGCATCGCAGCTACCACCATCACGGCCTCATCACGGTTCATGCACCGCAAGGATGGCGCATTCTCGGTCGATCCAACAGTTTCAGAGCATTTCACCCGTCTCGCCAGCGCGCTGCGGGACGATAACAACCCTATTTCGCACATCGTTTACCTGTGGCCTCTCGCGCTTGAGGACGCCGAGGCCAACGTGGTTGCGATGCAGAATGCGGCCATGGCTGTCACCAAAGCCAGTGGGCTTGCCAAGCTTCGGATGATTTCGGTGACTGCGCAGGCGCAGCCCGGACGGTCCGACAAGACGATGGGGGTGGAAAGCTCGGCCACCCTTGCGCTGGCGAAGGTGTTGGGACAGGAGGTTCCCTCGCTGCGCGTCACCTCGGTCGACATCGCGGAAAGCGATCGAAGTAAGCCCTCAGCGGACCACTTTGCAGGCTGGCTTATAAACGAGCTGCAAGCGCAACAGTTCGTTCCTTCGGTTGCTTACATCAAAGGGAAACGGCATCGCCTCAGTTATCAGGCGCAACCACTGGAACCGGTCGAAACCTCCACTTTGTTCAAGCCCGGTGGCGTCTACGTCATAACTGGCGGTTTAGGCAATATCGGGCTGGCGATGGCTGATATGTTGGCGGAGCGCTACAAGGCCAAGCTGGTACTTCTGTCTCGCTCGGGTGCGCCTGCAAAACCCGACTGGAAGGCGCTGGCCGCCGGTCCCAATGAGTTCGATAAAACGGCGATGCTGGCACGCAGGTTGCTGGATTTGGATCGAAAGACAGATCTCTTGGTTCTGAAGACCGACGTCTGTGACGCAAACGCCCTGCAAGTGGCGATGTCGAAAGCCACCAAAGCCTTCGGCCCCATAGACGGCATCTTCCATATGGCTGGAAATGTGGGTAGCGGGTTTGGCAAACTCAGCGACCTGACGACCGAAGACCTAAACAGCCATATCGCCCCAAAGATCAACGGTGCCCGCGCACTTGCACATGTCTTGCAGGACCATACCCCGGATTTTGTCCTGCTGGGCTCATCCCTGTCGGCTGTTCTGGGCGGGTTGAACCTTGGCTACTACGCGGTGGCAAACCAGATGCTGGACACATTTGCCGCGTCGCAGCCGACACCAACGCGCTGGATCAGCGTGAACTGGGATCAATGGGCCTTTGCCGATCAGACGCATGGGGAAGATGCGATCTCTCCCGCAGATGGGGTTGAGGCGCTGAACCGCCTATCCGCGTTGGATACCGATCAGATCGCCATATCGACCACACCGCTGAACACTAGGCTTGCGGAATGGGTCGAATTCACCGCCACCCCCAAAGCCACGGAAGCCACACCAACAGGCCACAGCCGCCCCAACCTGAGCAATCCGTTCGAAGCACCGAAAACGGACATGGAAACCATCCTTGCCGGGATTTGGGAAGACCTGCTGGGCCTGTCCCCGGTTGGCATAAACGACAAGTTTTTTGAGCTGGGCGGGCATTCCCTGCTGGCCATTGAAATGACCATGCGGATCGAAGAGAGGTTTGGCTACAACCCCGAGGTTGGCCAGATCTTCGACACTCCGACCATTGCGGGGCTAGCCCCGATTATCGAGGCCAATATGGGGGCATCCACTGTTGAAACGGTCAAAGCTGAGGTTGAACCACCACCGCCGCCAGAGCCCGACCTGAACCTAGAGGGCACGAAGAAGAGCTTTCAGGACATGTATGATGGTGTCACCAAGCAGCTGGACAGCTCAGGCTTCGGAACCTTCGCGCATTTTCTGAACTATGGCTACACACCGAACGGAGCGCCCGAGGCGTCTGATATCCTGCTGAGCGATAAGATGATGAACCGGAACTCGGTCAAACTGGCGCTTGAGGTCATTGGTGCCCACCCCATTGATGGGTCGTCGGTTCTGGATGTGGGCTGCGGGCGCGGCGGCACTGCCCGCACGTTGGTTGAGTTCTTCGATCCCGCCGCTGTCACCGGGTTGGATCTGTCTGGCGCGGCAATCGAGTTTTGCCGCAAGACGCATACAGATCCGCGTTTGAATTTTGTTCAGGGTGATGCAGAAAACCTGCCCTTCGATGATGGGCAATTCGACGCGGTAACCAATATCGAAAGCTCGCACACCTACCCCGCGATACAGCGCTTTTATGCCTCGGTCATGCGGGTCCTCAAACCTGGCGGGGCGTTTCTGTACACCGACCTTCTACCTTTGGGAAAGCTGAACCAATGTCTCGAACTGTTGAAGGACCTAGGTTTTAAGCTCGAAGACGAGCGCGATATCACGCAGAACGTGCTGCTGTCCTGCGATGAAATCGCGGCCGCGCGTCTGGGCGCGTTCGGAGGCGATCAGGAGATGAGCAATTTCCTGGCAGCCCCTGGATCAGTGGTCTACGAGTCCATGAAATCCGGTGAATGGAGCTATCGGATATGGCGCTTGAAACGCCCGATCAACTGATATCAATTTCTAGCGTTATTAATTGATTACGCGCCTGTCCTAATCCAATGATGACCAGCGCCGTTGAATAGCAATGCCCGGCGCGGTACAGATCAGCGTCAACAGGCACCATCACCTTGACCAGTTGCTTTTGGCCCGGTGCCAGATTGATCAGGTCCGGGATCACATCGATCATGGCTCCCTCGACCGCAACACCGTCTTCATCCAAAACCGGCGTGGTCGACACGCGCGGGCTGACGCCGACCGCTGTGCTGTTCTCTACCTCGAAACTGGCCGACAGCGTGCTGCCAGCAGGCCCAGACAATGTGATTGCCGCGGCCTGCGGGGTGGTTGCCCCTTCGGCTGCATATCCGTTCACGCCACGACTGTTGAGAAACTGAAACAGCTCATCCGTATAGCGCTTCGACAGAACCTGAGCTGATGCTGCATAACGGATCGCAAGCTGCAGACCCTCCTGCGCGATCTCGGCCCCCCGCGTCTCGGTGAACTCTTTGTACAGATCGGCCATTTCCGGCACATAGCCCTGTTCAGTCAGGTGCTGATACTGGGTCCCAGCATCCGTGTATTGTTGCGTGAAGGCCGTGTAGATGGACTGCAACTGGCGATAGCTTTCCTCCATCGCGGCCTGCAATTCGGCCTGCTTGCCCAGGCCATGGGGCGTACCTTGCCCGCCCGTAGAGCTGGCCCTGTTGTCATATACCTCCTGGACTGGTTCAACGGGTTCTGGCTGCGGCTTTGGCGTTGCTGGTTTCGCCTTGGGGCGCGCGCGTTTTGCGGGTTGTTTGCGGGTTGCCTTAGCCATCTCAGCCCCTTTTGTGCTGCGGTTTCGCTTCGGTCACTGTTGCGGACAGCTTACACCAAACTCTTGAATTTCGCCAATTTCGCTTCGCTTTCCCGGCGAATTGCGGCCTGATACCAAGTGCCCAGCAAGGCGATATACCCCGCCAAATTGGTCGATGTCACAGCACCCGCCGCATTCATTGGTCCGTGCAAGCCCCGTTCAACGGCAAGCCTGCCATACAGGTCGATTACCTGATGAATCATAGTGGGTGCAGCATAGGCCAGCGACAAGTGTTCCGGCTCCCAGACCGTATTGAAGTATAATACCGCCCCCAGATCGTCGGCAAAAGCCATCAGCTCTGCCAGTTCCTGCCAGTTCACCGTCATGATGCAAGCCGAAATGCCGAACGGGCGGTCATGGTGCCGCGAATACCCGGCCAGCCAGCGGGTGTTCTTAATCACTTCATCAAAATCCGCGTTGCGGCGGATCGAGCAATAGGTTTCACGCCGGACAGAGTCGAGCGATATGCCGATATGTACATTGCCCCGCTCAAGCACAGACAGGGCCTGATCCGGCAGCAGGCTTGCGTTGGTCTGAATGGTAATCTCGCACTCTGGGTTCAGGGCGATCAACCTCTCCCAGATTTGATAATAAAGCCGCATCACAAAGGGCTCGCCCCCATAGAAGGTTGTGCCTTCAAGATGCGGAATAAAATCTTCTAATTCCTCAACAAATTCTCCCCCATAGGCCTGCGGCATCGCCGGGCGCAGCTCGCGGTAGCGCCGGATACGCGAAGACAGTTCCCCGTTGCACATGATGCATTCCAGATTGCACGCATTGTGGAGCTCGAATGAAAACGAGGTCGGGTGATCGGGATCAATGCTCCAGCGATCAAAATGCTGTGCGACGACAGCGCCATAGTTCCCGGTTTCAATCTGCGACCCGCAGCCATTGCACCCGCCGCCCAGATCACCCTGCGCCACGCGCTGGCACAGAGTTTGCCTTGGACGCCCTTGCCAGATTTCGCGGATGGATTGATCCGGATATCGGCCCAGCGGTTCACGATTATAGCAACAGCTTGAAACCTTGCCTTCGGTCCCAAAATACAGGCTGGTCGACGGGCTGTAGCATAACAAAGGCCGGGGTCCGGCGCGGCGCTGTTGGTTGTAGTGATAGTTCTGAACTGGGTTAATCATGGCCCCACCAAAACATCTCTTGCGCCTGATCTTATCACATCCCACGTCTCTGTTGGCTAAAAACCGCCATCCAGCGCAGTTTGGCCGGGCAACTCGGATGCGGGCATTCAGAGGTCAGCATCCATCCACCCCGTGAAACCAGCCTCATTCCATGCTATGCTAAGTTTTTTATGGAATTTTCTCGCAAAGGGGCGCCCTCGTGTCCGAACGTCGCGTAGAACTGCATTACTTTTCGATCGTCGCGCTGCCGATTTGCGTGTTTCTGGTCCATGAGTTTGTCCAGACTCACATGCTGCCAAAAGACCTGGACCTGTCTGTTGGCATTCTGATCGCAGATCAGGATTGGTTGGAAACCGTTGGCCGGTACCGGTTCCTTGCCGCGTCATGGTTCTTTGTCGCGCTGGCTATTCTTCCGGTCGCGGTATTGGTACGCAACCTCAGGAGACCGATGGAGCGTGCTACCAGACTGGCCGCAATTCTGACGGTTATCACGGTTTTCTGCCTTGCGATGATCCCGGTCATTCAGCAGCATATGACCGGCACGCCACCGCAGATTTATGGGCAAGTCGGCAAAGAGTTATTTGAGATGGCCCTGTCCAAAGGCACGTTGCCGGGCTGCGATGGCCCTGATGATCTTTGGGCCCTGGGCACCTGTGGAGATATCCCCGTCTTCTCGCTTTTTCGGCGGGTGATGGATATTGTCACCGCACTGGCCGGTCTGGCCATAGGCGCGCTGATTGCTGGGATGATCTTGTGCCTGTCATTTGGCGGCGGTGACGATCTCGAAGATACGGCCGCCAGCCTGGCCCGCAGCATCCGCCAAATGAAGCAACAGCTGTATCTGTCCAGTCTGATCCTGACCTTTGGGATGTTCTTTGCGTCAAGTTGGATGTACTGGCCCTTACCCGTCATTGCAGAGGCCGAAAAGGCCGCATTCAGCTCTTTGGTCACAGCATCAGCTTTGTTCACCGGAACCTATTTCTGTCTGCTGATGCTCAGCTTCTATCTGCCGGTGGCACTGATCTTGGATGGTCGGGTGACACAATTGGCCATTTCGGCCCGGCAGTCAGACGACACAGAGGATGACTTCGATGTCGATGACTGGCGATCCACACACGGTCTGTCAGATGGGCCCGGCGATTTCATGCGTGCGGGCATCGCGCTGGCCGCGCCCATTCTTGCGGCTTTTGCGGGGGGAATCTCACCCTTAAGCTTGTGAGGCTTCAAAGCGTACAGAGCGGTTGACCCAAAGCCCCACAGGCTGCAGGCTTCGAAAGCCAACGCTCGACGCCACTACCAATCAGGATATCCGCAAACTATGAAATTGCTTCGCTACGGCCCAACGGGCGCAGAAAAACCGGGGATTCTAGATGACGACGGTGCCATTCGGGACCTATCTGCCATGGTCGATGATATCACGGGTGAGATGCTGGACAAAGCTTCCCTCGACCGGCTGCGCGCGCTTGACGTATCAACTCTGCCCGTTGTTACCGGCAATCCGCGCATTGGGGCTTGCGTCGACCAGGTTGGAAAATTCATCTGCATCGGCCTGAACTATGCCGATCACGCGGTGGAAAGCGGGATGGATTTGCCCGCCGAACCGGTGATCTTTTTCAAAGCAACCTCGGCCATCACGGGGCCCAATGACTCGGTCGAGATCCCACGCGGGTCGACCAAAACCGATTGGGAAGTCGAATTGGGCGTCGTCATCGGCAAAGAAGCCAAGTATGTCTCGGAGGCTGATGCATTAGACTATGTCGCCGGATATTGCGTGGTCAACGACGTGTCCGAACGTGATTTTCAGCTACACCGCTCGGGCCAATGGACCAAAGGCAAATCAGCCGACACCTTTGGCCCCATTGGCCCGTGGCTGGTCACCCGGGATGAGGTTCCGGACCCACAAAACCTATCCATCTATCTCGAGGTGAACGGCCACCGATATCAGGATGGTTCAACCCGAACGATGCATTTTGGCGTGGCTGCTGTGGTATCTCACCTGTCTCAGTTCATGTCGCTGCAACCGGGTGACGTGATTTCAACCGGTACACCTCCCGGTGTTGGCATGGGGCAAAACCCTCCCGTCTACCTGAAACCCGGAGACATTCTTGAACTTGGTGTCGAA
This sequence comes from Ruegeria sp. AH7, assembly GCF_056541325.1. Lineage (NCBI taxonomy): Bacteria > Pseudomonadati > Pseudomonadota > Alphaproteobacteria > Rhodobacterales > Roseobacteraceae > Ruegeria > Ruegeria sp. AH7. The sequence continues at coordinate 351,404 of NZ_JBQFYF010000001.1, read as the reverse complement.
GGCTTAGGCGTTCAACGACAGATGGTGGTGGCGGGCTGAGGCGCCATTGATCTTAGTAGATACACAGCTGCGAACGCTGCGGGTGTTAATCTGTGGTTTACCACAAGTCTCCTAAAACATGACTAATAAATACCATATTTACTATGAAGGGTTTAGCTCAAGACAGTGATGTTCAAAGGTTTGCTCGTTATGGATGGTTCGACGCTTGGCGATCCCGCTCTGGTCCAGTTTTCAGGTATTTTGAAATGGTTTGCTGCCAAACACGGGTACGGATTTGTCACCTGCGACGAGACGGGCAAAGATGCACTACTCCATCAGAACACGCTCAACGAGTTTGGCCAAACATCCATAGCACCCGGATGTGAAATCAAAGCGCTCGCGCGCCGCACATCCAAGGGTACACAAATCGTCGAGATCCTTGAGCTGCAGGCTGAACCGGTGCCAGATTTTTTGCCTGACGGAACCAGCGAACGGGAAGGTAGAACTTACCTGCCCGCACGGGTCAAATGGTTCTGCGAGAAAAAGCAATACGGGTTCGTAAATGTGTTTGATGATCCCCGCGATTGTTTTTTACACTTGAACACTCTGGCAAAAACAGGACTTGGGATGGTGAATGTCGGCGAGGCGCTTGGCGTGGAACTGGATGATGGCCCAGACGGCAGAGTTGTCGTATCCGTTAAGTCCTGGAGCTAGTCAGCACACCAAAACAAACGGACGCCGTGCCGACTATCGCGAATCCTAGTTACCTAGAATGTAGTGAACGTCCTTATCATTGCAGTCATTGTGCGACGATGGGAAAGGTGCTTCGACACAGCGAGCACAGTTGTATCCGGTGGAGGCAAAACTCGCTTCATTTTACGCTTCCCTCAAACTGATAAACTCAGGGCCATGCGGAGTTCACGCAGCTTCAACTCTCGGCTCAGGTCGCGTGACCTGAAGTCGCAATAGTTGCCAGAACCGTTCTTGGAGTGATTGGATTGCAAAGGCCAAGTGGCGGGGAGACAGGGATTCGAACCCTGGGAACGCTCTCACGTTCAGCGGTTTTCAAGACCGCCGCATTCGACCACTCTGCCACCTCCCCGTCGGAGGCCCGGTCTAAGCCCAACTGAGATCAGAGGCAAGCCGAAATCGGGAAAACTTGCTCAAGCCTGCGCAGCAGCCTTTCCTTGGCCCTTCAGCCACGTTATGATCTGGCCTTAAGATCGCAGCAGACTGGCGCTCAGAACCGGTCATTCGGCGGGGCTGGAAAAAAACGAAGCCCTTTCAGGCAAGGGAACAAAAGATGAAGCGAGCGACACAGACACGCGCAAATCCGCGAGGACTGGCTGTACTAGCTGTGACTTTGACAGTTTTGTCCGGGTGTGACGAAGTTCTTCAATCTCAGGACGGATCAACGAAGCCCAAGAGCGACAGCGCGGACAATTCGACAATCGAACTCGTACCTCAGGTCACCAACAGCTCGCAGCGCGACATTGAGGCACCGGATGTGTTTTCGGTAACCGAAGCTGGGCTTTGGGATGGGCGACCTTCGCTGGGCGGCATCTGGGTGGCGCATCCTGATGTTAACCAACCAGAACGCGTTTTGATCAAGAACACCGCGAACAACAAAAGCGTCACTGGCGCGCTGTTCCGGCGTCAGGCGAACTTGCCCGGGCCTGCCTTGCAGGTCTCCTCCGCCGCGGCGGAAAAACTGGGAATGCTGGCCGGTGCGCCAACGCGGGTCAGCGTTGTAGCCCTGCGCCGAGAAGAACCCAAAGAAGAACCACCAGCTGAGGAACAGACGCCCGAGGCCGAAGCTCCGAAAGAAGAAACCGAAGTTGCAGCCGCTGCGCCTGAAACAGAAACCGAGGCTGCTGCACCGGAAAAGCCGGCCAAGCGCAAATGGTGGCAAAAGAAAGAACCGGCTGCTGCCGCGGGCGCAGCGGGCGCTGCTGCAGCGGCGGCTGGCTCGGCCAGTGAAGAGGCTGCGGAAGCTGGGGTAGACAGCGCCTCAGCCGCTGGCGCCGCCGCACCGGGCCTTTCAGACGCCCCTGTAGAAGCCCCGGCTGATAAGCCCGCCAAACGCAAATGGTGGCAGAAAAAGCAACCCGAAGAGATAACGGCCACACCGCTGGACCCAATCGAAGGGGCAGCAGCCGCAATTGACGCGGCCGAAGCCACCCCGGCAGCGGCCGCAGCTGCCGCCCCTGCTGCATCGAACTTGACAAAGCCCTATGTTCAGATCGGCACGTTTAGTGTTGAAGCCAATGCAAACACAGCCGCAGAAAAAATCCGTAAGAATGGTATGGCTGCCGAGGTCCGTGCGCTTGAGGCTGAAGACAAAACCGTCTGGCGCGTTCTGGTCGGCCCTGCCACAACACGCGCCGATCGCAAGGCGATTCAGACCGATGTCAAAGACCTGGGCTTTACCGACGCATTCACCGTGTCCAACTGATAACAGGAGGCGCCCCGTGCTATCCGCAATTCGCACATCCGTATTTACCCTAGGGATGGCTGTCCTGGCCCTGCCCGCACACGCGTTTGATACCACGGCGCGTGCCGCCTATGTGATCGATCAGTCAACCGGAACTGTACTTCTGTCGAAAGACGCTGATCAACCGCTGCCGCCCGCGTCGATGTCGAAGCTCATGACGCTCTATGTCGCGTTCGAAGCGCTGCGCGATGGGCGTTTGACCTTGCAGGAAACTCTGCCCGTATCTGAACACGCGATGAGCTATGGCGGCTCGACCATGTTCCTGAACACGCAAGATCGTGTGACGGTCGAGGATCTGTTGCGCGGTATTATCGTTCTGTCGGGCAACGATGCCTGCGTGGTGATCGCCGAAGCGCTGAGCCCCGATGGGACCGAGGCGGGATTTGCCCGTTACATGACCCAACGCGGCAAACAGATGGGCATGGACAATTCCAACTTTGCCAATTCAAACGGCTGGCCCGCCGCAGGGCATATGATGTCGGTGCATGATCTGGCGGTTCTTGCGGATCGGTTGATCAGCGATTTCCCGGAATACTACCCGCTATTTTCGGAAGAAGAGTTCGAATTCGACGGGCGCGCACCGTCGAACAAACGCAACCGGAACCCTCTGCTGCGGCTGGACATCGGGGCCGATGGGCTCAAAACCGGCCACACGCAAGAAGCGGGATATGGCCTGGTCGGATCGGCCAAACAAGGCGACCGCCGGGTGATCTTTGTCCTCACCGGTCTCGACAGTACCGCTCAGCGGGCAGAGGAGGCCGAGGCCGTGGTTAACTGGTCGTTTCGAAATTTTGTCGAGAGGACAGTTGCCACCGAAGAAACGCCAATAGCCGAAGCCAAGCTGTGGATGGGTGAGAAGAAGACCGTGGGGTTGGTCCCCGAGGGCGATCTGAACGTTCTGTTCCCGGTTCTGGGCACTCAGAATGTGCAGGCAGAGGTCGTTTATGACGGCCCGATCAACGCCCCTGTTGCCAAGGGCGATCAACTGGCGGAACTGGTCATCAAACCCGAAGGCCTGCCCGAAATTCGCCGCCCGCTGGTCGCAGCCGAAGATGTGCCTCTGGGTGGGTTCATGGTGCGCATGATGACCGTGGGCGGTATTGTTCTGAAAGACGTGATCAATAACCCGCTGGAGTCGATGTGACGCAACGCGGGGTGTTCCTGACCTTTGAAGGCATTGATGGATCAGGCAAATCAACACAGGCCCGGATGTTGGCCGAGTTTCTGCGCGAGACGGGCCACCAGGTTATTCTGACGCGCGAACCTGGGGGATCGCCCGGAGCTGAGGAAATCCGCAGGCTGGTGCTGGAAGGCGACCCGGATCGTTGGTCGGCTGAAACCGAAATTCTGCTGTTCACTGCTGCCCGCCGCGACCACCTAGAACGCACCATCGAACCAGCGCTGGCCGATGGCAAGGTGGTGATCTGCGACCGTTTTGCCGATAGCACTCGCATGTATCAGGGCCTCTCGCGTGGTGATCTGAGAGGCATTGTCGACCAGTTGCACAGTCTCATGATCGGACGCGAACCTGATATGACCTTGTTGGTCGATATGGACCCGGAAATCGGCCTGTCCCGCGCCAAAGGCCGCCAGGGCACCGAGGAACGGTTTGAAGATTTCGGCCCTGCGTTGCAAAAACAGATGCGCGCCGGGTTTCTGGCTTTGGCCGACGAGTTTTCCGACCGGTTCCGCGTCGTCGATGGCAATCGCGACATGGACAGCGTTGCACAGGATGTGAGAGATATCGCCCAGGCAGCTTTGCGATAGACGATGAGCGACGACACCCCAACCCCAGATCAGGCGCCCGGCGCGCCGCATCCGCGTGAAACCTCGCGCCTTTTCGGACAAGACGCGGCGGAACAGGCGTTTCTCACTGCCTACACCTCAGACCGGTTGCACCACGGTTGGCTTCTGACCGGCCCGCGCGGCGTTGGAAAGGCCACGTTGGCGTGGCGGATTGCGCGGTTTCTTCTGGCAACGCCTCCGGCTGAGGACGGTGGGTTATTCGGCGCACCTCCACCCCCTGAAACACTGGATATTGATCAGGGCCACCCGGTCTCGCACCGCATCATGGCGGGTGCGGAACCCGGTTTGGCGGCCATCACACGTTCTCTGAACGATCAAGGGCGGTTACGTGGTGAGATTGTCGTGGATGACATCCGCAAACTGGGCAAGTTTTTCGGTCTATCTTCGGCAGATGGCGGGCGGCGCGTGGTCATTGTCGACTCCGCTGATGAGATGAATGTCAGCGCCGCAAATGCTCTGTTGAAGATGCTTGAGGAGCCACCCGCGCGAACCACGCTTCTGCTGATCTCGCACCAACCTTCGCGCCTGTTGCCGACGATCCGGTCACGTTGTCGGACGCTGCGATTGTCGACTCTAGGACCTGAGGACATGCAGGCCGCACTTGCGCAAAGTGGGGCAGAATTGCCAACGCAGCCCGATCATCTGGCCGCTTTGGCTGCCGGATCGGTCGGCGATGCGGTGCGTCTGATCAATGTGGGCGGATTGGACCTCTATGCCGAACTGATCGCTATTCTGGGCACGCTGCCCCGCATGGACCGCCAACGCGCTTTGAAGCTGGCCGAAACCGCGGCCCAGCGCGGCGCGGCCGAGCGGTTCGAACTGTTATTGACCCTGATTGACATCGCCCTGTCCCGCCTGGCCCTGACCGGGGCAACCGGTGCGCCGCCCGCGCCTGAAGCCGCCCCAAACGAGGCAGAAACGCTTGCGCGCCTGTCCGCCTCGCCTCATCAGGCCCGCCGCTGGGCCGAGGTTGCCGCGACAATCACAGCCCGCGCACGCCATGGTCAGGCTGTGAACCTTGACCCTGCCGCTTTGGTTCTAGATACGGTGTTCAAGATACAGGAAACCGCCGGTCAGAGCAGATGAGCGATACGCCCGAAATCACCGACAGCCATTGCCATCTGGACTTCCCCGATTTCGAAGGGCAGCTGGACCAGATCATCGCCAACGCCACAGATTCAGGCGTAACCCGAATGATCACCATCTGTACCCGCCTGCGCAATGAACCCATGGTCCGCGCCATAGCCGAGGCCCACGCTCCGGTCTTCTACGCCGCAGGCACTCATCCGATGAGCGCGGCGGATGAGCCGATGGCGACAGTTGACGAACTGGTCGCACTTGCACAGCACCCAAAATTCGTAGGCATCGGTGAATCCGGACTGGATTACCACTACACCGCCGACAGTGCCGAGGTGCAGAAACAATCGCTGCGCATCCATATCGAGGCTGCTCAGCGCACGGGCCTGCCGCTGATCATCCACGCCCGCGCCGCCGATGACGACATGGCCCGCATCCTGACCGAGGAATACCGCAACGCGCCCTATTCCTGCGTCATGCACTGCTTTTCATCGTCCGCCGAACTGGCCCGCGCCGCTTTGGATTTGGGGTTCTACCTGTCCATGTCCGGCATCGTTGCCTTCCCCAAAAGCCAAGAGCTGCGCGACATCTTTGCTGCAGCCCCTGTCGATCGCATTCTGGTGGAAACCGACGCGCCCTATCTGGCCCCACCACCCTATCGCGGCAAGCGCAACGAACCCGCGTATACCGCGCATACAGCCCGCAAAGGGGCCGAGGTGTTCGGCATGGATTACGCCGCATTCGCCGCACAAACTCAGTTGAACTTCGACCGCCTGTTTTCCAAGGTCACCCAGTTTAAGGCCGCTGCATGAACTTACTGCGTTGCACCATTCTGGGCTGCGGATCTTCGGGCGGCGTGCCGCGCCTGGGCGGGCAATGGGGTGATTGCGATCCCGCGAACCCGCGTAATATCCGCCGCCGCTGCTCTCTGCTGGTGGAACGGGACGGGCCGGATGGCACTACATCGGTGCTGATCGACACCACACCGGATATGCGCAGCCAGTTGCTGGACACGGGAACCGGGCGATTGGACGGGGTCGTCTATACCCACTCGCACGCGGATCACATGCATGGGATCGACGATCTGAGAATGATCGTCTTCAACATGCGAACCCGCGTTCCAGTCTGGGCCGATGGTGATACGCAAAACGCCCTGCTGGGTCGGTTTGGGTATGCGTTTATCCAGCCCGAAGGCTCACCCTATCCACCCATCCTGGATCTGAAATCCATTGACGGCGCTTTCGAAGTCGACGGTCCCGGCGGCCCGATCCCGTTTGAGCCATTCAAGGTGAACCACGGCTCGATCGACTCGCTGGGTTTTCGAATGGGTAACCTCGCCTACCTACCGGATGTCGCGGAAATCTATAACGACGCATGGCCAAAGATGGAGGGGCTGGATTGCCTTATCATTGACGCCCTGCGCCGGTCACCTCACCCCACCCATGCGCATCTCGAAAAGACACTGGGTTGGATCGAGCGGCTTGGCCCGAAACGCGCGGTTCTGACCAATATGCATATCGATCTGGATTATGCGACGGTCGAGGCCGAGACACCCGACCATATCACCCCCGCCTATGACGGGATGGTGATCGAACAGGCGCTGTAAGCCGCTGCCCCGCGCAAGCCAGATATCGCTAAAGCGTGGGGCGATATGCTTCAAAGCCTGATCGACGTCATCCTACCCGTGTTTCTGGTCATCGGCGCAGGCTATGCAGCGACACGGTCTGGCTATTTCAAAGAAATTCATGTCGACGGTTTGATGAAGTTTACGCAGGGGTTTGCCATCCCCTGCCTGCTATTTCTGGCCATTGCGCATCTGGACCTCAGCGCCAGTTTCGATCCGCGCCTGCTGATCAGCTTCTACTCTGCCGCTGCCCTGTGCTTTACCGCAGGGCTGTTCGGCGCGCGGCTGGTCTTTGGGCGCGATTGGGAGGATTGCGTTGCCATCGGCTTCTGCTGCCTGTTCTCGAATTCGGTCCTGTTGGGCCTGCCCATCACGGAACGCGCCTACGGGCCTGACAATCTGACTGGCAATTACGCCATCATCGCCTTCCACTCGCCCTTTTGTTACGGCGTCGGCATCACGGTGATGGAGATTGTTCGAAATCGCGGTCATGGCGGCATACGCATGGCGCGGTCGGTTTTGTCTGCGATGTTCAAGAATGCCCTGATTCTGGGTATCGCGCTTGGGTTTGTCGTGAACCTGTCGGGTATTGTCATACCTCGGGTGGTCGATGAGGCCCTTGGCCTTGTGACCCGTGCGGCCTTGCCCGGCGCCTTGTTTGCGCTGGGGGGCGTGCTGGTTAAGTACAAACCCGAGGGCGATTTAAGGACGATTGCTTACGTTTGTTGCATTTCCCTTATGCTGCATCCTAGTCTGGTTTGGATCTTTGGCGCGTCCACGGGCCTGCCACAGGACCTGTTTCGCTCGGGCGTGTTAAACGCAGCGATGGCGCCGGGTTTTAATGCCTATATCTTTGCCAATATGTATGGCCGGGCCAAGCGGGTCGCCGCGTCATCTGTACTGATCGGAACTGCAGCGTCCATCATAACCGTCTGGCTTTGGCTGACCCTTTTGGGATAATCCCCGCCTTGACTTACACGTCCGGCGCGACACCTAACGGGCAAACAGAAGGAACCACATATGCCGCAGGCCATTATCGTTGCCCATGGTCAACCCTCGGACCCGGATCCGGCAGAGGCGTCTCTTGCCCGATTTGCGGCTCAGGTCGATGCTCTGACCCAGGATGTCTCGGTGCATTCGGCCACCTTGGCAGCCCCTGGCCGGCTTGAGGCGGTGATGGACGAACTGCCATCTGATGCGGTGATCTATCCTTTGTTCATGGCCAAAGGCTGGTTTGTGACCAGTGCCTTGCCCAAACGCGTCGGCAACCGTGGGCTTCGGATTCTGGACCCGCTTGGCGTCGATCCTGAGTTGCCAACTTTGGTGTGCACCGCCCTGCGCGAGGCTTTGACGTCAAAGGACTGGGTCACCGAAGATACAGATCTGGTGATCGCCGCCCATGGATCTGGGCGCAGCCGCAATCCATCCGCTGTGACATTGGAGTTCGCCGAAAATTTGGGCGGGCTGCTGCCTTTCAGGACCCTGAAAGCCGGGTTTGTTGAAGAACCCCCATCCATCGCAGATGCGGCAAGCGGTGCCGGTGCGCAGTCTCTTTGTCTGCCCTTTTTCGCCTGCACCGGAGGCCATGTGCTGGAAGATGTCCCACAGGAGCTGGATCGCGCAGGATTTCAAGGCGCAACCCTGCCGGTGGTCGGAGAGCTTCCACCCATTCAACGCCAGATCGCCCGCAAGCTCGAAGCGGTCTTTGCAGCAGCGTAGCACAGATCAGGTGCGGGCCTGTGACAGGCTAGAATACAACCGATGACGTGACCGCCCTTCTCGTTTGGCCTGATACAAGGCCAGATCGGCGGCATGCAGTATGTCAGCCGCCTTTACCGTCTCGAACTGCGTCGATAGCGCAGTTCCGATGCTTGCGGATATACGGCAGGGTTGTTGCTCGAACATCATCGGTTCGTTAAGACGTTTGATCAGACGATCGGCTATGGATGACAGAATTTCTTCCTGGGTCAGACCCTTGAAGATGATGACGAACTCATCACCCCCAACTCGCGCCACCATATCGTTCGACCGGGTTTCCTCGACCATGATCTGGGCGGCCTGCTGCAGCACATAATCCCCGGCTGCATGCCCCAAGCGATCATTGACGGATTTGAAGAAATCCAGATCCAAATGCATCAGTGCAAATGTCGCATTTGCCGCGCTGAGCTGCGCCAACATGTGATCCATCGCGCGGCGGTTTTTCAGGCCAGTCAATGTGTCGGTGTACGCCTGCTCTTCAGCGGCAAGCATCGCCCCCTGCAGCCGCAGGTTCAGCGAGCGTGACGCCTCCATCGCGGCAGATTTTGCCTCGACCAGATACAGCAGTTCGATCGCCAGATCGGTGCCCGAGAAATCGGCACTAGTCAGGGCATAATCCCGCACCGCATCCAGAATTGAAATCCCGAAAGACAGATTGATCACTGCCCCGCCGCCATCCGGCAATGGGGCGACCAGGCCCTTCAAAGCGGTGCGTGGCTCATCATGGAACTTCAGATGCAGCTTTGCACCGGCCATGGACATCAGCGCCGGAATGGTCGTGACGGTCCGTGGTCGGATCAACTGGAACACATCCAGAAAGCTTTTGCCGATCAGGGGCGTATCTGGTCGCAGCTTTTGCAATGTCGGTCCGACCTTCTGGATAAGACCTTTGTCATCCAGCAGCATGAACATCGGGCAAAGGGTCTCGAGCAGCTGTGCGAGATCCTGAGGCTTAGTCATTCGTTTCGCGCCCCCAAATCAAAGTGACGTCCTTCGGCAAAAGCAGTCTCGACCAACATGATGGATATGACCTCAGCTCTGTCCTGTTGACCATCCTCCGACAGCATCACCAAAGCGCCATAGTCATCCGCCATCGCCCGCAGTACCCCAACCATGACGCTGGCATAGCCCGGTAGACCGGGATGGCAGAGCAGTTGATATTCAGTCACCGAAAGCTCTCGCAATTCCAGCGCGGGCAGGGTCAGGTCTGAGACTGCCAGGCGGACGCGATCTGGCAGATCATCCAGCGAGTGCAGGAATTCGACATAGCTGACACCGCCAAACCGCAACAGGCGCCGCAGCCCTTCCATATTGGGATGCGAGACCAGATAAGTTCCAACATCTTCGAGTATTTCGGGCTGCGGGCGGCCAAGTTCAGCGCTTAGCGCCTCCAGAACCCGGAACAGGACATCGTCCTCATAGGTCAACATGGCCTCGAATTCGACAAAGCCCAGTCGCGCAGTCTCAGCCACGCGCAGCCAGCACGATTGACCATAGGTCGCGCAAACAAAAGACTGGATCGCCCGATTTATCAGACCATGCATAAGATGCCCCATTTGGTTCCATCTCACTTTGGTCGGATAAATCTTAACAATTACCCAAAATCCACCGCTGTTTGCGGAGAATGCAACCGAGTATCAAAGCGATAGTTTTCAAGTCAGAAATCAGTCGGCGCCCCGCCTTCGGCCTTACGACGGGTAACAAAATCGGCCAGTTCGTCCCGGATGCCATCGTCCAAAGCCGGGGGTTCAAAGCTGGTAATGATCTCTTTGAACATGTGATGCGCACGCTCAGCCGTCCAGATACCTCCGGCAACCTCCCAGCCTTCGTAGTTTTTCCAATCGCTCAGGAAGGGTTGATAGAACGCCGTGGTATAGCGGTCCTGGGTGTGCTGAATACCGAAGAAGTGGCCATCATTTCCGACAGAACGAATGGCGTCCAGCGCAATTTCATCCGGGCCCGTGGCCACAAGTTGGGGGTCCATATAGCGTTGAATTTGCTGTAGAACCTCACAATCCATTATGAATTTTTCGGGGCTGGCGATTAGCCCCCCTTCTAGCCAACCTGCCGCGTGATAAACCATATTCGTACCCGACTGCACAGCTGCCCAGAGGGAATTCGACGTCTCCCAAACCGACTGCCCGTCCGGGACGTTGGCGGCACAAACACCCGAAGACCGCATCGGCAGATCGTAGTACCGGGCCATCTGCCCCGTCATCTGGGTTGAACGGATGTACTCTGGCGTACCAAAGGCAGGCGCACCTGTTTTCATGTCAACATTTGACGTGAATGTTCCAATGGCACAGGGCGTGCCCGGACGCACATATTGGAACAGCGCAATTGCGCACAGGGCTTCTGCCAGCGACTGAGCTACAGCGCCCGCCATTGTCACCGGCGCCATAGCACCAGCCAAGGTGAACGGCGTCACAACAATCGCCTGACCACGCCGTGCCAGACGCAAGCACCCGTCGATCATCGGATAGTCATGCTTCAGCGGTGAGGTCGAGTTGATGTTGGTGTACATCCGCGGAGTCGCCTCGAACTCCTCGTGGCTCAACCCACCCGCGATCCGCACCATCTCCATCACGTCTTCGACCCGCTCTTTGCCCAGCGAATAGGCGTGCATCGCCTTGTCTGTCAGCGTCAGCTTGTCATAGAGCACGTCCAGGTGTCGGACGCTGGCATGCAGATCGACCGGCTCAACCGGATACCCGCCGGCAAAGTGAATACAATTGAAATACTGGGTCAATTTCAGCAGGTTTCGGCACATCTCGCGATTGCCCGGAACCTTCTTGCCGATCTCCATATCCCAGTAGTTCGGAGGGGACGATACATTTCCAAACAGAAGGTTCTTGCCACCAATTTGAATCGTATGGTCCGGGTTTCTGGGCGTGATCGAGAACTGACTGGGGGCTTTGGCGATCATCTCCATGACGAAATCGCAGCCCATGCGCACATTGTCACCATCGATGGTACACCCGGCTTCACGCAGGATGCCGATGGCCTCATCATTGTAGAACTCGATCCCGATCTCTTCGAGGATGCGCATCGCGCCATCATGGATCGCTTCCACTCCCTCTGGACCCAAAGGTTCGGTCGGGCGGTCGATATTAACCGGCGGATTCCATGGCATCTGATCAATCACAGCACTACCACGACGAGCCGCTGCACCTGCGCGACCGCCGCCACGACGTCTGCGTGTATTGGTATCGGCCATAGTCCTCTCCTGCTTTGCTAGTTTCTAAGCAAGCCTTGAAGACCGCATCTCAGCCGTTCTATCTGCGACAGAAGTTGTCGGTTTTTAGTCCCGATGTGCCGAATTTCTAATTGGTGTTGTCAGTTTCTTTCCAACCAGGCCGGGATATGCCCGATATCCGGCAAGACGACATCCGCCATCGGGGCCAACGCCTCGGTCTTGGCAACCCCGGTAAGCACACCAATGGTGACCATACCAGCGGCGCGCCCGGCCTGTAAGTCATGCAGGCTGTCCCCCACCATCGCGATGCGCGACGGATCGATCCCGACATGCGTGGCAAAGGCCAACAACTGACCTGGCCCCGGCTTATAGCCATGGCCGCTGTCATAGCCCGCGATAAAGTCAAAATGATCCTGAATTCCGACCGACGTCAGATGCTGCATAGCTGGGTGTTCACTGTCATTTGTGGCCACCCCAAGTTTGAGCCCAGATTTTCGAAGGCCTTCTAGAAATGGTTTGAGCGGCACGGCTGGGGATTGCGTGGCAGCGGCGGCTTCGACATTCATAACGTCGATGAGCCCAGTCAGCGTGAAGCCATCGACATGTGGCAGCATGAATTCCGCAATCTCTTCGACAGTTGAGGCAATCACGATGCTATCCTCAACATATCGATCCTGTGCAAGATCGTAGCCGATCACATCGCCCAGCGCAGCCGCCCGTGTTTCATCATTGTTTGTCAGGCGCATCACAAGGGATCGCCCAAACGCGCCCCAAGTGTTGGCGAAATCGAACAGAGTACCGTCTTTGTCGAAGACAATAGCGTCAATTGGCATCAGATGCTCCTGCAGGGATGGGATCAAGTCCAGTGGATTTCGCCACCCGAAAGCGCGGCGCGCGCCTGGGCTGGATGCTCATAGGGAATTGAATGCGAGTCACAAAACGCAACGATCCACGAATCATCCATGAGCAGAAAATCCAGCACTGACGTCAGAAAGGCCGGATCGCCCGCACTGCTGCGCAAATCCTCGGATGCGGCGCCGGTTGAGCCTAAAAAGACCGGCAAAAGCTCCTCATTTCCGACCAGCCACCCCAAGGCGGTTAGGGCCAGAGTTTCGGCGGAATCGGCGGAAAGTGACATGAACAGGCCCTGAAAACGATCTTGGAAAGGGTTTGTTAACCAGACTCATAAACACTTTGTTGACGCATGCAATCAATGGGTGAGCAACAATGTCCGTACAAGGAACCATCCTTGTCCTCGACGGGGTATCAACCAACCGCATCATGCTGAAGGTTCAGCTGACAGCGGCCTGGTACCATGTGGTACAGGGGGAACGGCTTAAGGGACTTGGGGCACTCTTGCGGCGGACCCGGCCTGATCTGGTGCTGACTGCGCAATCCCTGCCAGATGGGACGGCGGCAGATGTCAAGAAACTGATCCTGAGCGAACCCGACTTGGGCGATGTGCCGGTGATTGCCCTTGCCCCGCAGAATGACAAAGCCGCCCGCCTGCGCGCGCTAGAGGATGGTCTTGATGACGTTATGACCCATCCGTTCAAGGACACGTTGCTGCTGGCCCGCGTTCGAAGCCTGTTGCGCGCGCGCGCGGATACCCAGGATCTGCGCGTCAATCACGGGACCCAAAGCATTGGATTTGCAGAAGAAACGAGCGCCTTCCTCGCACCTTTCAAACCAGCGCGAGTTGACATTCTGTCCCTGTCCCCCCGGACCGGCGCTTCTTGGTCTAAAGACCTTGCAGACAAGTCACCGCATTCCGTTGGCTGGCACACGCAATCAAGTTTGCAGACGCTTTTGTCCGCCCCCCCGTCTGACGCGATTATCATCGAACTGGATACCAGCCCATCGGGGTTGAACATCCTGGCTGATCTCAGGTCACGCGGTGCAACGCGTCATACGGTTCTGATCGGGGTTCTGACCGACAAGAACGCTGCCATGGCATCCGAGGCCTTGGATCGTGGAGCAGATGCCGTTTGCCTCGGGGGTTACTGCGCGCAGGAGATCCAGTTGCGACTGGCCAATCAACTGGCGCGAAAAACCCGTATCGACAAGATGCGCGCTTCATTGAAACGCGGCATCGCGGATTCATGGATCGATCCTCTGACCGGCTTGCACAACCGTCGCTTTGGAATGCACGCAATGGCACAAATGGCGCGTCAGTCTTCCAAGTCCGGACGTGGGTTTGTCGTGATGCTGGCCGATCTTGACCATTTCAAAGCAATCAATGACCGTTTTGGGCATGCCAGCGGCGATCTGGTGCTGAAACAAGCTGCCGAACGTATGCAACACGTGCTGGGAGACGCAGGCTTTGTCGCCCGTATCGGCGGCGAGGAATTCATGATCGGCGCAGCAAACATGTCGCGCGCCCGCGCGCTGAAGCTTGCCGAAGCGGTATGCGACAGTATCTGCGATCAGCCCTTTCACTTGTCTGATCATAAGACCCCGGTCTCTGTTACGATCAGCATTGGCCTGAAGTACGCCTTGCCTTCGGACCTGTCGGCAGAGGAACAATGCGAAGCTGTAAACGGGTTACTGAAATCCGCGGACAAAGCGCTTTATGCTGCAAAGAAAGCCGGGCGCAATCAAGTCCGGATCAGGCAAAGCGCAGCCTAATCTCAGTCTCTATCCTTTTTTCCCTTATGGCCACGTGCGACCACCTCTTGCAGGCGATCGGCGTATTTCTGTCGCTCGGCATCTGACATCGCGGTTACGCGCGCCAGCCAGCGAGTTTTCAGCTCGTCCTGAATGTCGACCATCGAGCGGGTCTGCTGCTGCAGTAGAACCTCAACCGCAGCCGGGTCAAACGGAACAGCCCGCAAAGCTTGCGACATGGCGGCGAAATCCTCGGCCCGCTCCTTGGCCCCCTTTCTGTGCAGCGCAGACAATTCCCGCCACATGGCATTGCGCTCGCCTTTCGGCAACGCGCGATACAAGGCAGGCCCGAAGCCCGGCGGCGCCTTGGCGTGATCGCTTCCTTTCAGGCGCCAAGCAGTCCCTGCGGCCATTCCAATGACCAGCAGATTCAAGGCCAGCGAGATGACCAGAACAATCGGCATCCAACGCCGGTTCGGTTTGGTTTCCGCGCTCATTCCGCAGCCTCCAGAAAACTTGTGTCAAATCCCAGATCCGAAACCAGATAGGCCGCATCCTGCCCCCCAACAAAGCTGGCCGGATCAGGCAGAAATGCAGGCGCTGAAAATCCGATCCAAACCCCGGCAGCACTTGCAGCGACCAAGCCGCCCAAACCCTGCCAGCCTCCAAGCTGATCCGTGACGCGAGACCAGAGGCCTTGCGTCGGCCTCGATAGCATTGAAAGACGTTCCAGCCGAACCGTTTCGGCGTCCGTCTGTATCCGCACAACCAGATCATCCGGCAACCCATCCCGGCGCTGTCGGGCCTCGGCGAACAGGTGATCCAGTTCCATATCCTTATCAGCCATTCTTGTACCCCAGTTCATCCCGTCGTTCGGCCAGAAGTGCGGCCAGACTGCGTTTTCCCCGCGCGGTCAGACTTTCAACCGCTTCTACCGAAATCTCCATGATCCCGGCAATCTCGGGGTTGGACAATTCCTCGATATGGCGCAGCACAACCGCTTGCCGCTGCCGATCCGGCAACATGTCTAGAGCCGCTTGCAGCGCGTCTTTTCGCGCGGCGTCCTGCATTTGATCGACGACACCGGCGCTGTCATCCTCGGGCTCCGGCACATCTGACAACGGCTCTGGCCGTTTCTTGCGCCGTAGATCCGTGCACAGGTTAAGCGTCACCCGATAGAGCCATGTTGAAACCTTGGCCTGACCAGAAACCCAATCGGGTGCCATCTGCCACAGACGCATCATCGCGTCCTGGGTGACATCTTCAGCCTCGGCCCGGTTTCCCAAAACACGCAGTGCCACCGAATAGCAGCGCGGGCCCAGACGGTCGGTTAAAATCCGTGCCGCGCCCGCATCGCCATCGGCAAAGCGCCTTAGCAACATATCGTCGCCAAGTTCGGTTGCGGCAGAAGGTCCACCGCAACCGGTCTGTGAGTGGGAGGTCAGATCCTCCATCCTGCATCAGCTATCGTCGGCGTCCGCCTTCTGACGCTTTTTATGTCGACCCATTTTGTCTTTTGCATCAGCAAATTCCTGTTCCGAGATGCCGCCGCTGTCATCGGCATCGATCCGGTCAAACATCTTGTCAGCCCGGCGCGGTTTCGGCAACTCATCATCGCTCAGAAAACCATCCCCGTTTGCGTCATGCTTTTCGAACATCTTGGTTACACGATCGCTGGATCTCTGCTGCGCTGCGGCCTGCATTTCATCCACGCTCAGCTGACCATCGCCATCGGTATCAGCGGTTGCAAACCGTGCGTTGCGATGGGCCGTCATTTCATCTTTGGTGATCTGACCATCCCCATTCGCGTCCAGTTCTTGGAACGAAGCTGGCTGGCGATCTTTGGGACCCGCTGCCAAAACGGATGTGCCTGTGATTGCAACCGCGGCAAGAATGATCCCCGAAATAAATATTGAGTTCTTCATAGGTCTTTCCCCTTTTTGAAGCGGCCTCATCACCGCTGCTCATAACTATTCAAACGCACCCCGCGGGCATTTCCGTCGCCTGGATCGCATATTTTTTGCGCGGGCCCTAAAAATCACATCGGCACAAAGCGACGCACCCCCCTTTTAACTCGCACCATTCGGGCGCAATATCTGCGAAAGGCGAACGCATGAGTATTGCTATGGACCAGACAATCGACAAATCGACTGAAACCGCAGATGAGCGCGAGACTTGGCCCGCGCTGGTCAAGGGATTTCGCTGCAAATGCCCCAAATGCGGTGAAGGCAAGCTGCTGCACAGCTATCTGAAGGTGAATGATCACTGCGCAAATTGCGGGCAGGAGCTGTTTCATCACCGCGCCGATGACGGCCCGGCCTATCTGACGATCCTTCTGGTTGGTCACCTGCTGGCACCTGTTCTGCATGTGTCGTACGTGCATTGGCGACCGGATCCCTGGACCATGGCGATCAGCCTCTCGATCGCTTGTGTGGCGTTGTCTTTGTACCTGCTGCCCCGGCTGAAAGGCGCCGTCGTGGCCTATCAATGGGCCCGTCGTATGAACGGGTTTGAAAAGGCTTGATGACGCCTACCACCGGAACCAACCACGCATGAGCATCGATAAGACCGCGATACGAGACGCCGCAACGGTCATCGTGTTGCGCGACAGGCTGTCTGATCCGTCGATCCTGATGGGGCAGCGCGGCAAGAATGCCGTCTTCATGCCGAACAAGTTCGTGTTTCCAGGTGGGGCGGTTGATCCGGCAGACGCCGACATCACGCTTGCAAATGCCTTGCCTACCCTCTGCCATGATCGCCTGGCCGAGCATTCCGACCCCGGTTTACAATCGGCACTGGCCGCTGCAGCGATCCGCGAGCTTTGGGAGGAAACCGGGCTGATATTGGGTCAGCCCGGCAACTGGCAAGGCGACGTACCCGCAGACTGGTCCGGCTTTGCCCGCTCCGGTTTCCTGCCATCGGCCAATGCACTGCAGTTTGTGTTTCGCGCGGTCACCCCGCCGGGTCGACCACGCAGGTTCGATGCGCGGTTCTTCCTGGTGGATGCAGATCAGATTCAAGGAGATCTGGATGATTTCAGCCGCGCCTCGGATGAGCTGTCGCATCTGCAATGGGTCAAACTGAACCGCGCCCGCGATCTGGACCTGCCCTTCATCACCGAGGTCGTGCTGGCCGAAATTGAAACCCGTGTCGCTGACCCCAGCCCGCCCGCGTCGGTGCCATTCTACAGCAACAATGACGAGGCGAGCCTGTTTTTCCGCCTGAGGGGCGTTCCGATGCCGGATGTCGACTGACGCCCGGCTTACTTCACCCGGCTGATCACAACCGTCACTTCGGGCTTCTTGCCGATCTCGGTTTTTGCCGTCTGGCGCACGATCCGGCGCATCGCCTCTTCTAGCTTGTCGTCATCCCGCAGCGTTTTCGCTTCGGCCCGCATCAGGAACTGGTTCAAGTCTTCTTCCAGCACCTCGACCAGCGCCGCACGTGATGTTCCAATCTCGGGTAGACCCATCGTGTCGCACCAGGGCTCACCCAGCGGTTCATCCTCTTCATCCAGAATAACGGTCACTGTCACATGTCCGTTCAGCGCCATACGGATGCGGTCACGCACGATCCCATCCAACGCGCCTATCTTCACGGTACCGTCAAGATAAGTGCGTCCGGTTTCGACATAGTCCACTATTTTGGGCGCGTTGCCAGTCAGGTCCAGCATGGTGCCATTCACAGCAAGAACACCCGTCCGTCCGCCAGCTTCAGCCAGCTTGGCATGTGCACGCAGATGGCGGTGTTCCCCATGCATCGGAACCACGAATTGTGGATCAACCAACGCATGCACTTTCTCAAGATCAGGCCGGTTTGCATGGCCCGAGACGTGATAAAGCCCCGAGCTGTCATCCACCACATCGACGCCCTTTTCGCTGAGTTGGTTCATGATGAAAATCACGCCACGCTCGTTGCCGGGGATGGTCTTGGATGAAAACAGGAATAAATCACCCTCTTTCAACTCGATACCGCGATACTTGCCGCGTGCCAGCTGCGCACTGGCAGCGCGGCGTTCGCCCTGACTGCCGGTCACGATCAGCATCAGGTTCTGGCGTGGCAGGTCCACCGCCTCTTCAGCGCTGATCACTTTAGGAAAGTCCGACAGAATGCCGGTTTCCGTCGCCGCTTCAATCATCCGGCGCATGGCGCGGCCCAGCAGCACAACCGAGCGCCCGGCCCGCTGCCCGGCCTCAGCCAAGGTTTTCACCCGCGCCACGTTCGACGCGAAGGTGGTCGCCACAACCATGCTTTCGGCGCTTTCGACCAGCTTGGTGATCTCGGGCCCCACTTCGGATTCCGAACGCCCGGCATGGGTCGAGAACACATTCGTGCTGTCACAGACCAGCGCTTTGACGCCCGATTTGGCGACGTCGGCCCACAGGTCCGGATCAAACGCCTCACCCACCACCGGGTTCGCGTCGAGTTTGAAGTCGCCTGAATGCACGATCCGACCTGCAGGCGTGTCTATCACCAGTGCCGCGCTTTCAGGGATCGAGTGTGAAACAGGCAGAAAGCCAACCGTGAACGGGCCAGCCGAGACCTGTTCTGGCCAGGCCGAAGCCGTATGGACCGCGTCCTCTGGGTGGCCATGCTCTTCCATCTTGCGGCGCGCGATATTGGCCGTGAAGGCGCGCGCATAAACGGGTGCCCCCAGCGCCTCATAGCAATGAGCAACGGCGCCAACGTGATCCTCATGCGCATGGGTGACAAACACGGCCTCAAGCCGATCGGCACGTTCCCGCAGCCATGAGATATCTGCGTGGATCAGATCCACCCCCGGTGTGGTGTCCATATCCGGAAACGTCACCCCAAGATCGACAAGGATCAGACGTTCCTTGCCTGGCGTGCCATAGCCGTACACATAGGCGTTCATCCCAATTTCACCGGCCCCGCCCAGCGGCAGGTAGATCAGTCTTTCGCTGCTCATGTTGAGCCATTTTCCTTGTTATAGCGATGGATCACGGTCAGGCCGTGCATCGTCAGATCATCTTCGATTGCGTCGAACCCCACGTCGGCCTGATCGAACAAGGGTGCAAGCCCTCCGGTTCCAACGACTTTCATCGGCATTCCGTATTCGGTCTTGATACGGGCGATCAGCCCTTCGATCAGACCGGAATATCCCCAATACACGCCCGATTGGATACAGCCAACCGTATTCGTACCAATCACCTTGTCCGGGCGCGTGATGTCAATATGCGGTAGGGCGGCGGCCCCTTGGTGTAAGGCCTCAAGGCTGAGGTTCACGCCCGGTGCGATGATACCACCGACATAAGCGCCATCCGCAGCTACAACATCGAAATTGGTTGCGGTGCCGAAATCCACGACAACCACATTGCCACCATGGCGGTCAAACGCACCAACGGCGTTGGCCAAACGATCCGGCCCCGGGACCGTGCCTTCGTCAATACGCGGAGGCACCGGTAATAAGCAATCGGGTTTACCCACAACCAGCGGACGACAGCCAAAGAACCGATCCGCAAAGATACGCAGGTTGAAGACAACACGCGGCACAGTCGACGCGATGATTACATCTCTGATCTCAGCCTCGATGCCATAATGTTTCACCAGCGTCGAGTACCAGGTGAAATAGGCGTCAGCGGTGCGCGAATGGTGGGTCGATGTGCGCAGGGTGCACAGGAACTTATCGCCGTCCCAGATCGAGAACACAGTGTTCGTATTACCGCAGTCGATGGCCAGAAGCATCTGAGCCCCCTTCAGAAAAACACATCGGCCGCAGGAATGCTAATGCGGCCTTTCGCGGTGTTTAGGACAAGGTTGCCCCCCGCGTCTACCGTTTCAAAGGTTCCCACTGTTTCGGACGTTGCGGTGCGAGCGGTAATAACCTCGCCCAATCGGGCTGCACGCGCGAGCCATGCGCTGCGGATGGGTTCGAACCCATAAGTCACGAATTGCGCCTCAAAGCGCGCAAAAGCGGCGGCGAGTTCGGTCAGGAAATCCTCGGGCGAGACCTGTGCCCCGGTCTCTGACAAGAGCGAGACAGGACGCACCGCGCCGGACTCGACCATATCCGCGCCCGGAGCATCCATCAGGTTCACGCCGATCCCAATCGCCAGATGCGAAACATCGCGCCCCTGTCCCGTGCTTTCAAGCAGAATGCCAGCCAGTTTGCCGCCGTTCAGCAAAACATCATTGGGCCATTTCAATGCAAGGCCCGCTGCGCGGCCTGTCACAGCAACGCAGGCGTCAAACAGCGCGAGCGCCGCCACAAAGCTTCGCAGTGCGGCCTGCTCGGGATCGCCACTGGGACGCATCATCAGCGTCGCCGCCAGATTACCCTTTGGGTGCGTCCAGGCCCGGCCCCGCCGACCACGCGCGGCGGTCTGGTGATGTGCCATGATCCAAACGGATCCCCGCGCCTGCGGTGCCAAACGGGCAGCCTCGTTCAGGGTACTGTCGACCTCCTGCACAACATGCAGGCCGTATCCGTCTGGCCAATTGCTCATGACAGGAAAGGCCCGGTCTTGCGGAAGGGATCAGTTGACAAGCGTCGCCGCAGCGGCAGCCGCTGCGCCTTCAACCCCGAACTGGTAGAATACGCCCACCAGCATCAACGCGGCCGAGCCCATCAGCGCCACCCATAAAACAGGCGTCGAACGCGTCTCGATCGGTTCTTCGTTTTCCGCACCGAAATACATGTAGAACACGATCCGCAGATAATAGAACGCCCCGATGACCGAGGCGATGGCCGAGACGATGACAAGCCCGATCAGACCTGCGCTGACACCCGCTTGCCAAACGCCGAACTTCGCGAAGAAGCCTAGCATCGGCGGCACGCCCGCAAGGCTGAACATCAAGATCAGAACCGCCAGCGCCTTGCCCGGATCACGTTTGGAATACTGGCGCAAGGCATCGATGTCGGTGACCGGTTTTCCGTCGCGTTCCATCATCAGGATGAAGGCAAAGGTACCGATATTCATCGTCACGTAGATCGCCAGATACATCAGCATGGCTTTGATACCCAGCTCGGTCCCTGCGGCGAGACCGATCAGCGCGTAACCCATATGGGCGATCGACGAAAACGCCATCAGGCGTTTGATGTCGCGCTGACCAATGGCGGCGACTGCACCCAATAGCATCGACAGAACCGACAGCAACACGATCACCTGCTGCCAATCCTTCACAATGCCACCAAAGGCGTCATGCAACAGCCGCGCAAACAGCGCCATGGCGGCCACTTTGGGCGCGGTGGCGAAGAAGGCGGTGATCGGGGTCGGAGAGCCCTCGTAAACATCCGGGGTCCACATATGGAACGGCACGGCCGAAACCTTGAAGGCCAGCCCCGAGATCAGGAAGATCAGACCGAACAGCAAACCGATTGAGACCTCTCCGGCCTGTACGGTGGTGATGATGCCCGAGAACAAGGTTGTTCCGGTGAAACCATAAACCAGCGATGCCCCATAGAGCAGCAGACCTGAACTGAGCGCGCCCAGAACGAAGTATTTCAAACCCGCCTCGGTCGATTTCGCGCTGTCGCGGCGCAGCGCGGCCACGACGTAGAGCGCCAACGATTGCAGCTCCAACCCCATATAAAGAGACATCAGATCGCCCGCGCTGACCATCATCATCATGCCAACAGCCGCCAATGCGACCAGCAGCGGGTATTCGAACCGCAACAGATCGCGGCGTGCCATGTAGTCCTGGCTCATGACCAGAACGGCGGCGGCGGACAGAAGGATGGCAACCTTGGCAAAGCGTGAGAAGCCATCGTCGATGAACATGCCGTTGAAGGCGACATTCGTGCCGTCCCCATTGGTGGCAATCCAGAAGGACAGCAGCGCCATCAGGCCCGCCGTTGTCCAGACCAGCACCGGGGCCAGGCCGTCTTTCGTCGTGTAGACGGCTCCGATCAGAGCCACCATCGCATACGCGGCCAGAACGATCTCTGGCAGGATTATTGTCAGATCAGCTTGGATCATGTCTCCAAAGCTCCCTTAATGCGAGGCGGCTGTCTGGATCGCGGCCTCTGCCGCGGCCAGAGCCGTGTCATAGTTCGAGATCAGCGCGGCGGTGGATTGCCCGATCACATCGGTCACCAGCGATGGGTAGACGCCCAACAGGATGGTCATAATGATCAGCGGAGCGAAGATCAGCCGCTCGCGCGAACTCATGTCCGTCATCGCCTTCAGGCTTTCCTTGATCAGATCGCCGAACACAACCCGGCGGTACAGCCACAGCGCATAACCGGCTGAAAAAATCACGCCGGTCGCCGCCACTGCGGTCACCCAGGTGTTGACCTGGAAGGCCCCCATCAGGGTCAGGAATTCACCGATGAACCCGGACGTGCCTGGCAAGCCAACATTCGCCATAGTGAACAGCATGAAGACCAACGCGTAGGCAGGCATGCGGATCACCAAGCCCCCGTAGGCCTCGATATCACGGGTGTGCATACGGTCGTAGATCACGCCGACACACAGAAACAGCGCGGCCGAGATGAACCCATGGCTGAGCATCTGGAAGATCGCACCATCGATGCCCTGCTGGTTCGCCGCAAAGATACCCATGGTTACAAAGCCCATATGCGCGACCGAGGAATAGGCGATTAGCTTTTTCATATCCTCCTGCACCAGCGCCACAAGCGAGGTGTAGACGACAGCAATCGCCGACATCCACAGCACCAGATCGGTCATCACCGCTGACCCCACCGGGAACATCGGCAGGCTGAACCGCAGGAAGCCATAGCCGCCCATCTTCAGAAGGATCGCCGCCAGCACGACGGAACCGGCTGTCGGGGCCTGCACGTGCGCATCCGGCAGCCAGGTGTGCACCGGCCACATCGGCATTTTCACAGCGAATGAGGCGAAGAAGGCCAGGAACATCAGCGTCTGCATACCGCCGACGATATAGATGCCCAGCACGCTGAACCCATCAGATGAGAACTGGTGGGTCATCAGCGCCTCGATATCCGTGGTGCCTGCGTCTGCGTACATAGCAACCATCGCCACCAGCATCAGCACCGATCCGAGGAAGGTGTAAAGGAAGAACTTGAAGCTGGCGTAGATGCGGTTCGCACCGCCCCAGATTCCGATGATCAGGAACATCGGGATCAGACCAGCCTCGAAGAACAGGTAGAATAGCACCAGGTCCAGCGCCATGAACACGCCCAGCATCAGCGTTTCCAGCAGCAGGAAGGCGACCATGTATTCCTTGACGCGGTCGGTCACGTTCCAGCTGGCCAGAATGGTCAGCGGCATGATGAAGGTGGTCAACAGTACAAACAGAACGCTGATCCCATCCACGCCCATCTTGTACTTCAGGCCCAGCAGCCATTCACCCTCTTCCACCATCTGGAAGCCGGTATTCGAGGGGTCGAAACCCGTGTAGATGCCGATGGACACAAGGAAGGTTACAGTCGTCGCCAGCAGGGCAATCCACTTGGCATTCCGTTGCGCCGCCGCATCATCGCCATGCAGAAACAGCGCCAGAATGCCCGCTGCAATCGCCGGGATGAAGGTAACGATGGAAAGGATATTGTCCATTACTGCGCCCCTCCGCCGATCGACATCCAGGTCACAAGGGCCGCGATGCCCAGCACCATCCAGAAGGCATAGGTAAAGATGTACCCGGTCTGCGCCTTGCCTGCGAGGCGGGTGAAGAAGGGAACAACGCCCATTGCTATTCCGTTCAGGAAGCCATCGATTGTGTTGCCGTCGCCGCGTTTCCACAGGAAGCGGCCAATGGCCACAGTGGGTTTGACGAAGACCGCGTCATAGATTTCGTCAAAGTACCATTTGTTCAGCAGGAACAGGTACAGCGGACGCTGGTTCGCAGCCAGCCGCGCGGGCAACGTGGTGTTCACGATGTAGAACCAATAGGCCACGATGAAGCCCAACAACATCGCCACAAAGGGTGAGACCTTGACCCATTTCGGCACCGCATGCGCATCGTCCAGCACCGTGTTATCGGGCGCGATGTACAACGCGCCTTCACCCGGCTCACCCGCAAACACATAGTGATGGTCGCCATGGTCGTCTTTCTTACCGTGACCCTCGTCGTCACCATGCGAGCCATCAGCATGTGCATCGTCGGCGTGACCCTCATCTGCATGGGCATCGCCATGCGCACCACCATGCTCTGAGGCCTCAGCCACCGGAATGCCGTAGAACTTGCCCACCTTGTCGGTATGGCCAAAGAAGTTGTTGTACCAGAGCATCCCAGCAAATACCGCTCCCAGCGACAGAACGCCCAAAGGCACCAGCATCACCATCGGGCTTTCATGCGCATGATCATGCGTATGCTTGTCCCCGCGCGGTTCGCCGTAAAAGGTCAGGAAGATCAGCCGCCAGCTGTAGAACGAGGTGAAGACCGCCGCGATGACCAGCATCCAGAAGGCGTATCCTGTGCCGCCGGCAAAGGCGCTCTCGATGATGGCGTCTTTCGACAGGAACCCGGCAAAACCGAACGTGGTAAGCGGGATCCCCACACCGGTGATGGCCAGCGTTCCGATCATCATCGTCCAGAACGTATAGGGGATTTTCTTCCGCAATCCGCCGTATTCGGTCATTTCCTGCTCGTGATGCATCGCATGGATTACGGAACCTGCCCCGAGGAACAGCAGCGCCTTGAAGAACGCGTGGGTCAGCAGGTGGAACATCGCCGCAGAATACATGCCGACGCCAGCCGCGACGAACATATAGCCCAGTTGCGAACAGGTCGAATACGCGATGACGCGTTTGATGTCGGTTTGCACAAGTCCCACGGTTGCCGCAAAGAAGGCAGTCGAGGCGCCAAGGAAGGTGATGAATCCGGTCGCACCCGGCGCGAATTCCATCAGTGGCGACATGCGGCAGACCAGGAACACACCCGCCGTTACCATCGTCGCAGCGTGGATCAGGGCTGATACAGGCGTTGGGCCTTCCATCGCGTCGGGCAACCAGGTGTGCAGGATCAACTGCGCTGACTTGCCCATCGCGCCGATGAACAATAGCACGCAGATTACCTCGATAGCGTTCCACTCGCCCCACAGGAAGCTTAGCTGTGTTTCGGCCAGTGTCGGGGCCGAGGCGAAAACATCCGAGAAATTGATACTGTCAGTCAGGAAGAAGATCGCAAAGATGCCCAGAGCAAAGCCGAAATCGCCAACCCGGTTGACGATAAACGCCTTCATCGCCGCCGCATTTGCGCTGGATTTGCGGTAATAGAACCCTATCAGCAGGTAGGATGCGACGCCCACGCCTTCCCAGCCAAAGAACATCTGCACCAGATTGTCGGCTGTCACCAGCATCAGCATCGCGAAGGTGAAGAAGGAGAGATAGGCAAAGAAGCGCGGCTTATAGCTTTCGCCCTCACGCCATTGCGGGTCGTGATCCATGTAGCCGAAGCTGTACAGGTGCACGAGCGCCGAGACGGTCGTCACCACGATCAGCATGATCGCGGTCAGACGGTCCAGACGAATAGCCCAGCTTGTCGACAGCGAGCCGCTTTCGATCCAGCGCAGGATTTCGATTTGCTGGGTCTGGCCGTCGAAGGTGAGGAAGACAATCCATGACAGAAGACAGGCCAGAAACAGCAGGCCCGTTGCGGTCCACATGGCGGCTTTCTCGCCAATGAACTTCCAGCCGAACCCGCAGAGCAGCGCGCCCACGAGCGGGGCAAAGAGGATGGTGGTTTCCATAGTTCTCTTAGCCCTTCATCATATTGACGTCTTCAACCGCGATGGTGCCACGGTTGCGGAAGAAGCAGACCAGAATGGCCAGACCAATCGCCGCCTCGGCCGCCGCCACGGTCAGCACGAACAGCGTGAACACCTGCCCGACCAGATCGCCGAGGAAGCTGGAAAACGCCACGAGGTTGATATTCACCGCCAGCAGCATCAACTCGATGCTCATCAGCAGGATGATGACGTTCTTGCGGTTAAGGAAAAGACCGAAGATGCCGATGACGAACAGCGTCGCCGCGACCGTAAGATAGTGTTCAAGTCCGATCATTGGTCCCCGTTCCCAAAGTAGTCGCGCGCCCAAATCGCAATGCAAACCGGCTGTAAGAACTTCATGCTATTGAAGCAAACATCCGTTCCGTTTCTATTGGAACGCCAAATGCCATAAACGTGCGGATGGAGGCCCGGAATATCTGGGCCTTGCATCTCTCCGAGCCACTGCGGCAAACCATCAACGTCCGTGGTCGCAAGGGCGGCGCTCGAAAATGCAGCTAGCATTATGGCAAGAGTTAAGCGTCGCATCACAACCCCTGCCCTGGTTTCACGTCCTTCAGCTCCATCGCCTTGGCCGGGTCGCGCATCATCTGGCCGATGATGTCCTGACGCTTGATGTCCTGACGGTGGCGCAGCGTCAGCACGATGGCGCCGATCATAGCCACCAGCAGGATCAAGCCCGCAAGCTGGAACAGAAGGAAGTATTGATCGTAAAGAATGACGCCGAGCGCCTCGGTGTTGTGGCGGTCGGTTGGAACCGGCTGGGCCAGGTTTGCCGCCGCACCCTGCGCGCTGTCCCAGGCCCCAAAGGCCATGACGAACTGCATCAGGATGACCAGACCAATCAGCAGGGCCAGCGGCATATAGCGCGCCATCTCGGCCTTGAGCTCGGCAAAGTCCACGTCCAGCATCATCACAACGAACAGGAATAGCACCGCAACCGCGCCGACATAAACGATGATCAGCAGCATCGCCACGAATTCAGCCCCCAGCAGCACGAACAGCCCGGCCGAGGACAGGAAGGACAAGATCAGCCACAGCACAGAATGCACCGGTTGACGGCTGATCACCGTAAACAGCCCGCCGGTGATGGCGCTGATGGCAAACAGGTAGAAGGCAAAGACGGTCATTGATCCTCATCCTCGTTGTCGCCCAGGACCTCTTGCGCTAGATCCAGCGCGCGGGTCATGGCCGGGATGCCGGCGAAGACCGACATCTGACCGATCGTTTCCACGATCTCTTGTTTCTTGGCACCCGCTTCCAGCGCGTGGCGCACGGTCTGACGCACCGCCGAATCCGCTTGCGCGCCCTGACAGGTCAGCCCGGCCAGCGTCAGCAGCAGGCGGGTTTTGGCATCCAGCCCGTCTTTGTTGACGGTATTGCCGAACATCATCTCCATGACTTCTTTCGGCATGGTCGGCCACAGCGCCTCGAACCCTTTGGGCGAGAAACTTTCCATCGCCGGGTTCATCGCCTTGGCCATGTCCTGAGCCTGCTTCATCATCAGCTCGAACGGATTTGTCGGGCTGTCATTCATCGGTACGGCGCGTCCATTTCCAGATTGCGGGCAATTTCGGCTTCCCAGCGTTCGCCATTATCCAGCAGCTTTTCCTTGTCGTAGAACAGCTCTTCGCGGGTTTCAGTAGCGAATTCGAAGTTCGGGCCTTCGACGATGGCATCGACCGGGCAGGCCTCTTGGCAGAAACCGCAATAGATGCATTTGGTCATGTCGATGTCATAGCGCGTGGTGCGGCGGCTGCCGTCTTCGCGCGGTTCAGCGTCGATGGTGATGGCCTGTGCCGGGCAGATCGCCTCACACAGTTTGCAGGCGATGCAGCGTTCTTCGCCATTTGGGTAACGGCGCAGGGCGTGTTCGCCCCGAAAGCGCGGGGACAGGGGCCCTTTTTCGTGTGGATAGTTCACGGTGGCCTTGGGTGCGAAGAAGTACTTCATGCCAAGTTTGAAGCCGACCCAGAAGTCCTGCAGAAGGAAATACTTGGCGGCGCGGGTGTAGTCGATTTGAGTCATATCAGCCTCCTACGCTCCATCGCGCAAACGCGCCCCAGAACCAGTCGAATTTCGCCGCAAAGGCCACGAACACCACCCAGACCAGCGAGAACGGCAGGAACACTTTCCAACCCAGCCGCATCAGTTGGTCATAGCGGTAGCGCGGTGTGATCGCTTTGACCATCGCGAAGAGGAAGAAGAAGAACGCCATCTTGGCGACCATCCACAGCACCCCATCCGGCAGGCCCGGGATCGGCGACAGCCAGCCGCCGAAGAAAAGCAGCGTGGTCAAGGCACACATCAGGAAGATGGCGATGTATTCACCGGCCATGAACAGCAAGAAGGGCGTGGCGGAATATTCGACCTGATAGCCTGCGACCAGTTCTGACTCCGCCTCGGGCAAGTCGAACGGCGGACGGTTGGTCTCGGCCAGTGCAGAGATGAAGAACAGGAAGACCATCGGGAAATGCGGCAGCCAGTACCAGCTGAAGAAGCCGAAGGACCCATCCTGTGCGCGCACGATGTCGCCAAAATTCATCGACCCGGTCGAGATAATGATGCCGATAATGATCAGGCCAATGGAGACTTCATAAGAAATCATCTGCGCGGCTGACCGCAGCGATCCAAGGAAAGGGTACTTTGAGTTCGACGCCCAACCACCCATAATCACGCCATAAACCTCTAACGAGGAGACAGCGAAGACATAGAGAATAGCGACGTTGATATCCGACAGGACCCAGCCATCGTTGAACGGGATCACCGCCCAGGCGATCATGGCCAGCACGAAGGACGTGAGTGGTGCAAGGATGAATACCGTTCGATCCGCCCCCGCCGGGATGACAACCTCTTTGACCACATATTTCAGCGCATCCGCCACCGTTTGCAAAAGGCCGTAAGCGCCCACAACGTTGGGGCCTCGGCGCATTTGGACGGCGGCCCAAATCTTGCGGTCGCCATAGACAAGGAACAACAGCGAGATCATCACGAAAGCCACAACCGCAAGAACTTGGGCAAGGATGATCATGGCGATGCCGCCTGGGGTGTTAAAGAAATCAGCCATTGGTCCTCACACCGTGGGTCGTCGGGGATATGTCAGCGGTTCGGATCATTCTGCGGCAATCCTGTCGGTTTTCAGGGCTTTGGCTTGCGCCGAAAGCTCGGCCATCAGTTGCGACGCGCGGGCGATGGGGTTGGTCAGGTAAAAATCCTTAACCGCATTGCGGAATGTCGCGTCGCCCAATGCACCAGCTTCCAGCGGCTGCATCTCATTTTCGATCACCTCATCGATGCGGGCCAGATGCGGTACCGCCTCAATCAAAGCTGTGCGCAGCTGCGCCAGCGAGTCATAGGGCAGCGTTGCGCCCAGTTCTGCGGAAAGGGCCCGCAGGATAGCCCAGTTCTCCTTGGCCTCGCCCGGTGCAAACCCGGCGCGCATCGCCAGTTGCGGGCGGCCTTCGGTGTTCACGAACAGACCGTTTTCTTCGGTATAGGCCGCGCCCGGCAGGATCAAATCGGCACGATGCGCGCCCCGGTCGCCGTGGCTGCCTTGATAGATGACGAAGGCCCCATCATCGATTTCGACCTCATCCGCACCGAGGTTATAGATCACCTCAGCTCCGTCAATTGCCGCCTCAAGCCCGCCTTCCGTCACAGCACCTACGTCCATTGCTCCGACACGACCCGCAGCAGTATGCAGGACCATCAGTTTGCCGTTGGTCCGGGCCGCTGCCTCCATGGCATGTCCCAGCACCGCTGCACCATCCGCTTCACGCAAAGCGCCCATTCCGACGATGATCACCGAGGGGTTTTCCAGAATATCGTCGAACTCGTGCTTTTGAAGATCAATCAATGCATCGCGCCCGTCGCCCATCTGGAAGACGTCGTAGGTCAGATCAGACTGAAGTCCGATATTGGCGATCTTGGCCCCGTTCAACCAGGCCTTTCGGATGCGTGCATTCAAAACCGGCGCTTCGTCACGCGGGTTGGTTCCAATCAGAAGGATGTATTTTGCGTCATCGACATCTTCGATTGACGCCGTCCCGACATATCCCGAGCGGTTTCCGGCAGGCAAACGCGCATTGTCCACGCGGCATTCAATGTTGCCGTCCAGACCTTCGACTAGCTGCTTGAGCGCAAATGCAGCTTCAACCGGCACAAGATCACCCACTAAGGCCGCAACTTTCTTGCCCTTCAACGCCTCAGCGGCTTTGGTCAGCGCCTCTGGCCAGGACGCAGGTCGCAGCTTGCCGTTTTCACGGATGTAAGGCGTATCCAGACGCTGACGGCGCAGGCCATCCCAGACAAAACGGGTCTTGTCACTGATCCATTCCTCGTTCACGCCATCATGGTTCCGCGGCAGGAAACGCATAACTTCGCGCCCCTTAGTGTCCACGCGAATGTTCGAGCCAAGCGCGTCCATC
The DNA here is from genome assembly GCF_056541325.1 of Ruegeria sp. AH7. Taxonomy (NCBI): domain Bacteria; kingdom Pseudomonadati; phylum Pseudomonadota; class Alphaproteobacteria; order Rhodobacterales; family Roseobacteraceae; genus Ruegeria; species Ruegeria sp. AH7. The sequence goes on along the minus strand of NZ_JBQFYF010000001.1, from coordinate 320,765 downwards.
ACGTCGATGCTCTCGGTCTTGGTCAGTTCCCAAGGACGGGCGGTGAAGGCGTAAGGCTTCGAGGTCAGTGCCCCAACCGGGCAAAGATCGATGATATTGCCCTGAAGGTTCGATTCCAGCGTCTGGTTCAGATACGAGGTAATTTCAGCATCTTCCCCGCGCCCGGTCTGACCCATCTGAGTGATCCCAGCAACCTCGGTGGTGAAGCGCACGCAGCGGGTGCAGCTGATACAGCGGGTCATCGCGGTGCCAACCAGCGGCCCCAGATCCAAATCATCCACCGCACGCTTCGCTTCCTTGAAGCGCGACCCCGAGACGCCATAGGCCATGGCCTGATCTTGCAGGTCGCACTCACCGCCTTGGTCACAGATCGGGCAGTCCAGAGGGTGGTTGATCAGCAAAAACTCCATCACCCCTTCGCGGGCCTTTTTCACCATGGGCGAGTTCGTCTTGACCTGAGGCGCCTGACCTTCCGGACCGGGGCGCAGATCGCGCACCTGCATCGCGCAAGATGCCGCAGGTTTCGGCGGACCGCCCACGACCTCGACCAGACACATCCGGCAGTTTCCGGCAATCGACAGACGCTCGTGATAGCAAAAGCGCGGCACCTCGACCCCGGCTTGCTCACAAGCCTGGATCAGGGTCATCGCGCCATCGACTTCGATTTCCTGGCCGTCGATATTGATCTTGCGGAGGTCAGACATTGTGACGTTACCCTTTTAGGAATGTGCCAATGGCAGAGCCTTTGGCGATCTCGCGACGGCCCGCCGAACACATGGTTTCAGGCACACCGATGACGATCCCGTTGCTTTGGATGTACCGGATTGCATCGTCCTGAATCCGTTTCCGAGGCAGATTTTGTTCAAGATATTTAAAGTCGCTTTCCTGATACCCTTTGGCTTCAAGATCGTCAGCCACCGCTTTCATGCTGTTCGCGATCTGTGGCCGGTTCATCGACAACGAAGGGCACCCAGTTGAAATTTGTTCGGCCATCGCATTGGCAAAGGCAACATTATACAGGTTCTCCGGCATCTCAGTACGGAACGGCGCACGTGCAGCCGCCACCTCTGGGGACTCGCTGGTGGTAGTCTGACATCCTGCCACAACAAGCAGAAGCAATCCGCCAAGTAGATTCGTTTGCGCTACCCTGAACCGCATCCTCAATTCGCCCTCAGATAGACGCCGATGGCGCTATTTCTTTGAATTTCGGCCTGACCCAAGGTGCAAAATGAGTTCGGTGTGTCATAAGACACTCCGTTTTGCGCCAGATAAGCCTCGCCCTTGGTACGCATCCGGTCTTTTTCCGCGTCCGATTCCACATAAGCGCGGATTTCCTTGTCGGAATATCCCAGCTTGTGGGCTTTGGACCGCAGCCCCCACATCACGTTGATCGCCTTGAGGCGCCGACCACTGATCGAGGGGCAATATTCAGAAATCTCATTGGCGATGGCGATATAGTACAGCTCGTTGTCGATCTCTTGAACATCGCGCAGGGGCGGTTTTGCCTCGGCCGCAACTGGCAATGTAAACAAAACGGCCAGACTTAAAGATTTTGCTACAGACATGTTATTTCCTTTTGTTTTGGGTTCCCCAAAACAAAGGCCTGACGGCCTGCTATGCGATAGCAAACACGCTTTCACGCGCTGATATGCAAAAACACAGATCATGGTCGCTGGCACGTTCCTGCAAAAGACAGTTTGTCGTCGCTGATCTGAAGCTGATCTGGCTCGGTATCAGGCCCGACCTTCCATTCAATACGGGAGGAGCCGAATTGCTCAATACAGTACTTCGTGCCCTCATAGCGCCCGGCTTCACGCGCGCCGTTCAAGGACTGCGAGACGCCGTTCACGACAACAGTAAAATCAGTCGGGGCCTTTTTCTTGTCCACCGGCTTAGCCTTGGCACGGAAGAAATTGCCTTCGAATTGAACCCGGTCACTTGACTTTGTGATCGTACCACAGGCCGACACAAGCGCTACGGCTGCAATAGCAACGCAGGTACCTGAACGAATGCGCCCAACCGTCGACCAGTTCACTTTATCCTTGCTCCCCATCAGAACGCCGCCACCAAAGCCATGACCCCAATCACAAACATGCAGGCCCAGCTCAGCACATAAAAGATCGAACGGATGCCTGAATTTGGCTTACCCGTTCCGCGAATATGGACCACTAGCATCGCCAACCGCGCGACCAGAGCGACCGAAGCCAACAGGTTCACCCAAAACGGACTCGCCGACAGCAAAATCGCGGCAATCGTCACCGCGACAAAAGCCGGCAGCGTTTCTGTTCCATTCAGATAGGCCCGGTTCAGACGATAGGCCCGGTCGGCATAGTCCTGATCAGGCGTCGCCCCCGGTGCCAACCCTTTGCTCTGTTTCGCCATCGCCGTGAGGGGCGACAACAACAACACGACCAGTGTGAAAATCACAACCGAAGCGACAGCATGAGAATAATCTGTGAATAGGTCCATGTTTCCTACTCCGCTGCAATCGCGCTTGAACGACCTGATTTCTGGGCCTTAATGCGATCTTCGATTTCGTCCCGGAAATTGCGGATCAGGCCCTGGATCGGCCAGGCCGCCGCATCACCAAGGGCGCAGATCGTGTGACCTTCGACCTGTTTGGTAACATCAAACAGCATGTCGATCTCTTCCAGCTCGGCCTCGCCGCGCACCAAACGATCCATCACGCGCATCATCCAACCTGTGCCTTCGCGGCAGGGCGTACACTGACCGCAGCTTTCGTGCTTGTAGAATTTGGATAGGCGCCAGATCGCCTTGATGATGTCGGTGGACTTGTCCATCACGATCACCGCCGCCGTGCCAAGGCCCGAGCCCAGATCGTTGCGCAGATAGTCGAAATCCATGATCGCATCGCGCATGTTCTCACCGCGCACACAAGGCACCGAGGAACCGCCGGGGATCACAGCCAGTAGATTGTCCCAACCGCCGCGAATGCCGCCGCAATGGGTCTCGATCAGTTCCTCAAAGGAAATCGACATCGCCTCTTCGACGACGCAGGGGTTGTTCACATGGCCCGAGATCGCAAACAGCTTGGTGCCCGCATTGTTCTGACGACCGAAGCCCGCGAACCAATCGGCGCCGCGACGCAGAATGGTCGGCACAACAGCGATGGATTCCACATTGTTCACAGTGGTCGGGCAACCATACAGCCCCGCCCCCGCCGGGAACGGGGGTTTCATGCGCGGCATGCCCTTTTTTCCTTCAAGGCTTTCGATCAGCGCGGTTTCCTCGCCGCAGATATAGGCGCCCGCCCCGTGATGCAGGAACAGATCGAAATCCCAACCCGAACCAGCGGCATTCCTGCCCAGCAGGCCGGCGTCATAGGCTTCGTCAATCGCGGCCTGTAGGGCTTCACGCTCGCGGATGTATTCGCCGCGAAGGTAGATATAGCAGGTATGCGCATTCATCGCGAAGGATGCGATCAGGCACCCCTCGATCAAAGTGTGCGGATCGTGGCGCATAATCTCACGGTCCTTGCATGTGCCCGGCTCGGATTCATCTGCGTTTACAACCAGGTAGGCCGGACGGCCATCGCTTTCCTTGGGCATGAAGGACCATTTCAAACCGGTGGGGAAACCCGCGCCACCACGCCCGCGCAGCCCGGAATCCTTCATCGTCTGGATGATCCAGTCGCGCCCCTTTTCGATCAATCCAGCGGTGCCATCCCAATGCCCGCGAGCTTGTGCACCGCGCAGCGTACGCTCATGCATCCCGTAGATGTTGGTAAAGATCCGGTCCTGATCCTTCAGCATCGCGTGTTACCTTCGGCTTTCCTGACGCATGCGCCAGAGTTGAAATATGTTGACGCCCGCATAGATGAACCCGGCCAGGGCGGCGAGGTCAAAAAACAATGCGTGGCGCGTGGTCAGCCCCAACGCGGGGCCAATGAACAGGTTCATGGCAAGCCAGATCGCCATCGTCACGGCAATGACGATGCCAATATGTCGACCCTTGCGGGCGATAGCTTGTTCCTTATCCGTGTCCATCTCAGTCTTCGTACATACCGTCTTTCTTGGCGCGCTTGGCAAACTCGGTCTCTTCCCCCGCCGCCAGCTTGGCCGCCTGTGCGATCCAACCGTCGCGTTCGATCCGGCCTTTGAATTTCAACCGTGTATCGACCCAAGCCACATGCTCGGGCGTCCAGGCTGCGATCTGGTCGAAGTGGTAAAAGCCCAGCTCATTGAGCGTCTGCTCGAGCTTTGGGCCGACGCCTTTAAGCATTTTCAGATCATCGGCCTTACCACCCCGCGCGGCGGTCAGCGTTTCTGGCTGATCTTCCTTGGACGCCTTCGCCTCCTCCGCCTGTTTCACAGCAGGTTTGGCCGGTTTCGGCGCTTTGGGCGGTTTCGGGGCCGATTTGGTCGCCGCTGCCTTGCCATCCTTGCCCAGCCACGGTGTCAGGATCGGAACCTCGGTCCCGTCGATGCGCTTGACCGTGTCGCCCAGATCGGTGGCCAAGGCCACGCTGGCATTGTGCTCTGGCTTCCCAGCGTCATGCTGGGTCAGGCTGGTCAATCCGCCCAGCGGTTCCGCTGCATAACGTCCGTTCTGAGGGCCCGGTGTCGGAACCTTGCCTGCGGCCAGATCGTCGATGATCTTGCCAAAGCTCTCGGCCGTCAGGTCTTCGTAATAGTCTTTTCCGATCTGCGCCATTGGAGCGTTCGCGCAGGACCCCAGGCATTCGACCTCTTCCCAGCTTAGCTTGCCATCGGCAGACAGTTCATGCGGCTTGGCGGCGATCTTGTCCTTGCAGACCGCTATCAGGTCTTCGGCCCCGCAAATCATGCAAGAGGTCGTGCCGCAGACCTGAATATGCGCCACAGAACCAACCGGTTGCAGCTGGAACATGAAGTAGAACGAGGCCACTTCGAGCACGCGGATATAGGCCATGCCCAGCATGTCGGCGACGGATTCAATCGCCGGACGGGTCAGCCAGCCCTCTTGCTCTTGCGCGCGCCAGAGCAGCGGGATAACAGCGCTGGCCTGACGACCCTCGGGGTACTTGGTAACCTGCGCTTCGGCCCATTGCTGGTTGGCAGCGGTAAAGGCAAAGCTCTCAGGTTGTTCGGGGTGAAGACGGCGCAGCATCACGCGGCTCCTTCGGTCAGTTTGGCGACAACCGTGACTGCAAAGGCAACCATCGACAGTAGGCCAGCTATCAGGTGTTTTGCGGTGTTTTTCTTAGCACGCGAGTAGATAAGCGCATCTACAAACGCCATAACCGAGCATGCTGCAAAGAAGGCAAGTATGACGTACAAATCTTGGTACAGAGCGGCGAACACACCAATAAGAGCAAACGCAAAGTAGCGATCTGCCATAACGCTGGGCAGATTCTCCTTATGATGTCCCGTCTGAGCAAGACCAAACTCGGGTTTAGTCCAGAACAGATACCCCAAGAGCAGCAGAAACACTGCGCCAATTCCGGCAAAGATCAGAGAAAGGGAGATAAGACTCACCGATCAATCTCCCCAAACACAACGTCCATCGTCCCGATAATCGCGGCGACGTCGGCCAGTTGGTGCCCTCCGGCGACGTGATCCATGGCTTGCAGATGCAGGAACCCCGGCGCACGCAGTTTGGCGCGGTAGGGTTTGTTGGTGCCGTCGGCGACCAGATAGACGCCGAACTCGCCCTTGGGGGCTTCGACGGCAGCGTAGACCTCTCCTGCGGGGACGTGGAAACCTTCGGTATACAGTTTGAAGTGATGGATCAGGCTTTCCATCGAGGTTTTCATGTCCGAGCGTGTCGGCGGGGTGATTTTACCGCGGGCCAGAACGTCGCCCGGGCATTCGCGAATCTTGGCGATGGCCTGACGGATGATCAGCAGCGATTGGCGCATCTCTTCCATGCGGCAGAGATAGCGGTCGTAGCAGTCGCCATTTTTGCCGACCGGGATCTGGAACTCGAACTCGTCATAGCATTCATAAGGTTGCGCGCGGCGCAGGTCCCATGCGAGGCCCGAGCCACGGACCATCACGCCCGAGAAGCCGTATTTCTGTATGTCATCCTCGGTCACCACGCCAATATCGGCGTTGCGCTGTTTGAAGATGCGGTTTTCGGTGAGCAGCCCGTCGATGTCGTCGAGAACGGCGGGGAATTCGTGGCTCCAAGCCTCGATATCATCCAGCAGTTCGGGTGGCAGGTCCTGATGGACACCGCCGGGGCGGAAGTAAGCAGCGTGCAGGCGGGCCCCGCAGGCACGCTCGTAGAACACCATCAGCTTTTCGCGCTCTTCAAATCCCCAAAGCGGCGGAGTCAGAGCGCCCACATCCATCGCCTGTGTGGTCACGTTCAGCAGATGGTTCAGGATACGACCAATCTCGGAATACAGAACCCGGATCAGCGAGCCGCGACGCGGCACTTCAACACCAGTCAGTTTCTCAATCGCCAGACACCAGGCATGTTCCTGGTTCATCGGCGCCACATAGTCCAGACGATCGAAATACGGCAGGTTCTGCAGATACGTCCGGCTTTCCATCAGCTTCTCAGTACCACGATGCAGCAGGCCGATATGCGGATCGCAACGCTCCACGATCTCGCCGTCCAACTCAAGAACCAAGCGCAAAACCCCATGCGCTGCAGGGTGTTGCGGGCCGAAGTTGATGTTAAAGTTACGGATCTTCTGCTCGCCGCTCAGCGCGTCCGTGCTGCCGTCATCATATCTTGAGCCGTCCATCAACGCCCCCGTCTTTTCTTTGCTTCAGCCCGAACTCGGACCTTTTTTGCCTCAACGGCTTTGGCAGCAGCCCCGGCCAGCAAAACACCCAGCGCGCCCAATGTGATCAGTTCGCCCAACATCGTCAGCATCTTAACGGCGCTCCATTTCCTGTAGCTTGATCCCGACCCACCAGAGCAGGGCAATCGTGCCAAAAGGGACCAGACATAGCAGGCACCAGACCTTGTTGATCCCGAAGAATGGCAAAATCTTTACCATCGGGATGATGGTCAGCGCGGAAAGGATCAGCCACCAGATACCCCCCATCACTCGGCCTCCTGCTTCTCATCCCCCGGCAGGATGTAGTTCGCACCTTCCCACGGGGACATGAAATCAAACTGACGGTATTCCTGCACGAGGCTGACGGGTTCGTAGACCACTCGCTTTTGCGCCTCGTCATAGCGCACTTCTGTATAGCCTGTGGTCGGGAAATCCTTGCGCAGCGGATAGCCCCGGAAGCCATAATCGGTCAGGATACGCCGCAGGTCCGGATGGCCTGAGAACAGGATGCCGAACATGTCGAACACCTCACGCTCAAACCAATTGGCCGAGGGGTGTACGTCAACGATCGAGGGCACCATGTCTTCCTCGCGGATCGAGACCCGCAGGCGAATACGCTGGTTCTGGTACATCGACAGGAAGTGATAGACCACGTCGAACCGCTTGGCTCGTTCGGGATAGTCCACGCCGGTGATATCCACCAAGGTAGAGAATTGACAGGACCGGTCGCTTTTCAGGAATTCAATGAATTCGACAAGGTTCGACAGCGCAACATCGACGTTCAATTCTTCATGGGTCACGTCCCAGGACAGAACACAATCTGAGCGTTTCAGTTCAAGCTGTGTGCCGAGTTCTTTGAGTGCTTCGCTCATCTGCCCCTCCCTCAGCGTACAATCGTGCCGGTGCGGCGGATCTTACGTTGCAGTTGCATCAGGCCATAGAGCAGCGCCTCGGCGGTCGGAGGGCAGCCGGGTACGTAGATATCCACGGGCACAATGCGGTCACAGCCGCGCACGACTGAATAGGAATAGTGGTAGTAGCCACCGCCATTCGCGCAGGAGCCCATCGAGATCACATAGCGCGGTTCGGGCATCTGATCGTAAACTTTGCGCAGCGCCGGGGCCATTTTGTTGGTCAGGGTTCCAGCCACGATCATCACGTCGGACTGGCGCGGGGATGCGCGCGGGGCGATACCGAACCGTTCCGCATCATAGCGCGGCATCGAGGTGTGCATCATCTCAACCGCGCAGCAAGCCAGACCAAAGGTCATCCAGTGCAAGCTGCCAGTGCGCGCCCAGTTGATGATGTCCTCGGTCGAAGTCAGCAGGAACCCTTTGTCCTGAAGCTCGGCATTCAAGGCCTGGGTGGCGATTTCTTTGTCGACGCCAGCGGTGTTTGCACCCGTCATCACTCCCATTCCAGCGCCCCTTTCTTCCATTCATAGGCAAAGCCGATGGTCAGAACGCCCAGAAACACCATCATGGACCAGAAACCCACATCGCTGATGTCCTTGAAGCCAACGGCCCAGGGGAACAGGAAGGCGATTTCCAGATCGAAGATAATGAAGAGAATCGCGACCAGGTAGAATCGGACATCAAATTTCATCCGCGCGTCATCAAATGCGTTGAAGCCGCATTCATATGCGCTGACTTTTTCCGGATCGGGGTTGCGGACGGCCAAAACGACAGCCGCCAGAATCAGCACTATTCCAAGGCCCACGGCCACGGCCAGAAACACCAGGATCGGGAGATATTCCCGCAACAGCTCTTCCAAGAGTAGCTCCTTTCCTGCGCGATCCATATTGAGCGCGCGGTCAATTGGCGAGTTGACTGGACATTCTCTATCTCTGCGGGGTCAGAGGGTCAACCGATCACAAGCGCGCAGGGGCATCAACCTTGGGGTTGACCATCCTGAAATTTCGCATGTCATTCTGCACAGCGCCGCATTCCGTCTCAGAATTAAACGTCGTTGATCCACTTGGGCTTACGTTTCTCAAAGAAAGCGTTAATTCCCTCGTGCGCTTCTTCTGTTTCCCAGCGAGAAACCAGCGCATTGATCGTATGGTCAATCACCTGATCGTCAATCTTAGGCCCAAGATCCTGCACCAGCGCCTTGGCCGAGGCAACCGCCCCTGGTGCGCAGTTCAGATAGGGAAGAACTTCGTCCTCGATGGCCTGATACAACCCGTCTACCGCAACTGTTTTGGCCAAAAGCCCAAGCCTCACGGCCTCGGCCGCATCAAACAGACGCGCAGACATGAAAACCCGGCGGGCCTTGGCCGCCCCCATACGTGCGATCACATAGGGCCCAATCGTCGCCGGGATCAGGCCCAGCTTTGTCTCGGTCAGGCCCATTTTCAGGGCTTCAACACCAATCGCCACATCACAGACAGCAGCCAGACCCACGCCACCGCCGAACGCATTGCCTTGCAACGCTCCGATCAGGGGTTTCGGCATCGTGTTGAGCGCTTGCAGCATTTCCGCAAGCTTGCGTGCTTCGATGAAACGCGTTTCAGGGTCGGCTGTCATCTGATCCTGCATCCAAACCAGATCCCCGCCCGCGCAAAAGGATCTACCAGTCCCGGTCAGCACGACGACCCGAACAGCGGGGTCTTGCCCCAAATCCTGCGCTGCGCGCGTCAGTTCGGCGATCATCGTGGCCGACATCGCGTTGTGTTTTTCCGGGCGGTTTAGGCACAGGGTGGCAACGCCGCGTGCATCTGTGACGATCGAGATCGTTTCGTACATCTTAGCCCCTCATGGCGCGCGCCATCTGCGCGGCTTTATCCAACACTTTGGCATCCAGGCCGGTGGCATATCCCAACCGTTCCAGATGCGCCGCAACGGCTTCGGTCGCGACATTGCCCGCTGCACCGGGTGCGTAAGGGCAACCACCAAGGCCACCAACGGCGGCATCGAATACACGGACGCCCAGTGAAAGCGAGGCATCGATATTGTCCAACGCCCGGCCATTCGTGTCGTGAAAATGACCGGCCAGCCGGGTCACGGGAACACGCTCTCGCACCGCCATCAACATCCGTGCGATCTTGTCCGGCGTGCCCTGCCCGATCGTATCGCCCAAAGACACCTCATAGCAGCCGTGAGAGAACAAAAGATCCGCAACCTCGGCCACCTTTTCGGGCGGTGTCGGCCCATCATACGGGCAGTCAGTCACGCAAGAGACATAGCCGCGCACTGGCAGGTCGATGTGGCGCGCGGCGTCCAGGATCGGCGTGAACCGTTCAATCGACTCGGCAATGGTGGCATTGATATTCGCTTTCGAGAATCCCTCGGAAGCCGAGGCAAAAACCGCGATCTCATCCGCTTTGGTTGCCAATGCATCTTCATACCCCCGCATATTGGGGGTCAGGGCTGCATATCGCACACCCTTTGCGCGCGCTATGCCGGCCAGAACATCGGCGCTTCCCGCCATTTGGGGAACCCATTTAGGTGAAACAAAGCTGGCCACTTCGATCCGGTTGAACCCGGCATCCGACAGGCAATCGACAAGCGCAATCTTCTCGGCCACCGGAATGTCGCGCGTTTCGTTCTGCAACCCGTCCCGAGGCCCGACTTCAAAAATTTCGACCCGTTCGCCCATGCCTCATCTCCCTTAGGTGTCCAAACTGATCGTGACACATGCTCAGACTTTCGAACAGCCTAGCTATCTTCCAACCGGACCAAGGCGGCACCGGCTTCGACCTGAGCGCCTTCTTCGGCCAGAACCTCTGCGACAACACCATCCCGAGCAGCAAGCAGGGAATGTTCCATCTTCATCGCCTCCAGCACCGCCAAACGGTCGCCTTCCTTGACCGACTGACCAGCCACTGCAAAGACCGCTTTGACAAGCCCCGGCATCGGCGCTTCGATCAGGTTGGTATCCCCAGCCGCGCTGGCCTCGCGGTCCAGTGGGTCGACCAGGTCAAAACTCTGTCCATAATCCTCGAAGACCGTGATCCGGGGACCAGTGACCGCGACATAGGGCATCGGTTTTCCGTTGATCAGCCAGCGCCCGTCCTGGCGTTGTGCCGTGACGACCGTCTCACCCACGTGCCACTCCTGCCGCTCGGCGCTAATAACTTGAACATCAAGCTCGATATGATCCTCACTGGATATCAGCTGAACCGCCCGATGCAGAGGTGCCCAAAGCGAGAAACCAGCGTCTGCCTGCATGTCCACCAAGTTCGATGCCCGCATGGCTGCCGCCACAAGGGTCTCGGGCCGTGGCGGTACCGCCTGCACCAATTCGTCAAGGTCGCGCCCGATCAGCCCCGTATCGACATCGCCCGAGGCAAAGCCAGTATGCCGGGTCAAGGCCCCCAGGAATGACAGGTTGGTAACCGTTCCGGCGACCTCAGTCCCTTGCAACGCGCGGTGTAACTGTTCGAGAGCGACCGACCGCGTCGGCCCATGCACAATCACCTTTGCAATCATCGGGTCATACCAGGGGCTGATTGTATCCCCCGCCCTCACGCCACTATCTGCCCGACACCCTTGAGGAAAGCGCAGATGGGTCAGGGTACCTGTTGCTGGCAGGAATCCCTTGGGTACATCTTCGGCATAGAGCCGCGCCTCGAACGCGTGGCCGTTGATCGAAAGGTCTCTTTGCTGTTTCGGCAAGCTCTCACCCGCTGCCACACGCAACTGCCATTCGACCAGATCGACGCCCGTGATCGCCTCGGTTACAGGGTGTTCAACCTGCAGGCGCGTGTTCATTTCCATGAACCAGAACCGATCCGGGCGCAGTCCTTCGGACGCGTCGACGATAAACTCAACCGTCCCCGCCCCTTTGTAGCCAATCGCCTCAGCCGCGCGGACACCTGCATGTCCCATCGCGTCGCGCATTTCAGTTGTCATGCCAGGGGCCGGAGCCTCTTCGATCACCTTCTGATGCCGTCGCTGCAACGAGCAGTCCCGTTCGAATAGGTGAACTGCGTGCGTGCCGTCGCCAAATACCTGAACTTCGATATGCCGAGGCTTCGCAACGAATTTCTCAACCAGCACAGCATCATTGCCGAAGGCGGTTTTCGCCTCGCCGCGTGCGCTGTCCAGAGCGGACAGAAAATCCTCGGGATTTTCGACCAGCCGCATCCCCTTGCCGCCGCCGCCTGCCACGGCCTTGATCAACACAGGATAGCCAATAGTTTCGGCCGCCTCGGCCAGATGCTCGGGGTCCTGATTGTCCCCATGATAACCCGGCACGACAGGCACGCCCGCCTGTTCCATAAGAACCTTTGCTGCGTCTTTGAGGCCCATCTTCCGGATCGCATCTGCCGATGGTCCGATGAACGTCAAGCCCGCAGCCTCAACCGCATCCACGAATTCCGGGTTTTCGGATAGAAACCCATAGCCCGGATGGATCGCCTGCGCGCCGGAATCCAGCGCCGCCTGAATGATCACATCGCCCTTCAGATAGCTCTCTGACGGAGCCGCGCCGCCGATATTAACCGCTTCATCCGCCATCTGCACATGCTTGGCTGACCCATCCGCATCGGAGTAAACAGCAACACAGGACACGCCCAGTTTCTGAGCCGTCTCCATAACTCTGCAAGCAATCTCGCCACGGTTGGCAATCAGGATTTTATTGAACATTGGTAACCCCTTGTAATCCGGTTCTCCTCTCCGCAGGGTCCAGACCATGAGCAATGACATCTATGACCCCGACTTTGTGGCAGGCGTGTTCGACAGGTGTTCGGATTCCTACCGAAATTGGAGCGCAGTCGCTTCCTTCGGCCTGGTTCGCGCATGGCGCAGAGCATGTGTGAAAGGGCTGACCTTGTCCGAGGACACGCAAGCGTCCGGAGTCGATCTCATGTCCGGCACCGGAGAAGCTTGGCCTCATCTGCTTGCCGAGTTTCCTAGAATCGCGAACGTTACTGCGGTCGACATAAGCCCGGGGATGCACAAGCATGCTATGAGCCGTTTGCACAAAAGCCGGGATGACCGCATCACCCACCTCTGTGCCAATATGTTGACGACAGACCTTCCAACCGCCTCGGCGGATTTTGCGATTTCTACCTTTGGATTGAAAACCTTTAACGCTCAGCAGCATCAGGTTTTCGCCAACCAGCTTTGTCGTATTCTCAAGCCCGGCGCTCCGTTTTCGTTGATCGAGGCAACGGACCCTGTGGATTGGTTTTTGCGGCCTGTTTACCGTTTCTATCTTGACGGAGTGCTTCCGCAAGTTGAGCGTTTCTTTCTGAATGGTGCGCAAGACTTCACCATGATCGGTGAATACACACGGAATTTCGGAAAAGGTGAGACCGTTTTGACAGCCCTTAAATCCGCAGGGCTGAACGTCGAAATGACCTACTATGTAGGTGGCAGCGCTGTTCGGTTTTCTGGAACCAAACCAAACTGAGCGGCGCGTTTCCGTAAGCATCCCCATTTACCGCTTGCCCGCCAGATCTTCGACAAGACGAAAACGCTCGCAGACCAACTCCATCTCAGGATCGAAGCCGCCATTGCGCTCGAAATAGCGGCGGTGATCATCGCGCCACCCCGCAAGCGTTTCATTCTCGCCCTCGGCCAGCGCGAAACCTTCGGTCACATCGCAATAGCGACAAATCGTAACCTCGATCGTTTCGATCACCAGTACCGGGTGATCATCCCAGTTCAGAGCAATATCGCGCCGCCCGACCACGGGCATGTCGAGAGAGCCCTCGGGATAGTTTCGCAATGCATCGCAGGTCGCCGTTTTCTTTCCAGCACGCACAAGGGCCAGCAGTTCGTCACTCAGTGCCGCGTTGTCCCCAAACTTAAAGATCTGCGCGCCCGGGTAGCGGTTTTTTAGCTGTTCCAGATCGGTCATCTTACATCCTGAACACGCCGAAACGTGTCTCCTCAATCGGGGCATTCAGCGCAGCGCTGAGCGATAGGGCCAACACATCACGCGATTTGCGCGGGTCTATGATACCGTCGTCCCAGAGGCGGGCCGAGGCGTAGAGCGGATGCGATTGTTCCTCGAACATCTGCAGTGTCGGGCGTTTGAATTCGGCCTCTTCCTCAACCGACCAAGTGCCGCCCTGCCGCTCGATCCCGTCGCGTTTGACGGTGGCCAGAACACCCGCTGCCTGCTCGCCACCCATCACGGAAATCCGTGAATTCGGCCAAGTCCACAGGAACCGAGGCTGATAGGCCCGACCGGCCATGCCATAGTTTCCGGCCCCGAATGAGCCTCCGACAAGCATCGTGATCTTCGGCACCGAAGTTGTTGCCACCGCCGTCACCATCTTGGCCCCATGCCGCGCGATGCCTTCGTTTTCGTATTTACGGCCCACCATAAAGCCGGTGATGTTTTGCAGGAACACCAGCGGGGTTTTGCGTTGCGAGCACAGCTCGACAAAATGCGCGCCCTTCTGCGCGGCCTCGGAAAACAGTACCCCATTGTTGGCGATGATGCCCACCGGGCAGCCTTTGACATGGGCAAAGCCGGTCACCAGCGTTTCCCCAAACCTGGGCTTGAACTCATCGAACCGAGAGCCGTCGACCAGCCGCGCGATCACCTCGCGGATGTCATAGGGCGTGCGCAAGTCAGCCGGAACAACGCCGAGGATTTCCTCTGGGTCATAGGCAGGGTCTTCGGGGCTGGCCCAATCTACCGTCTGCGATTTGCGCAGGTTCAGCGAGCCAACAGCCCGTCGCGCCAAAGCCAGAGCGTGGGCGTCATCTTCCGCTAGGTAGTCCGCCACACCTGACAGGCGGGTATGCACGTCACCGCCGCCCAGATCTTCGGAACTCACGACCTCGCCGGTCGCAGCCTTCACCAGAGGCGGCCCGGCCAGAAAAATCGTCCCCTGTTCCTTCACGATGATCGTGACGTCAGACATCGCGGGCACATAGGCCCCGCCCGCGGTACATGACCCCATCACAACGGCGATCTGAGCGATCCCCGTCGCACTCATACGCGCCTGATTGTAGAAGATGCGGCCAAAGTGATCGCGATCAGGAAAGACCTCATCCTGATTGGGCAGGTTCGCACCGCCGCTGTCGACCAGATAGATGCAGGGCAGTTGATTTTCCTCGGCGATCTCCTGCGCGCGCAGGTGTTTCTTCACCGACATCGGGTAATAGGTGCCGCCCTTAACCGTGGCATCGTTGCACACCACCATGACCTCGCGCCCCTGCACCCGCCCAATGCCTGCGATGACCCCCGCACTTGGCGCGGCATCGCCATACATCCCATGCGCTGCAGTCGCGCCGATTTCCAGAAACGGAGACCCCGGATCAAGCAGGTTCGCCACCCGGCGCCGAGGTAGCATCTTGCCCCTAGAAACGTGCCGCGCGCGAGATTTCTCGCCGCCTCCGATACGGGCTGCTTCAGCAGCTTCGGAGATTTGCGCCAGCGCGTCGAGATGGGCGGTGCGGTTTGTTTGTGCGGCTTCCGAACTAGGAAGGAACGCGGATTTCAATTTACTCATTGTGTGCCCCCATATCCGATCAAATCCAACGCGCGCGTTGCTGTTACCCGCAACATACAATCCGCCCCATCTTCGAAGTGGCCCGTTCCGGTTGTCAGATTTCCCCGCGACAGGCATTCAGCGTCTCGAAATGCGATCCAGGCGCGCTGTGCGTCCCTGAGAGCCTCAGCTGCAACGGGCGGCAGTTCTGGATCTGATAAATCTTGGCGCAAAGACCCGTATGCTGTGTTCATCACTGCATCCCAAGCTTTGGTCTCTGCGTCCATGCACTGTGCAACCGCTATGCTGTCATAGGAACCGCCCTCTTCTATGCAGGCATTCGCAAAGTTCCGGACACACGTTGCACCAGCATGCCAGCCTTCACCCGCCTCGGCCACACAATGCCAAATATCAGCCTCGGCTACCGGGTCAGGAGCCCAATCAGCCACCGCTTGAACGGGCAGCAGAGACAAGACGGCGATAAAACGTATCATAACACCTCTGTGGCCGCTCGGGCCTTCAATTCC
Organism: Ruegeria sp. AH7; assembly: GCF_056541325.1. NCBI lineage: Bacteria > Pseudomonadati > Pseudomonadota > Alphaproteobacteria > Rhodobacterales > Roseobacteraceae > Ruegeria > Ruegeria sp. AH7. Next base: position 305,104 of record NZ_JBQFYF010000001.1, on the reverse strand, counting down.
TTGCGTATCACCTTCCCCGTGACCGTCATTGGCAGTTCCTCCAAAAACGCTACCTCGCGCGGATAGGAGTACTGCGCCAGATGGTCCTTGACCCACTCCTGCAACACTTGCTCCGTCGCCTCAGCCCCCGGTTTCAGCACCACATAGGCCTTCACGATCTCGGTTCGCAGCGAGTCGGGCTTGCCGACCACGCCGACCGTTGCCACCGCCGGGTGGGTCAGCAGGCAATCCTCGATCTCAGCCGGGCCAATGCGATAGCCCGATGACGTGATTACGTCATCCTCACGACCGACAAAACGCAGATATTCCCCCTCCCAAACACCGCGATCTCCGGTGATCAGACAGTCGCCTCGGAACTTCTCTGCCGTCGCTTGCGGGTTGTTCCAGTATTCCAACATCATAGAGGCTGAGCCGCGTCGGATGGCTACATCGCCCTCTTCTGTGGTCGGATTGCCATCTACATCGATCACCGCAACCTCATGCCAGGGCACCGGTTTGCCGATACAGCCGGGGTTCACCGGGAAATCCTCAGCGCAAGAGGACACCACCATATTGCACTCGGTCTGGCCGTAGAATTCGTTGATCGTCAAGCCAAAGGCTTGCTGACCCCAGGCCAACATCTCGGCCCCTAAAGGCTCACCCCCTGACGCGACCGAACGCAAGCCGGGGATGCTCCGATCCGCTGCCTTCAGCATCCGCAGCGCCGTGGGTGGGAAAAACACGTTCCGCACAGCCCCACGTGCAATCACGTCCGCGCAGGCCTCAGCCGAAAACTTGTCAAGCCGCGCCGCAACCACCGGAATGCCCAGCGCCAGACCGGGCATTAGCACGTCGAACAGCCCGCCGATCCAGGCCCAATCAGCCGGTGTCCAAAGACAGTCCCCGTCGCGCAAATGGTTGTGGCTGATCGAGACACCGGGCAAATGGCCCGTCAGCACCCGATGCCCGTGCAGCGCGCCCTTGGGGCTGCCGGTTGTGCCCGACGTATAGATCAGCACCGCCGGATCATCCGGCCCAGTCTCGGCAAAGGGAAGTGGAGCGCCGGGCACCCCTACTTCAGATGCGATCAGAGGCTTTGCGATCCCTTCAAGCAGCCCGGCACCCTCGACATCGGTCAGCACAATACTGGCGCCCGCATCACTGACACGAGACCGCAATGCCTCCTGTTTGAACAGCTTGAACAGGGGAACCGAGATCGCGCCGATCTTCCAGATCGCCAGATGCGCGGCGGCACACCATGGGGATTGGCTGAGCAGGACACCGACCCGATCACCTGGCTGTACCTTCTGCTGCAAAGCACGAGCAATCCCGTCGGTCATATGATGTAGCTGCTCATAAGTCACACGCTGTTCAGTGGGACCGGTTAGATCAATCACGGCAACACGATCATCGGGATGAACCAGACACTGACGCGCCATGTTCAACTGATCGGGCAGGTCCCAGCCACCCTCTGGGCGCAAACCAGGTATGCGCCTAGGGTCAAGCATCTGCTAGGCCTCTTTTTTCATTGAATTTTCCCGCCGGACGCAGGCAACCAGAACCAAGCAAAACTTGATACAGATCAGAGCGCGGATTGGCCTTTGCCGCCACACAAGGGGCATCAACAAAACCAAAGGCAAGATCATGATGAAAACGCTCGCCGCTTTGACATTCTCGACCGCACTGGCCGCTTTGGCCGTGCCCGCATTTGCCCAATCGCAGGGCGACTGGACCCTTGGCGTAGGTGTGGGATATCTGGACCCGAAATCCGACAACGGAACGCTTGCGGGGCTTAGCGCAGATATCGACGCGGATACCCGCCCGATCTTCACCGCCGAATACTTTATCCGCGACAATCTGGGGATCGAGCTCTTGGCTGCAACGCCCTTCAGCCACGACATCACTCTGGGAGGCAGCACTGATGCGGGCAGCGTCAAGCACCTGCCCCCGACCCTGTCGCTGAACTATCACTTCCCGACCAACAGCGCTTGGAAACCCTATGTCGGGGCCGGTCTGAACTACACGATCTTCTTCGACGAAAGCTCTCCGCTGGGGGATCTCAAGGTCGATAACTCGTTCGGGGTCGCGCTGCAGGCCGGGCTGGACTATCAGGTCACCCAAAACGGGGCAGTCCGACTGAATGTGCGCTGGTTCGACATCGACTCGGACGTGACCCTGGATGGCGCCGATATCGGCACCGCCGAAATCGATCCCTGGCTGGTCGGTGTGTCCTACGTCCATCGGTTCTGATCCAATCCAAAGCGCCCCGTCGACCCAAAGTCAGCGGGGCGTTTTCTTCACTGCATCTCGTTCATCAGCTCGCGGCCAATCAGCATCCGGCGAATTTCGCTGGTGCCTGCACCGATCTCCATTAGTTTGGCATCTCGGAAAATCCGGCTGACCGGCGCGTCCGACAGGAACCCGGCCCCGCCCATCGCCTGAACCGCCTGATGCGCCTGCGTCATCGCAGCCTCTGAGGCATAGAGACAGCACGCCGCTGCATCCTGCCGCGTCACATCCCCACGATCGCAGGCCTTTGCAACTTCGTAGACATAAGCCCGGGCAGAGTTCATCGAGGTATACATATCCGCGATCTTGCCCTGCATCAGTTGGAAGCTGCCGATGGGTTTGCCGAACTGTTTGCGTTCGGCCAGATAGGGCATGATCTCATCAAGACAGGCCGCCATGATCCCGGTTCCGATCCCGGCCAGAACGACACGTTCGTAGTCGAGCCCAGACATCAGAACGGCAACGCCCTTGCCTTCTTCGCCCAGAACATTTTCGAACGGCACTTCGACATCTTCAAAGATCAGTTCTGCTGTATTGGACCCGCGCATTCCAAGCTTGTCGAAATGCGGTGAGGTCGAGAAGCCCTTCATCTCTTTTTCGATCAGAAACGCGGTGATTCCTTTGGACCCGGCCTCTGGGTCTGTCTTGGCGTAGACGACCAGCGTATCCGCGTCCGGCCCGTTGGTGATCCAGTATTTGTTGCCATTCAGCCGGTAATGATCGTTGCGCTTTTCCGCGCGCAGCTTCATCGAAACGACGTCCGACCCGGCCGAAGCCTCGGACATCGCCAATGCACCCACATGCGCGCCAGAAATCAGCCGCGGCAGGTACTTTTGCTTTTGCTCCTCATTGCCGTTCAGCTTGATCTGATTCACGCACAGGTTGGAATGCGCCCCGTATGACAGCGAAACCGATGCCGAGGCACGCGCCACTTCCTCTACTGCAATTGTATGAGCCAGATAGGACATTCCGGCCCCGCCATATTCCTCGGGCACCGTCACGCCCAGAAGGCCAAGCTCTCCCATCTCCGCCCATAGCTCATTGGGAAAAGCATTAGATGCGTCGATCTCGGCGGCCATCGGCTTGACCCGTTCCTGCGCCCAGCGATGCACCATCTCGCGCAGCGCGTTTACATCCTCGCCGAGATCAAAAGTCATTGCCGCCTGGAACATTTGGTCTGCCTCTGCGCTACACTTCAGTAATTGAACATGTGTTCATTTATAGCGAAACCAAGAGTGTCTGTCCAGTTGGAATGCGGTCTAGTGGTTCACGAACTCACCCAAGCTGATCCGCCCATCACCATCTGTATCTATTTGCTCCAAAATCTCAGAAGCGCGAGCGGCGCTGTGCATACCAATGGCCGCTCTGCATTCCGCGCTGACCTTGGCTTCGTCTTCACGAAAGCCGAACTCCAACTCTGCCAAGGTCACAAATCCGTCCTCGTTGGTATCGGCGGATGTGAAATCGTCAGCCCGGTAGCGTTCGTTTGCCGCTACGACTTCAGACAAGGTAATGCGGCCATCATTGTCAGCATCTGAGAAGCCAATTGCATCATCTGCCAGTTCTTCCGGCGACATTGACCAAACTTTCGCCAGTTCGGTTCCATCACAATCGCTAGGCAAGTTCACCTGCTCGGCCTGCTGCGTCATGTAACTCAGCATTTCGATCCGATCGACAAATCCATCGCCGTTGGTATCCTTGGCACGAAAATTGCCAGCGAAATCGGTTTTTGCAGATGCTCCAGACATCGATACAGCGGCTAAGATAGCGATCGTCAGAATTACTGGAGACGCCGCAACTACAGTCTTTTTCATGGTCGAAACCTCCTTCGAGTTTGAATGAGGCACTCCATCTTCAGCGATCAAGCGGCGCAAAGCCGCGCTCATGGTTTCCCCGCGCGCAGCAACCCTTGCGGCGAACGCGTTTTTTTCCGACAGGCTTAGCCTGACTTCCAGAGATTCAGATTTTTTCTCTTTGGTCATGGTTCCGCAATGATATCTGATGGTGTGCCCGCTCAAAGAAGCAAAGACACCTCAATTTGCCAGCATGATAACGTCCGTACGCAAGCGAAATCGTGTCCGGACAACGGATTTTGCTGTTTCAGGCCGTCGCCAGATTGTGGATCCGCGCGACTTCTTCCCGAATTATTCGAGCAATCAGATCACAGTCCTGCAAAGAGAACGTGAGCGGGACACGCATATCCAAAATACCCGTAAGGATACGATCCGATCCCGGCATACATTCGCTTTCGACATAGCGCCAGCTGTCATAGCGAGAGGTGAAGCCTGTCGGTTCAGCCCCACCAAACCATTTCAACTCGACCCCCCGTTTTGCGCACCTATCAATAACCTCGGTGATCCGATCGGGAACCCAGTCCAGAAGCAGGAACTGGATCGACGAACCGACATAGGTTTCTTCCTCTGGCCGGTCCACAATTGTCAGCCCCGGTGTTCCGCGCAAGCCAGCCTCGATGGCCCGGTATCTTTCATTCCAACGCCCAACCTGCCGATCCAGATCGCGCAATTGCGGGCGCAGGATGGCAGCGCGCAAATTGTCCATGCGACCCGAGACATTGGGCGTGGTGTATTTGACGCGCTCGAAAACCTCGGGCGCCGGGGCTGCCAGATGACGTTCATAGAGCATGTAAGAGCCCGACAGCATCGTGGCCTTGGCGGCAAGCTCCTCATCATCAGTGATCAGCAGTCCGCCTTCACCGGAATTGACATGTTTGTACGTCTGGCAGGAATAGCAGCCGATTGCCCCCTGCCGACCGGACAATTGCCCCCGCCAAGCCGCGCCCATCGTATGTGCGCAATCCTCGATCACGACCACACCAGCCGCATCACAAAGTTGCATCAACCGATCCATGTCGCATAGGTGACCGCGCATATGACTGAGCATCAGAACCCGCGCCTGATCCAGCTTGGTCTCAAGATCGTCCAGATCAATCGTCAGATTTTCCGAGACGCCTACAAACACAGGTTTAGCCCCAACAGATGCAATCGACCCCGGCACCGGTGCAAGGGTAAAGGCATTCGTCAGCACCGGATCGCCGGGCTGCACACCCACCGCGCGCAAGGCAGTCGCCAATGCGTAACCGCCTGAGGACACCGCCAGACAGTATTTCGCCCCCATCTGGGCGGCAAATTCCTGTTCCAACCATGCGGTCTCGCCCAGCTCACCCGGTGCGACGTTATAGCGATGCAGACGCCCATGGCGCAGGACGGCCAGCGCGGCCTCGATCGCCTCGTCGGGGATCGGTTCCTGTTGGGTGAAGCTGCCGGTGAATGTCTCAGTCATGGCTCAGTTCTGGGGCTCTATCCGCGTCGGGTCAAGAGATCATGCCGCCGCACCGATCAGATCGGTCACAACACCCGGCAGATCGGCAAAATGATGCAGCAAAGCCTCGGGCTCCAACGCGGCCATATCATCCCCCGATGGCCCGAACGTAACCAGCACAGACGGCACGCCTGCGGCCTTTGCTGTGTTGCGGTCAGTATCAGAGTCCCCGATCAGAACGCACAGATCGGGATGCCCACCTGCCCGTCGTGCTGCTTCACGCAAGGGCGCGGGATCGGGTTTGCGTACGTGCAGCGTATCTGCACCAACCAGAGAAGCGAACTGATCGCGAACACCCATCTGAGTTAACAATTGATCCGCCAGCCGTTCGGGTTTGTTGGTGCAGATGCCGACGCCGTAGCCTGCGGCCTTTAGGGCGTCGACCGCCTCCAACGCACCCGGATAAAAACGCGTATGGGTGTCGATATCTTTAGAGTAAGCCTCGAGCAACACAGGATAGTAAGCATCCACCGTATCCTCGTTATAGGCCCCGACCCGTTTCAACCCGTGCCTCAGCATCATCCGACCACCACGCACCGCAATGCCCGCATCCTGTCCATGGACTAGCACATCCCCATGTCCCATCGCGCGAAAACAATGGTTTGCAGCGGCCAGCAAATCCCCGGATGTATCCGCCAAAGTCCCATCCAGATCGAAGATGACAGTGCGCATCGCGCCTCCTTGCTCGGCAGTTTTCCGCCATGTCATGTTGCAAACGGCAATCTTGTTTGATGGCCGAACGGCTTGCGCCTTTGCCCTCAGCGGATAAAACGGTCGGCAAGAAAACACAAAGAGAAAACGATTTCATGACCACTGCCCTTGTCATCCTTGCCGCTGGAAAAGGCACCCGGATGAATTCGGATATTCCAAAGGTACTGCATCCCATCGCCCAGGTTCCGATGCTGATCCACGCCATGCGCGCCGGGTCGGTGCTGTCGCCCGAGCGCACCGTGATCGTCACAGGCCACGGGTCCGAAGCCGTCGCCAAGGTCGCGCAGGCCGAAGATGAAACGGCGCAGATCGCAGTTCAGGAGGAGCAGCTGGGCACCGCGCATGCGGTTGCGCAAGCGCGCGACGCGCTCGAAGGTTTCGACGGTGATGTCGTTGTTCTCTACGGTGACACTCCGTTCTTGAAGCCCGATACGCTGGAACGCATGATCGAGGCCCGCGTGCAGAATGATCTTGTGATCCTGGGCTTTAAGGCCGCAGATCCCGCACGCTATGGGCGTCTGGTCATGAATGGTGACACGCTGGAGCGGATTGTCGAATTCAAAGAAGCATCAGATGAAGAACGCGCGATAAGTTTCTGCAATTCAGGGCTTTTAGCATGTAACGCAGAAACACTGTTGTCGCTGATTGATGCGGTGAGCAATGGCAATGCCGCGGGCGAGTACTACCTGACGGATGTGGTCGAAATCGCTCGCAACCGTGGTCTGAGCGTAACCGCCGTAGCTTGTGACGAAGCCCAGACACTGGGTGTGAATTCTCGCGCTGATCTGGCTGCGGCGGATGCTGTGTTTCAGACGCAGGCGCGCGCCGAGTTGCTGGATCTGGGCGTGACTCTGATGGCGCCGGAAACGGTTTATCTGGCCGCCGATACGGTCATCGGGCGCGATACGGTAATCGAACCCAACGTGGTCTTTGGCCCCGGCGTGACCGTAGAAAGCGGCGCGACGATCCGAGCTTATTCGCATCTGGAAGGCTGCCATGTCAGCCGAGGCGCCGTCGTCGGCCCCTATGCCCGCCTGCGCCCGGGTGCGGAACTCGCAGAAAACGCGAAAATCGGCAATTTCGTTGAGATCAAAAACGCTGAGATTGCCGAGGGCGCGAAGGTCAATCACCTTAGCTATGTCGGTGATGCTGTAGTTGGGGCCGCAACGAATATCGGTGCGGGCACGATCACTTGCAACTATGACGGCGTGATGAAGCACAAAACCACGATTGGTCAGAACGTGTTTATCGGCTCGAATACCATGCTGGTTGCGCCGGTGACGGTGGGCGATGGGGCGATGACGGCGACCGGCACGGTGGTGACCAAAGATGTCGAAGCTGATGCCTTGGCCGTTGCGCGAGCCAAGCAGGAAAACAAACCCGGCTACGCGCGCAAATTGTTTGATATGTTAAAGGCGAAAAAGGCTCGCCGCGATAAAGAGGCCTGAGTTTATGTGTGGAATTGTAGGTGTTCTGGGGCAGCATGAGGTCGCCCCTATTCTGGTTGAAGCGCTGAAACGGCTGGAATATCGCGGATATGACAGCGCCGGCATTGCCACCGTGAATGACGGGGCGCTGGGGCGTCGCCGGGCGGTAGGCAAGCTGGTCAACCTGAGTGACCTGCTGGTCCATGACCCGCTGCCTGGCAAATCCGGGATTGGCCACACTCGCTGGGCCACCCATGGCGCGCCATCGGTCAACAACGCCCACCCGCACAAGGCCGGCCCGGTCGCCGTTGTGCACAACGGCATCGTCGAAAACTACCGCGAACTGCGCGCCGAGCTGGCCGAAAACGGGATCGGATTTGAAACTGAGACCGACACCGAGACAGTGGCCCTGATGGCCGAACACTTGCTGAATTCAGGCCTGTCCCCGGTCGAAGCGGCATTCAAGACCATTGATCAGTTGGAAGGCGCCTTTGCGCTGGCCTTTCTGTTTGACGGCCAGGATGACTTGATTGTCGCAGCGCGCAAGGGCTCTCCCTTGGCCATCGGGCACGGAGATGGAGAGATGTTTGTGGGTTCCGACGCTATCGCATTGGCCCCTCTGACAAACAAGATCACCTATCTTGAGGAAGGCGACCGCGCGGTGTTAACCCGCACCTCGTTTGAAATCCGCAATGAGGCCGGTGAATTGGCCAATCGGGAAATGCGCAAGATCAAGCTGGATCATGCGCGGGCCGACAAAGGCGAGCACAAACACTTCATGGCGAAGGAAATCGCTGAACAGCCCGTCGTCGTGGCTGAGGCGATCCGGTCTTACCTACCAACTGGCGGGGATCGGGTGGTTCTGCCAGATATCGATCTGGATTTCACCAAGCTTGACCGCCTAACCATGGTGGCCTGCGGAACCGCGTTCTACGCCTGCCTGACGGCAAAATACTGGTTCGAACAACTGGCCAAAATGCCGGTCGAGGTCGATATCGCCAGCGAATTCCGCTATCGCGAACCGCCGATCAGTGACCGCACCCTGGCGCTGTTTGTCAGCCAGTCAGGCGAAACCGCCGATACCCTGGCGGCCCTGCGCTATTGCGAAGGCAAGGCTGACAAGATCGTTTCGGTCGTCAACGTCCCCGAAAGCTCGATCGCACGGGAAAGCGATGTGGCACTGCCCATCCACGCAGGTATCGAGATCGGCGTGGCCTCGACAAAGGCCTTTACCTGCCAGCTCAGCGTCTTGCTGATGCTGGCGCTCAAAGCCGCCGCCGACCGGGGTACCCTGACCGATGAGGAACTGGCCGATCACGCCGCCGCCTTGCGTGGGCTGCCCTCGGTTCTGAACTCGGCGCTGGATCAAAATCGCGCCATCCGCAAATCTGCCCAGCGATTGTCCGAGGCGCGCGATGTCCTGTTCTTGGGGCGCGGCCTGATGTACCCGCTGGCGATGGAAGGTGCGCTAAAACTGAAGGAAATCAGCTATATCCACGCCGAAGGTTATGCATCGGGAGAGCTGAAACATGGCCCCATCGCGCTGATCGACAAACATATGCCAGTTGTGGTGATGGCACCGAAAGATACCGTATTCGACAAGACCGTGTCCAATATGCAAGAGGTCATGGCGCGCAAGGGAAAGGTCATCCTGGTCTCAGACGATGATGGCATTGCCGAGGCCGAGGACGGGGTTTGGAGCACAATCCGAATGCCGCATATCCACCCCAGCCTTGCCCCGATCCTGTATTCTGTCCCCGCACAGCTGCTGGCCTATCACACGGCGGTTGCCAAGGGCACGGATGTGGATCAGCCGCGCAATCTGGCAAAGTCGGTAACGGTGGAATAGGCGGGATCATGGTTCAGCAGGACGCAATTGCGCAACTGATGTCCCTAATGCGTGCGTCCCGTGCGGAATACGAGCGCTATTTGGCACAAGGCAAGACCTTTGGTCCGGCGCGGGCCTTGCGCGCGACCAACCAAAAGGTGCTGGATTTCATCGAAGACACTCCTTTCGAAGCCGCGCCTGAACTGATGTCTGCGCTGGAAGACCTGCAAGAGCATTTGCGGGATTGGGCCCGAATCTGGGATCAAGAGGCCAATTTGCGCGCCCCGGCGGATGAGGACGAATTCATATTCACAGGGTACAAAACTTATCCCAGACATCTGGATGCCCTGCTCGCAGAACGGCGCTCAATCTCCTGAGTGCTGGACGGCCCATCCGTACGCGCTTAGGTTTGCCGCAACCCCTTACCCGGAGCGCATCATGGCCAAGCAATTTCCGCAACTCGATCCCCCGCATCAGGCCTTTATCGAAGATCAGCACATGTTCTTTGTCGGAACCGCTGGGTCTGAAGGGCGAGTCAATATCTCGCCCAAGGGCATGGATTCCCTGCGCGTTCTGGACCCCAACCGGATCATCTGGATGAACCTGACCGGCAGCGGCAACGAAACGGCGGGGCATCTACTGGACGTCAATCGCATGACCCTGATGTGGTGTTCCTTCACCACCCGCCCTTTGATCCTGCGCGCCTATGGAACCGCCAGAACGCTCCACACAGGCGATGCCGGTTGGGAGGAACTGTCCAGGCATTTCCCCACCCATCGCAGCGCGCGGCAGATTTATGACCTGAACGTTGATATGGTTCAGACCTCCTGTGGCTACGCGGTGCCCTTCATGGAATACACGTCGGAACGTGACACCATGCAGAAATGGGTTGATGGCAAGTCCGATGACGACATCCGCGCCTATTGGGCGGACAAGAACAAACAGACGATTGATGGCAAACCCACAGGAGTCCCCGTCTGACATGCCGCTGCTTGATCCCTATCTGGCCCAAATCAAAGCCCATGCCGACCCCGAACGCGGCGTGCAAATGGCGGCCTATCACAAGGTGGACCGCCCCTATCTAGGCGTTGCCAACCCCGTTCTGAATGATCTAACCAAGGCTTGGCGGCATGAGCTGGACGTGCCGCAACGCGTGCAGTTGGCGGATGAGTTGTGGCAATTCAATACTCACGAAACCCGGCTCGCCGCCTCAAAACTCCTCACTCAGGCGCGTATCAGACCGGATGACGCCGTCTGGGAACTGCTGCAAAGCTGGCTGCCGGATTTCGATGCATGGGCCGTGGCCGATCATGCGGCTATGGCGATGCAAAAACGGCTGACGGCTGATCCCGCCCGGCTGGATCAGGTCGAGGTTTGGACAACATCAGATCACATGTGGACACGCCGCGCCGCCTTGGTGGCCACCCTGCCCTGGACCAAGCAAAACCATCCCAAACCTGATGATCTGGACCGCCGAGACCGCATCTTGGGTTGGGCAGCCAGCTACGTTCCAGATCGGGACTGGTTCATCCAGAAGGCCATCGCCTGGTGGCTGCGCGAATTGTCAAAACACGATGCCCCGCGCGTTGTCGCGTTTTTGGAGCAGCATGGCCCGGCGATGAAACCCTTTGCGCGGCGGGAAGCCGGGAAGTACCTGAAAGATCAGTTGGCGTAGACGTCAACCTCAACCAGCGCATCCAAAGGCACCAGAAGTGTGCGCATCGCGTCCAGTGACAACTGGCTACCGCCCCCTTCGGGCCCCCGCGACGGGATAAGCGTGATATATGCCTGCGCCCCGGTTCGGGGCACAACCACACGCGCAGTGACTTCGGTGTCCACAAGCGGCGTTTGCATCCAGCGCCCTGGCGTTGAGGGGTCCCCAAGAACAGCGGTAGTGGATTTAGCACCGTCCCAGTTCGGTCGCGTCGTGACGGGCTCAGTTTCGGGTGCGGCTTCGGGTTCTGCATTGGCCTCTGTCTCGGGCGCGGCCTCGCTGCGCCCAAACACACGATCCGTCGTCGACCGCACCGTTTCGCAGCCGGCAAGCAGAACACACAGGAAAACAAGAACGTATTTCATACCCGAAACTTACAACCACGTATCTATCTGTTCCAGTCCAAAGCATGTTAGCCCCTTGTCGCGGACCAGTTACCGATTTACCTATTACGCATGACTGCTCCGCTGATAGACCCCTTCGCACGTGCCATCACGTATCTCCGCGTCTCGGTAACGGATCGCTGCGATTTCCGCTGCGTCTACTGCATGTCCGAGAACATGACCTTTCTGCCGAAGAAAGATCTTCTGACCCTGGAAGAGCTGGACAGGATGTGTTCGACCTTTGTGAAGCTGGGCGTTCAAAAGCTGCGGATCACCGGGGGGGAACCTCTTGTGCGTCGCAACATCATGAGTTTCTTCCACTCCATGACGCGGCATCTGGACAGCGGCGCGCTCAAGGAACTGACGCTGACAACCAACGGCTCGCAACTTCATCGCTTTGCCGACGAACTCTATGCCGCCGGTGTGCGGCGTGTGAACGTCTCTCTGGATACGCTGGATGAAGACAAATTCACCAAAGTCACCCGTTGGGGCCGCCTGAAACAGGTGTTGAACGGGATTGATGCGGCGCAAAAGGCCGGTTTGCGGGTCAAGATCAACGCGGTTGCTCTTAAAGGCTTCAACGAACCCGAACTGCCCCGCATCACCGAATGGTGCGCCGAACGCGATATGGACCTGACCTGGATCGAAGTGATGCCCATGGGCGATATCGGCAACGAAGATCGTCTGGATCAATACTGGTCGCTGAAGGACGTGCGCAAGGAATATGAAAACCACTATTCGGTCACAGATCTGGCCGAACGCACCGGTGGACCCGCGCGCTATGTAAGGTTGGAAGAAACCGGGCAGAAGATTGGCTTCATCACGCCCCTGTCCCATAATTTCTGCGAAAGCTGCAACCGGGTGCGCCTGACCTGCACGGGTGAACTCTATATGTGCCTCGGTCAGGAAGACATGGCTGACCTGCGCGCGCCTTTGCGTGACCATCCGGACAGCGAAGCGCCCTTGGAGCATGCGATCCGCGCCGCCATCAACCTGAAACCCAAAGGCCATGATTTCGACTATTCCCGCCAGGCCGTTGATGGCCAGATGACCCGCCATATGAGCCATACGGGCGGCTAGGATGCCCGACCATCGCCCCGGTCGTCCGACACTGCTGTATCATTTATACTGCGGGATCATTGCTGTGACAGCGCCCTTGTTCTGGCGCACCGTGCGCCGCAAACTTGAATCTGCAGGTGTTCCAAACAAAAGACAGCAGGAACGGCTGGGTCATGCCAGCCTACCGCGACCCTCAGGACGTCTGATATGGTTTCACGCGGCCAGCGTTGGCGAAAGCCTGTCGGTCCTCAGCCTGATCAGGCGGTTGGGCACGCTTTTGCCCGACGCCGAGTTTCTGATCACATCCGGCACGCCGACATCTGCCGCGCTAATTGAGAAACGCCTGCCCCCCCGGACACGACACCAATACCCACCGCTGGATACGCATGGCCCGGTACAGCGCTTTCTCTCACACTGGAAACCCGATGCAGGCGTGTTTGTCGAAAGTGAAATCTGGCCTCAGCTGATCGTCGAAAGCGCCAGGGGCGGCGTGCCACTGGCCCTGCTGAACGCCCGTCTTTCGCAGAAATCTGTCGAGGGTTGGAAAAAGCGGCCCAAAACTGCGCGTTTCATATTGGACAGTTTTTATCTCTTCCTGACCCAGAATGACCGAACCGCAGCCAATCTGATCGAGATGGGTGCCAAACCCGAGGACGTGAAACCCGGCACCAACCTCAAAGCGATGTCCGATCCGTTGGACATCGACGAACAGGCGCTATCCGACATCCGCACGCAAATCGCAGACCGCCCCGTCTGGATCGCCAGTTCTACCCATGAAGGCGAAGAGGAAACCGTGTTCGCGGCGCATAAGACGCTGCTTGAACGCTGGCCCGATCTGCTCCTGCTTCTGATCCCGCGCCATCCGGAACGCCGTGACGAAGTCGCCAAACTTCTACATCAGGCCAATCTCACAGCCGCTTTCCGCACGACGGGTGAACCGGTCACGGAGCAAACTCAAACCTACGTCGCCGACACGCTAGGTGAAACCGGCACGTGGTACGCGCTCTGCCCCATCGTGTTCCTTGGCGGATCGTTGAAAGAGATCGGCGGCCATAACCCATTCGAACCCGCCCAAGCCGGGGCCGCCATCCTCACCGGCCCGGGCTATTTCAACTTCGCCGAAACCTTCGCGCCCCTGATCAAGAGCGGAGGCGCAATCGAAATCCAAACCGCACAAGGGCTCTCCAACGCTGTTGCAACCTGGCTATCCGATGACAGCACCCTGACCACCGCGCGCAGCGCTGCCCAAACCTGCGTCAGCACTCAAAAAGACGCGCTGAACCAGGTCGCCGAAACGCTCTGCACGCACCTGAACCTTGCACCAAAGGCGCAGGATCCCTCTTCATCTGGCTAAAAATATCCCGGGGGTGTGGGGGCAGGGCCCCCACCCTCGCCATCAGGCCGCCGGCATCCGCTGCTCGACAATCTCAGCCCACCAGCTGCACCCGGCGGGAATGGCCTCGTCATTAAAGTTATATTCCGGGTGATGAACCATGGCCGTATCGCCATTGCCAACCAGAATATACGCCCCCGGGCGTTCCTCGAGCATGAACGCGAAATCCTCGCCGCCCATCACCAGAGGTGCATCCTCACAATCGCCAGAAACAGACCGGGCCACTTCTGCGGCAAACGTAGTCTGCTCGTCACTATTCACCATGACCGGATAGCCGCGAATATAGGTCACGTCCGCGGTGCCACCAAACGTCGCCGCAACCCCGTTGCAGATCTCATTGATCCGCTTTTCGGCCAGATCACGCATGTCGCTGCTCATCGTGCGAACAGTCCCTTTGATCTGCACCGTCTGCGGGATCACGTTGAACGCCTTCGACGAGGTTTCAAACGAGGTCACCGACACAACCACCTGATCAATCGGGTCCGCATTGCGCGACGCGATGGTTTGCAAGGCCAGCACCGCCTGCGCTGTCATCACGGTTGTATCGACGGTTTCCTGCGGTTTCGCCGCATGTCCGCCGCGCCCTTCAAAAGTGATGTCGAACTGATCAGTTGCGGCAAAGAACGAGCCCGGACGGATAGCAAAGCTACCAACCGGTTTACCCGGCCAGTTGTGCATTCCGTAGACCTCCTGAATGTTCCAGCGGTCCATCATGCCGTCTTCGCACATCTCGCGCCCACCGCCGCCGCCTTCTTCGGCGGGTTGGAAAATTACGACAACGGTGCCGTCGAAGTTTCGCGTCTCCGACAGGTACTTCGCAGCCCCCAACAACATAGCCGTATGACCGTCATGCCCACAGGCATGCATGGCTCCATCTGTTTTTGAGGCATAGTCCAGACCTGTCGCCTCGTGGATTGGCAACGCATCCATATCCGCGCGTAGGCCAATGACCTTTCCCTTGCTGTCAGACTTGCCCTTGATCACACCCACAACGCCGGTGCGGCCAATTCCGGTGACCACCTCATCACAGCCGAACTCTTTCAGCTTCTCCGCAACCATTGCGCTGGTACGATGCGTTTCGAACAGAATTTCGGGGTTCTCGTGCAAATCCCGTCGCCATTCGGTGATTTCGGCCTGCAATTCGGCAAAGCGGTTCTTAACTGGCATGTCTTCTCTCTCCTATTTCAAGCCGCCGGCATCCGGCGCTCGACCATTTCGGCAAACCACGAGCATCCGATTGGAATGATCTCGTCGTTGAAATTATATTCCGGGTGGTGCAGCCCGGCGCTGTCGCCGTTGCCCAGAATGATGAAGGCTCCGGGGCGTTCTTCGAGCATGAACGAGAAATCCTCGCCCCCCATCACCATAGGAGCTTCGCCGCAGCTTCCACCAACCACAATCGCGGCCTCTTCGGCGTAGCCGGTTTGTTCTTCAGCGTTGATCGTGACCGGAACGCCTTTGTTGTACGTCACGGTCGCGGTGCCGCCCATGGTTGCTGCGATGCCGGTGGCAACTTCGGTCAGCCGCTTTTCGATCATGGCGCGCATCTCATTGGAATGGGTGCGCACTGTTCCTCGCACACGAGCCGATTGCGGGATCACGTTGAACGCCTTCGATGATGTCTCAACTGAGGTCACAGACAAAACACCCTGTTCAATCGGATCGGCGTTGCGCGACACAACCGTTTGCAGTGCCACGATCAACTGAGACAACATCACCGTGGTATCCACCGTCTCCTGCGGTTTAGCAGCGTGGCCGCCATGACCTTCCAAATGGATGTCGAACTCGTCCGCCGCCGCCAACAGAGGTCCCGAACGGATCGCGAATTGCCCCGTGGGCAGGCCCGGCACGTTATGCATGGCATAGACTTCCTGAATGCCAAACCGGTCCATTAGCCCGTCCTGACACATCGCCTCGGCCCCATTGCCACCCTCTTCGGCAGGTTGGAAAATCACAACCGCAGTGCCGTCGAAATTGCGTGTTTCGGCCAGGTATTTCGCAGCGCCTAGAACCATTGCCGTATGACCATCATGCCCACAGGCATGCATCGCATCAGGCGTTTTTGAGGCGTAATCCAGCCCGGTCTGTTCCTGCATGGGCAGCGCGTCCATGTCCGCCCGCAACCCAATGGCCCGACCTAGCGTATCGGTTTTACCTTTGATCACGCCGACCACACCGGTACGACCGATGCCGGTGACCACCTCGTCACAACCGAATTCTTTCAGCTTTTCCGCCACCAAAGCGCTGGTGCGGTGGGTGTCGTAGAGGATTTCGGGGTGTTCATGAATGTCACGCCGCCAACCGGTGATTTCTTGATGCAGCTCTGCAAGGCGGTTTCTGATCGGCATATCATTCTCCCTTTGTTAGGCGATGGGTAATCGTCGTTCCACAAGCTCCGCAAACCAGCTGCAGCCGGCAGGAATCGCGTCGTCATCGAAATTGTATTCCGGGTGATGGCACATGGCCGTATCCCCGTTTCCAACAAAGATGTAGGCTCCGGGCCGTTCTTCAAGCATGTAGGCGAAATCTTCTGACGGCATGATGGGATCGGTGCTGTCATTCACCTTGCCTGCAACAGCGGCGGCGGCTTCGGCGGCGTATCCTGTTTCCGCCTCGGAATTCACCGTCACCGGATACCCAGGCGTCCATGTTACCTGAGCGGTCGCACCAAAGGCCGAGGCCGTGTCTTCGGCAATCCGGCGTACACGTTCCTCGGCGATGGCGCGATATTCGGGGTCAAGCGTCCGTACCGTGCCCTTCAACCTGACCGTATGCGCAATCACATTCGAGGCGACGCTGTCTGTCTCGAACGTACCGACGGTCAGTACAACGCGTTTAATCGGATCGACAGTTCGCGCTACAACCGACTGCAAAGACACAACAATATGCGAAGCAACGAGCGTTGTATCGACGGCTTCATGCGGGGCTGCAGCGTGGCCGCCTTTGCCTGTTACAACGACCTCAAACTCATCGGACGACGCCAGCAACGCACCGGGCCGGATCGCGAATTCGCCAACCGGTAGGCCGGGCATATTGTGCATCCCGTATACTTCCTGAATGCCCCAACGATCCATCAACCCGTCCTGACACATGGCCAATCCCCCGGCCCCGCCTTCTTCGGCTGGTTGAAAGATCAGCACCACAGTGCCATCGAAGTTCCGCGTCTCAGCCAAATACTGCGCCGCCCCCAGCAGCATCGAGGTATGACCATCATGCCCGCACGCATGCATCTTGCCGGACACGGTCGAGGCGTAGTCCAATCCCGTCGCCTCTTCGATGGGCAAAGCATCCATATCGGCACGCAGTCCGATCACCCGACCTTTGGTATCTGTCCGACCCTTAATCACCGCCACGACACCGGTTTGGCCGATGCCCGGCGTGATGTCATCGACGCCAAACTCATTAAGGCGGTCAACCACAAAACCCGCGGTTTCGTGGACGTCATACATCAGCTCGGGATGCATATGCAGATGGCGGCGCCATTTGGTAATCTCATCCTGCATCTCGGCAAGTCTGTTTTTGACCGGCATTTGAAGCCTCCTTAAAAAGGGCTGGATCAGCCTGACAATTTTTCAACCAACCGCTGCATGAACGCGTGCCCTGCTTCGAACTGCGCGACCGAGATAAACTCGTTCGGTTGATGCGCCTGTGCGATGTCGCCAGGGCCACAGATAACCGCGGAATAACCTGCGTCCTGAAATTGGCCCGCTTCGGTGCCGTAACTGACCACATGGCTGGCATTGTCGCCGGTAAGCGCGCGCACCAAAGCTTCGGCCTCACCATCCTGCTCGGGCACCAGACCGGGGATCGAGAAGTTCTCGGAAATCTCAATACGGGCTTCAGGGTGTACGGCCTGCATCCGCGTCTCAACCGCGCGCACCTGCTGGAAATACGCATCTCGCCATTCGGCCTTGGCTTCATCCGGCACGGTCCGGAAATCCATCATGAAATGGCAATCTTTCGCGGTGATGTTATGCGCTGTACCGCCTTCGATCATACCCACATGAACGGTGGTCCAGGGCGGATCAAACACCGCCGCCGTGTCACTTGGCGTCGCAGCCCGGTTGCGGGCGTTCTGTTCATTGGCCCAATTGATCAGAGGCGCCGTCTCCATGATCGCATTGACGCCTGTATGCATGATTGAGCTATGGACCTCGAACCCGATCATATGCGTGTCATAACCGAACCCGCCCTTGTGACCCGTGACAGCCTGCATCACCGATGGCTCACCGACGATCACAGCCGACCCTTTGGGCAAAACCTTCTGCATTGCCTCAATCATGGGCGGCGCGCCGGTGCAGCCGACTTCTTCATCAAAGCTCAGCGCCAATTGCAGTGGGCGTTTGAGATCGGCGTAGTGCGCCTCGACCAGGGCCCAGATCGCCAGCGCGTCAAATCCCTTCATATCGCAGGTGCCGCGGCCAAAATATTTACCATCTTTCTCGGTCACAACAAAAGGGTCGGTATCCCAAGGTTGCCCGTCGACTGGCACCACATCGGTGTGACCGGATAGAACGACCGCGCCTTCTTCCCAAGGACCCACATGCGCAAAGATCGCTGCCTTGTGCGGTTGGTTCGGGTCAGGCCAGCGATGCGCCTTGATCCCATGCTCGCCCAGATACCCTTCGACCCAATCGACCAGCGGCAGGTTGCTTTCACGGCTTACGGTTGGGAACGAGATCAGTTCAGTCATGATCTCAAGCGGCGTCAGACGCTGTGCCATGTGGGTCAGTATCCGCTATCCGTGGTCAGGATAAAGTGCCCCGGCTCGACCTCGCGGTACTCAGACGGTTCCGGCTTGTAGTCAATCGGATGAATGGGCGACGGGATCGGTTTGAAATTCAAGTCTTTTTCCGACTTTCGCTGATTTGGATCAGCAATTGGAACCGCCTTCATCAGCGCCTGTGTATAGGGGTGCTGTGGGTTCTCAAATACCCGCGCACGCGGTCCAAGTTCCACGATCCGACCCAAATACATAACGCCCACATAATGGCTGACACGCTCGACCACAGCCATGTCGTGGCTGATGAACAGGTAGGACAGGCCAAGTTCAGATTGCAGTTCCATCATCAGGTTCAGAACCTGCGCCTGCACAGACACATCAAGGGCCGAGACCGCCTCATCCGCGATGATCAGCTTAGGGTTCAGGGCCAATGCACGGGCGATGGCAATCCGTTGACGTTGACCGCCTGACATCTCGTGCGGGAAGCGACGCATGAAGCTGCGAGGCAATTGTACCTTGTCGAACAGTTGCGCGACCCGGTCCTGCAATTCCGACCCTGAGGCGACGCCATAGTTGCGCATCGGCTCGGCCACCTGATCGACCAGCTGCATCTGCGGATTGAGCGAGGCAAACGGGTCTTGAAAGATCATCTGCATGTCCAGCCGCGCCTTACGCAGGCCGGAAGGATCCAGTTTCATAATGTCGACGCCGTCCAGATTGATCTCGCCGGCCATAGGCTCGACCAACCGCAGGATCGAGCGTCCAGCCGAGGATTTTCCACACCCCGATTCGCCCACCAGGCTCAGCGTTTGCCCCCTGTTGAGGGTAAAGGACACATCCTCAACCGCATGAACGTTCGAGATAGTACGACGGAGCAAACCACCCTTGACCGGAAACCGCGTTGTCAGGTTGTTGACGGTCAGCAGAACCTCTTCGGTACCCGGGATGGGGGCGATGTTCTGTCCTTCGACCCCCAGCAGTTTCATGGGTTCAGGCGCAGATTTGCCGCGCATCTCACCCAGCTTCGGCACCGCCGCCAGCAGCGCTTTGGTATAATCATGCTGCGGGTTCTCGAAGATTTCCTTTACGGTGCCCTCTTCAACCTTGTTGCCACGGAACATGACGACAACCCGATCCGCCATCTGCGCCACCACGGCCATGTCATGGGTGATAAACATCACCGCCGTACCTGTTTCCCGCTTCAGCCGGTCCATCAACGCCAGAATCTCGGCCTGAATGGTCACATCCAGCGCGGTCGTGGGTTCGTCCGCGATCAGCAGGCGCGGTTCACACGCCATCGCCATCGCAATCACAACACGCTGCCGCATGCCACCCGACAATTCATGGGGGTACTGTTTCAAACGACGCTCAGGTTCAGGGATTCGAACCTGGCGCAGCAACTCAAGCGCGCGCTCCTCGGCCTGCGCCTTGGACATATCTTTGTGGATGCGCAGCCCTTCGGTCAGCTGGCGTCCGACCGTGAAAACCGGGTTCAGCGCAGTCATCGGTTCCTGAAAGATCATCCCGATCTCATTGCCGCGAATCTGTTTCATCAGATCCTGATCGGCGTTCGACAGGTCCATCTCTTCGCCGTCGCGGCGGTCAAACAACAGTTCTCCACCCGCGATTTCGCCGCCACCGAACTCGACCAAGCGCATCAACGACAGCGAGGAAACCGATTTCCCTGAGCCAGATTCGCCAACGATACAAACGGTTTCGCCGGGATTTACTTCGAACGAGACATCCTCGACACCCACTACAGGGCCATCTTTCGTTTGAAACTCGACCCGCAGTTTCTTGATCTGTGCAATAGGTTGATCCAGCACGCACGCGCTCCCGTTGGTAGTCTTTTTTTGTTCGGATGCCCGACGCTAAGGCGGCAAGGCAGGAAAAGTCAAACCCGTTGCCATTTTTCCCGACGGCAACCCTTGCTTTTTTCCAGAGTTCTGTTTCGATACCTCGCGTAACCGTGATGGGGAGATCATGGATTCCGTGGGTCTTAGCAGATTTTGCGGCAACAATTCAGACCCTTACCCAAAGCGGCAACGCCAAATCCGCAGGCCTTGCGGAGATAATCGAGACACGGAAGTGTCCTTTTCGGGAGTTTATTATGAAGATCAAAACCCTTTTGCTCGGTGCGATCGCAAGCACGGCGATGGCCCCGATGGCCTTGGCCGAGCGTGGATCGGACGGCAATGTCAGCATCATTTATTGGCAGGCTCCGTCGATCCTGAACCCCTTTTTGTCGGGCGGAACCAAGGACGTTGAATCCGCATCGCTGGTGATCGAGCCACTCGCGCGCTACGACCAAGATGGCAACATGGTGCCCTATCTGGCGTCAGAGATTCCGACCGTTGAAAACGGTGGAGTTAGCGAGGACCTGACCTCGATCACATGGAAGATCGCACCGGGAATCACTTGGTCGGATGGCTCGGCGTTTACCTCGGCAGATGTGGTCTTTACCGCGAACTATTGCATGGACCCCGAAGGTGGCTGTGCGCAAGTCACCAAGTTTGAAGGCGTCACCAATGTCGAAGCGGTGGATGACTTGACCGTCAAAGTCACCTTCGACAAACCGACCCCCTTCCCCTACGGACCGTTTGTGGGTGGTGAAAGCCCGATCATTCAGGCCGCTCAGTTCGCGGATTGCATGGGCGCGAAGGCCCCCGAATGCACCGAACAGAACTTTAACCCCATCGGCACTGGCCCATTTGTTGTCACCGAATTCAAGCCAAATGACGTGATCACCTTCAAGGCCAACGACAACTATCGCGATCCGGCGAAACCTGCCTTTGCGACAGTCACCTTCAAAGGTGGCGGCGATGCAACGGCGGCTGGTCGTGCTGTTATGGAAACCGGCGAGTTTGACTATGCTTGGAACCTGCAGCTGGCACCTGAAGTAATCGCGCAGATGCAAGAAGGCGGCAAAGGTACCCCGGTTGCGGGCTTCGGTCCTCTGGTCGAGCGTATCATGCTGAACCAGACCAACCCGTCGCCTGACCTGCCGGAAGGCGAGCGGTCGACCGCAACGCATCCGCACCCGTTCCTGCAGGACCCGGCCGTTTACAAAGCCATGTCCATGGCCATCGACCGCCCGCTACTGGTTGAGATCGGCTATGGTCAGGCAGGCAAAGTGACCTGTAACTGGGTTCCGGCCCCGGCTGCGTTCAACTCGACCTCGATGACCTGTGACACGCAGGATATCGCGGGCGCAAACGCCCTGCTGGACGAAGCAGGCATCGTTGACACAAATGGCGACGGCGTCCGTGAAAAAGACGGTGTTCCGCTGAAAGTCGTCTATCAAACGTCTACCAACGCCGTCCGTCAGGACTTCCAGGCGTTGATCAAGGAATGGTGGAGCCAGATCGGTATCGAAACTGAACTGCGCAACATCAACGCGTCGGTCTTCTTCGGTGGTGACCCGGGCTCGCCCGACACATTCCAGAAGTTCTATGCCGACGTTGAAATGTACGCCAACACCTTCAACGGCACCGACCCTCAGTCCTATCTGGGCAACGGTCTATGCGACAAGGCTCCTCGTCCCGATACACAGTGGCAGGGTGAAAACATCAGCCGCTTCTGCAACGAAGAGTTCGATACGCTGCATGCGCAGCTGGCCGAAACTGCCGGTCTGGAACAGCGTGCCGAGATCGCGAAACAGCTGAACGACATCATGGTTGAAAACGGCGGTATGATCCCGCTTGTGCACCGTGGTCGCCTGTCGGCACATGCAAACACCCTGGGTGGCGTTGTCCTGAACGTTTGGGACAGCGAACTTTGGAATATCGCTGACTGGTACCGCAAGACCGGTTCCTAAGCGTTAGCCTTGCAAAGCCGCGCCCCGATCTTCGGGGCGCGGTGCTTTGCACACCACCCCAACAAGAAGACGCATATAAAGGCGCCTCTTAATGCTTAATTTTACCATCAGACGACTGATATTGGCGGTGCCTACACTGCTGTTCATCAGCCTCGTCATCTTCCTGCTCCTCGAACTCGCACCTGGCGATCCGATGGCACAGGTTCCGCTCACCGTTCCTCCCGAAGTCAAAGAGAAGATGCGCGAAGCGCTTGGTCTCGGCCAGCCGATGCATATCCGGTTCTGGAAATGGATCGTTCAGTTCTTCTGGATCGAACCGCAGGTTCTGATTGACCACATGTTCGGCACCACCTTTTCCGAAGGTGATCTACGTGTGATTTCGTGGCAGACCCGCTCGCCCGTTATGGACATCGTCGTTCAGCGTATCCCCCAGACCCTGTGGGTTGTTGGCACTGCCTATGTAGTTGCGATCCTGATCGCCCTGCCCATCGGTATCTATTCGGCCTATCGCCAGTATTCCTGGTTCGACCAAATGGGCACATTCGTGTCGATGGTTGGTTTCTCGGTCCCGCCCTTCTTCTCGGGCGTTCTGGTGATCGTGATCTTCTCAGTCCAGCTTGGCTGGTTCCCTTCGATCTATGACACCACGCTGGTGGTCAACAGTTGGGACAGCTTTGTCGTGCAGCTCAAGCAAATGATCATGCCAGTCATGGTTCTGGCGCTTCAGATCACCGCTCAGCTGAGTCGGTTTATGCGCGCCTCGATGCTGGACAACCTCAATCAGGATTACGTCCGCACCGCCCGCGCCAAGGGCCTCAGCGAATACACCGTCGTCATGGTCCACGTCCTGCGCAATTCGATGATCCCTGTGGTCACAGTGATCGCGCTGGGTATCCCGGCCATCTTTGGCGGCGCCATCATCACCGAGCAGGTTTTTAAGGTGAACGGCATCGGCCAGTTGCTGATCGGGGCCATTCAGGCCAACGATCTGCCGATGGTTCAAACCCTGACCTTCATCTTTGCCGTGCTGATCGTACTGTTCAACCTGATCGCCGACGTCCTGTACGGCATCCTGGACCCGAGGATTCGCTATGACTGATCATGATCGTACCGATACGCTGGTCCCGGATGAAGGCATTGCACCCGCGTCTACTGCCCTGCCAACTGCAGGCGTGATGGACGATCTGACCACCCCCCCCCGCAGCCAGTGGCGCGATGTGTGGGATCAGTTCAAGACACACAAAGGCGCGATGATCGGGGCAGTCCTGTTCATCTTCATCGTCGCTGCAGTGTATCTGGGCCCATATCTCTGGACCATCGACCCGACGCAGATCGACATCCGGTCGCGTAATCAGGGTCCAAGCTGGGCGCACCCTTTTGGCACCGACCAGTTGGGCCGCGATATTCTGGCGCGGATGATGTCAGGTGGGCAAACCTCGGTTTCGGTGGGTATCACCGCGATGCTGCTGGCGCTGTTCTTGGGCTCATTCATCGGTGTGGTCGCTGGGTTCTTCAAACGGCTCGACGGGCCGCTGATGCGCCTGACCGATCTGTTTCTGGCCCTGCCTCTGCTGCCCTTGCTGCTGGTCATGATGCTGCTGTTCCGCGAGCCTCTGTCTGCGGCATTCGGGCTGGAACGCGGGATCTTCATCCTGATCGTCTGCGCCATCGGCATCACCTCGTGGATGCCCACCGCACGGATCGTGCGCGGTGATGTTCTGGCCATTAAGGAACGAGAGTTCGTTCTGGCAGCCCGATCCATCGGCACCAGCAACAGCCAGATCATCACGCGGCACATCCTGCCGAACGTGCTGTCTCCGATCATGGTGTCGGCGACATTGGGGATTGCCACCGCGATCATCACCGAAAGCGCGCTGTCCTTCTTGGGGCTAGGCTTCCCGCCCGACTTCCCGACCTGGGGCCGCTTGCTGTTTGATGGCGTTGATTATCTTCAGCAATACCCCGAGCGCGTGTTCTGGCCCGGCCTCGCCATCTCGCTCACGGTGCTCAGCGTCAACTATCTGGGTGACGGCCTGCGAGACGCGCTGGATCCGCGTATTCGCGGACGTTAATCAAACTCAGTCGGCGCGCTTCAGCGCGCCGGCGCATACAACGATCAGAACGGCAAGCGGCAGCAAGACACCAAAGGCCATTCTCAGCGTCAGCAACTCTGCCAAAAACCCGATCAGGGGCGGCCCGATCAGCAGGCCGCCATAGCCAAGCGTTGCCACGCTGGCGATGGCCTGCCCCGGCGGTATCTGTGGGTCATTCGCGGCACGGCTAAACGCCAAAGGCATAATCACCGCATATCCCACGCCCATCAGCGTAAAGCCCACCAAAGCCAGCGGAGCGGCCCCGGCCGAGACAACACAAAACACGCCCATAGCGGCGAACATTCCACCACCCCGTGCCGCAGCAACCGGCCCGACCCAAGCAATCACCATCCCTCCCGCAAGACGACATACCACCATCGCGACCGAGAACACGGCATAGCCCAGCGTCGCAATGCTTTCGGCAGCGCCAGTGACATCGCGCAGGAAAATCGCGCTCCAATCCGCGACGGCCCCTTCGCCCAGCGCACCGCAAAAGGCCGTGAACCCCACCAGGATCAGCACCCCAGACGGGAACGCAAAAACTGACCCCTGCGACTGCACCGAACGCCGAGATGTCCATTGCACCCAGGACAGCGCCAAAGCCAGAGCCACGACCAAACCACCTGCGGAAAGAAAATGCTGCAACACGCTCATCTGCATCTGAACAGCCGCATACCCGCTGATCGCCCCCAGCCCTGCCCCAAGGCTCCACATCGCGTGGAATGAGGACATCAACGGTTTCTCATAGGCGCTTTCAACTTCGGCGGCCCAAGCATTCATGGCCACGTCCATCGACCCGTGAAACGCCCCGAAGACAAACAGAAAGACAGCCAGCAGGGTGAAACTGTCCGCCAGCCCCAACAGCACCAGAGATCCGGTATAGAGAACCGCGATAACCCGCGTGATTGCAACGGCGCCAAACCGGTCGGTCAGTCGCCCAGTGACGGGAAAGGAGCACACCGCGCCCGCTGCCATGAACAGCAGGCCATAGCCCAACGCCTCATGGCTCAGCTGCAGATGATCCCGAACCGCCGGAATGCGCGAGGCCCAGATACCAAACAACGCACCGTTGAGGATGAACATCGCGGTCACAGCCCGCCATGCTGAAACGACACTGATCACAGGGATGCTCCGATTGTGTGACTATCGCTGCCGGTCACTAGTACAAAGCTTGCCCTGCTGTGCAAGTGACGTCATTCCAACCGCTTGCGAATTCTGTGGACGGCAGCCCAGACCATCAAAATGACCGGCAGCGTGATCAAGGCGGTCAATGTACCCTTGCTCAACCCGGTCGACGTGAGCGGATACAGCACGTAGCTGACCAGCGAGACGGCATAGTAACTGATGGCCACAACCGAAAGCCCCTCGACCGTGTGCTGCAGGCGCAAGGCCAGGTCCGCGCGCTTGTCCATGCTTTCCAACAAAGCCTGGTTCTGTGCGCTGCGTTCAACATCAACCCGTGTACGCAACAAATCCCCGGCGCGGATTGCTCTGTCTGAAAGGGTTTGCAGGCGTTTTTCTGTCGATTTCACAGTACGCATAGCCGGGTCGTAGCGGCGCATCATGAAATCGGCAAAGCTCTGACGGCCCATAAACCGTTCTTCCCGCAACACGGCAATGCGCTGATTGACAATGGCCTCATAGGCACCAGTCGCCCCAAAGCGAAAGGCACAGCGGGCAGACAAGGTTTCCAACTCAGTCGAGATGCGCAGCAGATCAGGTAACAGATCGTCAGGATGGTTTTCTCCATCCGTCATCTCGCCCATCAACGCGGTCAACTTCTGGTCTAACCCACCGATGCGCGGCGTCAGGCTTTTGACCCTGGCAAAGCCCAACATGGACATCGCCTTATACGTCTCGATCTCGCACAAGCGTTGAATGATACGCCCGATCCGTCGCTGACCCGTGCCTTCGGAAATAAATACTGCAAAACGCATATGGCCCGCCGGATCGATGCGAAAATCGCTGGCGCAGATCGCCGCATCATCCAGAACGCAAGAAACGGCCAGGCTTTCGAGTTCGAACCAGTCGGGCAACACAGCACGGACCGCATCCTGATCTGGCCGCCGCACGACACGCATCAGGATGGACGTAATCCTTTTGCCCGGGCTGGCCATAACCCAATCCGCCGGGAACACTTCAAAGTCAGCTGGGTCAAAAGCCCGCGCGCTCACATTCTGAGAGATCGCGGTATAGGTCACAAACTCGGTATGCTGTTCCCACTTCAACCAATGACGCCCAATCTGACCCGCGTAATGTGTTGCATCCGGCTGGGGGCGAGACGCACCATGGCGCGTCAACAGATCGGTCAGATGTGCGATGTCCGCCTGACGATCTCCATCAACCGACTCAGTCGGCTTCTTGATCGCCAGAAATGCAACTGTGCAAGGCACCTCGGCGCTTGGAAAGGGCCGTGCGTGCAGCTCATTGGCCAGCGCATAGCGCAAGGGATGATCATCAATCGGCGTCATTTTTGGCTCCGTCTTATCCGGGGCACTATACGACACAGCTGAAATACATCAATTCTCTTTTTATTTCATATACTTACAGGAATGCAACGGTATACAAACCTGCTATCTCATTGATTTGGCTGCCACAGCTCAATCGGATTGCCTTCCGGGTCATGAATGCGGGCGAACTTGCCAACCTCGCTGTCCCAGTCGGGATGGGTCTCAACCTTGATCCCCGCGGCCTCAAGCTGTGCGGTCATCGCCGCAAGGTTATCAACGCGAAAATTGATCATCCATTGTTGTTCGGCGCGGCCAAAATACTTGGTATCCTGCGCAAAAGGTGCAAACACTGTATAGCCCTCGCGCTGTTTCCAGGGCACTGGATCATAATGGTTAACGCCCAGATGCCTTTCATACCAATCCCGCAACGCCTCAGGATCCCGGGCCCGAAAGAAAACCCCGCCAATACCATTCACTTTCTGCATGGCCACCTCCTGTCACCGTGTTCCGGCTCAGAATAGCACATTCCACAGGCTTCATCTGGCCACAAATATCCTGGGGGCTTGGGGGCAAAGCCCCCAACTCTACCCAAAAAAGAAAAGGGCGCCCGCAGGCGCCCTTTGCAATTTACTAGCAACAGTTGATCAGTCGATCATCGGCAACAGCTTGTCCAGCGACTGCTTGGCATCGCCATAGAACATGCGCGTGTTCTCTTTGAAGAACAGCGGATTTTCGATGCCCGAATAGCCAGTACCCTGACCGCGCTTCGACACAAAGACCTGCTTGGCCTTCCAGCATTCCAGAACCGGCATACCGGCGATGGGGCTGTTGGGATCCTCCTGCGCGGCAGGGTTCACGATGTCATTCGAGCCGATGACGATGGCTACATCCGTGTCCGGGAAATCGTCATTGATCTCATCCATCTCAAGCACGATGTCATACGGCACTTTCGCCTCGGCCAGCAGAACGTTCATGTGGCCAGGCAAACGTCCGGCAACGGGGTGGATCGCAAAGCGCACCTCTTTGCCCTTGGCGCGCAGCTTGCGAACC
Organism: Ruegeria sp. AH7; assembly: GCF_056541325.1. Taxonomy (NCBI): domain Bacteria; kingdom Pseudomonadati; phylum Pseudomonadota; class Alphaproteobacteria; order Rhodobacterales; family Roseobacteraceae; genus Ruegeria; species Ruegeria sp. AH7. The sequence continues at coordinate 276,849 of NZ_JBQFYF010000001.1, read as the reverse complement.
AACTCGGACACCGACTGCTGTGCCTGCGCCACTGCCATGCCATAACCCGGGATGATGACAATACTGTCCGCATCGTTCAGCGCAGCAGCCACGCCATCAGCCTCAATCGCGATCTGTTCGCCCTCGACAGCCATCTGCTCGCCCTGCGGACCACCGAAGCCGCCCAGAATCACGCTGACAAAGTGACGGTTCATCGCCTTGCACATGATGTAGGACAGGATCGCACCGGAGGAACCAACCAGGGCGCCGACAACGATCAGCAGGTCGTTGCCAAGGCTAAAGCCGATCGCCGCAGCCGCCCAACCCGAATACGAGTTCAGCATCGACACAACCACCGGCATGTCGGCACCACCGATGCCCATGATCAGGTGATAGCCAATGAACAGCGCCGCTAGCGTCATCAGGAACAGCGGGAACAACCCACCCGAGCTGGTATACCAGATCAGACAGATCAGCGAGAGACCTGCAGCCGCCGCGTTCAGCATATGACCACCGGGCAGTTTGGTCGCCGCCGAGGTCACCTTGCCAGCCAGCTTGCCATAGGCCACGACCGAGCCGGTAAAGGTGATCGCACCGATGAAGATGCCCAGGAACAACTCAACATGCAGGATCGCCAGTTCCGCAGGGGTTTTCTTGGCGATCAGCTTGGCAAACGCGCCCAGATCAGACAGGTTCGCCTGGCTGGCACTATCCGCAATCGCCATGACCTGCGCCACGTTGCCGATCTCAAAATGCGCGTTGAAGCCCACGAACACAGCCGCCAGGCCGACCAGCGAGTGCATTGCAGCCACCAGCTGCGGCATCTCGGTCATTTGGACGCGCTGCGCCACGTATTGACCGATCAAACCACCGCCAATGATCAGCAGGATGGACAGCAACCACAGACCCGAACCGGGACCAACCAGCGTGGCAAAAACCGCCAGCGCCATACCGACGATGCCATACCAGACCGCGCGCTTGGCGCTTTCCTGGTTCGAAAGGCCGCCGAGCGATAGGATGAAGAGGACAGCCGCAACTACATAAGCGGCAGAAGTAAAGCCAATCATATGCCCGACCTCCTTAAGATTTCTGGAACATGGCGAGCATGCGCCGGGTTACGAGGAAGCCGCCAAAGATGTTGATCCCGGCCATGAAGACAGACAGCGCCGCCAGCAGAATGACCAGGAACGACCCGGACCCAATCTGCATCAACGCCCCGACGATAATGATCGACGAGATCGCGTTGGTGATCGCCATTAGCGGTGTGTGCAAGCTGTGCGCAACGCCCCAGATCACCTGGAAGCCCACAAAGATCGCCAAAACAAAGACGATGAAGTGCTGCATGAAACTGGCCGGAGCAATCAGTCCCACCAGCAGCATCAGCGCACCACCGACACCCAGCAGGGTGAACTGCTGTTTAGTCTGCGCCTTGAAGGCTGCGATTTCTTGCGCCTTTTTTTCTTCCGGGGTCAGTTCCTTGACCTCGGGTTTCTTCTGCGCCGCAATCGCCTGCACCTTTGGCGGAGGCGGCGGGAAGGTGATCTCACCCTCATGAGTCACGGTCGCGCCGCGGATCACGTCATCTTCCATGTCGTGATTGATCTGACCGTCCTTCTCGGGCGTCAGGTCGGTCATCATGTGACGGATGTTAGTGGCATAAAGCGACGAGGATTGCGCCGCCATCCGGCTGGGGAAATCGGTATAACCGATGATGGTCACGCCATTGTCGGTCACGATCTTCTCATCCGCGACGGTCAACTTACAGTTGCCGCCTTTTTCCGCCGCAAGATCCACGATAACCGAGCCCGGTTTCATGCTTTCGACCATATCCTTGGTCCAAAGCTCAGGAGCCTCGCGGTTCGGGATCAGCGCTGTGGTGATGACGATGTCCATTTCTGGCGCAAGCTCACGGAACTTGGCCAGCTGCGCCTCGCGGAATTCATCCGACTGAACCGAGGCATAACCACCAGTGGCCGCGCCGTCCTGCTGGTCTTCTTCAAAGTCCAGATAGACAAACTCAGCACCCATCGACTCGACCTGTTCGGCCACTTCCGGGCGGACGTCGAACGCATAAGTGATCGCACCCAGCGAGGTCGAGGTGCCGATAGCGGCCAGACCCGCCACGCCAGCGCCGACGATCAGCACCTTGGCAGGTGGTACTTTACCGGCAGCGGTCACCTGACCGGTGAAGAACCGGCCGAAGTTGTTGCCGGCCTCAATCACCGCACGATACCCAGCGATGTTGGCCATCGAAGACAGCGCATCCATCTTCTGCGCACGAGAGATACGCGGCACCATCTCCATGGCGATGACATTCGCGCCTTTGGATTTGGCCAGCTCCATCCCCTCTTCATTGCCCGCGGGGTTGAAGAACGAGATCAGCGTCTTACCCTTGGTCAGCCGTTTCAACTCGGTCTCAGTCGGGATGCGCACCTTGGCAACAATGTCCGAGCTTTTCCAGAGAGACGCCGCAGTTTTTACGACCTCAACACCCGCAGCCTCATATGCCGCATCCGAGAACCCAGCCGCAGCACCAGCCCCTTTTTCGATCAGGCACTCATAGCCCAGTTTCTGCAACTGCACGGCCGAGTCTGGCGTCATTGCCACTCGGTTCTCGCCATCCAGTATTTCTTTTGGTGTGCCTATTTTCACTGGCAGTCCCCCTTGCTTCTAAGGCCGGTCAGGTCCTCGGGTATGGATTGTTAAGAAAAGATGTATCTTGCGCAATTTTATTTCGCAAGCGCAGCATCCATTACGTTGTGTCATTCGGTTGATCTGGCTACACCCACCGTCTTGTCTTTTGTTCATAGCGGGCGAAATCAGCGCGGAAGGTGCGGCGCATGCGGTCCTCCTCGGGCAGGATGAAACGACGTTCAAGCACCCAGACAAAGATCGGCACCAGAGCCAGTGACAGAACGGCGTCAAAGCGCAGAACCAAGCCCGCCAGGATCAAAACATCTCCCAGGTAGATCGGATTCCGGCTGCGTTTGTAGATACCGGATTGCACGATTGCACTGGGTGTTTCATGCGGGATGACTGTCGTCTTGTGGCGCCGGAATTCGGCAACAGCCAATACGGCCAGCAGGATGCCACCCCCGATCAGCACACCGCTGAGAAGATCGGTCAACCCACCGTCAAGGGACAGGCCAAATCCCAAATAGCGCTCCTGTAACCAGGCAAGCAGGGCAAAGCCCACTAGCCAGACAGGGGGAAGGTCGATCCAGCGCATCGTCAATCCTCGGGGCTGACGTCACGTAAGGGCACGTGTCGTTTCTGGGCGCTGTCCTACCGCTTTGGGACCGAAAAGGCAAAACCCCAGTTGTCGCATCAATGGACAGCAGAGATGGGATGATTTACGCCCTAGGGGCAATGCTATCCAAATATACAAAAAACGGGCCGCCATGACTGATTTCGCGACGACCAAAGACATGTTCACTCTGCCCGAGGGGATGATCTACCTCGACGGAAACTCTCTGGGCCCGGTTCCGAAGGCGGCGGCGGATCACGTGCATCAGATGATGACCGACGAATGGGGGCAAATGCTGATCACGGGCTGGAACAAAGCCGGTTGGATGGGTATGCCCGCGGCGTTGGGCGACCGGATTGGCAAACTGATCGGAGCAAAACCGGGCAGTGTTGTCGTGGGCGACACGTTATCGATCAAAGTCTATCAAGCGGTAGCATCCGCTTTGGAGCTAAACTCGGATCGCAAAGTTGTATTGTCAGACAATGGCAACTTCCCAACCGATCTTTACATGGTTGACGGGCTTTTGCGTTCGCTCAGCGATGACTATGAGTTGCGCGTGGTCGACCCTGAACAGGTGGCCGTTGCCCTGACGGATGACGTCGCCGTACTGATGCTGACCGAGGTCGATTACCGGACCGGGCGCATGCATGACATGAAAACCCTGACCGAATTGGCGCACTCTTTGGGCGTGGTGACCGTTTGGGATCTGGCTCATTCGGCTGGGGCGATTCCTGTAGATCTGACGGGCTGCAATGCCGATTTTGCAGTGGGCTGTACCTACAAGTACCTCAACGGCGGGCCCGGTGCTCCGGCCTTTGTCTATGTGGCCCCTCGGTTGGCGGAGCGGGTGCGCCCAGCACTGTCTGGTTGGCTGGGGCACGAGGCTCCGTTCGCTTTTGATCTCGACTATCGCCCCGGCGCGGGGATCGAACGGATGCGGGTCGGAACCCCTCCAGTCATTCAGATGGCCTCACTTTCGGTGGCGATGGATGTCTGGGATATGGCCGATATGGCCGATGTCCGTGCCAGATCCATCGAATTGACCGAGCTTTTCATTCAACGGGTCGAGGCCACCTGCCCTGGCCTGACACTGGCCAGCCCCCGCGACCCGCTGCAACGGGGCAGTCAGGTGTCGTTCCGGTTCACCGAAGGATACGCCGCGATGCAGGCCTTGATCGCGCGCGGCGTAATCGGAGATTTCCGGGCACCGGATATCATGCGCTTTGGCTTTACACCGCTTTACATTGATGTAACGGATGTAGAGCAAGCGGTTGATATTCTGGCCGATATCATGCGCAACAGGCAGTGGGATCGGCCCGAATACAAAATCCGTCAGCGGGTTACCTGACTTCAAGCCCCGCGCCGATCATCGCAGCCAGCTGCCGGGTGCGCTGTTCGAACTCTTCGGCGCTGGAGGCGGTCAGCTTGATCCCTTTCAGGCTGGCCGTAATCGTCTTTGCGGTGTCGTGGGGCGTGTCGAACACGCGGGCGCGCCCTTTGGCCTGCATATCGGTCAGCCATTCCGCAAATAGCAAAGTCAGTTCTGCCTCACCCTGTTCGACAATATCGGTGGACATGGATTTGGTCGTATCCAGCATCTCGACCCCATGGGGTGACGCCAGTATCGCCGCCATTCCCTCCATTTGCGCCTGAATCGCTGCGTTCAACACCTGCGAGATTGATCCTGCCTTCTTCAATGCAGCGGCTACGGCATTTGTCTTGTCAGCATAGTGCAGCCTGGTTAGTTCGCGAACGATAGCCTCTTTGTTCTTGTAATGCAGATACACAGCAGGCCGGGACATACCCGCGCCTTTCGCAATGTCATCCATCGATGTCTTGCGGAATCCGTATTTCGAAAATGCCTGGAAAGCCGAAGCCAGAATAGCCTTTTGCCGTATGTCGTCGCTCGTATCCTTCATTTCAGAAGCTCTGACAGTTTTCGTATATTTTGTCAATTGACATGCTGACACTTTTCACCAATTATGTCAGAAACTGCCACAGCTAACGAGAGGCGCGCCATGGCGACCACCCTTAAAATCAACGGAACCGCATATCAGGTGGATCTGCCTGATGATGTGCCCCTGCTTTGGGTTCTGCGCGATGAGGTCGGCCTGACCGGCACCAAATTCGGTTGCGGTGTCGCGGCCTGCGGGGCCTGCACTGTTCATATAGATGGCGAGGCCGTGCGCTCTTGTCAGGTGGTTTTGTCGGATGTTTGGGGTGACGTGACGACGATTGAAGGCATCGGAACGCCTGCGGCCATGTCAGCACTCCAACAAGCCTGGGTCGACCATCAGGTGGCGCAATGCGGCTATTGTCAGTCCGGTCAAATCATGCAGGCCGCAGCTTTGCTGGCCGAAAACCCCGCGCCCTCAGATGCCGATATCGAAGACGCGATGCAGGGCAACCTGTGCCGCTGCGGCACTTATCCCCGGATACGTGCAGCAATTCACGACGCCGCTGGCAAACTGAAGGAGGCGTAAGAGATGGGCAAAGTTGGAAAAATCCTGCGCCGCACCTTCCTGATCGGGTCCGCCGCGATTGTCGGCGGTGTGGCCTTCGGTGCGTATTACGTCAGCCGACCCGCCGCGAACCCGCTGAAACCCGGCGAGGGTGAGGCTGCACTGAACCCATTCATTCTGATCGACCAGAACGGTGTAACGCTATTCGCGCCCCGCGCGGAAATGGGACAGGGCGTGCAAACCACATGGGCCGCGCTGATTGCCGAAGAACTGGACGTTGACCTTGATCAGGTCACCGTTCTGCACGGGCCTGCCGCTGCGGCCTACTACAACTCGGCTCTGATTGGCGAAGGTCTGCCCAACAAGGGCTATGACATCCCGGATATCCAGTACAATTTGGGTGAAGCACTAGGGGTGTTGGGGCGTACACTCAGCCTTCAGGTCACCGGTGGCTCGACTTCGATGAAGGACGGGTATGAACGCATGCGTCAGGCCGGGGCTTCGGCGCGCGAAACCCTGAAACGCGCCGCTGCCGACCGGCTGGGCGTTGACCCAGCAGAGTTGCAGACCGCGTCTGGCCATGTAATCGCCCCCAATGGTGACAAAATCCCTTACACCGATTTGGCCGTTGATGTCGCCGATCTTGAGCCGGTCGAGGTTCCCCTGCGCGATCCCTCCGAATGGCGCTATCTGGGGCAGTCCCAGCCGCGGCTGGATATGGTGGAGAAAGCAACGGGTACGGCAGAGTTTGGCGTCGATGTCCGCTTGCCGGGTATGAAATTCGCCGCTGTGCGCATGAACCCTAAGCTGGGTGGCGCGATGAACGGATATAATGACAGTGCCGCAACCTCGATGCCGGGTGTTGAGAAAGTTGTCGATTTGGGCACCGGAGTTGCGGTCATCGCCAACAACACATGGCTCGCCCAACAGGCGGTTGACGCAATTGACGTGGATTGGGGCGACGCCCCCTACCCGCCCGAAACCGATCAGGTCTTTGCCGAGATTGCCAAGGCGTTCGACGACGCCCCGAACTCGACCATGCGCGATGATGGCGATGTCAGCGTTATGCCCGAGGGCGCAACAGAGATCACAGCTGAGTATCAACTGCCCTATCTGGCCCATGCAACGATGGAGCCGATGAACGCCACCGCGCTTTACACCGGAAACGCGTTGGAGCTGTGGTGCGGCAACCAGGCCCCCACTCTGATCCAGTTCCGGGTTGCCAACACAGCCGGGTTGGAGACCGAAGCCGTGCAAATTCATACCACCTATCTGGGTGGCGGCTTTGGCCGACGTGGTGAGCTGGATTTTGGTGACATTGCCACCAAGGTCGCCATGGCGATGCCGGGAACGCCGGTCCAAACCACCTGGAGCCGCGAAGAAGACATGCGCCACGACTACTACCGCCCCGGTGCCATCGCCCGGATGCGGGGTGCGGTTCAGGATGGCAAAGCGGTTTTGATCGATGGCGCCGTCGCCTCACAGTCCTGTACGCAACAAGCTGTTCAGCGCTATACTGGCCTGCCTGGCGCCGGCCCGGACAAGGTATTGGTCGAAGGTTTCTTCAACCAGCCCTATGGCGTCCCGAACTATCGCATAAGCGGACATATCGCCAATCTCGATATCCCTGTCGGGTTCTGGCGCTCGGTCGGCAACAGCCATAACGGGTTCTTCCACGAGACATTCATGGATGAACTGGCCCATGCTGCAGGCCGTGACCCGCTGGAATTCAGATTGGAACTGATGCAAGACGAGCACGCCCCTTCCGCAGGATGCCTCGAAGCGGTCCGCGATATGTCGGGCTGGACGGGTCAAACAGCCAACGGTGTCGGGCGCGGTGTGGCCTTCACCTACAGCTTCGGCACCCCTGTTGCGCAAGTTATCGAAGTGGTGGATGAAGACGGCACGATCCGTATCAACAAGGCGTGGATCGCTTGTGACATGGGGCTTGCGCTGGATCCCGAGAATGTCAAAGCCCAGATGTTCGGCGGCATGATGTATGGCCTATCAGCGGCCTGCTACGGCGAGATTACCTTTGCCGACGGCGAAGTGGAGCAGTACAACTTCCCCGACTATGACGCGATCCGCATGCACACTGCGCCACAGGTTGAGGTGCGCGTGCTGGAAACCAACCGCCATATGGGCGGCGCGGGTGAGCCCGGCACGCCGCCATCCATGCCCGCGCTTGGGAACGCATTGTTCGACCTGACCGGGGAACGAGCGCGCAGCCTGCCTTTGATTAATCAGTTCGATCTGATGATCTGATGACATAGAGGCGGTCCGGCACCCATCGCCGGGCCGCTGACAATATCATGCCAATCTCTGCATCTGTTGCAGCGCGGTTCCTGAAGCCCAGTTCCGCACAGCCGCCCCAAACGCTTCAAACAGCGGACGAGACACCGGATCATTGATCGCATCCCATTCCGGGTGCCACTGAACCGAAAGGGTAAAACCGGGCGCATCCTTGATATAGATCGCCTCAGGTGTGCCATCCGGCGCATGGCCGTCGATCACAACGCGTTCGCCAATCCGTTTGATGCCCTGACCGTGCAACGTGTTCGTCATCACCTCGGTCGCACCAAAAAGATCATGAAACATACCATTTTCCGACAGGGTTACGATGTGGCGGAGGGCAAATTTTTCCTCAAGCGTCCCATCGGGCGGCATCCGGTGGTTCATGCGGCCCGGCAGGTCCCGGATTTCGGGATAAAGCGTGCCGCCCATGGCCACGTTCACCTCTTGAAACCCGCGGCATATCCCCAGAAAGGGCTGGCCACGTTCGACACAGGCGCGCACTAAAGGCAGCGTGATTGCATCCCGCGCCCGGTCGAAATCTCCATGCGCATCTGTGGCCGCTTCGCCATATTCCTCAGGGTGTACGTTGGGGCGACCACCCGTCAGCAGGAACCCGTCACAGACCTCAAGCAATTCGTCGACCGAAACATACCGCGGATCAGCTGGTATCAGCAGCGGCAGACAACCCGATACATTGGCCACTGCATCCGAATTCATCGTCCCACCCGCATGTGTGGGATACTGATCATTCATCAGATAAGAATTGCCGATAATACCAACAACGGGTCGCACCATTCCAATGTCCTTGCTTTTGCATTGATTGGAACTGACGCTATCGACACAAAGCAGCCCGTGCAACAGAGCACAGGCTGCATAACAGCGCAAAGCAATGTTCAATTGCGCACACGCCTATTAACTGGACAGTGCCGGCTTAGATTTCGCCCGTCAGCCCAGCTGCTTCGATCCCTGCCATGCCTGCAACAGCATCATTGTCAGAGGTATCGCCTGTCACACCAACCGCACCGATCACGGCACCTTTGCGGTCGCGCAGCAGAATGCCACCCGGCACTGGCACGACCTGTCCGCCATACACGCCGTTCACCGCAGCCATGAAATAGGCCTGCGCTTCGGCCCGCTGCATCTGCGCCGTGCCTGCCATGCCCAGCATGACCGCACCATATGCCTTGCCCTGCGCAATGGCGAACCGGCCGGGGGCGGCACCGTCTTCACGTTCAAACGCGATAACATGACCGCCGGCATCCAGAACCACAACCGACAGTGGTTTTAGTTCCATTTCCCGCCCTTTTTCCATCGCTTTACGTACAATGGTCCGCGCCTTGCGCAAAGAAATACCCATACCTGATCCCTTCATCTGGCCAATAATATCCTCGGGGGAGCGCGAGGGTGCAGACAGCCCCCTCGTTCCCGCAACTACCACTCAATCCTGACTGGCTTTGAATTCCAACCGCCGCGCATGCAGAACCGGCTCGGTATAGCCTGACGGCTGAACCCGGCCCTTGAAGACCAGATCGCAAGCAGCCTGAAAAGCGACACCGTCAAATCCCGGCGCCATCGGGACATAGTTTGAATCGCTCGCATTCTGGCGATCCACTACAGCCGCCATTTTCTGCATCGCGGCCATCACTTGTGCCTCGCTCACCACATCATGATGCAGCCAGTTCGCCAGCGCCTGGGATGAGATACGGCAGGTCGCGCGATCCTCCATCAACCCGACATCATGGATGTCCGGCACTTTCGAACAGCCCACGCCCTGATCGACCCAGCGTACTACATAACCCAGGATGCCCTGCGCGTTGTTCTCGATCTCGCGGGTGATTTCCTCATCGCTCAGGTTGCGACCACCCAATAATGGAACGGTCAGCAGATCATCCAAAGTACCGCGCGCGCCGCCAGCTGCGATTTCATCCTGCCGGGCAAGCACATCCACCTTGTGGTAATGCGTTGCATGCAGAGTTGCCGCTGTAGGAGATGGAACCCAAGCGCAGGTTGCGCCAGATTGCGGGTGGCCGATCTTGGCTTCCAGCATCTCACCCATCCGGTCGGGCATCGCCCACATACCTTTGCCGATCTGCGCCTTGCCTTTGAGACCGCAGGCTAGGCCGATATCGACATTGCGATCCTCATACGAGGCTATCCACGGCGTGGTTTTGATGTCCCCCTTGGGCAGCATCGGACCCGCTTCCATCGAGGTATGAATCTCATCCCCGGTACGATCCAGGAACCCGGTATTGATAAACGCCACGCGCGATTTCGCGGCGCGGATGCACTCGGTCAGGTTTGCCGAGGTGCGGCGTTCCTCGTCCATGATGCCCAGTTTCACGGTGTTGCGCGGCAGTCCCAGAACATCTTCGACCATGTCGAAAATCTCAACCGCGAAAGCGACCTCTGCGGGGCCATGCATCTTGGGTTTGACCACATAGACAGACCCTTCGACCGAGTTCCCGCCGTCGCGCTTCAGGTCATGCATTGCGATCAACGTGGTGCACAGCGCATCCATCAGCCCCTCACCGATCTCATTGCCTTCAGCGTCCAATACGGCCGGGTTGGTCATCAGGTGGCCCACATTCCGTATCAACATCAGCGACCGGCCCTTTAGCCACGCCTGACCGCCTTGAGCTGTGGTGTATTCCACATCATCCGCAAGCTTACGGGTGAAGGTTTCGCCGCCCTTCGTGACCTCCTCGGTCAGGTCGCCTTTCATCAAGCCCAGCCAGTTGCCATAAGCGACAACTTTGTCTTCGGCATCCACGCAGGCGACCGAATCTTCGCAATCCATGATGGTCGACAGCGCCGATTCCAGGCGCATATCGGCAATGCCCGCAGGATCACTCGTCCCAATTGCGCTGGACGGGTCGATCATGATTTGAATGTGCAAGCCATTGTTTTTCAACAATACGAACGCAGGCTTATTTGCTTCCCCGCCGAAACCGGCAAACTGTGCAGGATTGGCTAACGCGGGAGTCAACGCTCCGGCATCGATGGTCAGCCCCGCGACATCAGCCCATGATCCTTCGGCAAGCGGCGCAACCTCATCCAGAAACGCTTTGGCCCATGCAATTACACGCGCCCCACGCTTTTCGTCATAGCCCCCACCCGCAGGCAGATCGCCCATTGCGTCTGTCCCGTAGAGTGCATCATATAGACTGCCCCAGCGTGCGTTTGCCGCGTTCAAAGCAAAGCGGGCATTGGTAATTGGCACGACAAGCTGCGGGCCAGGGGTCAGCGCGATCTCGGGGTCCACATTTGCCGTTTTGATCTGAAACGCCTCGCCTTCATCAACCAGATACCCGATCTCTTTCAAGAAAGCCTGATAGGCGGAGGGATCCATGGGTTGCGATTTTTCTGCAAGATGCCAGCCATCGACACGACTTTGAATATCCGCGCGCTTGGCCAGAAGGGCACGGTTCTTGGGCCCCAGCTCTAGAACCATACGTGCGAGACCAGCCCAGAAATGCTCGGACGATACGCCCGTCCCTGGCAGCGCCTGAGTCTCGATAAACTCAACCAGTATTGGGTCTACCTGCAACCCGCTCAGGGTCTGTCTGCCACTCATATGTTGCTCTCCCGCGTTTGTGTGCCGATGTATGCCAAACTGACTTAAGCCGAATGTTTCCGATAGGCAACTTTTGTCTAAGGTTTCTCATCGCCCAGTTTTGCCTAAAGCTGTTTCAAAAGCGGCAAGGCAATCGCGCGGGCCGGTTGCAGCCCCGGATCGAAGCTCATAACGTCGCGAAAAACCCAAAACCGATGCGAGGCCTCGGATGCGCGACGAAACTGGCAAGACAATCTATCTGAAAGACTACACGCCCTTTGGGTTCCTGGTGGACAGCGTTCATCTGACCTTTGATCTCGCACCACATGCAACGCGTGTGAAATCGCGCATCGCATTTCGACCAAACCCCGATGCCTCGGACCACCGCTTCTTTTTGCATGGGGAAGAGTTAAAGCTGATACGTGCGTCCATTGATGGCACAGATGTGAACCCTGCGGTGACCGAGCAAGGTTTGACTGCCGATGTCCCCGATGCGCCATTCATCTGGGAGGCCGAGGTCGAGATCGACCCCGGCAACAACACCGCGCTGGAGGGGTTGTACATGTCAAACGGCATGTACTGCACCCAATGCGAGGCCGAGGGGTTTCGCAAGATCACCTACTATCCCGACCGCCCCGATGTGATGTCCACATTCACAGTGCGGATCAACGGCGACCTTCCTGTTCTGCTTTCTAATGGCAACCCATCGGGCAAAGGCAAAGGCTGGGCCGAATGGACCGATCCATGGCCCAAACCCGCGTATCTGTTCGCTTTGGTCGCCGGAGACCTGATCGCGCATCCGGGCCGGTTCACCACCATGTCGGGCCGCGAGGTAGAGCTGAACCTCTGGGTGCGCCCCGGTGACGAAGGCAAATGTGCCTTCGGGATGGAGGCGCTGAAGAAGTCCATGGAATGGGATGAGGACGTCTACGGCCGCGAATACGATCTTGATGTGTTCAACATCGTCGCCGTGGATGATTTCAACATGGGCGCGATGGAGAACAAGGGGTTGAACATCTTCAACTCCTCCGCTGTTCTGGCCAGTCCTGAAACTTCAACCGATCTGAATTTCGAACGGATCGAGGCCATCATCGCGCATGAGTATTTCCACAACTGGACCGGCAACCGCATCACCTGCCGCGATTGGTTCCAGCTGTGTTTAAAAGAGGGGCTGACGGTGCTCCGTGATGCGCAGTTCACCTCCGATATGCGTTCGGCCCCGGTGAAGCGCATCCACGATGCTATCGACCTGCGCGCACGCCAGTTCCCCGAGGACAATGGGCCGCTGTCGCATCCAGTGAGACCGGAAAGCTTTCAGGAAATCAACAACTTCTATACCTCAACAGTCTATGAGAAAGGCGCCGAGGTGATTTGTATGCTGAAACGGCTGGTCGGCGATGAGGCATATGCCAAAGCGCTAAACCTCTACTTTGACCGCCATGACGGGCAGGCCTGCACGATTGAGGACTGGCTACAAGTGTTCGAAGACACGACGGGCCGCGACCTCAGCCAGTTCAAGCGCTGGTACAGCCAATCCGGCACGCCAAAGGTTTCGGTCGCCGAAGACTGGAACGATGGGACCTATACTCTGACGCTGAGCCAGCGCACAGAGCCGACACCAGGACAGACCGAAAAGCTGCCGCAGGTCATCCCCATCGCGGTCGGCCTCCTTGGTCCAAACGGTGACGAAGTGCGCGCCACCGAAGTGCTGGAACTGACCAAAACCGAGCAGAGCTTTACCTTCTCGGGTCTCACGGCCAAGCCAGTACCGTCGATCCTGCGAGATTTCTCGGCGCCGGTGATCCTTGAACACGATCACACCAACGCAGATCGTGCCTTCTTGCTGGCCCATGACACCGACCCGTTCAACCGCTGGCAAGCCGGGCGTTCACTGGCCGAAGACACCTTGTTGCGCATGATTGCAGAGGACGCAACGCCAGGAACCGACTACCTGGACGGGTTGCTGGCCGTGCTACGCGATGGGGATTTAGATCCCGCCTACCGAGCGCTGATGCTGGGCCTGCCCACACAATCGGAACTTGCAGCGGCTTTGCACGAACGGGGCCGTACGCCCGATCCGATGGCGATCTGGACCGCGACCGAGACTTTGCGGCAAGCCACAGCCCAGCATCTGCAAGACCTGTTGCCTCGCCTGCATAGCGAAGCGCTGGTGGACGTGCCCTATGCGCCGGATGCCGAACAATCTGGCAAGCGCGCACTGGGCGGCGCGGCACTGGCTTTGACCACCCGTCTGGATGGAGGCGCACTATCGGCTGAATCCTACGCGAAGTCGGATAACATGACCTTGCAACTCTCGGCCCTGTCCTGCCTTCTGCGTGCCCGGAAAGGCAAGGCGGAATTGGCCGGATTCTATGATCAATGGCAGCATGATCGGTTGGTCATCGACAAATGGTTCGGTTTGCAAGTGGCAATGGCCGCGCCCGAAGTCACGGCGGATGTCGCACAGAAGCTAACGGAACATGCTGATTTCAATTGGAAAAACCCCAACCGATTCCGCGCTGTGATGGGTGGTTTGGCAATGAATCATGCAGGCTTTCATCAGCTTGATGGCGCAGGGTATCAACTACTGACCGATTGGTTGATCAAACTGGATCCCGTGAACCCGCAAACCACGGCGCGCATGTGTTCAGCCTTCCAGACCTGGAGGCGATATGATGCGGGCCGACAGGACCTGATTCAGGCGCAACTGACCCGCATCTCCGAAACACCAAACCTGTCGCGCGACACGATCGAAATGATCTCGCGCATACTAAACGCATGACGACCTACACGTTTACGCGGCGCAATCGGAACCCTCGGACAGTCATTCTTCTGATCGGCATCTACGCGGCTTTGCTTGCGCTGATTATTCTGTTTGACGCTGTATGGTGGCTGATGGCTTTGCTGGCTTTGACGACCCTGCCCGCGATATGGGATGTTTTGCACGACAGCAGTGCGGGTATTCAATTCGATCGGGATAGCCTGCGCTGGTATTCCGGCAAACGGCAGGGCCAGATCGCTTTGGAAGAGGTTGATTTCTTTCGATTTGATACGCGCTGGGATTTCTCGGTCCGCGTCTCATTGGTGCTGAAATCGGAAAAGCGCATCCGCCTGCCTGATGAGTCGTTGCCGCCGCATCGAGAGTTTGAAAACGTTGTCACCCAAGCCGGTTTCCGCGTTGAGCGCCATCATTTCTCTGTTTTCTGAAACGATCCACGCAGCCGAGTGCGATTACACAGGATTCATGGAAGGTAACGCGCATTTAACTTGAAATCGTCGGGTTTTCCGGCCAGCCTACCCTGCAGTTACCAGTTTTTAAGTTCTCGAGTTCCACTATGTTCCGCATTGCACGGGCAATCTCTGCCCGATTTTCACCTCAGAAACCGCAAGCTGCACCTGATCTCTGTCCAGCTAATTCTGCCTTGGCCGCCGCTCTACCCGAACAGGGCCAGTTGAACATTCCCGTTGCCAAGCTTGACCCCAAGGATCTTGTGGGCCGTGAGATGATCGAACGCGGGCGTCATCTGGCGCGTCAGGATCGGTGGGATGAATTGTCCGCAGAAATGCGCGCTGCAGATCAGACAGGCGCGACGGCGCCGGATGGGATGCCGATTGCCGATTTGTTGGGTTTTGGCGCCCGGTCTGACGTGGTTTTGGCGGCGGAACATGCGTTGTCAGATGGCAAGGCCGTTTCCGACTATGATCTTCTGGGGGGAATTTCGGAACTTGAAACCGAGATGCGCGATCATCCGGGTGATCCAATGATTGCTGCAATCGTCGCGCTGGCACATATTGATATTGCGTGGGCTTGGCGAGGCAATTCGGCGGATGCGACTTTGCCTGCGCTGCACAGCTCGCGTTGCGCGGCCCATTTCGATCGCGCCGGGCAAATCCTACCGGACTGCACAGCCACCGCACCCGATAGCCCGCTTATCGCTGCGGCCAACTGTGCGTTGCTAGCCGGTCAACGCAAGGAGACCGCTCGGGTCGCCGAAAAGTATGAGCGCCTAATTGACCTCGACCCGAAAAACCAGCGCCATATGCGCGCGATGGGCAGTCATCTGCTGCCTCGCTGGTTCGGCAGCTATGAGGAGCTTGAACTACAAGCCCTACGCAACGCGGCCAGAACACACGACACATGGGGCGCAGGCGGTTACACATGGGTCCAGTTCGACGCCATCGCGATGGATGCCGAAGCTTGCGCGCGGGTGGATGTCGAGTATTTCCTTGAAGGCCTGCGCGATATTCTGCGGCTGCACCCCGGTCAGCAAATGGTTAATATGCTGTCCGCCTATTGCGCGATCACGGTGCAAAATGGGCTGGGCTTGAACGAGAAGGCCGATCAGGTCCGCAGCCAGATGCGCGAGACCGCCAATTGGCTGATCCGCGACCATCTGACCGAGCTGCATCCGCTGATTTGGGCCCATGCAACTGCGGGCTTCAACAACTCAGTGCGTATCAATTCACCCGAGCGATTTGCAGCACGTGGACAGCGCGATGCGCTGCGTACGATCGGCGATTTCTTCCGGGATGAGTTGGGCAGCGGCAAGGACGTGACATTTACTCCTACCGGTCTGCAATTCTCGCAGCACTGAATCGCGCCTTTACCCCTTGCCCCTAGGCCCCGCCGAGCCTAATACGCAGGCTTAGACTTCTGCGGATATGAGGCGCGCCATGCTCGACCTGACATACGAAATGCCCACACCCAAAACCATTGCCGGGGCCAAGCACGATTGGGAACTGGTGATCGGGATGGAGGTGCACGCTCAGGTCTCGTCCAATGCCAAGCTGTTTTCCGGCGCGTCGACCCAATTCGGGGCCGAGCCGAACTCGAACGTGGCCTTCGTGGATGCGGCAATGCCGGGCATGCTGCCTGTGATCAACGAATATTGCGTGGAACAGGCCGTGCGCACGGGTCTGGGCCTGAAGGCGGATATCAACCTGAAATCGGCTTTTGACCGCAAAAACTATTTCTACCCCGACCTGCCGCAAGGCTACCAGATTTCGCAGCTGTACCACCCCATCGTGGGCGAAGGTGAAGTGTTGGTTGAGATGGGTGATGGCACCGCACGTATGGTCCGTATCGAACGCATCCACATGGAACAGGACGCCGGTAAATCGATCCACGACATGGACCCGCATATGTCCTTCGTCGACCTGAACCGGACTGGTGTCTGCCTGATGGAGATCGTCTCGCGCCCCGACATCCGTGGCCCCGAAGAAGCCGCCGCTTACATCGCCAAGCTGCGCCAGATCATGCGTTATTTGGGTACTTGCGATGGCAACATGCAGAACGGCAACCTACGGGCGGACGTGAACGTCTCGATCTGCTTGCCGGGTGCGTATGAGAAGTATCAGGAAACGCAGGACTTCTCGCATCTGGGCACGCGTTGCGAGATCAAGAATATGAACTCGATGCGTTTTATCCAGCAGGCGATTGAGGTCGAAGCCCGCCGTCAGATCGCCATCGTCGAAGGCGGTGGCAAAGTCGATCAAGAAACCCGCTTGTACGATCCGGACAAGGGTGAGACCCGCTCGATGCGGTCCAAGGAAGAAGCGCATGACTACCGCTATTTCCCAGACCCCGACCTGCTGCCGCTGGAGATCGAACAGGCATGGGTCGATGACATCGCCGCCAAGCTGCCGGAACTGCCCGACGAGAAAAAAGCGCGGTTCATCGAAGCGTTCGGCCTGACCGACTATGACGCCTCAGTACTGACCGCCGAGGTCGAAAGCGCCGCCTATTTCGAAGAGGTCGCAAAAGGCCGCAACGGCAAACTGGCCGCGAACTGGGTCATCAACGAACTGTTTGGCCGCCTGAAAAAAGAAGATCACGACATCACCGAGTCGCCCGTATCTCCGGCTCAGTTGGGTGGGATCATTGATCTAATCTCGTCGGATGCCATCTCGGGCAAGATCGCCAAGGACCTGTTCGAGATCGTCTACACCGAAGGTGGTGACCCGGCGCAGATCGTGGAAGAGCGCGGCATGAAGCAGGTCACTGACACTGGCGCCATCGAGGCCGCCTTGGACGAGATCATCGCAGCAAACCCGGCGCAGGTCGAAAAGGCCAAGGTAAACCCGAAACTGGCAGGCTGGTTCGTCGGTCAGGTGATGAAAGCCACCGGCGGCAAAGCCAACCCCAAGGCCGTCAACGAACTGGTCAGCAAAAAACTAGGCGACTGAATTCGCCAGCCTCAAAGCGCGTGCGTCCCTGTTTTGCTCGAATACGGGCAAAACAGGGACCAAAGCGCTGCGTGAAACCCAGCCTATTCACGAAACTCTATTGTTCGACAACGTCCACGGATTTGTTGCAGTCATCGCGGAACCGGCCGCTACAGCCGTTGTTGAGCTGAGCGAACATGAAAACCGCCTGATTGTAGTTTAGCTCTGGGTATTCCGTAAGGATGTTCTGAATTACCTTCGCCTGTTTCGTTGAATCGTTGATACTGAAGAAAACCGGACGCTGGTGCCGCTTTTTGATTTCATCCCGATCCATTTCCACCCAGTCACCGGCGAGATTAAATTCGTAGACGTCATTCACATCGTCGTCGTCATTCCAGAAGCTGATCTCGATCGAGTTGATCCAATCCCCCGGCTTGGTGGTCCCTGCACCACTTTGACAGTCAAATCTCTTTTCAACGAAGAAGGGGGTTTCCCCCATGTCAGCGCTCTTCATCAGGCCCCACTGGCTAAAAACAGAGGATTCGGACGAATCTGTCTGAGTTCTGCTGGAACTGATTGACGTACCCTTGTCTTCAAATCCGCCGCCAGCCGATGCAGACGCTTTGAACCAGCTCCAGAATCCGACTTCGGCCTCGACCGATGCCTCGACGAACGCTTTAACGATCTCTTCCTCCTTGAACTCAACCGTGCTGGTTGTGTTGCAGGGAAAAAAGTAATCGTCCACAAAAACAAATTCTGTCAACGGGTGCTCTCGATCAAGGCGAAACAGTACGCCTTGCTGTTCGAACAAATCCAGATCACGCTCGTAAATGTCGAACGTGTATATACTGCTTGAGGCCGGTCCGAGCGCCGCGATTGTTGCGTCATCGGGATATGCGGTCGCTTTCAAGCGCAGTCCCAACGTGGTGTCCGTACCCGTTTCGGACAGTTCGAACACCCAGCCTTCCCCAACGGGTTCGGAGTGCCTGCATCCTCCCGAAGTCACAATGGGGTTCGTTTCCCCGGGGCAATAGACCGACTGGATCAGACGAAAACGCGCGCTGTCATCCGGCACGGAGATCGTGCTGTAGCGCGCGACACCCCGTCTTGGGAACAGTTCGAGATTGACAGGATAGCCGTGGAAAGTATGCGCTGAACGATACTTTCTGCCCTTGGAACCCGATACCCGGTCTGACTTCTGAATGTCAAAGATCAGTGTCCCTTCCGGCAGCCAGAGTTGCACAGGGCGCCGTCCAAAAGGGTCAAAATCGCGTCCCTCGGCCCAAAGCCCTTCGGTCAACTCGGCAACAGGTACTGATTGCGCCACGCAGGATGCTGCACTCAAAGTCAAAGCGACGCATGTTAAGGCAGCTCTGCACAGATTATGGATTCCGTTCACTTTCCCCTCCTTCAAATACATTCGAATAAGTTTGTTCTTTCAATGCTGAAGAGTGTGTCAGATATGCGTCCGGTCAGGCAAGGGAGTAGTTTTTCGGGCAACTGACTTTCTGCTTCAACCGAGAACCACCTGATCTGCCCAACACATATTGAAGTACGAAGACCGAGGTACTCCGCTAAGTCAAAAGTAGAGACACGGTCGGTTCAGGAAAATTCGAATTCCGGGCGCTCGCTTGACACCACCGGAAATTGCTCGTCTTGCTTAGACTAAAATATGCGAGGCATCATGACAAACAGATTTGACCAGGAACTCGAAACCCGGCTGATGCGCTACGCCGCAATCGACAGCCAAAGTGACGAGACCTCGCCCTCGACCCCCAGCACCGACATACAGTTTGACATGCTGAAACTGCTGCAGCAAGAACTGACAGACATCGGCGCCCAGGATGTTGAGATAACGGGAGACAGCGTTGTTGTGGCCACCATTCCCGGCACCGCCAAAGGGCCGACCGTGGGATTTCTGGCCCATGTCGATACCGCCCCGCAATTCAACGCAACCGGGGTCAAACCGCGCGTCATCAAGGGCTATAACGGCGGTGAGATCACCTTTCCCGACGATCCCGATTTGGTTCTGTCCCCGGAGGAACACCCTTATCTGGCCGAAAAGATAGGCCATGATCTGGTCACCGCTTCGGGTACGACCTTGCTCGGCGCCGATGACAAAGCGGGCGTGTCGATCCTGATGACAATGGCGCGGCACCTGATAGAAAATCCAGACATTCCACACGGGCCAATCCGCATTGCTTTCACCCCGGATGAAGAAATCGGGCGCGGCGTTACCGAGCAACTGCCAAAGGACCTCAAGGCCGATTTCGCCTATACGCTGGACGGACAAGAGGTGGGCGAGATCGAATATGAAAGCTTCTCGGCCGACCGTGCGGTGATCAAGATCACCGGCGTGTCGATCCATCCCGGTCTGGCGAAGGAAAAGATGGTCAATGCCACCCATCTGGCCGCAAAGATCGTACAGACCCTCCCACAAGCCACTCTGACCCCCGAAGTCACCGATGGGCGCGAAGGGTTCATCCATGTCACCGACATGAATGGCGGCTCGTCCGAGATGGAAATCAAGCTGATCCTGCGGGATTTCGAGATGGAGGGGCTTGAGGCCCAGCGCGATCTGGTGCGCAAGGTCTGCGACGCTGTTCAGGCCTCGGAACCGCGCGCGACCATCACCTGCGACATCAGCCACCAATACCGCAATATGCGCTATTGGCTCGAGAATGACATGACACCCGTCGATCTGGCGCGCGAAGCCTGTCAGGAACTGGGCATCGAGCCCCTCTCCGTTCCGATTCGCGGCGGCACCGATGGCTCTCGGCTGACCGAATTCGGCACGCCCTGTCCCAACCTGTTCACCGGTATGCAGTGTATACATGGACCGCTGGAGTGGATCTCGGTCCAGGACATGGCGCTGGCAACGGAGCTTTGCCTGTCAGTTGTGACCAAAGCGGCACAGGCCAGCGGCAACATGCGGAGCTAAATCTCGCCGATCCCGCAACGATGCTTTCGCCCGGGGACCAGCATGTTAAGTTGGCGCGAATATGGTTTAGGAACAGTTGATGCAGCGCTACGAATACAAGGTCATCCCCGCCCCGCAAAAAGGTGTCAAAGCCAAGGGCGTGAAAACGACCGAGGGCCGCTTTGCCGCCTCGGTCGAGCAGGTGTTGAACCAGATGGGCCAGGACGGTTGGGAGTATCAGCGCGCGGAACTACTGCCCAGCGAGGAACGCTCGGGCCTGACGGGGTCGACAACTAACTGGCGCAATGTGCTGGTGTTTCGGCGGGCGGTGGCGCAAGACGCGCCAGACGTCGAGACGGCACCCGTGGCTGCAGCCCCAACTCCCAACGAGACGCCTGAAGGCGTACCGTTGGCGCATCCGGTACCTGGGCCGGATGCGGTTCAAGCCCCGGAACCGATTTCAGCCGAAGCAGATGAGCCTCCGCTGACGTTGAAACCCAGTGAAAAAGGCAGTGAAGACACCAAGTAGCGCCCGTTAGGATCGAAAGGCTCTGTGGGTGTGGTTATGATGGCACGGATTTAACCGACGGGATTGAGGTGGTCATCCGTTTAAGGGTTCTAGTCGTATCGTTCTGAGATACCTTTTTTGCATCGATTGGGAACCCAGCCGCGATGAAACCATGCACCGCTTGTCTTCACTTAATCACCGCCATCGCCTGTCAGGTTGCACTGCCCGCCGCTGCACAACAACCGCTGGGTTGGGTCAGCCAGATCGACGGGCTTGCAGTATATCAGAGCAGCGCAGATCTGGATCAGGGTGGGGACTTTAGTGCGACGCGCTCGTTCCTGCGGGCCACAGGATTGTATAATTTCGACAGCGAAACCTCGCTCGGTTTTTCGCTCAGCTACGGTCAGATAGACTATGATTTCAGCGCGGCCGGTAACCAGCCTTGGAACGATATTCGCGACATCCGAATTTCAGCTCCGCTTCGTTTTCAGGCCGGGCAACGAACCAATGTGTTCATATCTCCCCAGGTCAGATGGGACTATCAAAGCAGTGCGGAGTTGTCTGATGGCCGTACCTATGGCGTTTTTGCAGGTATTGCGTGGCGCCTGAGCGAAAGCCTGACCATCGGCCCTGCTCTAGGGGCCTTCACACAACTGGAAGACAGCGGCGTGGAAGTCTTTCCGGCACTGTTGGTCGACTGGGACATCAATGATCGCTGGAATCTGAACACTGGATCAGGAATTGGTGCCACGCGCGGGCCCGGGTTGACTCTCAGCTATGCGATGAATGGCGATTTCAGCCTCTCGCTTTCCGCCCGGTCCGAGAAAATCCGCTTTCGGTTGGACGACAGCGGGCTAGCGCCCAACGGGATTGGCGAAGATCAGAGCATCCCGGTCGTCGCATCTCTAAACTACGCGCCAAATCCCGGCCTGTCGGTAACCGTCTTTGCAGGGGCAGAATTCGATGGTCGACTGACACTAGAGGACGAAACCGGCACTGAGATCAGCCGTCAAAGCTATGACACAGCCCCACTTGTCGGTCTCGCCTTTCGGTTGCGGTTCTAAACGCATTCAGACGTCGATATCCAACGCCAGTGCGTGGATGCGTGGCAAGACATCGCCCAACGCCTTGTGCACCGCCCGGTGACGCGCGACGCGCGATTGACCCTCGAACGCGGCGGCGCGGATGCGGACGTTGAAATGGCTCTCCCCGCCTTCCTGAAAGCCTGCATGGCCGCGATGGCTTTCGCTGTCGTCGATCACCTCTAACTCTCGCGGGTCAAAGGCGGCTTGAAGGCGGGTTCGGATGTCCTCGGTTATGCTCAATTTTGTGCTCAGCGGCAAAAAACTTGCCGCCCCCCTCTTCTACTTTCGGCAGCTTAGACTAAACTGCTGCCTCCGAGTCGAAAAGATGCGTTCGTGAGGATAAAGTATGGCGAAATCAGACCCCTTTGGATTCGATATGTCCGTTTCCAGCGCCAAGAAAAAGAACCCGCGCGGGCGTCGGGGCATGTCGGGTGCGTCTGAAACCTCGGTGCGAATCTGTGACCATCCCGGATGTCAGGAGCCCGGAAAGTACCGCGCACCCAAGGCCCCGGATGTGTTGGATGATTTCTACTGGTTCTGCCAACAACATGTGCGTGAATATAACCAGAAATGGAACTTCTTTGATGGCACGACCGAGGCCGAGCTGAATGCGCAACGCTCGAAAGACAAGGTGTGGGAACGTGAAACAAAGCCCATGGGCGACCCTGAAGCCCGCGCTTGGGCCCGTCTGGGCATCGAGGACCCGCATCAGGTTCTAGGCGCAAACAGCACCCAAAACAAAGGTCGCACGTCGGGTGGCGGTGGGCGCCGCCTTCCGCCGACCGAGCGTCGCGCCATTGAGATTCTTGAGGCCAATGACAGCTGGTCCAAAGCCGAAGTACGCAAAGCCTATAAAAAGCTGATCAAGGTCCTGCACCCTGACATGAATGGCGGCGACCGGTCACAAGAGGAACAGCTGCAAGAGGTGGTCTGGGCCTGGGATCAAATCAAGGACAGCCGGAACTTTAAGTAGCTTGGGGCTGAAGGTTAGTCCTTTATCGCAAGCTCTAAGATATTAAGCAGGCTGGCTGCGCCTTCGGCCAGATCCATCCCAAGCTCTGCTTTGTCAGCCGGGGACAAGTTTGACCACAGGCAGCCCGTGTGATCGCCTTTCAAAATCACCGCATCCGCGCGACCGGTTTCAACATCCAGTGTCATGCTGAGGTCTTCGGTTTCCATCTGCAACGCAGGCGCCCCGTGGGTCAAATGGCGCAAGGCGGCCTTTCGCTCGGATTGCAGCTCTGCAATGCGCTGTTCGCGTTCAGCCTGATGTAGCGTGGCTGCTTTGTCCATGTCTTTGCGCCAAGCACGCATCGCAGCAAGCACTGCGCCCCCTGCCGTAAGCGGCAACAATGGTGGGCACAGGACCCCAACCACAACACCCAACCCGACCCCGGCCCCGACGCCATGTTTCAGAGCTCGCCCCCCTGCATTCAGCCGCATGGATATCGGAGTCAAAACGGTGTCAGACAGTGCACCAGACACGGTTTTCTGCAAATTCTCGAACAATGCCGGAGCAGACGCGGCGCGAGATAATGTACCTGAAACACCGCTCTGAAGGCCGCTAACCAAACTAGGCATTGCAGTTGCATGCGATTTCGCACCCTGCCACGCGGAGTCCGAAGCCGAAGCAAGGCCATCGAGCGCGCGCGTAAGGCGCGACGGCTTTTGATAGGGTTCGTCCGGGACTGCTGCGTATTGGGCAAGCACCCCAAGCTCGGTCTTGGCATCCATCAATTTGGATTGTTCCATGCGTCGTCTAGCTTCTTTGGCCAGCTGCGCAGCTCGATGAACCGAAATCAGAATCTGGTGTTTTTCATCATCCGATACAGACACCATCTGATCCATGTCATCGAATATCGACATGATGGCGAGGAAGCTTGGTACATGAACGATATGGAACGCCCTGTTTTGCCGCCACTTGGCAGGCTCGGCTTTTAGGGCTTTGTCTATGTAGACCAGATCATCCTTTAGAGTTCCAATAGCGCGTCCGAAATCTCGATCAACGGATTGGCGTCTTTCAACGAGCTTGGCTAGAGCATTAATATTGCTCAATTTTTCATCATCAATATCAATCATTTCTAAACTAGAACACGCTCTACATAATCGATCTTTTGTTGGTCGTAATCCTACCGACAGATGCATCGGGTTTCGAGTTATTTCTGTCAGAAACGAATTTTCGCGCGCTTTTCAGGACTCTCAAAATAACCGAGGCGCCGCACCGAACCTTTAACCGGCTTTTGCGTCCTCAACCTGTTACAAAGCCTTGCTACGGCCTATCCCTATGGGCTGCGCACTTTGCCCATATTCGAACATGACCTGTGACAACGGAATTCGATATGGAACCCCTCATCTATCACGTTCATACGATTGCTCTTTGTGTTGCTCTGGGCTCGGCCCTGTTGCTGAGCGGATATCTTTCTCTGAATCTGCGCCTTCCGCAGTTTGGCCTATGGCCCAGCGCCAGCGGATGGCGACATCATACGGCTTTTGGCCTGTTTCGGCTGTTCTGCGGAGCAACGGTTGTGTTTGCCCTGTCCGAGGTCTGGGTGAATGGCTGGGGCCATTGGAGCCGCTATGTGCTGGGACTGCCGATCATGGTGATGTCCTTTGGCATCACGCTTTGGGGCTATCGGTTCCTGGGGCTCGATAACACCTATTGCGAAAGTGATGGGCTGGTGACCGGCGGCATGTATGCCTATTCGCGCAATCCGCAATACGTCACCTCGGTTCTGGCAACCATTGGCTTGGGTATCGCCAGCGGGTCTTGGCTGACCCTTGGTCTGGCCGCTATTCTGTTCGTGATCTACTTTCTGTTCGTTCTGAACGAAGAACGCTGGCTGCTGCAGGGTTATGGCCGCGCATTCCGCGACTACATGCATCAGACCCCGCGTTTCGTTGATGAACGCAGCCTAATCCGGATGCGTGACGCCATTCTGGATTAAGCGTGGCTCTGCCCGCCATAAGGCCAGTTTGAAAGAAAGATCCTGTCAGCCATTTCATCACGCGGCTTTCCCTTGCCCTTGTCTGCAATATGTTGCACCACACACGGGTTCAAACCCGGTGAACGGGCCAAAGGATAAGGACAAGGCGCATGGCTGACGGATCGATCGACATCAACGCAAAACCAACCGAAGAGATTTCGGTCCGTGAAG
This sequence comes from Ruegeria sp. AH7, assembly GCF_056541325.1. NCBI lineage: Bacteria > Pseudomonadati > Pseudomonadota > Alphaproteobacteria > Rhodobacterales > Roseobacteraceae > Ruegeria > Ruegeria sp. AH7. The sequence goes on along the minus strand of NZ_JBQFYF010000001.1, from coordinate 251,480 downwards.
TGTTCGGCATTGATAGCGATATGGCGGTCAAAGGGTTTGCTGAATCAAGCGACCGCGTCCCGGCAATCGACCCGACCTATAAGTTCGATCCGGAAACCACGCTGGCGATCTTGGCGGGCTTTACCCATAACCGGCGCGTTATGATCCAGGGCTATCACGGTACGGGTAAGTCGACCCATATCGAACAGGTCGCCGCCCGCCTGAACTGGCCCGCCGTGCGTGTGAACCTGGACAGTCACATCAGCCGGATCGACCTGATCGGTAAAGACGCGATCAAACTGCGCGACGGCAAGCAGGTCACCGAATTCCACGAGGGCATCCTGCCCTGGGCCCTGCGCAACCCGGTTGCCATCGTGTTCGACGAATACGATGCGGGCCGGGCCGACGTGATGTTTGTGATCCAACGCGTCCTCGAGCATGACGGTAAGCTGACCTTGCTGGACCAGAATGAAATCATCACACCGAACCCAAATTTCCGCCTGTTTGCCACCGCAAACACGGTTGGTCTGGGGGATACCACCGGGCTCTATCACGGCACGCAGCAGATCAACCAAGCGCAGATGGACCGTTGGTCTCTGGTCTCAACGCTGAACTACCTCAGCCACGATGCCGAAACGATGATCGTGCTGTCGAAAGCGCCTTTGTATAACACCGCCGAGGGGCGTAAGACCGTAAGCCAGATGGTTACCGTTGCCGACCTGACCCGGACCGCCTTCATGAACGGTGACCTGTCGACCGTGATGAGCCCTCGGACCGTGATCAACTGGGCCCAGAACGCCGAGATTTTCCGCGATGTCGGCTACGCCTTCCGTCTGTCCTTCCTGAACAAATGCGACGAGTTGGAACGCCAGACCGTGGCCGAGTTCTATCAGCGCTGCTTCGACGAGGAACTGCCAGAAAGCGCGGCGAGCGCGAGCTTGGGGTGATGCTTGGAGCCTCTATTAGATGATAGATTCTGGTATTTTATCGGCCTGATCCAAGGATCAAAGCGGCGAGATCCAACAACCGATCTCACTCCGCTAGTGTCCGCTTTGCGCGATCAGGACGAGAATGTCATTTTTTCGTTTGAAGAGGCTCTCGCAAGAAAAGCTCATGCCTTGGATACAAGAGCTCACTATCGACGCATGTGTGGGTTATTTCCCGGTAGAGCCGACACCTTTCTGTACAAGAGATTGGCTGTTGTGGCGCAAGGCCCCAAGGTTTTCGATGCGTTCCTGGCCAATCCGAAGCACTATCGTCTATGGCAGACTGATTGGCTTGAAGGCTTGCTCTATGTAGCTCGCGAAGCCTATGAACTAAAGAATGGTGAAGAGATGCCCTATGCTCCAACCGTTTGTATCGAGAGTTTTCAGAACGAAAGCGGATGGCGATCATGAGCAAACCAAACGACAACCCCGCTGATCCGTTCAAGAAGGCCCTGGCCGAGGCCACCAAGGTGATGGCCGACGATCCAGAGCTGTCGATAAGCTATACTGTCGATCCGTCGGGCCTGTCGGGTGAGTCGATGCGTCTGCCTCAGGTCAGCCGTCGGATGACCCGCGAAGAGGTTCTTCTGGCGCGCGGCACAGCGGATGCTCTGGCCTTGCAACGCCGCTATCATGACGACGCGACCCATGCGCGTTATGCCCCTCCGGGAGACATGGCGCGGGACCTCTATGAGGCTATGGAAACCGCGCGGTGCGAAGCGATGGGTGCGCGGGACATGCCCGGTACCGCGTCGAACATCGATGTGAAAATCGGCCATGAAGCGCTGCGGCGCGGATATGATCAATGCAAACAACCAGCCGAGGCGCCGTTGTCCGTGGCAGCAGGCTATCTGATCCGGCATCTGGCGACCGGGCGTGAGCTGCCGCCCGCGGCTGAGAATGTCATGAACCTGTGGCGCGGGTTTATCGAGGAACAGGCGGGCGGAACGCTGGAAAACCTCGACGAGATCCTCTCGGATCAGGCCGAGTTCGCCAAATTCACCCGTCAGGTGATCAAGGATCTGGGCTATGGCGACCAGTTGGGCGACGATCCGGATGAGCTGGACGACGAACAAGAAGATCAGGCCGAGGAAGACGCCGAAGAACAGCCCGATCCCGACAGCACCGGGCAGGATGATCAGGACGAACAAGACGCTGACGCCACGCCCGAGCAGACGCAGGAAGAACAGCAGGACCAGTCTCAGGCACAGGTCTCGATGGATGAGATGGCCGACGAAGAGATGTCGGATGAGGCCGAAATGCCAGATGGCGAGGCCCCGCTGGAGCCGCCTGCCCCTCCGCCTGCCTCCGAGGCTGATCCGGACTACAAGGTCTACCTGAACACGCATGACGAAGAGATCGCCGCCGAGGATCTGGCGGAACCGGCCGAGCTTGAACGGCTGCGCGCCTATCTGGACCAACAGCTGGATCAGCTGAAAGGCGCGGTTAGCCGACTGGCCAATAAGCTGCAGCGCCGTTTGCAGGCGCAACAGAACCGGTCTTGGGAGTTCGACCGCGAAGAAGGAATTCTGGATGCCGGTCGGTTGGCACGCGTGGTGGCAAATCCAACCACTCCGCTGAGCTTCAAGGTCGAAAAGGATACCGAGTTCCGCGATACGGTGGTGACCCTTCTGCTGGACAACTCTGGTTCAATGCGCGGACGCCCGATCTCGATCGCGGCTGTTTGTGCGGATGTTCTGGCCCGGACGCTGGAGCGCTGCAATGTGAAGGTCGAAATTCTGGGCTTTACCACACGGGCATGGAAAGGCGGACAGGCGCGCGAGGCATGGCTGAACGATGGCCGCCCACAGCAACCCGGTCGTCTGAACGATTTGCGTCACATCATCTATAAGGGGGCCGATGCGCCCTGGCGGCGTGCACGGGCCAATCTGGGCCTGATGATGAAAGAGGGATTGCTGAAGGAAAACATCGACGGTGAGGCACTGGAATGGGCGCATCGCCGCATGCTGGCCCGGCGCGAGCAGCGCAAGATCCTGATGGTGATCTCGGATGGTGCGCCGGTCGACGATTCAACGCTCAGTGTGAACCCGGCGAATTATCTGGAGAAACACTTGCGCGATGTGATCGCCATGGTGGAAAAGCGAAAGATGGTCGAATTACTGGCCATCGGGATCGGGCACGACGTGACGCGCTACTACGACCGCGCGGTGACCATTACCGATGTCGAGCAATTGGCAGGTGCGATGACTGAACAGTTGGCTGCGCTGTTTGACAGCGATCCTCGCGCCCGTGCCCGCGTCATGGGGATGAAGAAGGCAAGCTAGGCTTGCTGCTCCCGAAGAGTCCATAGGCCTGATAAGAAGGCGAAAATGCTCTGCAGGAACGGTCGGCGAGACCTCTTGGTACGGGCAGCAGCGTTACGCATTTGGTAGCGTGTCGGTTGATGCTGCAGAAGCGCTGTGTCAAAGGGTGACAACATGTTGAAATCTCCTGATTTTGATTGTCAATTTGCCACCCAGTTAAGCCGAGCGCTTGAAGGCCGCATTGAGAAATCCCTAAGAAACCTTTGGGATTGCCATTGGCGCTTGTGAGACCGCCCAAAACCGGATGTAGTGATCCCATGCGCTATGAATTTGCAGATTGTGTTCTGGACGTGGATCGTCACGTTCTGACCCGCCAGGGCGAGGCGGTGCCTGTTGAGCCGCAGGTCTTCGATCTGCTGAAACTTCTGGCTGAACACCCCGGCAAACTGGTGGCACGTGATGAGATCATCGAGCGGGTCTGGAACGGGCGCTTCGTATCGGAATCCACCATCAGCGCCCGCGTGGCCGCCGCAAGGCGAGCTGTTGGAGATGATGGCAAGGCGCAGCGGATCATCCGCACAATCGTGCGCCGCGGGCTGCAATTGGCCGCGGATGTCACATGCGAAGGCGATCCTGAACACGGCCCCGCACCGCAGCATACGCAAAGACTACGCTACGCGCACGGCAAGAATGGACTGGTTGTTCCATATACCCTCAACGGTGAGGGCCTTCCGGTGCTTCGCATCGGATCGGTTATCCATGATCTGGAAGCAGAATGGCGCTTAACCTCTGAGCGAAAACGCCTGACGGATTTGGCAAATCGTTTCCACCTTTTGCGATACAACAAGGACCACGGCGTAAGTTCGAACAACGACCATCAGGCGGTCTACGACCACCGACTGGAAGAGATTCTGACCGTGGCAGATGCAGTGGATTTCGACCGTTTCTCGATCATCGGAGAGTTTGGCGGCGCCTTTCCTGCTCTTCACTTTGCAGCGCGTCATTCTGATCGGGTCAACAAACTGGTTATCGCCGGAGGTTGGGCAGAAGGCCGCGATCATCGTGCAGATAGTGAACAACCAGATTCGATCAGAACACTGATCGCCGAAGGCTGGCATATGCCCGGCGGTGGATATGCTATTGGCTCAACGCTCAGCTATTTTCCAGATGGACCATTGGATGATGTCCGCGACATGGTGACGGAGATGCAAACGCTTTATTCGCGCGATCAGAAACTGCACTATCGCGATGTTGGCAATAGCATGACAGCAATGGACCTTCTGCCGCAGGTAAGGTGCCCAACTCTGATCCTACATGGACGACACGCGACTGTTCATCCCTTGTCCGAAGCGCACAAGCTCGCGTCCGGTATACCTGACGCGTCTCTCGTTATACTGGAGACCGCAAACCAAATCCCGTTGCCCGGCAACAAAGCCTATGCCGCCTATATCAATGCAATTGATGACTTTCTGAACTCGGGCGCATAGCAGAGCTATCGCAAGCTGGACATTTCCCCCGACAAGCCGCAGGTTTCAGCACAAATCGTCCGAAGCAAGAGGCCCTTATGTTCCAGTCTTTCCAAGTCACCGCGCGCCGAGAACAGGGGCCACCCCGGCTGGCTGCACTGCGCGCCGAGATTGCGCGCGCGGGGCTCGATGGGTTTCTGATTCCCCGCGCGGATGCGCATCAAGGTGAATACGTAGCGCCTCGGGATGAACGTCTGGCCTGGTTGACGGGTTTTACAGGCTCTGCCGGGTTCTGCGCCGCCCTGCGGGAAGTGGCTGGTTTGTTCATCGATGGGCGTTACCGCACGCAGGTTAAGGCTCAGGTCGCTGATGATTACACTCCCGTCCCATGGCCGGATGTCAGCCTAAGCACCTGGCTGAAAGAGCAATTGCCGCAAGGTGGAAAGATCGGATTTGATCCCTGGCTGCACGCGGCGGGGCAAATCTCTACCGCGGAAAAGGAGCTTGAAGGCAGCGGAATCGAACTGGTGCGCTCCGACAATCTGGTCGACCGAGTGTGGGAGAACCAGCCTGCCCCGCCGATGAACCCGGTCAAAGCACACCCGTTAGAGTTTGCGGGAGAAGCCGGGCGTGACAAGATCACGCGATTGGCGAGTGGGGTGCAGGAGGCTGGGTGTACGGCAGCGCTGATCACGTTGCCGGATTCGATCATGTGGCTGCTGAACATTCGCGGCTCTGATATCGCCTATAATCCGGTTGCTCATGGTTTCGCAATTTTGCACGCCGCAGGCCAGGTAGATTTGTTCATGGCTGCCGAGAAGCTTATCGAGGTGCGCGATCATCTGGATGATGAGGTTTCGATCCATGACCCTGTTGATTTTCTGGATGCGGTTCAGAAGTTGGACGGGCGTGTTCAGGTCGACGCAGGCACGGTGCCGCAGATCGTGGCAGATATGCTGGGCGACAAGATGGTCGATGGTGGCGATCCCTGCGCCCTACCTAAGGCCTGCAAAAACCCCGCCGAGATTGCAGGCAGCGCCGAGGCGCATCTGCGCGATGCGGTCGCAGTTGTCGAGACCCTGTGTTGGCTGGATGCGCAACAGCCCGGCAGCGTGACCGAAACGCAGGTCGTGACCCGGCTGGAACATAACCGGCGCAAGGACAATGCCTTGCAGGACATCTCGTTTGACACAATTTCAGGTACCGGCCCGAATGGAGCCATCATGCACTACCGAGTGACCGAGGAGACCGACAGTCAGCTGCAGAATGGCCACCTGCTGGTTCTGGACAGCGGCGGGCAGTATCTGGACGGCACCACTGACATCACCCGAACCATCGCGATTGGTGAGGTTGGTGACGACGAAAAAGCCTGTTTCACCCGTGTTCTGAAAGGCATGATCAACCTCTCGATGTTGCGCTGGCCCGTCGGTCTGGCTGGACGTGACATCGAATGCATCGCGCGCGCGCCACTGTGGCTGGCCGGGCAGGATTTCAATCACGGCGTCGGCCATGGTGTGGGCGCATATCTCAGCGTGCACGAAGGCCCACAGCGCCTGTCACGCGTCAGCCATGTGCCGCTGAGACCCGGGATGATCTTGTCCAACGAACCAGGATACTACCGCGAAGGGGCCTTTGGCATACGCATCGAAAATCTGGTCGTCGTCGAAGATGCTCCAGCCCTGCCTGGTGGCGATGATGAACGCGCGATGCTGCATTGGCGCACTCTGACCTATGTACCTATTGATCGTCGGCTGATCGTTGTAGACATGCTGACCGCCGCCGAACGCAGCTGGCTAAACGCTTATCACCACGACGTTGCGGGAAAAATCCGACCAAGGCTGGGCCCTGACGCTCAACTGTGGTTGGATGCCGCAACCGCGCCGGTCTGACACCGGACTGTTACATAGAACGGGCAGAGGAGAGCCCCACGCGAAGCTGAGGGAAAGGCAAGAAATGACAGAGATCACAATCGAGAAGGCTGATGGCAAGTGGAGCGTCCGATCAGGCGGTGCCATTCTTGGCGAAACAAACAATGCTCTGATACTGCTGGAAGGTGATCTGGAACCCGTGATCTATTTCCCTCGGTCTGACATCGCGATGGCCTTCCTGGACCAAACGGACAAGGTGACACATTGCCCGCACAAAGGGGACGCAACTCATTTCTCGATCGTCAACAAGTCATCAGTCACCGAGAATGCTGCCTGGAGCTATGAGAACCCGATCCCTGGTGTGGCGCAGATTCAGGACTACATCGCGTTTTATCCGGTGGAGTCGGTGAAGGTAGAGCAGATCTGACAGTTTAGTGCACTGTCAGACTGACCTACGCACAGATTTGGTACCGGGTTAATCCGGTTCGAAGCTCAAAATATCGCCCGGCTGGCAGTCCAAATATCTGCAGATAGCCTCCAGCGTTGAGAACCTGACACCCTTGATTTTGCCGGACTTGATCAACGACAAGTTGGTTTCGGACAATCCGATTGCCGCAGCCAACTCACGCGAGGAGACCTTGCGCTTAACAAGCATCAGGTCGAGATTTACCTGAATAGCCATGGTGCCCCCTAGAGAAAGTGCTTGTTTTCGTCTTCAGCCTGCCAGGCGCGTTCTAACGTTTGGGATATTGCAAGCAACACCACACCCGTAATCGCAAAAACAATATCCAGGTCGAGCGGCGCCCAACTAAAATCAAAGCCTTCGGTTGATTCCAATCCAATTACGATCAGATGCGGCATGACGAGAGCTATTACGTTGTAGCCGATCCAAAATCCGATCAGCCCCCAGGCCATATGCCGTAGGTTTCGTCCAAGATCCCGAAAATCCTGTTCTGGCCCTCCCTTGAGCACTAGCCATGCACCGCGAAAGGCGCCAGCAAGGGACACGAGCGCCATCAGGGTTAAAATCAGACCAACAACCAGCGTCCAGAATGGCGGCGAAGTGTCTTGTTCGGGAAAGTCGAACATATCCCAAACCAGGCCGTGAACCCCCAACATCTCACCAATCCAGACGAATCCGAACAATAGGAAATAGTAGCTCAGACTAAGCGCCATGGCGGCTTTTGCGAAAAAAGTCATCGGTCCTCCTGCAGTAGCAAGCGTTCTTTAGCGCAAATCATCAAATCAATAAATCCTTACTTTACGTAATTTAAATAAAACATAAAAAAGTTGTTGATTTATTGAGATTGAAACTCTACCTCAGCTTCCGAGCAATTCAGACTGAACAGAAGGACAAAAGTTTATGAAAATGACAAAAGCATATGGGTTGATGGCGCTTGGACTAACCCTAACCGCGTGCGCAGACGCGAATGACCCACTGATCGTTGACGGGCACCGAAACCCAAACTTCCAATCAGATCTGGCAGCGTGCGAGCAGGTGTCTTTGCAAAAAGAGAAATCCAATGACTCTGCTATCGCAGGTGCCATAGTAGGCGGGCTTGTAGGTGCTGCCGAAGCCGATAGCGGAGATGCGCTTGCCGGGCTGGGTGTCGGCGCAGCTGTCGGAGGGCTTCTGGGAACGGCAGAAGACTCTAGCGAGCTAGATGAAGCGAGAAAGAGTATTGTTTTTAACTGCATGCGCGGTCGAGGGCATAATGTTGTCGGCTAGGCTGAGACGCACCCGCCGCTGGCGCTTTGGAAAGTATGCTGCTGTAATGGCAGCATTGGTGGCGGTCGTGCTATCTGGCTGTACCCAGATGGCTGTTATGGCGTGGAACCAGGTCCCAATGACCGAGTTCCGCGTCGAAGGCACAAAGCTGTTTATGCATGGAGCGATCAACTCGAAAACTCTAGAACAATTCGAGGAAATCTATGCCCAATACCCCGACATCGAGACCCTGGTTGAACTTGATGTGCCGGGCTCACTGGATGACGATACCATGATCGCACTGGCCTACCGAGTGCGCGAACTGGGCCTCAACACGCATCTCACATCATCCAGTCTCATCCACTCGGGCGGGGTTGATCTTTTTCTGGCAGGTGTCAGAAGAACCATGGATGACGGGGCAGAGATTGGTGTACACGCATGGTCAGATGGTTCAAAAGAAGCATCCGACTACCCGCGCGGCGCGCCTGAACACGAGCAAAACCGACTTTATGTCGAACGCATGCTAGGGCATGACGCTTTCTACTGGTTCACAATCGATGCGGCCCCGGCTGACGACATACACAAGATGTCAAAATCCGAGATCCGCAAATACGGATTGCTAACTGAGTGACACACTTAGGATCTTGACCTTCAGTTGGGATGCAGGGGTCGCTCCTCGAATATGCCGATTTATTCAAATGCGATGTGTTTGGAATCGGCTGCGACGCGCGAAACGAAAGGCTCACGCCCCAATCACGACGCTGTTGAATGAAAGTGAGTGCAACTGAAGGCATATTATACATGTACGACCATGGAGGATGCCATGTCAGTTTCACGCCGCAGCTTTGTTGGGGGGCTGGGTCTCAGCGTGCTGGCACCACGAGTGCTATGGGCGCAGCAGGACCCGGTGCTCGAGGCGCTGCGCAGCACGCTTTATTCCGGTCGAACCGAGTTTGAGGCGCAGATGACCTATCTGACGCAGCGCGGAAAGCCGGATGTGGTGCCTGCCCTGCTGACCGCCATGCGATACGGGGATCGGCGACGGGATGAAATCTCGGAGGTGATGGAAACCCTCAGTGGGCAAAAGCTGGGCACCGATTGGTTTGATTGGATGCTCTGGCAAGAGCGGAACCCGCAGCTGATCCCCCACCCATCACTGATCCCCTTCAAGCGCGAGGTTCTGCTGGGCCTCGACCAAAACTTTGATCTGTTCCTCCGGCCCGAATACCTGGCACGGGACCGGATGAAAATCAGGCTGGAAGAGATTGCCTGGGGTGGGGTTTATAAAGACGGTATCCCTTCGTTGGACAATCCAACCCTCATCTCGGCGGCTGATGCCAGCTACCTCAAGGGTGACGATCTGGTCTTTGGCGTCTCGATCAACGGGGATGTACGCGCCTATCCGCTGCGGATCATGGGGTGGCATGAAATGTTCAACGAAGTGATCGGAGGAGTTCCGGTCGCACTTGCTTATTGTACCCTGTGCGGGTCGGGCATCTTGTTTGAAACGCAGGTTGCGGGGCGGCGCAAACCGTTTGTCTTTGGCTCCTCTGGCTTCCTCTACCGGTCGAACAAACTGATGTTTGACCGCGAGACACACTCGCTGTGGAACCAGTATACTGGCAAACCCGTGGTCGGCCCATTGGTCGACAGCGGGATCGAGTTGAAGCAGCGTCCGGTGGTGATCACGACCTGGGACAATTGGAAGACCTCGCATCCTGGTACCCGCGTACTGTCGCTGGATACCGGGCATCGCCGAAACTATGGGTCTGGCGTGGTCTACCGCGAGTATTTCGCCTCGCCCGAACTGATGTTCCCCGCGCAGGTCGATCAATCCCAGCACCGACAAAAGGACTACATCTTTACGATTCGTCAGTTCGGTGCTGCGCGGGCATGGCCTTTGGACGCGTTCAGCCGTACCCGTGTGATCAATGATGCAATTGCGAACCGCCCTCTGGTTCTGATCGGAAACCCGGATCGCCGGACCGTGCGTGCTTATGAGCGGGCGGGGCACAGATTCAAAGCCTTTGACGTTGGGCTGGTAGATGAGTCTGGTCGGAAGTGGACCCTGTCCGAAGAGATGTTAACCGGACCAGATGGCGCGCAACTGCCACGCGTCGCCGGGCATATCTCTTATTGGTTTGCCTGGGATAACTATCTGGGTGACGCTGCCAGCGTCTATGGTGGCTAGGAATGCTCTTCGGCCGCAGTGGCCGCCAACGCCCTGTTATAAGCCTTCAACGCATCGACATGATAGAGCGCGCCGATCGGGGTTTCTGACCCGTCCTCTTCAAGCACAATCACCGGAATGCATGGAATGTCTTCTCGGTCGAAATAGGGCATGGCGGCTTCCAGTGTGGCGCTCGCTTTGACGCAGAGGCCTCGCGCGATCAGTTCCTGCGCCTCATCCGCCGTTATCGAGCGCGGGTCGCCTATTGGCCGCATCACCGCCCCGGCACGCAGCATGGCAAGCAGATAAGCTTGCGGGCCAGCGGCCAGATGCACATTTCGACGCTCCAGCTGGGTCAGGAAGAAAGACCGGTCCACCAAACGAGATGCCAGCGCCGTCGACATCGAAACCGAAACCATCACCGCCAAACCGATCTGCCAGTCTCCGGTCAGTTCGAACACAATGAGTGTGGTTGAAATCGGCGCGCCCAACACCGCAGCTGCAACCGCACCCATGCCTGCAAAGGCATAAAGCGTATGAGTTCCTGATACATCCGGTAGTAAACCCGTTGCAATCAGGCCAAAGGCGAGCCCGGTCAAAGCCCCAATCATCAGAGAGGGCGAAAACACCCCACCCCCCATACGGCCCCCCATGGTGATTGCAACCGCCACGGTTTTTATCACTGCAAACAAGATGGCGGTGGTCAGCAACAGATCGCCGGTCAAGGCACGGATCGTGGTTTCATAGCCGACCCCGACTATATGCGGAAACCAGATGGCCAAAAGACCCAGCATCGCACCGGACACAGCCGGACGCAGCCATCCCGGCAAGGACAGGCGGTTCTGGACGTGGGTGCCGATGTCTTCGGCGAAAAAGATTGAGCGCATCAATACCAAAGCAACGAGACCGCAGATCAGGCCGAGGATCAGAAACGCGGGCAGTTCCACATAGAATTTCAGCGACCCAGGCGTATCCAGCGCGAATTGAGTCACATCCCCATAGGCCAGCCGGTTGATCACCGTTCCTGCGACCGAGGCAATGACGATGGGTGCAAAAGCGTGAACTGCGAAATGGCGCAGCACGACCTCAAGCGCGAACAAAGCCCCAGCAATGGGCGCGTTGAAACTGGCCGAGACAGCAGCCGCGACAGCGCACCCCAACAGGTCCCTGCCTGTGATCCCATCCGCATGAATACGGTTGCTGACCCATGTTGAAATAACCCCTGCCATATGCACAACCGGCCCTTCTCGTCCGGTCGAACCGCCCGAGCTGAGCGTGATAAGTGAGGCGAAGAATGAGGCGATACCCGCCTTCGTCTCGACCCGGCCATCGGTGATCGCAGCACCTTCGATCACATCCGCGACCGACCGTACACGGCCATCATCAGTGAACCGGTTTAGGATCACGCCAACAAGCAAACCGCCCAGGATCGGGATAATCAGAACCATGTACCACGGCAGTTTCTCGGCATGGCTGTGCAGCAGCAAGATATTATCTGTATCGTACAGATAGGCCTGCAAAAACTGGATTGCCTTGCGAAACCCCAGGGCCATGAACCCGGCGGCAATCCCGATCACCAAAGCGATGAACCAGAACTGTATTTGACTGGGCCCGCGTCGGCGCATCACCCAAAAGGCATCCTTGATCGCGGCGATGGCCTGATTCAGCTGGTTGCGCAGAACGGTATAGGTTGATTGAGTCATCTGCCTTCGGGGCTCGTCACTTAACCCTTAGTAAGCCAAGGGGCGGTCATATAAAAGTATGGCAGGACAAAGAAGGCGGCTCCGAAACATCACGCCTTCAACAGCGCACGTGCTGCGGCCCGCGCCTCGTCGGTGATCGTATCGCCCGAAACCATCCGCGCAATTTCGTCCACACGGTCACCTTCGGCCAGCGGGACAACCGTAGACAGCGTGTGCCCGTCGCTGACCTGTTTCTGCACCCGCCAGTGGTGTGCTGCCCGTGCGGCCACTTGAGGCGAGTGTGTCACGACAAGAACCTGCCCTCCCTGCGCCAACGCCGCCAACCGGCGGCCAACCGCATCGGCGGTGGCGCCCCCGACGCCTCGGTCAATCTCATCAAAGATCATGGTGCGCGCACTGTCATCGCCAGACAGGCAGACCTTGAGCGCCAGCAGAAAGCGGCTGAGCTCACCGCCAGAAGCGATCTTGTTCAATGGACCCGATGGCGCGCCGGGGTTCGTGGCCACGGTAAATGCAACCGCGTCGATACCTTCGGGACCCGGCTCCGCTATAGTGATTTCGGACTGGAACACGGCGCGTTCCATTTTGAGCGGCGCAAGCTCGGCCATGACCGCTGCATCCAATTGACCGGCCGCCTTTTGACGGGCCGTACTGAGGGTCGCAGCCTCGGCGTTGTAAGCGGCCTGCGCGGCCTCGACTGATGCGCGTCGATCGGCCAGATCGGCATCGCCTGCATCCAAACGACCCAGCCGATCCCGCAGGGTATTCGCAAAGGCCCCCAGGTCATCCGGGGCGACATCATGCTTTCTGGCAAGTGCGCGTATCGCAAACAGGCGCTCCTCGGCCGCTTCAAGCTCGGCCGGGTTGAAATCCAGCGCCTGAAGGCAGGCGTTCACGCCGTCCTGCGCTTCGCCCAGCTCGATCAGCGCGCGGCCTAAAGCACCGATTGGCCCTTCCAACTGCCTGCCAGCATTGTCCGCGACACCTTCCAGCCAGCGCATCGCATCCGACATCGCCCCTTCGGCCCCTTCGCCACCCAGCAGGTCAAAAGCCCGGGCGACATCGTCGCGGATGCGTTCAGCCCCCTGCATCATGCGGCGGCGGGCGTCCAATTCAGCATCTTCACCCGGTTGCGGGTCCAGCTTGTCCAGTTCGGCAACGGAATGCCGCAAGAATTCTTCTTCGGCCCGCATCGCAGCCAGCGCGGCCTCGGTCTCGGCCAGCGCTTTGCCGCTGCGCGACACTTCGGACCATGCGCGGCGCACTGCGGCTAGTTGCTCCGAGACCTGAGCGTAATCGTCCAACAGCAGGCGATGCCCCCGCGGGTTCAGCAAGCCGCGATCATCATGCTGGCCGTGAAGCTCGACCAGAGTCTCGGACAGGGCGCGCAGAACTTCACCGGAACAGCGGCGGTCATTGACCCAGGCGGTCTTACGGCCTTCGGCAGTGTTGACACGGCGCAGGATCAACTCTTCCCCACCCGGCAGTCCAGCCTCAGCCAAAATCTCGTGCGCGGGATGGCCTTCGGTCAGTTCGAATTCGGCCACGACCTCGCCTTGCGCAGCCCCCTGCCGGACCAGTTCGGCCCGCCCGCGCCAGCCCAGAACAAATCCCAGCGAATCCAGAAGGATCGACTTACCCGCCCCGGTCTCACCGGTCAGCGCGTTCAGTCCCGGCTGGAAGGTCAATTCCAGCCGGTCGATGATCAACATGTCACGGATATCTAAGGCACGCAGCATCGGGTGTTAGCATCCCCTGCCCGTCACCAGCTTACAACCATTGACCCTTGATCGTCTGACGATAGATCTGGCTGAGCCAATTGTTGCCGCGGCTCTTCAGGTCCAACCCGCGCGAGGTCAGCAACTTGTAGGCATCGTCATACCATTCCGAGGATTGGTAGTTATACCCCAGGATCGCACCAGCGGTCTGCGCCTCATCAAACAGACCCAGAGACAAATAGGCCTCGACAAGACGATACAGCGCTTCGGCTGTGTGGGACGTAGTCTGGAAATCCTCGACAACAACGCGGAATCGGTTGATGGCCGCGACATAGTGATCCTGACGCAGATAGTAGCGCCCGATCTCCATTTCCTTGCCCGCCAGATGATCGAAGGCCAGATCGAATTTCAACACCGCCGAGGTCGCGTATTCGCTGTCAGGATAGACTTCGATCACCGTTCGAAGCGCTTGCAGCGCCTGAAAGGTCAGACCCTGATCGCGGCCCACTTCGTCGATCTGATCATAGTAGCTGAGCGCCAGTAGATACTGCGCATAGGCGGCATCTTCATCCGTGGGATAGAAATCGATATAGCGCTGCGCAGCGGCACGGCTTTCTTCATAATTCTTGTCGGAGTGGAACGAAAACGCCTGCATGATCAGTGCGCGTTTTGCCCAGTCAGAATAGGGATAGAGACGCTCAACTTCCGAGAAATACCAAGCCGCATCATCCGAGCGATTCTGCGACAGTTCGTATTCACCACGGGTATAGATCTGCTCGGGCGTGAAGCCTTCGAGGTTTTGATCGCGGTCTGCGCCCCTGTTGCCGCATGCCGTCAAAACTGCTGCCAGAAGAATCGCACCTGCGAACCTGACTGCCGCTTTGCTGCCAACCATACCGCCCATCCTTGTCATCTTACTCACCGGGGTTCGCCCCGAATTGAGCCATGGTCTAGCATAGATATTTCCGGTGCAAAACGCCTTATGCACCCTCTGTCGCAAATGTCGTCAAAGGTGAACGGCTCAGGCCACCGCCGGAATCTCTTCCTGAACCAGACCTTGCCCCGGTAGGCGTGCCGCCTGTTCTGGGGTACACAGGATCGGGCGCACAGCACCCGGCGTTTCAAACAGCTTCCGCAACAGGGTGTTGGTCATGGAATGACCGGACTTGTCGCCGGTGAAATGGCCCAGAATCGGACCACCGGCAAGATACAGATCACCCAAAGCGTCCAGCATCTTGTGGCGCACGGCCTCATCCGCGTGGCGGAAACCGCCTGGTGTCAGCACCTCTTCACCCTGCACCACCACTGCATTTTCCAGCGTGCCGCCCAAGGCAAGGCCGTTTTCGCGCATCGTCTCGACATCAATACGGCGACAGAAAGTGCGGCAATCGCTCAGCTCACGCACAAACGAGCCATTGCGCATGTCCAGTGTCTTGGTCTGGTTTCCGATTGCGTCATCTTCAAAGTCGATGTGAAAATCGATGATCAGACCATCGGCAGGCGCAATCGTTGCACTTGCACCTTCGCGGGACGCAGTAACGGGCTTGAGCACTTCGTAAGCCAGAACCGGGCTGGCCTGACGGCGCACGCCCTTGGCCATGATGCCGCGCACGAAATCAATCGACGAGCCATCCATGATCGGAACCTCGGGGCCGTCAATCTCGATCAGCGCGTTGTGAACACCACAGCCTGCAAGTGCGGCCATGATATGTTCCACGGTCGAAACCGATACGCCTGCGTCGTTCACCAGACGGGTGCAGAGCGGTGTCCGCTCGACCACGTCATAGATCGCAGGGATCAGCGCATTGCCCAACTCAATATCCGTCCGCTTAAACCAGATTCCATGACCTGCCGCAGCGGGTTTCAGAACCATAACGACAGGCTGGCCGCCATGCAGTCCGACGCCGTTAAAGGTAACCGGAGATTTGAGCGTATGTTGCAAATTGGGCCTCAGCGAGTGGTGTCCAGCCTGTTAAAGCTGTGTTGGCCACTCAGTTAAGGAAGCACGGGTCTATGCTCAACTCACTCTTTGTAACTGAATGAAACATGGATGTGACAGATCGGCAAAACCCTGCTTATCCCCCTATATCCACCTGTTAACAAAGAAAAAAGGATCGCCGGAAGGCGACCCTTTGCATTCATTTTGTTACCGCGATCAGTTGGCCTGACGGCGCAGGAAAGCAGGAATTTCGATCCGATCCTGATCGGGGTCGGCCTCTTCATGCGCAGGTGCCGTGGCGTCAACCTGGCGCATCGCGGGCTGCTGACGGGCTGGCTGAGACGGTGTGTCTGCCGCATGTCCGGTCATCCGATCGATCAATCGGTTGAAGCCAAAGCGCGAGCGTTCCTCGGTTTCTGCCTGCGCCTGAGGCGCCGGTTCCTGTGCCCGGGTCGCCGTCAGACGCTGCGCCGAAGAAGGCACGTTCTGCACAGCGGCCTGCAACCGCTGCAGCGCTTCTGGCGAAGGTGTTCCTGCGGGTTCCGGCTGCGGCGCAACATAGCTTTCGGGGGTCTGTTCGAAATGCTCCGGCTGCGGTTCAAACTCGGCGACCCGAGGCTGATAGGCTGGCGGAGGCAGGCCGTCATCCTCCTGCTGATCCTGCGGCTGGAACCGGGTTGCCGGGTCTTCGGTGGTTTCGAACAACGTCGGCTCACGGTTTTCCACCATTTCAGGCGCAGGTTCAGCAACCTCAGCAGCAACAGGCGCTGCCTCGGGGGTCGGTTCTTCGGCAGATACGGTGCGAGTTAGCGGCTCGGACATCGAACGGCGCGCGACCGGCACATCGCTGGTTTTTTCCGTAGCATCGATCCCGGTTGCCACCACCGAAACGCGCATTCCGCCTTCCATCGCGGTATCGAGGGTCGAACCGACGATGATATTGGCCTCGGGGTCCACTTCCTCGCGAATGCGGTTGGCGGCCTCGTCCAGTTCGAACAACGTCAGGTCGTGCGAGCCTGTGATGTTGATCAACACGCCCTTGGCACCTTTGAGGCTGATTTCGTCCAGCAGCGGGTTGGCGATGGCTTTCTCGGCCGCCTGAATGGCGCGGTCTTCACCAGTTGCTTCGCCTGTGCCCATCATCGCCTTGCCCATCTCGTCCATCACAGCGCGTACGTCCGCGAAGTCGAGGTTGATCAGGCCGGGGCGCACCATCAGGTCGGTCACACCTTTGACGCCCTGATACAGAACGTCGTCCGCCATCGAGAAGGCTTCGGTGAAGGTGGTTTTTTCGTTGGCCAGCCGGAACAGGTTCTGGTTCGGAATGATGATCAGCGTGTCGACGACCTGTTGCAGCGATTCAACGCCATCTTCGGCCTGACGCATCCGCTTGGCCCCTTCGAACTGGAAGGGCTTGGTAACAACACCAACGGTCAGCACGCCCAGTTCCCGAGCGGCCTGTGCTATGATCGGCGCAGCACCCGTACCGGTGCCGCCGCCCATACCGGCGGTGATAAAGCACATATGCGCGCCGGCCAGATGATCGACGATCTGCTCGATGCTTTCTTCTGCGGCAGCTGCGCCGACGGTTGGGCGGGCCCCTGCCCCCAGACCTTCGGTGACTTTCACACCTAGCTGCACGCGTGCAGAGGAATGGCTTTGCTGCAGCGCCTGCGCGTCGGTGTTTGCAACTACGAAATCAACGCCATCCAACTGCTTTTCAATCATGTTATTGACTGCGTTGCCACCCGCACCGCCAACACCAAATACTGTAATCCGAGGCTTCAGTTCGTCGTGCCCGGGCATCGAAAGGTTCAATGTCATGCTCTGTCCGCCTGTATCTTTGTTCCGCCAAAGCGGTGTTTTTCTTACCTATCCTTGCTCGATTCTATCGTTGTGATGCGCAAAGGTCACGCTAAAAATCGCGAATTCCCACAAAATATGGAGGAAATAAGGCGTTATCCGGCGGTATTTCGCGCCACCTGCGAAATCTAGCGGATTGACTTAACGATGCTACAAGACAGCAGAAATGTGCGTGACGCCTTTCAGCTCACGTGCGGGTTGCATTCCCGGATTTCAAAGGGCGGAAAACTGCTCATGGTCCTGCCGCCGGGCCTCTGACGGGCCTTGTGGATATCTTTATGGATAAATGCCTGCGCTGCAACCGGTTTCTTTAGCTGGTGAGCGCATTCGGACAGTTCAAACCCTTGTCAGAGATGTTTCGCGTTTCCTGAATTTCCCCATCCGACAATGAGGCCAGTCGCACCATCAGCCGGTCCTGGTACAAAAACGGCCACCAACAGACCGGCACCCCGTCCGCGTCATTGTCATACAGAAAACAAATCTGACCATCCGGCGTGGTGATCTGACCATAGACGCAGCCGCGCCCTTCTTCCCGCCAGACAGAGGTTCGGTGATTCAGAAACTCCTCGGTCCCGACCAGATCCCCGCTGCGAATCTCGTAGAACATGACGGTTTTACCGACAACAGCATCCAGAAAGGCTTCGGGCGTGATCCGGGTTTGCGCCAAGGCAGCGCCCGACCACAGCGTCAGAGTGGTAAGGCCGAGAACTCTACCAATTGTCACGGAACCACCGGACGGCGCGTTTGAACGGGCGCGCGGCATAGGTGTCTACTGGAATTTCGAAATCCCACCATTCGTCCTGCGGATGGGCCGCAAACAAGCTGAGCCCCACGGCAGACGAGAAGCCCGGCCCTGTTGCCGATTGCGGCAGACCATGAACGCGCAGTGGGCGGCCCAGGCGCACGCGCTGACCCAGTATGCGCGTCGCCAGCCCATCCAGCCCCATGATCTGACTGCCACCGCCAGTCAGAACGATCTGTTGGCTCGGCATATGCTCAAAGCCTGCTGCATCCAGACGCACTCGGACCTCTTCCAGGATTTCCTCGACACGGGGGCGCATGATGCCGATCAACTCCGCCCGGCTAACGGTGCGGCGATCATGTTCCCAATCGCCGGTATCTCCCCCGATATCTATCAGGTCGCGGTCATCGGCACCGGTTGCGTGGACACCACCATTGAAGGTTTTGATCCGCTCTGCCACGGCCGCTGGTACGCCCAACCCCATTGAGATATCAGCGGTCACGTGATCCCCACCCATGCGCACGCAATCGGCATAGATCATGTGTTTCTTCATGAAGATCGACACGCTGGTCGTACCACCGCCCATATCGATACAGGCGGCACCCAGCTCCTGCTCGTCTTCAACCAATGCAGAAACGCCCGACACATAGGCCGAGTTTGCAATACCGGCCAGTTCAAGATCACAACGCTTGATACAGCGCACTATGTTTTGGATCGCAACCGTATCGACAGTCAGCATGTGCATATCAACGGCCAGGCTTTGACCCAGTTGCCCACGCGGATCGATCAGGCCTGAGCGGTTATCCAACGCAAAGTTCACAGGCTGCGCATGCAGAACCTCGCGCCCTGCCCCGTAATCCGGAACGTCGCAAGCATTAAGTACGCGGCCCACTTCGGCCTCGGTCACCAGTTGGCCTTCCAGATCGACCTGCGCGTCCAGACCGTAGGAACGCGGGTTCGCGCCCGAGAAACAGGCAATCACGTGATCGACGCGAATATCGGCCATTTTCTGCGCCGCTTGCAGTGCGGTCCGGATGGCCCGCTCGGTTTCCTGCATCGCAGTAACTTCGCCGAATTGCACACCTCGCGAACGCGTTGTGGCGGCACCGATGACGCGGAACCCGGTCTGACCGGCCATGGACCCGATCATGTTATCCTCGTTCAGGCGACCGGTTCCGTCAAAGCGCAGCACCAAACAGGCAATCTTGGAACTGCCCACATCCAGAATGGCAATGACACCCCGCTGCATCGCTTGTCTTCGCATCTGCCGCATGGCGCGTTGGGACTGATAAAGATCGGTCATCATGGTCGTTACTGCCCGCTACTCACGTCTGTTTTTGTGTTCCACCAGTCTTCGCTGGCGGCTTTGGTCATTCTGACCGTGGGACGCTGCCCGAGGCGCATGTCGACGATAGCGACATCGCGTTCCAAAAGATCTTGCACTTCATTGACGGCCAATACCCGTTCCAGCGCGCGCACCGGACGCTCGGTCGGCAACATGATGCGCTGCCCGCGATCCAGAACCAGATCCCAGCGCCGTTCGCCCATGCGCACAAGCCCGCGCACCCGCGTGCCAAGGCTGCGCGCGGTCCGGAAAATCTCCAACGCTTCGGCAACGTGCAGATCCGCGCCCTCGCCTGCGATCAGCGGCAAGTCAACGTGATCTTTGCGCGAGACGATCTGATCGACATGAACCCCGGTTTCATCCAGCAGTTCAATGCCGCTCCGGGTGCGCCAGACAATGACGGGCTGACGTTCGATCACATCGACCTGCAATATGCCGCCGGGCCGGATGCGCACGGTGGCCGTTTTCACGGGGTCCAACCCGATGATCGTGTCGCGCATCTGTTCGACATCCAGATCCCAGGAACTGATCGGGAAATCCAGCGGCACGACCTCGCGAATATCCTCAGCAAGGCTTGATCCCGCGCCATCGATGGCCATTAGGTTGACCATAAATTCCGGACGTTCCTGAATCGAAGTGCGGATGTCGGCAATGTAGGTGCTGACCGCCTCACGCCGTTCGGCAGAGGCAAAGTAAAGCCCCACACCCGCAACGACCGCACAAATCGGCAAGCCCAGCTTAACACCCAATCGAATGCCAGGCGTCAGCATCCAGCGCTGAAACCTATAGCTCAGCCGCGAAGGCGCCGGGTCCGAGCCTCGTGACGTACGCCCAAACAGCCGCGCCCCGCGCAGACGCAAGACGGGGTCCACCTCATGCGTTTCTGTATCTGCAGATTCGAAATCCGCATCCGGCCCTGCAACGGGTTTGGTCCGGTGGATCACCGGAGCGCGGGTGGCGCTTAGCGGTCGCATGAGGCGTCCTCCACCATCCAAGCGCACAGCCGGCCGAATGTCATGCCGCAATGCTCACCCTGCTCAGGGACCAGCGAGGTGGGAGTCATCCCCGGCTGAGTATTGGTTTCCAGCAACGCCAGACCATCAGCGCCTTTGGTGTCATCCCAACGGAAATCGGTCCGACTGACGCCTTTGCAGCCAAGAACATTGTGAGCGCGCAGGGCGTAGTCCATACAAAGGTCAAAAATCTCAGCCGGAATCTCAGCTGGTAGAACGTGCCACGAGCCGCCGGGCTTATACTTGGCGTCATAGTCGTACCAGCCATCGGTCATGATCTCGGTCACAGTCAGGGCCCGGTCACCCATGACGGTCACCGTCAGCTCTCGACCGGCCACATATTGCTCGACCATCACCTCATCCGGCATGTCATCGGATAGCTGTGGAGGGCCATTTGCATCTTCATGCACCAGATAAATACCGACGCTTGAGCCCTCGTTGTTGGGTTTGACCACATAAGGTGGCGCCATCACGTGATCGGCCATCACGTCCCGCTTGGGCACGATGATGCTGTCTGCAATGGGCAGGCCGTTAATGCGAAACGCCTCTTTGCTGCGTTGCTTGTCCATTGCGAGGGCCGAGGCCAAAACACCGGAATGCGTGTATGGGATTTGCATCCACTCAAGCAGCCCCTGCACACAGCCATCTTCGCCCCAGCGTCCATGCAGGGCGTTGAAAACCACATCCGGCTTGATTTCCATCAGGCGCGCATAGAGGTCCGGACCTGCGTCCAGCTCGACCACGTCAATGCCTTCTCCCACAAGGGCGGCCGCGCATTCGCGCCCAGAGCTGAGAGACACCTCGCGTTCCGCCGAGGGGCCGCCCATCAATACCGCCACTTTGGGGTTTGTCCTGCTCGACATACCCAATGTGCGCCTCAATGTCCCCGGACCTTATGTAATGGTCCGTACTGCGTTTATGCCTTTGATCCGTCGCCTGAATTTGCCTGTTTTGGTCTGACGGTTGGGGCTTTATTTTGTCAGCGGGTCACCGACCCGCATGATTTCCCACTCTAGCGTGATGCCGCTTGTTTCGTAAACCTTTTTTCGCACTTCTTCGCCCAGACCTTCCAGATCAGCCGCGGTGGCGTCACCAGTGTTGATCAGGAAATTCGAATGCTTCGGGCTCATCTGCGCGCCACCTTTGGTTGCGCCACGCATCCCGGCATCGTCGATCACCTTCCATGCCTTGAGGTCATGTACGTCATCCGCCTTGCCGGTCGAGGAAAACCCCGCCGGATTGCGAAAGGTCGACCCGGCGCTGCGGTCTTTGGTGGGTTGCGTTTCGTCGCGTTTCTTCAGCTGCGCCTCCATTCGGGCGTGCAGCTCTGCCGGGTCGCCCTTGGGGCCTTCGAACGTGGCCGACACCAGAACAGCCCCTTCAGGCAGGTCGGATTGGCGATAGCGGAAGTTCAGTTCGGCGGCGGTGAGGTCTATCAACTCACCCTGCCGCGTGACGATTGTGGCTTTGTGTAGGACGTCTGCCGTATAGCTGCCGTAGCAGCCTGCATTCATCCGAACCGCCCCACCGATCGATCCGGGGATCGTGCGCAGGAACGTCAGATCAACCCCCGCATCCGCCGCCTTGCGCGCCACATGCGCGTCTAATGCGGCAGCACCTGCCGTAACGGTCGTTCCCTCGACCGATATTCCGTTGAAGCCACGCCCCAGCCGGATCACCACGGCACGCAAGCCACCGTCGCGCACAATCAGGTTGGAGCCGACGCCCATAGGGAAGACTGGCACATCTTCGGGTAGCTCGCGCAGAAATTCCTGCAAATCCTCAAGATCGGCAGGCTGAAACAGAAAGTCTGCCGGGCCACCAACGCGGAGCCATGTCAGGTCGTTTAGGTCGCGATTTTCGGACAGTTTGCCACGTAGAGTGACTGAATTCAGATCTGACTTCGTTTCCGCAACCACGTTCCTATTCTCCACGCGAGAACTGCAATCAATCCAAACATCACATGAAGAGAAATTATGTAGCCGAGGCCCGCACGCGTGATGTCATAGGTTTCAACGGACCACGCATATAGCGCCAGACCCAAAAGGACAAACCATAACGTGATCGCTGTATACCCAAACCAGAGCTTTCCATGAAAAGCGGCGTAGGAAGATGTTAGAAACCATCCAAATGCGCCGCAAAGGATGAAACCGTAGATCAGCACATCTGAATGCAACATCATATCAGATGATCAAATGCGTCGACGGATCCAGCGACCCAGATAGATCACGGGCCAGCGCAGCATTGACATGCCCGCAGCCAAAACCAACAACCCGATCCATGGGCCGTTTTCATAGGTAACATAGCCCAAAATCGGAATGCCCACTGCGATCAGGAAATAGGCGCGAGTCCAGTGGTTGTCCTTGCTGGGGATCATGGCCAACAGGTTGGCGGCAAGGCCCCAGAGGGCGGCCAGTGCAAGCGACCAGCTCATTCCATCACCTCCCCGCGCACCCATTTGCGCCAGTAGTAACGGATCGGGTTGCGGAACATTGAGACAAAGCCGCCAAAGGCGAGAGCCGACCAGAACCAGCCGTGATCATAGCCCAGCCAGACAATCAGAACTGGCGCGCAAATCAACAAGGTGAAACCCGGAGGGAATTGCAGCCGCATGGGCAACAACGCCACAATGGTGGCGCAGATCACCCAAATCGCGGCAAAGATCATCGAATAGTCCATGCGCCCCCTCCGAGGACTCGCGGTAGCTGAGGTTATTGTATCACACTTTCAGGTTGTGCTGCAAATGAGGCGTGCCGTCAAACTGCTTGTTTTCTTTGCAATCTCTCAGGCAACCCATTCGCCCAGGCGCTGATCGTTCCGGCGCCAAGACAAACGACCATATCTCCGGGGCGCGTCTGTTCGCGTACGAGGCGTTCAAGATCGTCCTCGTCCAGCAACGCACGAGCATGCCGATGCCCATGGCGGATCAGCCCCTGCACCAGATCATCGCGCGACGCCCCTTCGATCGGGTCTTCGCCGGCCGCGAAGATGTCGGCGATCGCCACCACATCCGCGTCGTTGAAACAGGTGCAGAAATCATCGAACAGATTGGACAGACGGGAATAGCGGTGCGGTTGATGCACGGCAATCACGCGTCCGTCCGTCGCCTGACGCGCAGCTCTCAGCACCGCAGCGATTTCCACCGGGTGATGACCGTAGTCGTCGATGATGGTGACCCCATCAATCTCTCCGACCTTGGTGAAGCGGCGGTTGACGCCGCCGAAATTGGCCAGCGTCTCGCGGATTTCTGCGGTTTTCATGCCCAGATGGCGGGCGACAGCCACGGCAGACAACGCGTTTGAGACGTTGTGATCGCCAGGCATCGGCAGCGTGCAGCCCTCAATCACCTTGTCTTCGTATTGCAGATGAATATCGAAATGCGCGACGCCGCCTTTGTAGGTCAGGTTCTCGGCCCGCACATCGGCTTGCGCGTTGAAACCATAGGTGCGCACGCGGCGGTCAGTGATGCGTCCGACCAGAGCCTGAACCTCGGCGTGGTCCGTGCAGCAGACGGCCAGACCGTAGAAGGGCAGGTTCGAAACGAACTCATAGAACCCATCGCGCAACTTATCGAAATCGCCCCAATGCTCCATATGCTCGGGGTCAATATTGGTGACGATGGCGATGGTTGCCGGCAGACGGTTGAACGAGCCGTCGGATTCGTCGGCCTCGACCACCATCCACTCGCCCTGCCCCATCCGCGCGTTCGAGCCATAGGCGTGGATGATGCCACCATTGATGACGGTGGGGTCGAAATCACCCGCCACCATCAATTCGGCCATCATCGTTGTCGTGGTGGTTTTGCCATGGGTCCCGGCAATGGCGATGTTCGACCGCAGGCGCATCAGCTCGGCCAGCATATCCGCACGACGGACAACAGGAAGACCTTGCGCGCGCGCCTGATCCAGTTCCGGGTTGCCAGGCTTGATCGCCGTGGATGTGACCACGACAGCAGCGTTTTGCAGGTTCTCGGCCTTTTGACCCACGAATATCTCCGCCCCCAGCGAGGCCAACCGATCGGTGATCTTTGAAGCCTTCAGGTCTGACCCCTGCACCTGATACCCTAGGTTCAAAAGCACCTCGGCGATGCCCGACATCCCGATCCCGCCGATCCCAACAAAATGGATAGGTCCTACGTCCTGCGGTAGTTTGGTTGCTGGGGTCATGTGGTCTCCTTCTGCGCCAATTGCTCGACAAGGGCGACCAGACGCTCGGTGGCGTCCGGTGCCCCGACCGACAAGGCGGCATGGGCCATTTTCTGTGCGGCTTCGGGGTTTGTCAGAACCGTGGTCATTTGCTCGGTCAACGCGGCAACGTCAAGAGCATTTTCAGGGATCATGATCGCCCCCCCTGCCTGCACGAGCCCTCGGGCGTTGGCGGTTTGGTGATCCCCTGCAGCGGCGGCGAAAGGGATCAGGATCGAGGGCCGACCGATCACCGAGATGTCGGCCACGCTCGACGCGCCCGAACGGCTGATGACAAGCTGCGCATCCGACATGAGCCGTGGCACATCGTCAAAGAACGGTTGAACATCGGCGCGAATACCGTGATCGGCGTAGAAGGCCGTGACGCGCGCGCCATCCTCGTCCCGGGCCTGGTGTGAAACGCGGATGAATCCGCGCAGGAACTCGGGCAGAGCGGCAATCGCCTCAGGCACCACATCGCTGAGAATACGGGCACCCTGGCTGCCGCCCATCACCAGAACCGACATCGGATATTCGCCGGGCGGGATATAGGGCGCCCCGGCCCGCTCCAAAACCGAGGCTCGGACCGGGTTGCCGGTGTGTATGCCCTGCGCACTGTCCGGCAGATCGGTCGGCCAGACACCGCAGGCCACTTGTGAAACGCGCGTGCCAAACAGCTGGTTCACCCGGCCTAGCACCCCGTTTTGCTCATGGATCATGCGTGGGAGTTTCAGCATCACCGCCGCACCCAGGGCTGGGATCGAGGGATATCCGCCGAAGCCCACGACCACATCCGGTTTGTCCCGCATCATCTGAAACGCCATGCTGGCGACACCACCAGCAATCTTAGGGCCGACCAGTGCCTTAGCCGCTAAACCGCCTCGCGCGAAAGTGGCCGAGGAGGCTTCGACAATCTCGGTCGTGTGCGGGAAGCCACCGGTATAGCGGGCCCCACGGGCATCGGTAGACAGGCGCACCCGCCAACCTTTGTGCAACATCGCCTCAGCCAGGGCTTGCGCCGGGAACATATGGCCCCCGGTGCCGCCCGCCGCAATCAGAAGGTAGGGTTTGCCCATCAGCTTCGTCCGCGCAGAATATCGCCCAGTTCGCCTTGCGGGCGGGTTCGGGTGAAGGCCAGCAACATGCCAATTGCGATACCGCCTGCAATTAGGGACGAGCCGCCGTAGCTGACAAAAGGCAACGTCATACCCTTGGCAGGCAGCAGTCGCACCGCAACACCCATATTGATCATTGCCTGAACGCCAAACATGCAGGCCAGGCCAGTTCCCGCCAAGCGGATGAACATATCCCGCTCGCGCATCAGCCGTAGCAGCGAGCGCACGACGATAATCGAATAGAGCGCGATGATAATCAGCACCAGGATCAGGCCGTACTCCTCAGCCGCAACGGCGATGATGAAATCCGTATGCGCGTCGGGCAGAGACCATTTGACCTGCCCCTCGCCCACGCCGACGCCGAACAAGCCGCCCTCGCGGATAGCATTGGTGGCATAGCCAAGCTGAGTGGTCGGATCGACCTCTTGATTCAGAAATCCGTCAATGCGGCGCGCGAAATGGTCCGAGTTTGAATAGGCAAACATCCCCGCCAGAATGACCACACCGGCCATGCCTACCAGCAGCAGCATGGGGGCCCCGGCCACAAAATACATCACGCCCCAGCCAAACAGGATCAGACAGGCTTGGCCGAAATCGGGCTGCAAGACCAGCATCGCAACAATTGAGATGCACAGGGCAAAAGACCACAACCGCCCCGGTGGACCGTTGATTTCCTGCGATGCCGCCAGCAGCCACGCCGCAACAACCACAAATCCGGGCTTCAGAAACTCGGACGGTTGCAGCGACGCGAATCCCAGAGAATACCAACGCACCGCCCCTTTGCCGAAATCGGTGCCGAAGATCGGCAGGAACGCGAGCGCAACAAAGGCCCCCAGAAAGCCCAGCACCGCCAGACGGCGTACCAGTGTCGGCGACATCATCGAGGTCAGCAACATCGCAATCAGAGCCAGTCCACCGAACAGCACCTGCCGTTCGACATAGTGAAACGGATCGAAGCCGTTGCGCCCAGCCAGTGGCGGCGAGGACGCCAACCCCAATAATAGCCCGATGACAAACAGGATCAGAACGCAGGACATCGTCCAGCGATCAATCGTGCGCCACCACTTTGGTAGAATCGGTTCGCCGCGCTGGTCTTGGACCGCGCCATACACCATCTCAGTCATGAGATACCGCCACTTACTGCCTCGTTAACGCCCCGTTTTCGGGGTCTGGGTCGAAGTGTACAGGGATTTTGGGGATTGGGCTAGGGAAATGAGGGGCATAAGCGGAATTCGATCAGCCCCAGAGATATGAAAGTGCGTTACGCTTTGATCGGGTACCGGTCCGGTTCCTCAAAGACATCAATCACGCGCGTACCTGCCTTGATCCGGCCTCCGTGTTCGACCCCGGCTGGGATCGAGTAGTTTTCACCAGGACGGTAGGTTTTCGTCTGATCTCCGATTGTTAGTTCAATCTCACCTTCAACGACTGTACCCCATTGCGCGCCATGAGAATGAAGCGGAAGCTCCATTTCCTTAAGAAAGGTAAAGAACGCCACCAGCCCTGCATCCGAGCGAATTACGGCCGTCTGCACCACATCTTCGGGGAAAGGAACTTCGAGTTTTGGAAAGGCCACCATAAAATCCGGGAATTGCATGAACTGTTCCTTCTATGCAGGTAAGTTATCACCGCAGGATGACAGTGCGTCCGGCAACTGGCAATCCGGATTTCCCGCGCGGGATTGCAGCCTGAACGAGACGATGGCACGCTCTTGCGTTCCGGCTCAATCCAAGCCATCCCCCACCAATGACCTATGACACGATCATCCTTGGGGCCGGAGCGGCCGGCATGATGTGCGCCGCCCATTGCGGCGGACGCGTTCTGGTGGTCGACCATGCAAAAGCCCCGGGCGAGAAAATCCGTATCTCAGGCGGCGGGCGCTGCAATTTCACCAATATGTACGCAGGGCCGGGCAATTTCCTGTCGCAGAACCCACATTTCTGCAAATCCGCCCTGGCGCGGTACACGCAATGGGATTTCATTGATCTGGTCGGGCGCCACAACATCGCGTGGCACGAGAAAACACTCGGCCAACTATTCTGCGACGGGTCCTCCAAACAGATAATCCAGATGCTGCTGGATGAGATGACACGTATCGGAGCAGAGCTGTGGGTCCGGACCGAGTTGAAGGACCTGCGCAAGACCGAAAGTGGATTTACGCTGGAGGTCGAGCGCGAAGGACAGCGCCGAAGCCTGACTTGCTCCAATCTGGTTCTGGCCACAGGCGGCAAGTCAATCCCCAAAATGGGCGCGACAGGGCTGGCCTATGATATCGCGCTGCAATTCGGGTTGCGAATGACCGAAACCCGCGCCGCGCTAGTCCCGTTCACGTTCTCAGATGGGAAGTTCAAAGACCTATCGGGCGTCTCGCTGCCCGCACGACTGTCAAACGAGCGTACCAGTTTTGACGAAGCGCTACTGTTCACCCATCGCGGCCTAAGTGGGCCGTCGGTACTGCAACTCTCATGCTATTGGCGCGAGGGAGAGGGGATCTGCGTGAACCTGATCCCCGATCTGCCGCTGTTCGACCTGCTGCGGGATCAACGCCAAAGCGCTGGGCGTAAGGATTTGACCACCGAACTGGCGCGCCACTTGCCCGCGCGACTGGTCGATTACCTCAGCCAGCAGATGCCAATGCATGGCAATTTGGCCGACCAGTCTGATGCGGCGCTCAGCGATCTGATCTCTGCCCTGTCCAACTGGCAACTGACCCCATCGGGCACCGAAGGCTACCGTACGGCCGAGGTCACGCTGGGCGGGATCGACACAGATGACCTGTCCTCAAAAACGATGGAGGCCAGGGATGTCCCCGGCCTCTATGCAATTGGTGAAGCGGTGGATGTCACCGGATGGTTGGGTGGGTACAACTTCCAATGGGCATGGTCCTCCGGCCACGCCGCTGGAACCGCCATCGCAAGCCACTCGTTTTGACGATCAACCCTTAGCCGACGACGTTATAGCCACGCCCGCGCATGCAGTTGCGCACGATAACCTCTTGATTTTGGGTGTTCTGTAGCGCGCTTGCACCCGCACCGATCAGAGCACCGGCAACGGCGGTACGGCCCAGATCGCTGGCACTGTCATCGATGATCGCTTTTGTACCAGCGGCACCTGCAGCACCAATCGCCGCCGCACCCGCTGTTCTGCCATCAACCGTTGGCTGTGTTCGGGCCAGAGCCTGACACTGCGCCAGGTCTGCGTTGTAATTGGGACCGATGTTGCCATCGATGATCGGCGTGTAGTTCGCACCCGAACTGGCACAAGCTCCGACCAACAGCACCGCTGGCAACACCATAAATTTCTTTCGGTTGGACATATCCGTAACCTCGTTTTCTAAAGTCCTGCCAAGGCAAGACCAAATCCGCTAGGGCGTCAAGACGATAGCCCATTTGCCCTTGTGAACAAGCGGCAAACTGTAATCGCTCTATTCAGCCAGTCTTTGCAGAACATTGTCAGCAAAATCCTCGCCACGTCGTTCAAAACTATCATACTGGTCAAAACTTGCAGCAGCAGGCGCAAGTAAAATAGTATCACCGGCTTCGGCATCTGCCATCGCCTGTTCAACCGCAACAGCCATGGTTGTGCAAACCTGTGCTTCGACGTTCAATTGCATTGCAAATTTCGCAGCCTCGCGCCCAATGACATAAGCCTTTAGCACGTCGGTGGTTGCCTCGTTCAGAGCAGCCAGCCCACCCTCTTTCTCCAGCCCGCCACAGATCCAGCGTATACGCTTGAACGCCCCCAGCGCCTTGACCGCACTGTCGACATTTGTGGCTTTGGAATCGTTCACATAAGTTATACCCTGCGCTTCGGCGATAATTTGGCTGCGATGCGGCAGGCCCGGATAGCTGTGCAGCGCGTCCTCGATCACCCGAGGGGCCAGGCCCAACGAACGGCAGGCGGCATATGCCGCACAAGCGTTCTGGTGGTTATGTGTCCCCGGCAAGCCCTTTATGGCGCGCAGGTCAATTGAGCCCGCCTGTCGCCCCTTGCGGTATTCCGACAAGAACCCCTTGCGCGCAAAGACCTGCCAACCCGGACCCGTCAGCTTACGATCAACCGAGACACGGATAACCCGGTCATCCGCTGGCCCCTCTGCCATCTGCCCGGCCAGAAACACGCCTTCGGCCTCATCCACGCCAATGACAGCCCGATCGGGCCCACCTTCGGAAAACAGCCGTCTCTTGGCGGCGAAGTAACCACCCATGCCGCCATGGCGGTCCAGATGATCTGGCGAAAGATTGGTAAACACGGCCACATCCGGTGTCAGCGACCGGGCCAGTTCGGTTTGATAGCTACTGAGTTCCAGAACCACGACCGAACCATCCGTGCCGGGATCAATATCCAGCACGCCACGCCCGATATTCCCAGCCAGTTCGGCTGATCGTCCTGCCTCGGTCAGGATGTGGTGGATCAAAGCAGCGGTGGTTGATTTCCCGTTCGACCCTGTGACGGCAATCACGCGCGGTGGAGTATCAAAGTTGTTCCATTCCGGCCCTGCGAAGGAGCGGAAGAACAGGCCGATATCATTGTCCACCGGAACGCCTGCCTCCAAGGCGGTCGCAACGATAGGATTTGGTGAAGGATAAAGATGCGGGATTCCCGGCGAGACTATCAGAGACGCAATGCCCTCGAACGCCCCATTTCGGCGCAGATCAGTACAGTCAAACCCCTCGGCCTGAGCAGCGTCCCGTGCGTCCGGGTTGTCATCCCAACACACCGGCTGTGCCCCACCCGCACGCAGCGCCCGTGCGGTGGTCAGCCCAGATCGGCCCAGCCCCAGAACCGCAACTTTTTGTCCTGAAAACCCTTTGACCGGGATCATGTCGTCTGCCCTTTGTTTAGCTGCGCCTCAAACCAATCTGCTCGGTCTGCAACTGGCTTTTTCGGAACAAGCGCAGTTTGGAACCCGAGCTTTGGTAAGCGGTCGCACAAAGCCTCATACTCTTCAAGTGCGTCGGACAAGTCATGCCTTCGCTGTTCGTCTTTTACATAAATTTCGCGCCACGGTGGGAACAGATAAACGCAGTGATCGTATCCTAGGCTTAGTATCTTATCCCGGAGCGAACTCTCCAGATTGGCGCCGGTTCGATCAAACCAAATCAAGGCGTCCAGCGCGGAACGGTCGAATAAGACCAAACCATCTGGAGCCTTGGTCACATCATCGAAAGATGTTTGGATCACTTTGCGGCAAAACGACTTGGGATTGATCCAGGGCAAACCATCTCCGCTGTGCTCTTGCTCGGCTGCGATCACCCGACGACCCGGTTCCGCGACCGTGGCATAGCCGCGTCGCGCCATTTCCTCTAGTAGGGTGGACTTGCCACCGCCCGAACATCCGGACAGTACAACCCGACGCTTCTTCACCGTACCTTCAGCGTCGCCAACCCAATCATCGCCAGGATCAAGGAGATGATCCAGAAGCGGATCACAATGGTCGGCTCGGCCCAGCCCTTTTTCTCATAGTGGTGATGGATCGGGGCCATCAGGAAAACGCGCTTGCCGGTGCGTTTGAAATAGAGGACCTGAATGATCACGCTCAGCGCTTCGACCACGAACAACCCGCCGACGACGGCCAGCACCAGCTCGTGCTTGGTCGCCACAGCAATAGCCCCCAGCGCGCCGCCCAGTGCCAGTGATCCGGTATCGCCCATGAACACCGCGGCGGGCGGGGCGTTGTACCACAAGAAGCCAAGCCCCGCGCCAAAGAGGGCCGAGGTGAAGATGAAGATTTCTCCTGTCCCGGGCACATAATGCACGTCCAAGTACTCGGTAAAGTCGACCCGCCCGACGGCATAGGCGATGATTCCAAGCGTCGAGGCCGCGATCATCGCGGGCATGATCGCCAAGCCGTCCAAACCATCGGTCAGGTTCACCGCATTCGCCGCCCCCACGATGACGACAATCGAGAACGGGATGTAGAAGATGCCCAGATTGACGAGCGTATCTTTGAAAACGGGCACAGCAAGTTGATTTTGCAGCGCTTCAGGATGGTGCAGAACTGCCCATAGCGATGCCAGAACAGCGATGATGACACCCAAAGCCATCCGCATCTTGCCGGAAACGCCCTTCGTGTTTTGCTTTGACACCTTTGCGTAGTCATCCGCAAAACCAATGGCCGCATAGGCCAAAGTTACGAACAGAACCATCCAGACATAAGGGTTGTCCCACCGCGCCCAGACGAGGGTCGAAGTGACCAGAGCCCCGACGATCAGCAACCCGCCCATGGTTGGGGTACCAGCCTTGGAAAAATGCCCCTCAGGGCCGTCGTCGCGGATCGGCTGGCCTTTGCCCTGCTTCTTGCGCAGCACATTAATAAGCGGTTTTCCGAAGATGAAGCCAAAGATCAGCGCCGTTAGAAAGGCCCCGCCTGCGCGGAAGGTAATGTAGCGGAAGAGGTTCCAGAAATCCCCTCCATCCGACAAGGCGGTCAACCAATACAGCATTACAAAACCTTTCTTACACGAGGCCCATGGGCAAGTTCACCCGTCAAGCGCGCCCCCTTGCCCCATTTTGCGCAGACCGTCAACAATCCGCGCCAAGGCCATGCTTAGCGAGCCCTTGGCCAGCACGCTATCGCCGGTTTTGATCAGGTCAGGCAGGTGCTCAGCCATCTCAGCGCTGGTTTCGAACCAGAGCCCGCGCTTATCATCTGGCAGAGCCCGATGCAGCGCTTGCATCAGCGGGCCGATGCAATGCACCTTATCCACACCGGCCATCGCATTGACCTGCGCCATCGCCGCGTGCATGGCCTGTTCCTGCGGCCCAAGCTCTTTCATGTCCCCCAAAAAGGCGATCCGGCGCGCACCTTGGGATGCCGCCAGAACATCCAAAGCGGCTTCCATCGAGGTCGGGTTGGCATTGTAGCTGTCGTCCAGCAGTTCGATTTGCCCACCATTTGCCAATGGCAAAGTCTCGCGCACTCCGCGACCTTTGACCGGAGACCAGTGCTGCAGCCCATCGATGGCCTGTTCCAGATCGACACCCAGTTCGACACAGGCCGCCAAGGCCCCCAACGCGTTCATTGCAAAATGCGTACCAGCGGATTGGACGTCGAAGATGAACTGCGTGTCACCAACCGAGGCTTGGGCCTGAATCGAATCCGGCCCGGCGGTCACATCCGTCAGTTTGTAATCTGCGGCCTGTCGGCCAAATTCGACGATCCCTGCGCCGTGGTCTTGCGCCGTGTGGCGCAGAATTTCGGCATGCTCGATATCGGCATTGACGATGGCTGCGCCGCCGGGTTCCAGCCCCTCGAAAATTGCCGCCTTTTCATGGGCGATTCCTGCAACCGACTCAAACGCCTCAAGATGCACCGCGGCTACCGTTGTCAACAAAGCCACATGCGGGCGGGCCTGACACGCGAGTGGAGCAATCTCGCCGGGGTGGTTCATCCCAATCTCGATCACAGCATATTCCGTGTCCTGCGGCATCCGCGCCAGTGTCAGAGGCACGCCCCAATGGTTGTTGTAGCTGGCAACGCTGGCATGGGTCCTACCCTGTCTTTCCAGAATGGTCGCCAGCATTTCCTTGGTCGAGGTTTTGCCGACACTGCCTGTCACCCCGACGATACGTGCCTCAGTGCGCGCACGCGCGGCTTGGCCCAGTGCCTCCAAACCGGCCTGAACATCCTCAACAATCAACAGCGGCGCATCTTCGCGCACGCCCTCCGGTACATGCGAGACCAAGGCTGCACCCGCGCCTTTCTCAAGCGCCTGAGCCACAAAGTCGTGCCCGTCTCGCGCAGCTTTCAAGGCAACAAACAGGTCGCCCGTCTGCAAGGTTCGCGTATCAATCGACACGCCATCCACCATCCAATCGGTCATCGCGCGACCACCGGTCGCTTCGGCGGCCTCTGCCGCTGTCCAGAGCGTCATGCGACCCTCCCATCCAGGGCGGCCACGGAGATGCTGGCTTGTTCAACATCATCAAAGGGCAAAACCTGATCACCGACGATTTGGCCGGTTTCATGGCCTTTGCCTGCAATCAACAGCGCGTCACCGGGTTGCAAAGCGTCAATGCCGCGCAAGATCGCTTCGGCCCGATCACCCACTTCGGTCGCGCCAGGCGCACCCTCCATCACGGCCGCGCGGATGGCGGCGGGATCTTCGCTGCGCGGGTTGTCATCGGTGACGAAGACGATATCGGCGTGATTGGTTGCGGCCTTGCCCATCAGCGGGCGTTTGGTGGCGTCGCGGTCTCCGCCCGCACCAACGATAGCAATCAGACGTCCCATCACATGCGGGCGCAGCGCCTTCAAAGCCGTCGCAACAGCGTCGGGCGTGTGAGCATAGTCTACAAACACCGCCGCGCCATTGTCGCGGGTGGCGGCCAGTTGCATGCGGCCTCGGACCGTTGTCAGATGCGATAGGGTCTCGAACACTCTATCAGGGTCGTCGCCTGCTGCGATGACCAGCCCACAGGCTAGCAGGATGTTTTCAGCTTGAAACCCACCGATCAGGTTCAGGCGCGTCTGGAAGGTCTTGCCCTGCCAGGAAAACCGCAAATCCTGCCCAGTTGAGTCAAAGCGTTGGTTCATAAGGCAAAGATCGGCCTCGCCCAATCCGACTGTCAGCACCGACTGCCCCCGCGCCTCGGCAATCTTGCGCACCTGCGCTCCCTTAGGGTCGCTCAGGTTGATCACTGCGGTGCCGTCCTCAGGCAAAACCCGGTCGAACAAGCCCATCTTCGCTGCAAAATAGGCCTCGAAGGTTTCGTGATAGTCCAGATGATCCTGCGTGAAGTTCGAGAACCCGGCAGCAGCCAGATGTACTCCGTCCAGACGCCGTTGCTCCAGCCCGTGCGAAGAAGCCTCCATCGCCGCATGGGTCACGCCGTTCTCAGCCGCCTCGGACAGGCATCGATGCAGGGTGATCGGTTCGGGCGTTGTGTGAGCCAGCGGTGCGGTCCAAGCGCCCTCGACTCCGGTGGTGCCAAGATTGACGGCGGCATGGCCAAGCTCAGCCCAGATCTGGCGGACGAATGTGGCAACCGAGGTTTTGCCATTGGTTCCGGTGACCGCAACAATCGTCTGCGGTTGCGCACCGAACCAAAGTGCAGCGGACCCGGCCAATGCTTGGCGCGGGTCTTCAACTACAACCAAGGCAGCGTCGGATGCGGCCAGTTCGGCCTCGGCGATCTTCGCGCCTTCGGCGTCGGTCAGAATGGCGGCGGCCCCCATGCGCAAGGCGTATTGGATGAACTCGCCACCATGAACCCGAGTGCCGGGGAGGGCTGCAAACAGAAAACCGTCTTTGACCTCGCGGCTGTCAACGGCCAGCCCGGTGATATCCGGATTTGCGCCACCGCGTGCGGTTAGGGCCAGTTGGCTGAGTTTTTTTGTTCTTGCGCCCATGACCCACCTGTTCTCTGGCACCCTAATTCGAGGTCAGGGTTATAGCAGCGCCCGCCTCGGGCTCAAGACGCGGACGCAACCCCAACAGTGGCGCCACACGTCCGATCAATTCAGCAGCGACCGGCACCGCCGTCCACCCGGCTGTCCGGCGCTTTTCGCCATAGGCCACAATTGACGGTTCATCCAGCGTGACGATCAGCACGTATTTCGGATCATAGGCCGGAAAGATTGTGGCAAAGGTCGCGATGACCTTGTCATCGTAATACCCGCCACGCGGTTTGGGTTTATCCGCCGTTCCGGTCTTGCCCGCGACGTCATAGCCTTTGACATCGCCAAAGCTGGCGGTGCCGTCGGTCACCACCTTGCGCAGCATCTTCTGCGCCTGCGACGCAGCGCTGTCCGTCAGGACACGCGGGCCGTATTGCGGGCTGTTTTTCTTCAGGATCGTCGGGCTGACATAATGCCCACCATTGGCAATCGCCGCATAGCCCGCTGCCAGATGCATCGGGCTGGTCGATAGGCCGTGGCCATAGGAAATGGTCACCGTGCTCAACTCACCCCATTTCTTGGGCTTAAGCGGCGCGCCCCCGGAGGCCTCGACAGTCTCGAACGGTGTTGGTTCGAACATGCCCAGCGTTTCCAGAAACTCCTGCTGTCTTTTGGCCCCGATCTGCAGGGCCAGCCGGCCGGTTCCCCGGTTCGAACTGTGGACGATCACATCAGCCACGCTGATCTTGCCGTAGTTCTTGCCGTTGAACTCACCAATCGGAAAACGACCGATCTTCATTGGGCCTGAAGTATCGATGATAGTCTCAGAATTCACCAACCCAAGCTGCACCGCCTGTGCTGCGGTGAAAATCTTGAACACCGAGCCCAGCTCGTACACGCCCTGCACATAGCGGTTGAACAACGGGCTGTCGGAGGGATCAAAACCCGAGGTCGGCGGGCGAGGGCGATCATTGGGATCGAACGAAGGCAGAGACGCGGCTGAGATCACCTCGCCCGTATGCGCATCCATCAGAACCGCCGAGGCCCCTTTGGCATTCATAATCTTCATGCCGCCATACAAAACTTGCTCAACTGCGGCTTGAATGGTCAGGTCCAGTGACAGTTGTAGCGGTTTGTTACCATTGGCCGGGTCGCGCAGATAGTTATCAAACTTCTTTTCGACGCCAGCGACGCCAATCACTTCGGCGGCACTTACGCCCTCACGTCCAAAACCGGACCCCCCCAGAATATGCGCAGCCAGTTTGCCATTGGGGTACAGGCGCATTTCGCGCGGGCCAAACAGAATGCCCGGATCGCCGATATCGTGAACAGCCTGTTTCTGCTCAGGTGAGATGCGCTTCTTGATCCACAGGAACTTGCGATTGCCAGTGAAGTCCTTGACCAGAAGTTCTTTTTCCAGATCGGGGAAGATTGCTACCAACTGGTCTGCCGCCGCAATTGGGTCGATCATCAACGGCGGCTGGGCATAGACGGAATAGGTGTCCAGATTGGTCGCCAGAATACGGCCTTCACGATCCACAATATTGGCACGTTGCATAGCAATCGAAGCCCCAGGCGCGCTCGCCAGCGGCTCTTGCGCTTCAGAGGTCGCAAGCATGCCCATACGGACCCCAACAACCGAAAACGCGCAGAAAAAGAACAGGCCCAGCACAAGCAAACGCCCCTCAGCGCGGGCACGCGCGCGATCTTTCATCTGCTCGTGGCGTTGCCGGATATTCTCGCGCTCGATGACCTTGGGGTTCTCCCCTTTCGCGCGCGCTTCAAGAACACGGGCCAGTGGGCGAAGTGGGGTACGTGTCATGGCAGCTGAACCTCGCCCAGAGCCTGCAGATCCGTAATGGCCTGCAATTCAATCGGATCAACAATTGGCAGATCAGGATCCTCGGCATAGGCGATCTGAT
Organism: Ruegeria sp. AH7; assembly: GCF_056541325.1. NCBI lineage: Bacteria > Pseudomonadati > Pseudomonadota > Alphaproteobacteria > Rhodobacterales > Roseobacteraceae > Ruegeria > Ruegeria sp. AH7. Next base: position 214,152 of record NZ_JBQFYF010000001.1, on the reverse strand, counting down.
CTGCACGCCCGAACTGTTCAGACCGCAAGGGCAGCAGGCCCAGACGTTCGAAGTTCAGATCGGCAAGTTCACGCAACCGATCCGGTCGGTTGAGATAAGCCCATTCGGCGTTTAGAACCGCCAGCCTCACCTGCGCCGTACCAATTTCGCGTTGCAGTGACTGAGTTTCCTTCAAAACCTGCTGGGTGCGATAGTTCTCTTGATACGCCCAAAGCGCCAAACCAAACACCGACATGGCAGTCAACACATACAGAATACTCTTCATCTTGCCTTCTCCCCCAGCTGCGGCATGCCAATGGCCCGCGCATCGATTTCCCCTGCCGGAGCCTCTGTCCGAACCGCAACGCGCAGCTTGGCAGAACGCGCGCGTGGATTTTCCTGCAACTCCTGCTCATCCGGCCCCACGGCCTTGCGGGTCTTCAGGGTAAATTGCGGCAGTTCCTGTTCGATTTCGGGCGCATAGCGATTGGCCCGACCGGTCTTGCCCGCGCGCGATTGGAAGAACCGCTTAACCATCCGATCCTCGATGGAATGAAAGGTCACAACGGCCAATTGTCCGCCAGGTTTCAAGGCCCGTTCAGCCGCCATAAGCCCTTGAAATAGCTCCTCATATTCGGCATTCACAGCAATCCGCAGCCCCTGAAAACTGCGCGTCGCCGGGTGAGATTGACCGGGTTTCGGACGCGGCAGGCAAGATTCGATGATCTCGACCAATCGCAACGTCGTTGTGATCGGTGCCTCAGTCCGTGCTTTGATGATCGCTTTGGCAATACGCCGACTGGCCCGTTCTTCGCCAAAATGGAACAAAATATCGGCCAGTTGAGCTTCGGTTGCGCCGTTCACCAGATCAGCAGCGCTTTCGCCCTCTTGGCTCATGCGCATATCAAGCGGCCCGTCTTTCATGAACGAGAACCCGCGCTTGGCCTGATCCAATTGCATCGACGACACGCCAAGATCCAGAACGACTCCTTCCAAATCCTTCGCATATTCATCCAACCGCGAAAACACACCCGGCTGCATCACCAGCCGGTCACCATAGTCACGCGCCCAATCTGCTGCCATCTCAAACGCAAGCGGATCGCGGTCCACGCCGATCACCTTGTCGGCGCCGGCCTCAAGCAGACCCCGCGTATAGCCGCCTGCGCCGAAAGTTCCGTCCAACCATACACCCGACACCGGAGACACCGCCGCCAGCAAAGGGCTTAGCAGGACAGGAATATGTGGGTTCGAAGATGAGGAGACCGCGCCGGACATGCCGTTACGCGTCCCCAACGCCATCGAGATAGACCATCGGGTCGAAATCATCTGGCAGATCGTCCATCCACTCTTCGGTCTTGGCCAGTTCTTCGACCTCATAGGTTTCGGGCTTCCAGATCTGGAAGGTGTCACCGGCAGCAATAAAGAATGCCTCATTTCCAAGGTCGATTTTGTTGCGCAGCTTGGCGGGCAGGACCAGACGTCCGGTCTCATCTACCGTCGTAGGGAAGGACTGACCGTGGAACATACGTTGCAGCATCCGCCGCTCCATCGAGCCGCGCGGCAAGGCATCGATCTTGTCATCGACCTCATCAATTGCCTGCATCGTATAGCATTCGAGGTATTTGCGACGGTGGTCGCCATAGACAATCACAAGCTCAGGAGTGTCACCGGGCTGCCAATTGGGATCAGAGGATTCAAGCACACGGCGAAACGAGGCCGGGATCGACACCCTGCCCTTCGTGTCCACCTTATGGTGGCTTTCACCTCTAAACCTGCGCGCCAAGACGACTGTCCCTTTCGCTTGCGCCCCACCTCAAAATTCACGTCCCCCGGATGAAAAACGGCGAGTTGATCTGCTGCCACTGATCAACCCGCCGCATTGACCCGCTGTGCGGGATGTCCAGCTGCGCGCGCCACCTGGGGGGATGTCTGCTCGCTCGCGCGCCGGATCTTCAGAGTGATGAAAGCGAAGTGCCTGTATGAAACCTGTTTGTTATTTGGTTTGGGGTCGTTTTGTGCCCCTGCTGCCTCGTCCTCATCGGATGCATATAGGGATGCCATGGGAATTCGTGGAAATCAACAGGAAATTTAGGCCCGATAAGGGTTCGGCGACCAAATAGCGGCCCTCAAATCTTTCTAGAGAACGCCTCAGATACCCCCTGTAGTGTCTTCCATCAAGCAAGACACTATATGTATGCAAATCTCGCCGCTCCGTTCGACCCCATGATTTCCCATACATTCTCAGATTTTTTCAGAGAACCGGGTGTTTTCGTCGATTTTCTTGCTCGTGAAGTCGAATCACTTCTCAGAAAAACTCCGAGATATCGCCGGAGTTCACCGTATCCCACGAATTCCCAGCACCATCACATGACACCTCGAAAAGACCCCAACACCGTTCGATACCCGGCCCATGAACGCCTAAATTTTGTGATTTGTCGCTCAATCATCGCGCACTCGGTCCGTGCATCAATTTTTTTTCCATGTAACGATTTTGCGAATGATCTGCCCAGAACTCATGTTTTTAGGGGCGATCAAGGTACAGAGCATCAAGTTTTTGATATCTATGCATTTGCTGCATAGCAGCATTGTTATCGCAACCTATTGTGCAATTGCAGCATTGGCTTATCTTCAGTCTCAAGCAAACGCTGGAAATGACCAGCACAGAGAGATGAAAGCGAGTGAGCACATGGCAGTCGCAACCAACACTTCCGCGCTGAAAGGCGCACACAGCAACGGGCTGAACGCATGGATCGAAGCCGCCAAAACCCGCTTTGCCAGCTACCGGATGTATCGTCAGACAGTCAATGAGCTGTCCAACCTTTCGGATCGGGAACTGGCCGATCTCGGCCTGCATCGCTCGATGATCCGACGTCTGGCCAAGCAAGCCGCCGACGAACACACAGCGCGTTAAGCGCCCAGAACAACCGAGATCAGGCCCTTCCTCCTCCCTTTAGGGTCTGTAATCAGCGGCAGCATCTACCTCCTCCCTGATGCTGCCGCACCTTATACCGGCCCAAATAGCCGGAAACTGATACATCGGGGCTCTCCTCCTCCCTGCTCTGATGTTGAAAGCGCGCGGTGACGTCTACCTCCTCCCTGACGTCGCCGCGTCTTCCCCATACCGGGCTCAAACCCGGGTGCTGATACATCAGGGCTCTCCTCCTCCCTGCTCTGATGTTGCAAAGAGCGGCGGTTCCCTCTCCTCCTCCCTGGGAACCGCCGCTTTTCTTTTGCAAACAGCAAAAAAGGGGCGCGAACGCCCCCACCTTCTTCTGTTCAAAAATACTTCGGAGCGCGAGGCAGAGCCTCGCAAAAGATCAAAACGGCACGTCGTCCTTCGCAGACAGGAACCGAGAGACAACTTTCTTGGTCCCGGCCTTGTCAAACTCGACCTCGACCTTGTCGCCTTCAATGCCAACCACGCCGCCATAGCCGAACTTCTGGTGAAACACCCGCTCACCCAATGTAAAACTGGCCACTGCCGTTGCATCGATCACCGTATTCCGGCTTTCCTTGGGTTGCGACATCCCATACTGCCCCTGCCGCGCCTGCATCCGTTTCCAGCCGGGCGAGTTGTAGACATTCGCCTCGGCTGCGCGGGTTTCGATCCCTGCCGTTGTCTGACCACCACCATACAGCCCCGGAGGCGTCAGCACCTCTACATGATCCCCGGGCAATTCATCGATGAACCGTGAAGGAATCATTGATTGCCAACCTTTGAAGTCACCAGAGAAGATCAACCTATTCGAAGCAAACGAAATTGTGCAAACTTCCTCTGCGCGGGTGATACCGACGTATGCTAGGCGTCGTTCCTCCTCAAGCCCCTTCAATCCTGATTCGTCCATTGAGCGCTGGGAGGGAAACAACCCCTCTTCCCACCCCGGAAGAAAAACGGCCGGATACTCTGAGCCTTTGGCGGCATGAAGAGTCATTATAGATACCTTTGGCTCGTCGTTGTCCTGCTCGTTGTCCATGACCAGGCTGACATGCTCCAAAAACCCTTGCAGGTTTTCAAATTCGTCCAAGTGGTTGACCAGTTCCTTGAGGTTTTCCAATCGTCCGGCAGCCTCATGATCGCGGGGTTTTCGCGCCGGTCGTGGATCCATTTTAAGTTCTTCATCGGAAAGAGGTTTTAGGTAGCTTTCCGTATAGCCACTTTCGTCAAGGATGATCTGAGCCAATTCAACATGTGAAAACTCAGGGGTGCTATATCGGACAGGTTCAGTAACGTCATCAATTACGGAATCATCGTCGACTTCAATCGTGGCACCCCGTGTCAGATCATTCCAGCGAGCAAGTCCATCGACTAGTTCCCGCAAAGACGTAGCGCCTTTCCCTTTGATCAAACCTCTATCAACCGCGATGCGCGCGCTTTCGACCTGAGATTTGCCTTCCTCCCGGGCTATACGTTGGATGGTTTGTTGAGCCTTTTCCCCTAAACCACGCTTCGGCGTGTTTACGATTCGCTCGAAGGCCAGATCATTGTCAGGACTAACCACAACCCGGAAATAAGCAATGGCATCCCTGATTTCCATTCTACGGTAGAAGGGCACCCCCCCAATGACTCTATAGGGCATACCGATTTTCAGGAACCGATCCTCAAGAACTTTCATTTGGTGAGTGGCTCGAACCAGTATCGCGATTTCTTCAAGCTCAAAGGGTCGCATACCGCGGGTGCCGCCTTGCATTGCGTCGATTTCGTCACAAATCCAGCGGGCTTCCGCTTCGGCGTCCCAGTGTCCGATCAGCCGAACTTTTTCGCCATCTTCGGCGTCAGTCCAAAGTTCCTTACCTAGTCTAGTCTGGTTGCCGCGAATGACATTGGAGGCAGCCGCCAGAATATGTGGGGTCGAGCGGTAGTTTTGTTCCAACCGCACCACAAACGCGCCGGGGAAGTCCTTTTCGAACCGCAGGATGTTGCCCACCTCAGCACCACGCCAGCCATAGATCGACTGATCATCGTCCCCCACACAGCAAATGTTCTTGTGCCCCCCGGCCAGCAGACGCAGCCAGAGGTATTGGGCGACGTTTGTGTCCTGATACTCATCCACGAGGATGTAGCGGAACCAGCGTTGGTATTGCTCCAGCACGTCCGCATGGGTCTGAAAAATCGTGACCATGTGCAAAAGCAAGTCGCCGAAATCCACTGCGTTCAGCTCACGCAATCGGGTCTGGTATTGGGCATAAAGCTCAACACCTTTTTTATTGTACGCGCCAGCATCCGCAGCGGGCACTTTGTCAGGTGTCAGTGCACGGTTTTTCCAATCGTCGATAATGCTAGCCAGCATCCGGGCAGGCCAACGTTTGTCGTCTATGTTGGCCGCCTGCACCAATTGCTTGAGCAAACGCAGCTGATCATCGCTGTCCAGAATGGTGAAATTCGACTTTAGATCGACAAGCTCGGCGTGACGCCGCAAAAGCTTGACGCAGATCGCGTGGAAGGTGCCAAGCCACGGCATCCCCTCGGCGGGTCGACCTAGCATACGCCCGACACGCTCTTTCATCTCGCGCGCCGCTTTGTTGGTGAATGTCACCGCAAGAATTTCGTTTTCGCGCACCCGGTGGGTTCTGAGCAGATGGGTGATCCGCGCCGTCAGAGCCTTGGTTTTGCCCGTTCCAGCCCCAGCCAGCATCAAAACCGGCCCGTCCAGATGCTCAACCGCTTCGCGCTGCGCCGGGTTGAGGTCGTTGAGATAGTCAGCCGACGCCGCAGGCATCGCCCGCGCCGAAAGCGATGCGCCCTCGAAGGCGTCCATTTCGTCGTAACTGCTCATACCCCCAAACTACGCGGGTTGCGTGCCGAGGGGAAGAGTTTGTTCACGGCTTGTTCACTCATTTTTTTGGGGCCGAACACCTACAAATTACGCACGAACCTCACCCCGATGTAGGCGCAGACCCGTAAAACAACCTCAGATGCTTGCCGAATCGCAGCACAAGGCGGATCAATCCGCATGGATTTGCATAGCACTTACCCTGGTATTTCGGACCTGAAGCGCCGCGCGCGACGGCGGTTGCCGCGCTTTGTCTGGGATTATGTGGAAAGTGGCACGGGCATGGAAACTGCCCTGCAGCGCAACCGGGATGCCCTCGACCGTGTACAGCTTTATCCCGCAATCCTGCGAGGTGAGAGAGATTTTGACACCCGCACGCAGTTTTTAGGCCAGAACTACCCGATGCCGTTTGGTATTGCCCCGATCGGTATGTCGGGACTGGTCTGGCCGGATGCCGAAGGTCTGCTGGCCCGGACCGCCGCCAAGGCCCGGCTGCCCTACACGCTCTCAACCGTCGCGGCACAAAGCCCCGAAGATTTGGCACCCAGTATTGGCGACAATGCATGGTTCCAACTCTATCCGCCCAAAGACCCTGAAATACGCGCCGATTTGCTGTCTCGCGCACGCAACGCGGGTTTTAGGACTCTGGTGCTGACCGTCGATGTTCCTGTGGCCTCTCGGCGCGAGCGTCAGACACGCTCTGGCCTCACGCAACCCCCAAGGCTGACACCACGATTGTTGGCCCAGATCGCGATGCGACCCGCCTGGGCGTTGGGGATGTTGCGGCAGGGGTCGCCCAGAATGCGCACGCTGGACAAGTACATAGACAGCGGACAGAACCTGCCGCCAACTGCCCATGTGGGGTATCTGCTGCGCACTTCGCCAGATATGGACTACGTAAATTGGCTGCGCGATCACTGGGACGGGCCATTGATCTTCAAAGGTGTAATGCGCGCCGAAGACGCCGAGCCGTTGGAGCGCGCGGGCGTTGATGCGCTGTGGGTGTCAAACCACGGCGGGCGGCAGTTCGATGCAGCCCCGGCCAGTATCGAGGTTTTGCCAGAGCTGCGTGCGGCAACCACCCTGCCGCTGATCTTTGACAGTGGCATCGAAGGTGGCCTGGACATCCTGCGGGCGTTGGCCTGTGGGGCGGATTTTGTCATGCTGGGGCGAGCGTTTTTGTACGGGATGGCAGCCTTGGGTCCGCGAGGTCCGGCGCATGTGATCGATATTCTCAAGCAGGATATGCTGTCCAATATGGGACAGATGGGCACCTTTTCCTTGGACCAACTGACCCAAAGTAAATTAAGGAATTGATGCTGCAACGCAGCGACGTTAAGAAAAGCGCACAAATAAAAGGCGTTTGCGAGCGTTAACATGCCGGTTCTACCCAGAAAGACTGATGTATCTGCGCGTAGTGTCCGGCTAAGAACACGCCCAAACCATCAACACCGGGACCTGCTATGACTGACTTCAAAAAGATCCTCATCGCCAATCGCGGCGAGATTGCCATTCGCGTGATGCGCGCCGCCAATGAGATGGGCAAACGTACAGTCGCAGTCTACGCAGAAGAGGACAAGCTGGGTCTCCATCGCTTTAAAGCGGATGAAGCCTATCGCATTGGCGAAGGGATGGGCCCGGTTGCCGCTTATCTGTCGATTGATGAGATCATTCGCGTCGCCAAGGAATGCGGCGCAGATGCGATTCACCCCGGATATGGCTTGTTGTCGGAAAACCCCAGCTTTGTGGATGCCTGTGTGAAGAACGGGATCACGTTCATCGGGCCCAAAGCGGAAACCATGCGCGCCTTGGGGGACAAGGCCAGCGCCCGGCGGGTCGCCATCGAAGCAGGTGTGCCCGTGATCCCCGCAACCGAGGTTCTGGGCGATGACATGGATGCGATCCGGGCGGAAGCCAAGGAAATCGGCTATCCCCTGATGCTGAAGGCCTCCTGGGGTGGTGGCGGGCGCGGCATGCGCCCGATCGAATCCGAGGACGAGTTGGAAGAGAAGGTTCTAGAGGGTCGCCGTGAAGCCGAAGCCGCCTTTGGCAATGGCGAAGGCTATCTGGAAAAGATGATCACCCGCGCCCGCCATGTCGAAGTGCAGATACTGGGTGACAAGCATGGTGAGATTTACCATCTGTATGAACGCGACTGCTCGGTCCAGCGCCGCAACCAGAAGGTCGTGGAACGCGCCCCTGCCCCTTATTTAAGCGACGCGCAGCGCGCCGAGATTTGTGAACTTGGCCGCAAAATCTGCGCCCATGTGAACTATGAATGCGCGGGCACTGTCGAATTCCTAATGGATATGGAAACTGGCAAGTTCTACTTTATCGAAGTGAACCCACGTGTGCAGGTTGAACATACTGTTACCGAAGAGGTCACAGGTATCGACATCGTTCAGGCCCAGATCCTGATCGCCGAGGGCAAAACTCTGGCCGAAGCCACCGGTGCAGCCAGCCAGGCCGACGTGCATCTGACCGGCCACGCATTGCAGACCCGGATCACCACCGAAGACCCGCAGAACAACTTCATCCCCGATTATGGCCGCATCACTGCCTATCGCTCGGCCACGGGCATGGGCATTCGTCTGGATGGTGGCACGGCCTATGCTGGTGGGGTGATCACGCGATACTATGACTCGCTGCTGACCAAAGTGACCGCGAAGGCACCGACTCCTGAGGCTGCGATTGCGCGGATGGATCGTGCACTGCGTGAATTCCGGATTCGGGGGGTCAGCACCAATATCGACTTTGTCATCAACCTGCTGAAACACCCGACCTTCCTGTCAAACGAATACACCACAAAGTTCATCGACACGACACCGGACTTGTTTGCCTTCAAACGCCGCCGTGACCGCGGCACCAAAGTGCTGACCTATATCGCAGATATCACCGTGAACGGGCATCCCGAAACCAAGGACCGCCCCGAGCCGCGTGCTGACCTGAAAGAGGCCAAACCTCCGGCGCTGCGGGGTGAGCCGCAGATGGGCACCCGTAACCTGCTGGAACAAAAAGGACCACAGGCGGTTGCCGACTGGATGAAGGCGCAGCGGCAGTTGCTGATCACCGACACCACGATGCGGGACGGGCATCAATCGCTGCTGGCCACACGGATGCGGTCGATCGATATGATCAAGGTCGCACCCAGCTATGCGGCCAACCTGCCGCAACTGTTTTCGGTCGAATGCTGGGGCGGTGCGACCTTCGATGTGGCTTACCGCTTTTTGCAAGAATGCCCGTGGCAGCGTCTGCGTGATCTGCGCGAGGCAATGCCGAACCTGATGACCCAGATGCTGCTGCGTGGTGCGAATGGTGTTGGCTATACCAACTACCCCGACAACGTGGTGCAGGAATTCGTCCGGCAGGCCTCACAGAATATCGACGTGTTCCGTGTCTTCGACTCGCTCAATTGGGTCGAAAACATGCGCGTCGCCATGGATGCGGTGGTTGAGAATGGCAAGATCTGTGAAGGCACGGTGTGTTACACCGGTGATATCCTCGACCCCGACCGCGCCAAATATGACCTGAAATACTACGTCGGCATGGCGAAAGAGCTGCGCGATGCTGGGGCTCATATCCTGGGTTTGAAGGACATGGCCGGTCTGCTGAAACCCGCCTCGGCCAAGATCCTGATCCGCGCCTTGAAGGAAGAGGTTGGCCTGCCGATCCACTTCCACACGCACGACACCGCTGGGATTGCCAGCGCCACCATTCTGGCTGCCTCTGAGGCGGGCGTGGATGCTGTGGATTGCGCGATGGACAGCTTCTCGGGCAACACCAGCCAGGCGACTTTGGGCACCGTGGTCGAAGCCTTGCGCCACACTGACCGCGACACCGGTCTGGACATCAAAGCGATCCGCGAAATCAGCGACTACTTCGAAGCCGTGCGCGGCCAATATGCCGCTTTTGAATCCAGCCTTCAGGCGCCAGCGTCCGAGGTCTATCTGCATGAGATGCCTGGCGGTCAGTTCACCAACCTCAAAGCCCAGGCCCGGTCCCTGGGACTGGAAGAGCGTTGGCATGAAGTTGCCCAGATGTATGCTGATGTAAACCAGATGTTCGGCGATATCGTCAAGGTGACACCGTCATCGAAAGTGGTTGGCGACATGGCGCTGATGATGGTCAGCCAGGGCCTGACACGGGACGAGGTGGAAAGCCCGGACACAGATGTGGCCTTCCCCGACTCGGTCATCGACATGATGCGCGGCAATCTGGGTCAGCCTCCGGGTGGGTTCCCGAACACCATCATCCAGAAAGTGTTGAAGGACGAAGCGCCGAACACGCAGCGCCCCGGAAAGGACGTACCTCCGGTCGATCTGGAAGCCACCCGCGCCGAACTGTCCAAGCAATTGGAGGGCAAGGAGGTTGATGACGAGGACCTCAATGGTTACCTGATGTATCCCAAGGTTTTCCTGGATTATATGGGCCGTCACCGCACCTATGGCCCCGTCCGCACCCTGCCGACCCGCACCTTCTTTTATGGAATGGAACCAGGTGACGAGATCACCGCCGAGATCGACCCGGGCAAGACGCTGGAAATCCGCTGTCAGGCCATCGGAGAGACCGATGAAAAGGGTGAGGTGAAAGTCTTCTTTGAACTCAACGGGCAGCCTCGGGTGATCCGGGTGCCGAACCGCATGGTCACGTCATCCACGCAGGCGCGACCCAAAGCCGAAGCGGGCAATCCGAACCATATTGGTGCCCCGATGCCGGGTGTTGTGGCAACGGTTGCGGCCAGTGTCGGACAACAGGTCAAAGAAGGTGATCTGCTGCTAACCATCGAAGCCATGAAGATGGAAACCGGCATTCACGCCGAACGCGATGCGGTGGTCAAAGCGGTTCATGTTCAGCCTGGCGGCCAGATTGACGCCAAGGACCTGCTTGTGGAACTGGAATAAGCTGTAAAATCAGCTAAGCTTTGAATGGCCGCGCGGGTAACTGCGCGGCCATTTTGCATGACCCAGACGGAGGCCCCAAGAATGCTGACTATTACCCCGATCTATGCCGCATTGATCGCAATTCTTTACGTCTGGCTCAGTGCAAAGGTCATCTCGGCGCGCCGCAGCGGGAAGGTCTCGGTCGGAGATGGAGATGACAAAGCGCTTATCAAAGCGATGCGCACACACTCAAATTGCGCGGAATATGCACCTTTTGCGCTGCTCTTGATTGCAATGGTCGAGTTGCAGGGCGCACCCGGTCTGTTGGTGAACCTTTTAGGTTTGTTGATCCTGGCGGGGCGTTTGATGCATGCCTATGGCTTTGGCAGCAACCCTCAGGTTGTGGTTCTGCGGCAGATCGGAATGCTTCTGACATTTGGCGCCATTCTGGTCGGTGCTGTCGCCAATCTTGTCCTGGCTCTGTAAACCGCTCGGCTGGGTTTATTCTGGCTACGTGCTGGCTTCGACAACCGGTGCAGCAGCGATTGCGGGATATGTATGCCCAACGTGCTGCGGCTGGGCATCTATGGCGCAAAAGCCAATCACGATCATCACTGCAAGGGCCGCCATCTTAAGGTCTGCAATCTGCAACATCTGTTCACCTCCTCGAATTTTGTTCTCATGCACTCTGATTCTTGAACGCGACCGACACCGGTTTCCGTCGAAAGATTTTTCCGGAATTTTGTGTTTTTCCGCTTGCAGCCTCGCGTGGGACTTTATACATCCCTCCTCACTCAACGGCGCGGGCGTAGCTCAGGGGTAGAGCATAACCTTGCCAAGGTTAGGGTCGGGCGTTCGAATCGCCTCGCCCGCTCCATTGAGAGGTCTTTGGACCATACAAGTATCTGATGCGGGCGTAGCTCAGGGGTAGAGCATAACCTTGCCAAGGTTAGGGTCGGGCGTTCGAATCGCCTCGCCCGCTCCAGATACCAACCTTTCTCGAACATGCTGGTCCTTTGCAAAACGTTGCGCCATTCTGGCGACATTACGAATTGCAGGATCATTAACCATGTCTGACTACGTCATCCGCCCCTTGACTGCAGCCGAACTTCAACACGCCGTTGACTGGGCCGGGCGCGAAGGGTGGAATCCCGGTCAGCACGATGCCGCGTGTTTTCGCCCTACTGACCCGGATGGCTTTCTGGGCGGATTTCTTGATGGTGAAATGATCGCGTCAGTATCCGCGGTGAACTATGACGATGCGTTTTCTTTTCTGGGCTTTTACATCGTCCGTCCCGAATTTCGCGGATCGGGCCATGGGCTGGAGATCGCCCAGCACGCGCTGGCCCATTGCGAGGGGCGCAATATGGGTCTGGATGGTGTGGTCGAGCAACAGGACAACTATCGCAAATCCGGCTTTACCTTTGCCTATAACAACTACCGCTTTACCGGAACAAAGACCGGGATATTGGCCGCTCTTGGGTCGCAAGCGACTGCGCATATATCCGTCCTGACTGAGATATCCGAGGATTTGCTGACCTATGACCGGGCCCTATTCCCTGCCCCGCGTAGCGTTTTCGTGCGTGAATGGCTGCGCGCGCCTAGCCATGCCTCACGTGCCTTTATCGAAAACGGGACGATCAGGGGCTACGTGACCCTGCGCCCCTGCCAGATCGGATATAAGATCGGGCCTTTGTTTGCGGACAGCCCTGACATCGCACAGGCGCTGCTGGTCTCGGTCCTCAACACTATCCCCGAGGATCACGCAACGCATGAGGTGTTTATCGACATGCCCCAACCCAACGCCGCCGCCTTCGCGCTGGCCGATGCGTTGGGACTTGAGAAGGTCTTTGAGACCGCACGAATGTATTCGGACCATGAACCCGATATCGACCTGAACCGGATTTTCGGCGTGACGACGTTTGAGCTGGGCTAGAACGCCTTGAACGTCATTGTCGTCAATGAGCGTTCGATACCGGGAATCACCAGCAGGTTTTCATTGATGAAATGGCCCACATCTTCGGATTCGGGAATATAGAGCTTGAGCATCAGGTCATATTCACCGCTGGTAGAATAGAGCTCGGAGTGGATTTCGCGCAGCGCGATCTCTTCCGCCACTTTATAAGTGGTGCCGGGTTTACAGCGGATCTGGATGAAAACGCAGGTGGACATGGGCCGGGCCTTGTTGGTTCGTGTTGCGCTCAGGCTGGCACGGGCCGCGCCCGGGTGCAATCCCCTGCAACAGTTTGCAGCGAAGGCCTCAAGCGGTCTGGATAGGCAGCCCGTCCGCGTCTATAAGCGCCCCTGTAGCAAAAGGAATTCGCCCATGCGCAGCGCTAAGATCAGTCGTCAGACCGCCGAGACCGAGATTTCGGTCCAGGTCAATCTGGATGGGACCGGCCAGTATGACAACCAGACCGGTGTTGGTTTCTTTGACCACATGCTGGATCAGTTGGCGCGTCATTCGCTGATCGACATGACGATCCGGGCCAAGGGCGACTACCACATCGACGACCACCACACGGTCGAGGATACGGGGATCGCGCTGGGTCGGGCGCTGACTCAGGCTTTGGGCGATAAAAAGGGGATTCGCCGCTATGGTGAATGCCACCTGCCCATGGATGATGCGCAAGTGCGTTGTGCACTGGACCTGTCTGGCCGTCCGTTCCTAGTTTGGAACGTGGACCTGCCAACCCAGAAGATCGGCACGTTCGACACCGAGTTGGTGCGTGAGTTCTTTCAGGCGCTCAGCACCCATGGGGGCATCACCCTTCATATCGACCAGTTGCACGGCTTTAACAGCCATCACATTGCCGAAGCCACATTCAAAGCGGTTGCGCGGGCGCTACGCGAGGCGGTCGAAACCGACCCGCGCAAGGCAGATGCGATTCCGTCGACCAAAGGTGCCTTGTAGATGCTGACTGCCATTATCGACTACGAGAGCGGTAATCTGCACTCGGCCGAGAAGGCGTTTCAACGCATGGCACAGGAAGAGAACGCGGGCGAGGTCGTGGTGACCTCGGACGCGGATGTCGTTGCACGCGCCGATCGGCTGGTGTTGCCTGGTGACGGAGCCTTTCCCGCCTGCGCGGCAGAGCTGCGGGGGCATAAGGGTATCTACGACGCCATGGTCGAAGCGGTCGAACAGAAAGGTCGCCCGTTTCTGGGCATCTGCGTCGGAATGCAACTGATGGCCTCAAAGGGCCATGAATACAGCGAAACCGATGGTTTGGGCTGGGTGGCTGGCGATGTGGTGCGGATTGAACCGTCAGATGCTGCACTGAAGGTGCCACATATGGGTTGGAACAATCTGGTTCTGGAAAGCGATCACCCAGTGTTCAACGGGGTCGCATCCGGTGATCATACCTACTTCGTCCACTCCTACCACTTCCGTGTCACAGACCCGGTGCAGCGTTTGGCATATGTGAACTATGGGCAAGAGGTCACGGCCGTGATCGGCCGCGACACGATGGTGGGGATGCAGTTTCACCCTGAGAAGAGCCAGGATGTGGGCCTGCGCATGATCGGGAACTTCCTGACCTGGACCCCGTAAAAGCTTATTGAACGCGCGTCCAGGTCTGCCCGCGGCAGACCAGGCCACCAGCGACACATCCTTTGACCGTCAGCTGGTTCTGGCTGTCCAGGGTCATCTTCGAATTGTAGGTCTTATCCCGATCCGGGGCCCAGATCTTGCCGCTGTCATAGCTTCCGCCACCTTCGGGCACCATGTCCCAGATAATCTGCTTGCCCAGATTCTCATAATCCAATTGCTGATCGCCATTGCCATCAAACGCACTGTCTATAGTGCCACAGATCGCGCTGCCGCATTCACCGATGGTGACGTGCAGATACCCCCCGGTGTCACCCGGCTGTGTTTTCCACAGCCCATCAACCGGGTCCGCCGCCATTGCGCCGGTCGCCAAGGTTGCAAAGACAACGGATGTTGCGAGTTTCTTCATAGTAACCTCCCTGATTTGGTGTCAGTCTGGCGTGCCATTGGGCATCGGACAAGATTGACTTTGCGTCGCGTTGCATCCCCGGCCCGGCTTGTGCGATATGCCGCCCATGTAACATTTAGATAAGGTCGCCCGACATGATCCTCTACCCTGCCATCGACCTCAAAGACGGCAACGCCGTGCGCCTGGTGCGCGGAGAGATGGATAAAGCCACCGTTTTCAATGAGGACCCGACCGCTCAGGCCCGTGCATTTGTCGAGGCTGGGTGCGAGTGGTTGCACCTTGTCGATCTGAACGGCGCTTTCGCGGGTGAGCCGGTGAATGCCGCCCCGGTCGAAGCGATCCTGAAAGCCTGCGATGTGCCCGCGCAGCTTGGTGGTGGTATCCGGGACATGGCAACCATCGAGACCTGGATCGACAAAGGACTGGCCCGCGTCATTCTGGGAACCGTCGCCGTCGAAAACCCCGATCTGGTGCGCGAAGCGGCCAAAGCCTTCCCCGGCAAGGTCGCCGTTGGGATTGATGCACGCAACGGCCTGGTCGCAACCAAAGGCTGGGCTGAAGAAACGGACGTTCAGGTCACCGATTTGGCGCGCAGTTTTGAGGACGCAGGCGTTGCGGCGATCATCTACACCGACATCAACCGGGATGGGGCGATGCAAGGCCCAAATATCGACGCAACCGCCGCGCTGGCGAAAGCTGTTTCAATCCCTGTGATCGCTTCGGGCGGCGTCTCTTCGATTGAAGACCTGCTTGCCCTGCGCGATTGTGGCGCAGCCTTGAATGGTGCCATTTCCGGCCGCGCCCTTTATGATGGGGCGATCGATTTGAAAGAGGCTCTGACAACTCTCAGAGAATAGCGCGATGTTCCATTCCGCTGTCAAACGCACGGCACTATCGGCCCGAAGCTTGCTTCACAAACGAATCAAACAGGGCGATTTCCTGGACTGTTTCAGTGTTGCGTCGGATTTGTCTCCACGTCAGGCAGCAGAGATTATCACCAGCTTTCCGGCATGGGCCATGACGCTTGTTCGATTGCGCGGAGTATTGGTGGCGCCGTTCGGGCTCAGCACCGGCGGGCCCAGTGCGACCGACAAGGTCGGGATATTTCCTGTTGAGCATGACGACGAGACCGAGGTGATCGCAGGCTTCAACGACCGTCATCTGGATTTTCGTGTTTCGGTCTTGTCTGAAAATGGCCGTATCTCGCTGGCGACCTGGGTTCACCGGCACAATCTGGGCGGACGCTTGTACCTGGCAGTGATCCTGCCTTTCCACATCCTGATCGCCAGAAATGCGCTTGCACGCGTCAGTCGCGCAAGCGCCTAGGGCTTAACCAGCCGCCGCCGCAGTCAGTTTGGCCAGCGCTCCGCGCATTTTCTCGACCACGGGTGAGTTTTCGACTTCGTCCAACTCGTCCATCGTTTCTTTCGGGTCCTCATAGGCCAACCAGACCTGACCCTCTGCATCTTGATAGGCCTGCACCTTCAGCGGCAGGAACAGCCCTGCACGAGGGTCAATCAGCATGGCAGGCGTGCCCAGAGCGGGGTTTCCGAAAATCAACACCTGGTTGGGTGGGATCGGCGTGCCCACCTTTTCGGCCCCCGCCGCGTGATCAATCCGCGCAAAAACGGTTGCACCCGCATTGCCCACAGCGGCTTCCAATGCATCCAGCGCCTCGGTCACGGATTTTTCGGTTTGTATCTTGATAATATCGTCAGCCATGGCGGTCAAAGCGCCTCCGATTGTGAAAACTGATGCCAGAAGAAGATGTCTCATCGCAGTCGTCCTTTTGCTGAATTTCACACCTAATTTCCATGGCTTCGCCACAGATCACAATCACAAGTCTGGCATCGGCGGGGCTTTGCCGGTAGAGGTGCGCCAAGCAAAGGAAGGTTCATGCTCAAAATCCGCATCATTCCCTGTCTGGATGTTGCCGATGGCCGCGTGGTCAAAGGCGTGAATTTCGTGGGCCTGCGCGATGCGGGCGATCCAGTGGAGTCGGCCAAGGCCTATGACGCAGCAGGCGCGGACGAAATCTGTTTTCTGGACATCCACGCGACGCATGAAAACCGCGGCACGATGTTCGATGTGGTTCGGCGTACTGCCGAACAATGCTTCGTACCCCTGACCGTTGGTGGAGGCGTGCGCACCAAGGATGATGTGCGCGCCCTGTTGCTGGCGGGTGCTGACAAGGTCAGTTTTAACTCGGCCGCTGTCGCCAACCCGGATGTGATCGCGGAAGCCGCGGACCAGTTTGGTAGTCAGTGCATCGTCTGTGCCATCGACGCCAAAACCGTAAGCCCGGGGAAATGGGAGATTTTCACCCATGGTGGGCGTAAACCCACAGGAATCGATGCGGTCGAATTCGCCAAGACTGTTGTAGCCAAAGGTGCAGGAGAAATCCTGCTGACGTCTATGGACCGTGATGGCACCAAGGCCGGGTTCAACCTGCCCCTGACCCGGGCGATCAGTGATGCAGTGGACGTGCCAGTGATCGCCAGTGGCGGTGTTGGCACCCTCGACCATCTGGTCGAAGGTGTGACTGAGGGTGGCGCGAGCGCAGTTCTGGCCGCCTCGATCTTCCATTTCGGCGAATACACAATCCGCGAGGCCAAGGAACACATGGCCGCTGCGGGCATTCCGATGAGATTCTCTTAATGCTTTGGGAAACAATATCTGTCTTAGAATTGGAAACCGAGCACGCATCGTGCGACTGCTGTACTACCGTCACCAAGCAGGCGACCGGTGAATTGACACACAATGGTGATTTCATAGGCTGGTACACCGTATTGTATTCGGAAGAGTTCACCGCTCACCCTCCGACGATCACAGTATATGTTGGAGACTGGGGCGAGGAGGCTTCTGTCGAAACCAGATGGGGCACACGCGTGTCCTGGCATGCTGACGGCTGCACACTGTTGGATTGGGACACCGAGACCAAAAAAGACCTCACCCTATTCACACCGTTGGATCGGGATGAGGTAGTTGGCTCAAACTTTGCCCACGAGCTTTGGGCCATGGTTGATGCTGTGATCATGAAAGATAGCCGACTAAAGGAACTTCATTCATGACAATACTTGAAAGTCTTGAACAGGTTATTACAGCCCGCAAAGGGGCCGACCCCGACTCCAGCTGGACTGCAAAACTGCTGGCCAAGGGCCCAGAAAAATGCGCCGAGAAATTCGGAGAAGAAGCCGTTGAGGCGATCATCGAAGCCGTCAAAGGGGATAAGGACAAGCTGACCTCCGAAGCGGCAGATGTACTGTACCACCTGTTGGTGATGCTTGCCGCGCGCGACGTTGCGCTGGATGATGTGCTGGCTGAACTCGAACGACGTCAGGGCACCAGCGGTATTGCTGAGAAGGCCACGCGCTAAGTAATCTTCCGATCTGCTAGTTCCAGCTTTATGATCCTTCGAGATATCCAATAGGGGAAATCGGAATGATCAGAGCTTTGGCCTTTGTTCTGGCTCTTGTGGGTTTGGCAGCCTGCGCTACCCCTCCTCCGCAGACTGGGGATGAGGTGCAGCGTCTTGCAGTCGAGATTCGGACCTTAGGGCCCGGGATTGACCCGGAAGAGGCCGACCGCGCCGCCCGGATCGCCTATGCCTACACAGCCCAGCTGGCGCAGGAATATCAGATCACTGATCCCCCGCTGATCCACAACACGAAGGTCAACAGGGGGCTGCGGCCGCGCGGGCTGTGCTGGCATTGGGCCGAAGATATCGAGCGTCGATTGAAGCAGGAAAACTTCGAAACACTTACGCTGCATCGCGCCATCGCCAATGCCGACAACCCTTTCCGTATTGATCACAGCACAGCGATTATCAGCCGTGCCGGAGACTCGATGTATGAGGGCGTTGTGCTGGACCCTTGGCGCTATGGCGGGGTTTTGTTCTGGTCCCCGCTGTCAGATGACAGCCGATATGACTGGATTCCGCGCGATGTTGTTCTAGAAAAACGGCGCCTCGAGCAAGTGGCGCGGTTGAAACCCTATGTCGCCAACTAGGTTCAAAGCTTCGATGAGATGATGCCAGTGCTGAACCCGCCCATCCGCAGTTCACCAAACAGGCGCTGATATTCGATTTTGGGGCAACGGTTCATTACCACATCCACCCCACGGGCCTGCGCCGTTTCAGCAGCCTCAGGATGCTCGACCCCGATCTGCATCCAGATGGTCCGAAGCTTGGGGAACACCTCTAGCGCCTCATCGACGATAGGTGGAACAGCTTCGGAGCGCCGAAAGATATCGACCATATCGACAGGTTCAGAAATCTCGGACAGGGCACCACGCACCGTTTGGCCAAATAATTCCTTGCCAGCGTGGCCCGGATTGACGGGGATAACGGTATACCCTTTCAACGAAAGATAGCGCGCCACGTAATAGCTGGGCCGCACCGGGTTCATCGACACCCCAACCACCGCTATGGTTTTGGTACGTTGCAGGATAGTTTTCAGATGATCGTCGGAATAGTCAGCCATGGCCGCATCCTAATCACAGCCGCAAAAAAGAAAAAAGCGCCCAAGAAACCTTGGGCGCCAGTTGTTGGAACGAGGGACAGTGAAATGACCCGCGGCAGTTCCGTTCCGCGGTCACTGTGACATTTAGGCATGATCTAGTTAAAAAAAAGACCAAGCGCTCATTTTTGTGATGACTTTTCACAAAAAACGGAAATTCGCCTAGTCTTCGTACAGAATGACGGGCCAATTCTCTTCGGCCAGATGGATATTTGCCGTCCTGTCCTGTTCCCAAATCCGCTCAACCGCCGGGGAATGAGTGAGGTACAAACGCCCATCCACGACCTGCCAAGCCATCGGGTCAGTGCTTTTCAGAACACCATTTGCCATCGCATAGGAACAATAACCCCCGAACTGAGGCGCAAAGGCGCGCGGGTTGCTTTCAAACCGTTCGCGATTTTCCTGCGACGCAAAATGCCACTGGGCCCCTTTCCACATGACGGCAATGCTTGGTTCACCCCGAACCGGTACTGTACTGTCGAAATAGGACACTGGATCATACCCCGCCATCGCGGCGCCATCGGTCGCAAAATAGACAGGTTTGTCCTGCGCCCAAGCGAAAGGTGCAAAAGCGATGGCTGTCAGTATACCGAATATGAAACGGCGGTTTTGCATCTGGGTCCTGTAGCAAAGAATCGAGCACCTAAGATGCAATTTTTGAACCGCTGTGAAACCCCCGTTGACGTGGATGTGAACATCCTTGCGAATGCATGGCAGCCCTTAATCAAAGATGTCTTCTATAACATCCCAGGCTTCATCCAGAACACGATAGAACGTGCTCTTTTTCTTCTTCTTTTTTCGAGACTTCGGAGGTGCTGCATGGCTGATCGCCGTACGAGCAGGCTTTGATTTTTGAACCTTGTGCTTTGGCAACATCTTAAGATCGTGCAGAGGCGCACCACAGCTTGAACAACTCAGCTCGTGCCGTTTCTTCCCGGTCAGAACCAGGGCAGCCCGAGTACCGCAATAGCAGCAGGTTGCGATTTTGGACGGTCCGGAAATAGCGATCTCCTGTCTAATGGTGCCGAGAGGCATATAGGGCGATTGCGGCAGCATTTGAGACGTTCAGTGACCCAAATCCCCCGGATGCGTCAATTTTCACCAATTGATCCACAGTCTCTTTGGTCTTTTGCCGCAATCCCGGCCCTTCAGCACCCAATACCAGCGCCACAGGTCGATCCCTTTGGTTCCCCAGGGCTGTTTCAATAGTTTCATTCGCCTCGCCATCCAGACCGAGCACCAGAAACCCCATCGACTGAAGCTCGGTTATGGCATCGGCCAGATTGCGCACCCTTAGATAAGGCTGACGTTCCAATGCGCCGCTGGCGGTCTTGGCCAGTGCCCCGGTTTCAGGGGCCGAATGATGCCGGGTTCCGATCACAGCACTTGCACCCAGTACTTCGGCTGACCGAAGAATCGCACCCACATTATGTGGGTCCGTTACACGGTCCAGTAGGATCACGCGGGGATGTTCCCGTCCGATGCAGTTCTCGGCCAAACCGCCCCACTCCAGCGGCTTAACCTCAAGCGCTGCCCCTTGATGCACCGAACCCGCATCGATCGGGGCACTGAACTTGCGCGGATCAACCATCTCGGCCTCGATCCCTGCGAATTCAATGGCTTCGAGCAGTTTGTCCCGCGCGTTTCGTGTCACAATCAGGCGCAGTTTCTGGCGCTTGGGGTTCATCAAGGCGTCGCGCACGGCGTGTAAACCAAACAGCCAAACCGTTTCGGCCGCTGCTGCTTTTCGTGCCTGTTCCTTTTCAACAACCCACTTGGGTTTTTTCATTCTGAGGGCCTCCGGGCCATGAATTCGCTTTCCTGCGTCAATGCCGTATTTTCCTGTTGACGCTCCTTTGGTGCGCTAGTAATCACGCCTCCACGTCAGGTGCAACGCCTGACAGTGGGCGACAGGCCGCAAGGTGTGGCAGGGGACTGTAACTCCCTCGCGGAGACGCACGCCTGGTTCGATTCCAGGGTCGCCCACCACTCTCACAAAGCTTCCAGATCTCAGAGTAAAACGCCCCCACCATTGGCCTGTGCCTTCAGTTATGAAGAGCAGTCTAGTCATCCGTCAAACATTTGGTTCAGTGACGTGGTCACTGTTAAACCTTTCGAAAGCCGCAGGCTAAGCCCAGCCATGCCGCTCAGCGACTGCCACAGGTCGTTTTCCTGTACCCGACGTAGCGGTTGTCGGCGACACGCTTGACAAGCACCGTATCAGTGCCGCATGTCCGATCCGTTGGTGTCCTCGTAAGAGGATGAAAAGGGAATGCGTCAACGGGTTTACCGCCAAACGCAGCCGCCCCCGCGACCGTGACCGGAGAGGGTGCCCAAAGCCACTGGCCAAAGGCTGGGAAGGCAGGACATCCGACAGGGTATACACCCTGACATCCGCAAGCCGGGAGACCTGCCAGCGCCCGAAGATGAAACCGGACGGGGTGTTCCGGTGTGGGGCTTGGATCGGCCCACATGAAACCCCGTCCCCCAGATTTGACTAAGGGGGATGAGAGAGATGAGTAAAGCCGCACCAGTTGAACTGCTGGTCTGCACGACATGCCGCCGTGGCCTGGCAATCGAAGATGACGCCCAGCGCCCCGGCGCTTTGCTGCATAAGGCGCTGGAACAGGCGGGCGTGCCAGATGGGATCCATCTGAAACCCGTGGAGTGCCTGTCCAATTGTGATCAAGGATGTTCCATCGTGTTGCGTGGCGGACCCACGCGTTGGACTTTTGTCTACGAAAACCTCAACGAAACCGACCATGTCGAAACGATCATCGAAGGTGTGACCAAGTATTTGGCCACTGACGATGGTTTGGTCAAATGGCGCGAACGTCCTGAACATTTCCGCAAAAACTGTGCGGCCCGTATTCCCCCGATTGGAGCCCTGAAATGAGCAACTTAGAAAAACTACCCGTCACTGTGATCACCGGCTTTCTGGGCTCGGGCAAAACCACACTGGTCAAGCACCTGATGCAAAACCCGCAGGGAAAGCGTCTGGCCGTGGTGGTCAATGAATTCGGCGATGTCGGCGTCGATGGTGACATCCTGAAATCCTGCGCAATCCCCGATTGCCCGGCGGAAAACATCATGGAGCTCGCGAACGGCTGTATCTGCTGCACCGTGGCCGATGATTTCATCCCGACTATCGAAGCCCTGATGGCACTGGAGCCGCGCCCTGAGCATATTCTGATCGAAACCTCGGGCCTCGCCTTGCCTAAGCCGCTGCTGAAGGCGTTCGACTGGCCCGATATCCGTTCGAAAATCACCGTTGATGGTGTGATCGCGCTGGCCGATGCCGAGGCCGTCGCAGCCGGTCGCTTTGCGCCGAATGTGGCAGCGGTGGATGCTCAGCGCCTCGCCGATGACTCGATCGATCATGAAACGCCCCTATCCGAGGTGTTTGAGGATCAGATTTCCTGCGCCGATATCATCCTGCTGACCAAGCCTGATCTGGCCGGTCCCGAAGGCGTGGCCAAAGCGAAAGAGATCATCGCCGCCGAGGCCCCTCGCCCGCTACCCGTCGTTGAGGTTGCCGAAGGTGCCGTGGATGTGCGCGTCGTTCTGGGTCTTGAGGCCGCAGCCGAGGACGACATGGATGCTCGTCCGTCGCATCACGACGGTCACCACGATCACGAGCATGACGATTTCGAAAGCACCATCGTCGAGTTGCCGGAACAGTCCGATCCCGCCGATTTGGTCGCCAAGATCGAGCGCCTGGCCACCGAGCTGAACATTTTGCGTGTCAAAGGCTATGCCGCCGTTCAAGGCAAGCCGATGCGCCTGCTGGTGCAAGCCGTGGGTGCTCGTGTGCGTCACCAGTACGACCGCCCGTGGGGGCCCGGCGAGGAACGCCGCTCGCGCATGGTGGTGATCGCCGAGCATGACGACATCAAAGAAGCAGAAATCCGCGAAATCCTCACGGGTGTAACCGAGGCCGCCGAGTAAGGCCCATGCACGTCGTCTTCCGCGAAAGCCACGGGTTAGAAGAAATGGAAACCCCAACCGATCTGGGCCAGAGCCCGGCGGATTTGGTGGTGCTGTCCTTCTCGGACAGCGACCTTGGCGCTTTCGCGGCGGGCTGGCATCGCGGTGGCGGGCCGGATGGGCGTATGCCCACGATGCGGTTGGCGAACCTGACGGCGTTGAAACATCCTCTGTCCGTCGACACCTATGTAGAACAGACGTTGGAGGGCGCCAAGGGCATTCTGATCCGTCTCATTGGCGGCGTGCCTTACTGGGCCTACGGGTTGCAGCAGGTTCTGTCACTGGCGCAGGCCAAGGGCATCGCGCTGGCTGTCCTACCCGCCGACGGGCGAGAGGACACGCGGCTGGATGAATATTCCACCCTGCCCGTCTCGACCCTGCGCCGTCTGGCGCATCTCTGCGACACCGGCGGAGAGGTCGCGGCACAGGCTGCCTTGGCGCAGATGGCATTGGCGGCGGGGCTTTATGCCGGCCCTGTTATGGGGGCTAAAACCCTGCCCGAATCCGGCGCGTGGTGTCCTGATCGCGGCGTGATCCCGGTTGAGGCGGCCTTTTCGGGCAACGCAAAACGTATCATCGTCACGTTCTATCGCGCCTATCTGACCTCGGCGGACACGGCCCCTGTCGCCGCCGTGATCCGCAGCTTGCGGGATCGTGGGTTCGAGGCCGTCGGCCTCTTCGCCCCTTCGCTCAAGGCTCCTGCTGCCGCAGAATGGCTGCGTGATAACATCGCCGCGTTGAAACCTTCGGCGATCATCAACGCGACCTCGTTCTCGGGCAAAGGCGCATCGGGCACATCTCCGCTCGACGCGGCGGGTGTGCCTGTGTTTCAGATGGCCCTCGCCACATCGCGCCGCAAAGCTTGGGCCGAGGCGGAACGGGGCCTCTCCCCCGCCGACCTGGCCATGCATGTGGTGCTGCCCGAAGTCGACGGGCGTATTTCGGCGGGCATTGCCTCGTTCAAGGAACCGGGCAAACGTGACCCGCATCTGGAATATTCCCGCTTTGCCCACCGGGCTGAGCAAGAACGGATCGAAGCGATCATCGACCGTGTAACCGGCTGGCTGACCCTGCATGATAAGCCCAAGGCAGATCAGGTACCCGCGCTGGTGCTATCGACCTACCCCGGCAAGGACTGGCAAATGGCGCACGCGGTGGGCCTCGACGCGCTGGCCTCGGCCGAGGCGATCCTGGCCGATCTTCAAACCGAGGGCTACAGCACCGCACCGGCTGAGCCGATTGCTGAAACCCTGCTGGACGCGCGCATCTCATGGTCTTTGGAAGATTACCAGGCAGCCCTGGCTAACCTGCCCGAGCAACTGCGCGTCGATCTCCAAACTGTTTGGGGCAAGCCAGAAGACGACCCGGTTTTTACCGAGGGCGCGTTCCACTTCACCGCCCTGCGCCGAGGCAACGTGATGGTTACACTGCAACCCGAACGCGGTACGCCCGAGCTGCGCGATGACGACTATCACGATCTGTCTCGCACCCCGCGTCACAGCTACGTCGCCTTCTATCTGTGGCTACGCAAGGGATTGGGCGCAGACGCTTTGATCCATATCGGCGCGCATGGCACGCTGGAATGGCTTCCGGGCAAATCCGTTGCGCTGTCGGCGAATTGCTGGCCCGAGGCGCTGATCCGTGACCTGCCGGTGATCTATCCCTTCATTGTCAACGACCCGGGCGAGGCCGCGCAGGCCAAGCGCCGGATCGGGGCTGTGACGCTGGGTCATATCCCGCCTCCGATGAAGGAAAGTGGCACCCCGGATCGCATGGTTCGGCTGGAATCGCTGTTGGATGAGTTCTCGAATGCGGATGGCCTCGACCCCAAACGCCGCGATCGCCTGCAGGAAGATATCCGGGATGAGGCGCAGGCCATCGGGTTGGAGAGCGATCTGGGCCTTGATCAGGCCACCTGCACCGCCGAGGCGATCACCCGCATCGACCGCTTTGTCTGCGATATCAAAGAAAGCCAGTTCGGCGACGGGCTGCATATCTATGGCCGCGCGCCTGAGGTTTCCGGCACATTCGACCCCGCACCCTCGGCCCATGCAGAACGCAACGCTCTGATCGACGCGTTGGCCGGGAAGCGGATCGAGGCCGGGCCGTCCGGTTCCCCCTATCGCGGACGCTCGGACGTGCTGCCAACCGGGCGGAACCTCTATACCACCGACCCCCGCTCGGTGCCGACGCGGGCGGCCTACACCCAAGGCGTCAAACTGGCCGAGGAACTGGTCCGCCGCCACCTTCAGGAAGAAGGCGACTATCCCAAGGGGCTGATCGTCGATCTGTGGGGCTCAGCCACCATGCGCACCGCGGGCGAGGAATTTGCCATGGCATTGCACCTGCTGGGCGTGAAACCGGTCTGGGATAAAGGCTCGGAACGGGTTTCGGGGATAGAAGTGCTGCCGATCACTGACCTCAGCCGCCCACGTCTGGACGTGACGCTGCGTGTGTCGGGCCTGTTCCGGGACGTCTTCCCGACCCTCTCGGCGCTTTACGGTCAGGCGATCCGCGCGTTGGCGGCGCGGGATGAGGCGACCGACTGGAACCCCTATGCCGGTCAAGCCCCGTCGGCTCGCGTCTTCGGCCCCGCCCCCGGCAACTATGGCGTCAACATGACCCAACTTTCCGAGGTCTATACCGACGAGGCCCGCGCGCAGGCGGGTGAGGCATGGCTTGAGGCCAGCTCCTTCGCACTGGAGGGCGAGAATATCTTTCAGGACAAGGCGGGCATCACCCAACGCGTGGCGCATGCCGACAGTTTTGTTCACCTGCAGGACCTGACCGAGACAGACCTGCTGCTGGCGAATGACTACGCGACACATGAGGCCGGTTTTGCTGCCGCCAAGAAGGCCACGGGTGGGACCGCGCAGCTTTATCATCTGGACAATACCAATCCCGAAAACCCACGCGCCCGCACCTTGCCGGAAGAGATCAGCCGCGTCGTCCACGCCCGCGCAGCCAATCCGGACTGGATCGCCGGGATGCAGCGCCACGGCTTCCGGGGCGCGGCCGAGATCGCGGCGACTTTGGATCACATGGCCTCGTTTGCGCATCTGTCGGGCACCGTTGCGCCGCATCTGTTCGACCTCTACCACGATGCGACACTGGGCGATGAAGACGTGGATGCCTTCCTGCAGCAGGCCAATCCGCAAGCCCATCAGGCGATGCAGGACCGGTTCCGCGCGCTTTTGGATGCCGGGTTGTGGAATACCCGGCGCAACTCGATCCGGGCGGATCTGGAGGGGCTGGGATGAGCGCGCCCACCCCAAAACCAATCGTCCAAGGTTGGTGCCCCGGCGCCCACCGACCGATGATGTCAGGGGATGGGCTGGTGGTGCGCGTGCGCCCTCGGCTGGCGCGGCTGATCGCGCCGCAAGCCCTTGGCCTGTGTGAACTGGCCCAAAGGTTCGGCAACGGCACAATCGACCTGACCAACCGTGCCAACCTACAGTTGCGCGGCGTGCAGGAAAGTGATCACCAGGCATTGCTGTCCGAGCTGTCCGCGCTTGGGCTGTTGGACGCGGAGCCGGGTATCGAAGTCCGGCGCAACATTTTGGTCTCACCGCTTTACCAGCGGGGCGACCTGACCGCGCGGCTGACACAGGAATTGATCGACCGCCTGAGCGAATTGCCTGCTCTACCGGCCAAGTTCGGCTTTGCCATCGACACGGGACCAGAGCGCCTGCTGGCGGCGGACTCGGCCGATATCCGGTTGGAGCGTTCCGCCGACGGGCTGATCCTGCGCGCAGATGGGGCAAAGACAGGACGTGCAGTCTCTGAGGCCGAGGCCATTGATCACCTGATTGCTCTGGCCTCTTGGTTTGCCGAGGTCTTCACGCCAGACACCCGCCGCATGGCGCGGGCCGTAGCGGCTTTTGGTCTGCCTAAGGAGTGGCAGGGCCGCGACCCCGGACCCATCGGCGCATCGTTGCAACCAGGTGCTTGCGATCTGGGCAGCCTCTATGGCGCGGCCTTTGGGCAATTGCCCGCCAACGAGCTACACGCGCTGATCCGCGACAGCGGCGCCTCTGCCCTACGTGTCACCCCTTGGCGACTGATCCTGCTGGAAGGCGGGGCGGCGATACCCGCACCGGCCTTCGTCACAAATGGCTCCGACCCGCTGATGACCACCGACGCCTGCCCCGGGGCGCCGCTCTGCCCGCAGGCGCAGGTGGAAACCCGCGAAATCGCCCGTGCCTTGGCCGCGCGCGTTCCCGGCCATCTGCATGTCTCTGGGTGTTCCAAAGGCTGCGCTCGGATGGGCCCCGCGGATGTGGTTTTAGTCGGCCAGAACGGACGATTTGATCTTGTCAAACAGGGCCGTGCGGGGGATGAGCCAATCCTCCGCGGGCTGGACCCCGAAACACTGATGACGATGGACTTCACTTGATGCCCTACACTTACGAAACCGACGGCGCGGCGATCTACAAGGAAAGCTTTGCCACCATCCGGTCCGAAGCCGATCTGGCCCGGTTCAACGCCGATGAAGAGCAGGTCGCCGTTCGGATGATCCACGCCGCTGGCATGGTCGGGCTGGAAGAGTTCGTCTATTTCTCACCCGGTTTTGTATCCTCCGCGCGGACCGCGCTGGAAGGTGGCGCGCCGATCCTGTGTGACGCGCGTATGGTTAGCGAGGGCGTAACCCGGTTCCGCCTGCCCGCCGAGAATGAGGTGATCTGCACCCTGCATGACGAGCGCGTGCGCCCTCTGGCTGCAGAGATGAGCAATACGCGTTCAGCCGCCGCGCTGGAGCTGTGGCGCCCGCGTCTTGAGGGCGCTGTAGTCGCCATCGGCAACGCACCCACCGCGCTGTTTCATCTACTGAACATGCTGGAAGACTCCGACTGCCCGCGCCCTGCAGCCATCATCGGCTGCCCGGTGGGGTTTGTCGGCGCGGTCGAATCCAAAGACGCGCTGTGGGAGGCACAGCCGGTGCCGTCCTGCATCGTTAAAGGCCGTCTGGGCGGCAGTGCGATCACCGTTGCCGCTGTAAACGCCATCGCGAGTCGCGCCGAATGAACGCCGGCACCATATACGGCGTTGGCCTTGGCCCCGGCGACCCGGATCTGATGAGCGTTCGGGCCGACCGTTTGCTGCGCAATGCGCGCCATGTGGCGTTCTTTCGCAAGCCGGGCCGCAACGGTCAGGCGCGCAAGATTGTGGATGGCATGATACCCGGCAGTGCGACGGAGTTCCCGATGGAATACCCCGTCACCACGGAAATTCCACTGTCTGATCCGCGCTACAATGCCTTGCTCGCTGCGTTTTATGAAGATTGCGCAGCGCATCTGAGAAACCTGTCAAACGCAGGAGAAGATGTCGTGGTACTGTGCGAGGGTGATCCGTTTTTCTATGGCTCATTCATGCATCTTTACAACCGCTTGCGAGATGAAGCTCAAGTTGAAATCGTACCCGCGATCACAGGCATGTCCGGGGCCTGGACCGCAACGGGCGACCCGATCACTTGGGGTGACGACGTCCTGACTATTCTGATGGGAACATTGCCCGAAGATGATCTGGCTCGTCGCATGGCGGACACCGACGCTTTGGTCGTTATGAAAATCGGGCGCAATATCGAAAAGGTCAAACGCGCCTTGAAAACCGCAGGTCTGTATGACCGCGCCTGGATCGTGGAATACGCCCAGATGCCCAATCAGCGGGTCTGCAAATTATCGGATGATTGCGAAGAGATCACGCCCTATTTCTCAATCATTATCGTTCACGGTCAGGGACGGCGACCATGACGGGTTGGGTCAAGATTGCCGGGCTCGGCCCCGGAGATGAAGCGCTGGTGACACCTGAAGTCACAGCTGCCTTGGCCCAGGCTACGGATGTGGTTGGCTATATCCCCTATGTCGCACGCGTGGCAGATCGCACGGGGCTGACTCTGCATGCCAGCGATAACCGCGTTGAAATTGACCGGTCCCAGCATGCGTTGCAGATGGCATCTGAGGGGAAACGGGTTGTTGTGGTCTCGTCCGGAGACCCCGGCGTGTTTGCCATGGCCGCCGCCGTGTTTGAGGCGATGGAAAACGGGCCCGTTGATTGGCGCGATATCCCTGTCGAGGTGTTGCCGGGCATTACGGCCATGCTGGCCGCCTCGGCCCGCGCGGGTGCGCCACTGGGCCATGATTTCTGCGCCATCAACCTGAGCGACAACCTTAAACCCTGGTCGCTGATCGAAAAGCGGCTGCGTCTGGCCGCACAGGGCGATTTCGCGATGGCGTTCTACAACCCGCGCTCAAAGTCCCGGCCCGAAGGATTTGTAAAGACGCTGGAAATACTGCGTGAGGAATGTGAACCTGAACGCCTGATCCTGTTCGCCCGCGCCGTGTCGCGCGCGGATGAGGCGATCCGGATTTCGACATTGGCAGAAGCAACGCCCGAAATGGCCGATATGCAGACCGTTGTGATCGTCGGCTCCTCCCTAACCCGCGTGATCGAACGCGAAGGCGCGCCAATTGTCTACACACCAAGGTTCACTTTGGCCGAGGGTCAGGAATGATCAAGCCAGTCCAAAACCTGATCGACCGAAGAAAGCTCTTGCCGGGACGGCAGGCTGGGGCGGTCGATCATCAGGACGGGCACATTCAGCGTCCGCGCGGCATCCAGCTTGGCGCGCGCGCCCGTGCCGCCTGCGTTCTTCGAAACAACCAGTTCGGTGCCGTGGTTTTTCATCAGCGCAACATCGTCCTCAACCGTGAAGGGCCCACGCGAGACAACTATATCAGCGTTGGGCAGAGGTACAGTTTCCGGTTCATCAACCAGTCGCAACAAATAATGATGCTGAGGCTGAGCCGCGAAATCCTGCAAATGCATTCGACCCACAGCCAGAAACACGCGCCGAGCGGGACCGTCAAGCGCCGCAACAGCTGCCGGGATATCCGGCACATGTTGCCAGCTATCGCCCTGCTGCGGGCTCCAAGCAGATCGGGTCAAAGCGGTAAGCGGAACATCCGCAGCGTTACACGCGGCGATAGCATTGGCACTCATCTTTGCTGCGAACGGGTGCGTTGCGTCCACAACATGCGTAATCGCGTTGTCGCGGATGTATACGGCCAGCCCATCGACTCCTCCGAACCCACCCACGCGAACCGGCAATGGTTGCGGGCGAGGATTGTCCACGCGCCCGGCGTAAGAGTAGACTGCGTTCGTCCCCCGTTCGGCAAGGCTGCGAGCAAGGGCGTTGGCCTCGGTCGTGCCGCCAAGAAGCAGGAGTTTGGGCATGCATGAAGCTCCGTGGCTGACCATTCTGGGACTGGGCGAAGATGGACTGGATGGCCTGCCACCCGCAAGTCGTCAAGCCCTGGACCGGGCCGAAATCGTCATGGGCCCGCCACGGCATCTGTCGCTGGTTCCAGAAACTCAGGCCGAACAGATCGAATGGCCCGTGCCATTTGCCGATGGAATACCGATTTTATACGACCTGCGCGGGCGACCCACCGTCGTGCTGGCATCAGGTGATCCGTTCTGGTTCGGGGCCGGTTCGGTCATTGCCCGGACCTTTGATGGAGGCGAATGGATTGCCCTGCCCGGTCAATCCACCTTTTCGCTGGCGGCTGCCCGATTGGGTTGGCCGTTGGAAGCCACATTGACCTTTGGACTTCACGCCGCGCCCCTGACCCGGTTGCGCCCACATCTGGCGGCAGGGCTGCGCGCGATCCTTCTGCTGCGCGACGGCAAGGCGGTGGCCGAACTGGCGACCTATCTGACAGAGACCGGTTTTGCCGACAGCGCACTGCACGTGATGCAAGCCCTAGGCGGACCGCGCGAAAATACGCAGACGGTTTCGCTGACCGAAGCACTGCTGGGCACGTTCGATCACCCCGTTTGCGTTGGGCTCGAGGTCACCGGCCCCGGCATGTCATTCCCCAAAGCTTCTGGCAAGCCGGACGACATCTTTGAAACCGACGGTCAGATCACCAAACGCCCCATCCGCGCGTTGACCTTATCCGCATTGGCACCTCAGCGAGGCGAGCATCTGTGGGATATCGGCGGTGGCACTGGTTCCATCAGTATTGAATGGCTGATGTGCGACCCGACCTTGACCGCCACCTCGATTGAGCCACTGGCCGAGCGCGCAGACCGCATTAGGCGCAACGCGGACACGCTGGGGCAGGATCGATTGGAAGTTATTCACGGCACCGCGCCTGAGGCTTTGTCAGGCTTGGCTGATCCAGATGTCGTATTCATCGGCGGCGGCTTGTCCGAGGCCTTGCTGGTCTGGTTGCGCGACAGTCTGCCAAAGGGCACGCGGCTGGTCGCGAATGCAGTAACGCTCGAGAGCGAGGCGCTGCTGGCGCAGTGGCAAGAAACGCTGGGCGGTGACTTGCTGCGGATTGAATTGGCGCAGGCGGGCCCTCTGGGTCCCCGGCGTGGATGGAAATCCGCTTACCCGGTGGTGCAGTGGAGCGTGACCCTATGATCGTCGCCGGTCTTGGGTTTTCTAACGCCGCCACGGTCGACAGCCTGAAGGCGGCCTATAATCAGGCGTCCTCGGGCCATGCGGTGGATGCGCTGGCGACGGTCGCGGACAAGGACGGCCACGCCGCGTTGGACGCCTTTGCGGCAATCGTCGACCTGCCCTTGCACCTTGTTGTACCCGCTGACCTGGCCGGACGGCGCACCCTGACATGCTCGCCCCGCAGCCGTGCCACCTATGGCACCGGCAGCGTGGCCGAAGCATCCGCTTTGGCTGCCGCCGGGTTCGGCGCGCGGCTGCTTACACCCAGACACATCTCAGACGACCGGCTGGCCACGTGTGCCATTGCCATCGGAGGACAGACATGACCGTTCATTTCATTGGTGCCGGACCGGGTGCCGCCGACCTGCTGACCCTGCGCGGGCGCGATATCATCGCGTCCTGCCCAGTGTGCCTTTATGCTGGCTCGCTGGTGCCGGAGGAGATCCTAAGCCATTGCCCCGAAGGCGCGAAGATCGTGAATACCGCGCCGATGGATCTGGACCAGATCATGGCCGAAATCGAAGCGGCGCATAAGGCAGGGCAAGACGTGGCCCGGCTGCATTCAGGCGATCTGTCGGTCTGGTCGGCAATGGGAGAACAGATCCGTCGATTGAAAGAGATGGGCATTCCGGTCAGCGTCACCCCCGGCGTGCCGTCCTTTGCGGCAGCAGCTGCGGCTCTGGGTACCGAATTGACCCTGCCCGGTCTGGCGCAATCTGTGGTTCTGACCCGGACGCCCGGGCGGGCCTCTTCTATGCCCGAGGGCGAGACGCTGGAAAACTTCGCGCGTACCGGAGCCACGCTGGCCATTCACCTGTCGATCGGCAATCTGGATAAGGTCATCGCGGATTTGACACCAGCCTATGGGGCCGATTGCCCCGTAGCCGTTGTTTATCGCGCCAGTTGGCCCGATGAGCGGATCATCCGCGCCACTTTGGAAACCCTCAAGGATGCGCTGGACGAAAGCATTTCGCGCACAGCTCTGATCATGGTCGGACCCGCGCTGGCAGGTGAAGGGTTTGACGAAAGCTGCCTCTATTCAAAGACCTATGACCGTCGGTATCGTCCGCAAAGCGCAGATAGCCCATGGTCCAGCTGGGAACATGGCGATGACTAATCCTCCGGGTATACTGATTTCCGCGCCATCTTCGGGCACAGGCAAAACCACCGTTATGCTGGGGCTGTTGCGGGCACTGGCCGAGGATGGGTTGACCGTGCAGCCGTTCAAAAGCGGCCCCGACTATATCGACCCGGCTTTTCACCGCGCAGCGGCGGGGCGGGCCTCGTTCAACCTGGACAGTTGGGCGATGGATGATCCGCTGCTGAACGCGATCTCTGCTCAGGCAGACGGGGCGGATATTGTGGTCACTGAAGGCTCGATGGGTCTGTTCGATGGCGTGGCCAAACCCGGCGAGCTGGGGCACGGCTCCAGCGCGGAAACGGCGCAGCGTATGGGCTGGCCGGTGGTTCTGGTGCTGGATGTCGGCGGTCAGGCGCAATCGGCCGCTGCCACTGCCCTGGGGTTCAAGATGTACAATCCCGATCTGCCCTTTGCAGGCGTGATCCTGAACCGCTGTGCCAGTCCCCGGCACGAGCGCCTGACCCGCTTGGGCATGGAGCGTGCGGGTCTGCCCGTACTGGGTGTGCTGCCGCGGCGCGGTGACCTGACCCTGCCCGAGCGCCATTTGGGCCTGATCCAAGCTGTAGAGCATCCCGATCTGGAAAGCGCCATCGTGGGTTATGCGGCGTTCCTGCGGGAACACGTGGACCTTGAGGCGATCAAGCGGGCGGCCTCCTCAGGCCCGGTTGGGCCATCGTCAGCCGCGCTGCCGCGGCCCCCGGCCCAACGGATTGCACTGGCGCAGGATGCCGCGTTTTCCTTTACCTACCCCCATTTGCTGGAAGGCTGGCGCACAGCCGGAGCCGAAGTGCTACCGTTCTCACCCTTGGCGGATGAAGCACCGGTGACGGATGCCGATCTGGTTTGGTTGCCGGGGGGATACCCGGAACTACATGCCGGCAAACTGGCAGCTGCAAATACCTTCCTAAACGGGCTGCGCCGCCATGCCGAAACCAAACCGGTGCATGGCGAATGCGGCGGCTACATGGCTTTGGGTGAAGGGCTAATCGACAAAGACGGCACACGGCACCAAATGGCCGGGTTGCTGGGGCTGGTCACTTCCTACGAGAAACGCAAATTCAACCTGGGTTATCGCAGGGCTGAGCTGCTGGCCCCGATGCCCGGGCTTGCAGCAGGTGCCGCCCTGCGTGGGCATGAGTTCCATTACTCATCGATTGTCGACCAACCCGACGCGCCGCTGGCGCGCGTGTTTGATGCCGAAGGCACGGAAGGCCCTCAAACCGGATCGATGCGCGGCAATGTCACCGGCACATTCTTCCACCTAATCGCTGAGGCTTCGGCATGACGGGTTTTGTCTCGTTCATCGGCTCTGGCCCAGGTGATCCGGAACTTCTGACGCTCAAAGCCGTGGATCGGTTGCAAAAAGCCGATGCGGTGCTGTTCGATGACTTAAGCAGCGGCCCGATTCTGAGTCATGCGCGCGAGGATGCGGATTTGGTTGGGGTTGGCAAACGTGCTGGCCGCCCATCGCCGAAGCAGAACCATGTCAGTCGCTTGCTCGTAGAGTACGCCCAGACAGGGCAACGCATTGTGAGACTGAAATCCGGGGATGGCGGGTTGTTTGGACGGTTGGAAGAGGAACTGGTCGCGTTGCGCGAGGCTGGGATCGACTACGAGATCATACCGGGCATCCCCTCTGCCGTCGCGGCGGCTGCCTCAGCTGGCATTCCTTTGACACGTCGCCTGACCGCGCGCCGAGTGCAGTTTGTGACCGGCCATGATGTAAGCGGGCAATTGCCCGAAGACCTGAACCTGCCTGCCCTGGCCGATGGGCTGGCGACAACGGTTGTATTCATGGGCAAGCGCACCTTTCCCTTGTTGGTCGATGCGCTGCATGCCCATGGCCTGCCGTTGGAGACGCCTGCCTTGCTGGCGGAATCCGTTTCGACCCCGGATCAGGTCCTTCATCGTTCAACCATCGGCGCATTGGCGGACAAGCTGAAAGCTGAGATCGGAACAGCCCCGGCGCTGATCCTCTATGGCCCACTCGCGGAATTCGAAGATGTATGAGCTGACCCTAATCGGTATCGGCACCGGCAATCCCGATCATGTTACCCTGCAGGGTGTGCAAGCGATCCGAGAGGCCGATCTGATCCTGATCCCGCGCAAAGGCGAAAGCAAAGCTGATCTGGCCGGGGTGCGGGAGGAGATCATCGCAAAGGCCTGCGAGACGCCGCCTCAGATCACCTATTTCGATATCCCCAAGCGCCGCTCGGATGAGGGATATCTGCGAGGTGTCGACGACTGGCATGACGCCATCGCCCTACGCTGGCAGGCAGCCATTGCCGAGTACCCGGATGCAACTAAAGTGGCGTTGTTGATCTGGGGCGATCCGTCGCTCTATGACAGTTCTCTGCGCATCGCGGCCCGGCTGGATCCACAACCCTGCAAACGCGTCATTCCGGGGATCACCGCGCTACAAGCCCTGACAGCAGCACATGCGATCCCGATCAACGATATTGGTGCACCTTATGTGGTCACAACCGGGCGGCGCTTGCGAGACGAAGGGTGGCCTGCGGATGCCTCGAAAGTTGCGGTGATGCTGGATGGGGAATGCTCATTCCAAAGCCTCGATATGGCGAGTTATGGCATCTGGTGGGGCGCTTATGTCGGGATGAAAGACGAAATCCTGATCCATGGGCCACTGCTCGACGTTGCCCAACAGATATTGGACACCCGCGCCAAGGCCCGTGCCGATCACGGCTGGATCATGGATATCTATCTGCTGCAAAAGTCCACACAGTGATGTGAGTGCAAATCCCGTCAAAGTCTGGCATCAAGATGTGAATACCTGACGGAGATCTCAGATATGAAAGCCCTGTACGCAGCAATGTGCCTTTTTGCCCTGCCCGCTTTGGCCGACGAAGCGTTGCCGGGCTGGGCCGTGTATGAGACCGACAAGACCTATGAGGCCTTGGTCGCGGACACCAAGGCGGCGGTCAAAGAAAACGGGCTAATCGTTGTCACACAGGCCGGTCCGACCAAGGCAGCAGCGGCACGTGGCATCACCATCCCCGGCAATCGGGTGATCGGCGTATTCAACAATGACTATGCTGTGCGGGTTCTGGAAACTTCAACCCAGGCGATGATCGAAGCCCCAATCCGGTTCTATGTCACCGAGAATGAAGACGGAACTGCAACCCTGTCCTACAAGACGCCCAGCTTTGTCTTCGCCCCGTATGCCAACCAAGGTGGCGCAGCCTTGTCAGACATCGCCGTAGAATTGGACGCGAAGTTTCAATCCATTGCGGAATCGGCGCGCGAATAGTCACACTGGCGTGATCCGGCTTGCCTCTGGTGCGAAGGTCAGACATCTGCTTGGCAAAGAAAATCTCGGAGCTCATTGATGCAGGACATGTCCCCCCGCGCGGCTGATTTGCTGGCCCAACGCTTATATGAGGCCGGATGCCGCCATGCTTTTGGCATGCCCGGCGGTGAGGTGCTGACACTGGTCGACGCGCTGGAGCAGGCAGGGATCACCTTTCACCTGGCCAAACATGAAAACGCGGCCGGATTCATGGCCGAGGCCGTGCATCACCGCGACGGCGCGCCAGCGATTCTGGTCGCTACCATTGGCCCAGGTGCGATGAACGGGATCAATGTGGTCGCCAACGCGTTTCAGGATCGAGTTCCGATGATTGTTCTGACCGGCTGCGTGGATCCCGATGAAGCGCTGACCTATACCCATCAGGTGATGGATCACAGCCAGGTTTATCGCTCGATCACCAAGGCCACTTTTGTGATGACCGCAGAAGGCGCGGATATCATCGCCGACAAGGCCGTATCGCTGGCCAACCAGCCCCGGCCCGGCCCGGTTCATATCGACGTACCAATCTCGGTCGCGGATACCCGCGTGTCCTCGACCAAGCGTCGGCGCCTAGCCAAGGTCGCAGCCGTTGCTCCAGAAGGCGATTGCCTCGCCAAAGCGCGTCGCTGGGTGTCCGAGGCCGAACGTCCCGTGGCGATTATTGGTCTGGATGTTCTCTATGATGACTCGTGCAGCGTAGTGCAGGCGTTTCTGGAACACTTCAATATTCCTTTTGTGACAACCTATAAGGCCAAGGGTGTCATCCCCGAGGATCACCCCCTTTGTCTGGGTGGTGCGGGTTTATCTCCCTTAGCCGACAAGCACCTGATCCCGCTGATCGAACAATCCGATCTGGTTCTGTGCCTGGGCTATGACCCGATCGAGATGCGCCCCGGTTGGCGTGAAATCTGGGACCCGGAGCAAAAGCGCGTCATCGATATCTCGGCCGTGGTCAATGATCACTACATGCATCAGGCCGGGTTGAATCTTGTCGCTCACACCGGCGAAACGCTTGAAGCTATGGCCAAAGGCACCCCGGCGCGCGCGACATGGCCCGGTGGAGAACCCGCTCAGGTCAAGGCTGCACTGGCGCAAGCCTTCCCGCAAGACGACAATTGGGGCCCTGCCGCCGTGATCGCCGAGACACGCACGACCCTGCCACAGAACGCTCTTGCAACGGCAGACAGTGGTGCGCATCGCATCCTTCTGAGCCAGATGTGGGACTGTCATGAGCCGCGCGGGCTGATCCAGTCTTCGGCGCTTTGCACGATGGGGTGTGCCCTGCCCATGGCCATCGGCCTGAAACTGGCCGAACCCGACCGTCCAGTGATCAGTTTCTCGGGCGATGCCGGTTTCCTGATGATAGCCGGAGAGCTGTCGACCGCCGCCGAGATGGGCGGCAATCCCATCTTTCTTGTCTTTGTTGATGCCAGCCTTGCGCTGATTGAACTAAAACAACGCCAGCGCCAGATGGGCAATCGGGGCGTTGATTTCGACCGCCACGACTTTGCGGCCATGGGGCGCGCTTTCGGAGGCTATGGACATACTGTTCGCAACCGCGCAGAACTGCGGACGGCGCTGGAAGAGGCGGTCAAAGCCGACCGTTTCACCGTGATCGCCGCCGAGATCGAGCGTGGAGGATATGATGGCCGCATCTGACGGGCCGCTGAAGGGCGTCAAAGTACTGGACCTGTCTCGTATTCTGGCCGGGCCGACTTGCACACAATTGCTGGGCGATCTGGGCGCAAGCGTCATCAAAGTGGAAAACCCGGCCTCGGGCGGGGATGACACGCGGCAATGGGGACCTCCATATGTGACGGATGCCGAGGGCAACCGCTCGGACCTGAGCGCCTATTACATGTCGGCCAATCGAAACAAGAAATCCGTCGCCATCGATATCGCGACGCCCGAAGGGCAGGCCGAGATCAAACGCCTGGCCGCCCATGCCGATATCCTGATCGAGAATTTCAAGCCCGGCGGCCTGGCGAAATACGGCTTGGACTACAACGGCTTATCGCAGGATCTGCCGGGCCTCGTCTATTGTTCGATTTCCGGCTATGGGCAAACCGGACCCAATTCCAGCAAGCCCGGATATGACCTGATGGCGCAAGGCTATGGTGGCGTCATGTCACTGACCGGCGACCCCGACGGCGCGCCGATGAAAGTGGGTGTCGGTATCTCTGACGTGATGTGTGGGATGTACGCCGCTGTCGGCATTCTGGCCGCCCTGCGCCATCGCGACATGACGGGCGAAGGGCAGCAGATCGATCTGGCACTGGTGGATTCGCAAGTGGCCTGGCTGATCAACGAAGGCGTCAACTATCTGACCTCGGGCGATGTTCCTCAGCGACGTGGCAATGGACATCCCAATATCGTGCCATATGAGGTCTATCAGACCGCCGATGGCCACGTGATTTTGGCTGTTGGCAATGACGGCCAGTTTCGCCGTTTTTGCGATTTCATCGGTCATCCCGACCTGGCCGACGACCCGCGTTTCGCCACAAACCCAGCCCGGCTGGAGTACCGCGAAGCACTGAATGCGATCCTGCGGCCTGCGCTTCAGTCAAACAGTACGCAAACCGTGATCGCCGAACTCGAACTTCGCAAAGTCCCTGTTGGCCCGGTACAGACATTGGATCAGGTGTTCGACACCGATCAGGTGGATGCGCGCGAGATGCAGATCACCATGCAAGCCGAACCGGGTGAGGTGAATCTGATCGGGAATCCGCTGAAACTGTCCCGCACGCCTGTAACATACCGGCACGCCCCGCCGGTGTTCGGTGCAGACACTGATGACATTTTAGGCGCTGAAAACCCCTTTGAAGACTGAAACACTTGCCCATTTCGGCGGCAAGTTGCTGAAACATGCCCTTGAACCGGCGGTTTTTTTCAATTTTCGCACACACGGGTTTTCACCAATTCGAGAGCAGGGTCGATACTGTTACGACCCGCCCGCACACTCTGATAAATCAAACAGTGTCGAATATCTCAGTCGGATTGGACCCAAGTATGAAACAAGACGTTTTTGGACAGATGAACACTTTGACCCACTCGGCCAGTGCCGAAGCGTGGGATGGTGTTCTGCTTGGGTTCATGGCGCATGCGGCAATCACCCCTCAGCATTTGGGCAAGGTGCTTGAGCTGGAACCGGATTTTGCTCTGGGCCATGCGATCAAGGGCTTGTTCATGGTTCTGCTGGGGCGGCGCGAAATGCTGCCTGTTGCAGCCGAAGCGCTGACCGCGGCCTCCACTGCGATGGAGCGCCACCCTGTATCAGCCCGCGAACGGCTGTATGTTGAGGCACTGTCACTCTATCTGTCCGACCTGCCTTCGCAAGCGATTCAGAAGTTCGAAGAGATTCTGCGCACCCATCCAACCGATACGCTGGCGATGAAACTCAGCCATGCCACCCGGTTTGTTCTTGGGGATGCCGAAGGGATGCGTCGGTCGATCGAACGCATCTTGCCTGCCTATGAGCCCGATCATGCCGGGCGCGGCTACCTGTTGGGGTGCCATTCGTTCGCGCTAGAAGAAACCGGTGCTTACCAGAAGGCTGAGATTGCCGGGCGTCAGGCGCTGTGGATGGTGTCGGACGATGCCTGGGGCCTGCATGCGGTGGCCCATGTGCACGAAATGACGGGCAATGCCCAACTGGGCCTTGATTGGTTGGCCGGACGTGAGGACGCTTGGGCCCATTGCAACAACTTCCGCTATCACGTCTGGTGGCACAAGGCATTGATGCATTTGGATCTGGGTCAGGTCGATCAGGTGATGGCCCTATACGATCAGCATATCCGCAAGGATAAGACCGACGACTACCGCGATATCTCAAACGCCACATCGCTGCTGTCCCGGTTGGAGCTTGAGGGCATCGATGTCGGCAACCGTTGGGAGGAACTGGCCGATCTCAGCGCTGCACGGACCGAGGATGGCTGTCTGATCTTTGCCGACCTGCACTATCTGCTGGCCTTAACCGGTGACAATCGCGGCGATGCCAC
The DNA here is from genome assembly GCF_056541325.1 of Ruegeria sp. AH7. Lineage (NCBI taxonomy): Bacteria > Pseudomonadati > Pseudomonadota > Alphaproteobacteria > Rhodobacterales > Roseobacteraceae > Ruegeria > Ruegeria sp. AH7. The sequence continues at coordinate 174,143 of NZ_JBQFYF010000001.1, read as the reverse complement.
CGGGAAAATGCTGCAGCGTATCCAGCAGGATGCGCAGCGCAATCAAGGCGACACCCCGATCCGCATGTCTGATCCGGGCATCGCGGCCGCCAAGGGGCTTGAGGCGTTTGGCGACGGGCTTTACGGCGCGGCCTTTGACTTCCTGTCAACCGCTCGGGCCGGGATGCAATTGGCCGGTGGCAGCCACGCCCAGCGTGATGTATTCGAGCGCATCACAATTGATTCCGGCCTGCGCGCAGGTCGTCTGGATGCAGTCGAGCGCATTCTGGATGATCGCCGGGCAAAACGCGCCGGGGGCGAGGACAATTACGCACTAGCGCGCCGCGCATTGATCGAAGCGGCCCGCGACAGCGGCGACGCGCAAAGCGTCCCGGCTGAATAACCAAAAGACCAAGAAGGACAGAAAACGTATGGCGACAGTATCGCCCGCTTCTGATTTTGCGCCCGTGGCGGCCCATGCGGCTGCCCCTGCCACCATGCGCGACCCGCGTCTGGATTTCTATCGCGGCATCGCGATGTTCATTATTCTGGTGGCCCATATTCCCGGCAACCCATGGACCAGTTGGATTCCGGCCCGGTTCGGATTTTCTGACGCGACCGAGATCTTTGTGTTCTGTTCCGGCATGGCCTCGGCCATCGCTTTTGGTGGTGCGTTTGTGCGCAAAGGCTGGTGGATGGGCACGGCGCGGGTGGCGTTCCGCATCTGGCAAGTCTATTGGGCCCATATCTGTCTGTTTTTCTTTGTCGCGATGACTATGGCCGCGCTGGACCAGACCGGTGCATTTGAAAAGACTTACATCTCATCCCTGAACCTTCAGCACTTCTTCAAAGACCCAGCCTCTCAGATGGTGGGGATTTTCACGCTGACCTATGTGCCGAACTACTTTGACATCCTGCCGATGTATCTGGTGGTTCTGGCCATGATGCCGCTTTACATGGCACTATATCGGGTCAGTTTCTGGCTGATGGTCGCCGTTTCCGTGGCGATCTGGTTTATTGCTCAAACCGGCGCGCTGGCCCTTCCGGCCGAACCATGGTCGGATCGTCAATGGTTTTTCAACCCGTTTGGCTGGCAACTGTTGTTCTTCACCGGCTTCGCCTTCATGCGCGGCTGGATTCCGGCCCCGCCGGTTTCGAAACCGCTGATCTGGGCGGCGATTGCATTCCTTGTTCTGTCCGCGCCCATCGGGTCCTGGAAGGTATTCCTGTGGGTGCAGTCCGCAGCCCCCGGTGTGGCCGAGCAAATCCGCGAGATCTGGCCCTTGACCAAAGAACTGCGCGGCAAGACCGAGTTTGGCCTGTTCCGCTATATCCACTTCCTGTCACTGGCCTATCTGGGCTGGGTCATCGCTGGTGAGCAAGGCCATCGCCTGATCGCTTCGGGCCACAGTCTTGGTGCGCGCATCTGGCAAGTGGTGTTGAAACTGATCACCAAAGTGGGTCAGCAATCCCTGGCGGTCTTCGTCTTTTCGATGGCCGCTGCGCGCCTGATCGGCGTTGCCTTGGATCAGGCTGGGCGGGATTTTGCCACCGTCTTCGCCGCCAACACGATTGGCTTTGCCATGATCATCGCGGTGGCCTATCTGGCGGCCTGGTTCAAATCACAGCCTTGGAAATCAAAGAGATGACCCTGACCCGCCGCGCATTTCTGGCTTCTACTTCAGCGCTGTTTCTGGCGCCGGCCACCTTTGCCTCGGGCGGGGATGTGGCGTTTGACCGCAGCCATGTGATCGAGCTGGCCCGCGAGCTGGCCAGCCGCCCTTTTGCTGAGCGCGAGATGGTGCCGCAGGAATGGCAGGACCTGACGTACCAGCAATACCGCTCGATCCGGTTCCGGCTGGATCGCGCGCTGTGGTATGAAACCGAGACGCCGTTCAACGTCGATTTCTTCACGCCCGGCCTGTATTTCCCGCGCACGGTCAAAGTGTCAACAGTTGAGAAAGGCATGACCAGACCGGTCACCTTCGACCTGGACATGTTCGACAAGTCCAAAGATGTTCCGGCCCTACCGATCGACGAAACCCTGGGTTTCTCTGGCCTGCGCCTGCGCACTGAAATGCACCGCCCCGGCGAAACCGATGAGTTCTGCGTCTGGCAAGGGGCCAGCTATTTCCGTGCCATCGGTCTGCACGAGGTTTACGGCCTGTCAGCACGTGGCCTGGCGCTGAAAACCGGCGATCCGGATGGCGAGGAATTCCCCGAATTCATCCGCTTCTGGCTGGAACGACCGGAACCCGGCCAACGCAATATGGTGGTTCACGCCCTGATGGACAGCCCCAGCGTAACGGGGGCTTATCGGTTTAATGTGACTGCAGGGACCGATTGCATCATGGATGTCGATGCCACCTTGTTCCCACGTACCGAACTGGATCACGTTGGCATCGCGCCCGGAACCTCGATGTTCCTGTTCGACCAAACAAATCATAGCCGCTTTGATGATTTCCGCCCTGCCGTCCATGACAGCGACGGGCTGCTGATCCGCAACGGCGCGGGAGAGGTGATCTGGCGACCATTGGCCAACCCAACCCGCCTGCAAATCTCGTCCTTCGTGGATACGAACCCTCAGGGCTTTGGCCTGATGCAGCGTAAACGCGAATTCTCGGACTATGCAGATCTTGAGGCGAATTATCACAAGCGCCCCAGCTTATGGGTCGAGCCCGGCTCTGATTGGGGCAAGGGAACGGTGACGCTGGTTGAGATCCCAGCCGATCAGGAGATCTACGACAACATCGTTGCCTATTGGCGTCCGGCAGAACCTTATTCTGCTGGCAACCAGGTTGATCTGACCTACCGCTTGATCTGGGGCGAGGAACCTCAGCTTACGCCGATGCCGCGCGTGATCAACACGGCCATGGGTGAAAATACCTTTGGTGAGGGCCGTCTGGCCGTGATCGACTTCGAACCCAGTGAGCTGTTCGATGATCTGGACGCAGTTACCATCTTTGCCAATTCGCCTCATGCGGAAACCTCAGATGGTGTGTTGCAACGCAACCCCGATACCGGCGGTGTGCGCCTGGCGTTTTCCTTCCAACCTGATGAGCGTGACCATGTCGAACTGCGCGCGCAGCTGCTAGTAAACAAACGCCCGGCCTCCGAAGTGTGGCTGTATCGTTGGACCGCATGAACCGCGATTTGCATATCATGCCACCCGAGGCGCCACAGGCGATGCCCGCTCAGGACTTCAGCGCCGGGTTCCGTGATGCCGAGGTGCCATCAGGCAAACATCGCTCAGCCGGGTTCTGGCGCGCGCTGGCCTTTTCCCCGGCCATGGTGGCAACACTTGGCCTGCTATGGGTAATGACCGATTGGTTCGGGGCCGAGGGGATCAACCTGGTCGAAGGCATTCTGCTGGCGTTGATCTCGTTCAACTTCTTCTGGATCTCGTTCACGGTTTGCACTGTCCTGCTAGGAATGATCTCGCTATCGCGGCAAGAACGACCCGTCGCTCTGGGCCGCGTACAGCCGCTGCGCGTCGCCCTATTGATGCCGATCTACAATGAGGTTCCTTGGTTTGTTCTGGGCAATGCCCGCACCATGCTGGAACAGCTGCGCGCACGCGGCGGACGGCACGAATACGCCATGTTCATTCTGTCAGATACCCGCGACCCCGAAATCGCGGCACAGGAACAAGCCAGTATCGAGGCATTGCGCACCACGTTAGCCCCCGATCTGAAACTCTACTATCGCCGCCGCGAACAGAATACGGATCGCAAAGTGGGCAACATCGCCGATTGGGTCAGCCAATGGGGCGGCGATTGGGATGCGATGTTGGTGCTGGATGCAGACAGCCTGATGACCGGACGCGCCATCGCCCGCCTGACGGATTCGCTGGCCCGCGACCCCGGTGCAGGGCTGATCCAAAGCTACCCGCAACTGATCGGCGCGCAGTCGGTCTTTGCCCGAATGCAGCAATTCGCCAATGGCGTCTACGGCATTGCATTTGCCGAAGGTCTGGCCCGCTGGTGCGGACAAGAAGGCAATTACTGGGGCCACAACGCCATCATCCGAACCAAGGCTTTCGCCACCTGTGCAGGCCTGCCAAAGCTGCGGTCGTTCAACGGGCAAGATAAGCTGATCATGAGCCACGACTTCGTCGAGGCTGGTCTGCTGCGCCGTGCCGGATGGGGCGTGCGTTTCCTGCCGCGTATCCGTGGATCATACGAAGAAACACCACCCACCCTCATCGATCACGCCATGCGGGATCGTCGCTGGTGCCAGGGGAACCTGCAACACCTGAAACTGCTGGGCTCGCGTGGGTTCCGCTCGGTCTCGCGGTTTCACATGTTCCATGGTGCGGTTGGTTATCTGATGTCGCCGCTATGGTTTGCCTTGCTGCTGATGTGGGCGTTGATCGGTCAGGGTGAAGAGGCGTCGGTTCTGCACTATTTCAGCCCGGACAACCCGCTGTTTCCGCAATGGCCCGAGATGAGCGAAACCCGTCACGTGCTGATCATTCTGGTGATGTACGCGATGCTACTGGCCCCCAAGGTTCTGGGCGTGGCCGCCCTACCCCTCAGCGGTGTGCGCTATTCAGATTTCGGCGGTTGGCGGCGGTTCTTCACCTCGTTCCTGTTCGAGGTCATCCTGTCGATCCTCTACGCGCCGATCCTGATGGTGCAACAGATGATTGCCGTGTTCCGCACCGCCTTGGGCCTGCAAAAAGGTTGGTCACCGCAGGCGCGCGACGGAGGCAGCTATGGTCTGCGCACACTGATCTTTTGCCATGCGCTGGAAACCGTTAGCGGCATCGCACTCAGCCTTGGTATACTGGCGGGTCTGGTTTCAGTCTGGCTGGCCCCGATTGCCATCAGCCTGGCCTTTGCAATCCCACTGTCAGCACTCAGCGGCGTATCCGCCGGGGCGGCGCGCCAGATGGTCGGGATGCGCGAGGATTTTGCTGAGCCAGATATCACCCGATCAGCCCGTCGTCATCGGGATGAGCTGAAACGTCTGATCGAAGGTAAGGGAAGCATGACCCCGGCAGAGTGATTATCCGCCGGGCAGACCTTCGTACCAATCCACCATCATGTCCGCCCAACCATTTGGCACTGTATGGCCACCCGGGAACAGAGCGAACTCCAGCGCGCTGCCATCAGCGCAGCCGCTCCAATACCGGCGCATGAACGGACCGGTCGTGGAAAACCCGCTGGGTTTGGTGTCAACGCATCCGTTGGCAACACGCCAGATTTCAAGCCCGGCAAAGATGTCACCCTGATGAAAACGACCACCCCCAAGCAGCCGCCCTTCGAGCGGTACAACATTGTCGATCCAGCCGTGCGCATGGAACAGGCGTACCGGCCCATTGCAGGCTTCTGGATGTGGTCGCCAGAACCCGCCGGAAACCGGCACATAGGCCGAGAATGTCTCAGGCGCATCGCAGGCCAGATAGTTCACCATGAATCCTCCGGCTGAAAACCCACCCAGAACCGCGCGGTCGCTGTCGATGCCGAACCGCTCTGCCGCATCGTTTACCACTTCGCTCAGAAAGGCTGTCTCATCCCGTTCACCAAAGCCCGGGTAGAAATTCCAGCTTTTGGTGCCGCCGCGATCAGGTCTTTCCAGACCCTCGGGGGCCATAACGGCGTATCCACGGGCCAATAAGGGCTCGACCATGCTGCGGTTGTTCATGGTGCCGGACCCGCTGCCGCCATAGCCATGCAAGAATACCAGCAAAGGCGGGTTTTCGGCGTTGGGCAGTTCGATGTGATATTCGCCCAAGGCCGTCTTGCATGTGCCCTCATCCGGGCCGCAATCAGCATATGCGGACTGGGCCGCAACGGCCAAACAGGCAGATAACCAGTATTTCATCTTGCTCAGGTCCCCTCAGAATACGTCTCGACGGGCAATCCGGACCGAACCCAACCCGGCCCTGCCGCTGATCCCAGCATACCTTCCGGCACGTCGATAATATTGGTAAATCCCGCCTCAGTCAGTTGATTGCTCAACCGCGCAGACCGCACGCCCCGCGCGCAGATCAGGGCAATCGGGCCAGATTGATCTCCGTCGGTCAACTGCAACAAAGCCGCCACAAAATCATCCCGCCGCATATCCAGCGGCTGCGCGCCTTGCCCAATGCCGGTCGCCATCCATTCGCGCGGGGTGCGAATATCCACCAGCAGGATGTCTCCGGAAACTGCGCTCTGATGCGCTTGCGCGACATCAAGCTGATCGCCCGAATAATCCTGTGGAATCAAACGGTATTGGCGGATTGCAAAGCCAGCGGTAAGGGCCGCCCCGCCCCCCAGCAAAACCCATCTTCGGGCAAGGTTTGTCTTCTCTGCCATGCGGCACCCTTTTGCGTTGACCGCCTTGTTGTAGCACATCAAAGACAAAGAGGCTTTGATCAAGAATGGCCACTGCGATCAAGTTCGCGTCATTATCACGCAGCAGGGTTCCGCCCGAAATACGCCCTTTAGTCCTTGTCGAAACCTTGCAATTTCCCGGCAGCCAATAAATTATCCTTCAGAATTCAGTCATATCGACCGCCCACACCGGAGTATCGCACTTGTCCCTATTCCTTATCGCGGCCCTTCCCTTTCTCGGAGCTGTTTTTCCAGCCCTTTTGATCCGGGCAGGACGAAACGCAGCCGCATCTGCCGCTGGGTTGACCACGTTTCTTGCCCTCATGGGGTTGCTGATCCACATCCCGGCCGTGATGCGTGGCGAGATCGTGACGGCGCGGTTCGACTGGATCCCGGGTCTGGGCCTGAACGCGAACTTCATGCTGGATGGGCTGGGCTTTCTGTTTGCCCTGCTGATTTTGGGTATCGGCCTGCTGATCATCCTTTACGCGCGGTTCTACCTGTCGCGCGAGGATCCGATGGGGCAATTCTACACCTATCTTTTGCTGTTTCAGGGTGCGATGGTCGGGATTGTTCTGTCCGATAATATCCTGCTTTTGCTGATTTTTTGGGAACTTACGTCGCTCAGCTCTTTCCTGCTGATCGGGTATTGGAAACACCTGCCTGAAGGTCGACAGGGTGCGCGGATGGCGCTGGCGGTCACGGGTGGCGGCGGGCTGGCGATGATCGCCGGGATGCTGATCTTGGGCAATATCGTGGGGTCCTACGACCTAAGCATCATTCTGCAGAACAAAGAGCTGATACAGGCCTCACCCTACTATCTGCCCGCCCTGATCCTGATCCTGCTGGGCTGCTTCACTAAATCGGCGCAGTTCCCGTTCCATTTCTGGCTGCCGCACGCAATGGCCGCGCCAACGCCGGTCTCGGCCTACCTGCACTCGGCCACGATGGTGAAGGCCGGTCTGTTTTTGATGGCGCGGATGTGGCCCGTTCTGTCAGGCACCGATGCCTGGTTCTACATCGTGGCCACGACAGGACTGGTGACCATGCTGCTGGGTGCGGTGATTGCGTTGTTCAAGGATGATCTGAAGGCCCTGCTTGCGTTTTCGACAGTCTCACATCTGGGACTGATTACAATGCTGCTGGGGTTTGGCACCAAGTTCGCCGCAGTCGCAGCCGTTTTCCACATCATCAACCACGCGACGTTCAAAGCCGCCCTGTTCATGACCGCCGGGATCGTCGATCATGAGACCGGTACACGTGATATCAAACGGCTGGGCGGGCTGCGCCACCTGATGCCAGTCACCTTTACAATCGGCACGATTGCAGCGCTTTCAATGGCTGGCCTACCACCGCTGAACGGCTTCCTATCGAAAGAGATGATGTTGGAAGAAACCGTGCACACCACATGGTTGCACTTGCATTACCTTGTGCCGGGTCTGGCCCTTGTGGCAGCGCTGTTTTCGGCGGCCTATTCCTTCCGATTTGTCGGTCACGTGTTTCTCGGACCTGAGCGCAACGACTACCCAGCCCATCCCCATGACCCGCCGGTTGGATTGTGGATTGCGCCAGCTTTCCTTGTGGTTCTTGTGATCCTGATCGGATTGAACTCAGCAGCTATTGTCGGCCCTTTGGTGGCCGTAGTTTCAAGCGCAGTTATCGGTGGCGAGAAACTGCCCTATTACTCACTCAAACTCTGGCATGGGTTCACACCTGCCCTCTTCATGTCTGTCGTCGCGACGCTAGGGGGCCTGTTCCTGCTGGGGCTGCACAAGCATTGCGAACGGTTCTGGAACACTCTGCCCCGCCCCGAGGCCAAGGTGATCTTCGAAGCGCTGATCGACCGCTTCACACAGCTAAGTCGCTGGATCACGGATGAGCTTCATAACGGTGTGCTCAGCCGCTATGCCATCATCTTTGTCGCTTTCACGGTTGGGCTGGGCTACTACGCCTACACGACCGGCACGATTGGTGTTGAGACCCGCATACCGCTGCCTGCGCAATTCATCCCAATCATCGGCTGGATTTGCCTGGTCGGCGCGACGCTGGGAATCATGTGGTTTCACCGCAACCGCCTGCTCTCGCTGGTGCTGATCGGCGTCGTTGGCCTGATCGTTTCGGTTGCCTTCAACTATCTGTCGGCACCGGATCTGGCGCTGACCCAGATTTCGGTCGAAGTGGTAACGATGATCCTGCTGCTGTTGTCACTGAACTTTTTGCCCACCGAGACACCTTGGGACAGCAGTGCAGCGCGGCGTTGGCGCGACGCTGCAATTTCCGTAGTCGCTGGTATCGGGAGTGGAGCCCTCATCTACGCAATCATGCTGCGCGACTTTGCCTTCCCGACAATTTCAGATTTCCATCTGGCGAACTCGTACAAAGGCGGCGGTGGCACCAATGTGGTGAACGTCATTCTGGTCGACTTCCGGGGCTTTGATACCTTTGGTGAGATCATCGTGCTGGGCATTGCTGCGCTGATCATCTTTGCCCTGACCGAGGCGGTTCTGGGTACAAATGTGCGCGGTTACCTGCTAAACCGCAAACCGCATTGGCCACAATCGGGAGACTCGCATCCGCTGATGATGGTGGTCGCAACTCGCGTGATGATGCCGATTGCCTTGATGGTGGGCGCCTACATTTTCTTCCGCGGCCACAACCAGCCCGGGGGTGGTTTCATCGCGGGTCTGATCGTCGCGATTGCGTTCCTCATGCAATACATGGCCAGCGGCTACACATGGGCCATCGAACGACAAAGGTTCTATTATCACGGCACCATCGGTTGGGGCGTTTTGATCGCTGCGGCCACCGGTCTGGGCGCGTGGTTCAATGAACGCCCCTTCCTGACCAGCGATTTCGGATACATCAACTGGCCGCCACTGGAAGAGTTCGAATGGGCCACTGCCATGTTGTTTGACACGGGTGTGTTCCTGGCGGTTCTTGGCGCGGTGATGCTGGCGCTCGATAGCCTGTCGCGCTTTGCATGGCGGCCGGGCATGGCGCAGGAATTCCCAATGGATATCAACCCGCTGCGGGATGATCCCCCAGAACAAGACGAAGAGAAGGAGCAGGCCTGATGGAAGCGCTGGTTGCCTCTGCCGTAGGCATTCTGACCGCCGCCGGGATTTTCCTGATCCTGCGTCGCCGAACATTCCCGGTCATTCTTGGCCTGTCGCTGATCACCTATGCGGTGAACGTGTTCCTGTTTGCCACCGGACGTCTGGCGTTGAACGCGCCTGCTGTTCTGAACAAATATGAGGAAGTCCCCTATACCGATCCGCTGCCGCAAGCGCTGGTGCTGACGGCCATCGTGATTTCGTTCGGCATGACAGCAGTGATCGTGATGATCGCGCTGTCGGCCTATCTGTCCTCGAAGGATGACCATATCGACATGAGCCCAGAGGACAGCGTAGACGCGCCGGGAGAAGACGCATGAACCACTGGATCGTTGCGCCGATCGTCCTTCCTGCGATCCTGGCTCCGTTTATCATCATGGTCCTGCGCTATCATCTGGACCTTCAGCGTATTTTCTCGGTCGCCGGCGTTGTCGCCTTGCTAGGCATCGCACTGACCATCACCGCGCAGGCGTCGGGCGGGGATATTCAAGTCTACGAGCTGGGCGATTGGCCGGCACCTTTTGGCATTGTCATGGTGTTGGACAGGCTATCGGCCATGATGGTGCTGCTGACCGCATTGCTGGCCCTGCCCATTGTGCTCTATGCCATCGCCTCGGGCTGGGATGACCGGGGGAAACACTTCCACGCGCTGTTCCATTTCCAGCTTATGGGTGTGTGCGGGGCCTTCCTGACCGGCGACGCCTTTAACCTGTTTGTGTTCTTCGAGGTCCTTCTGATCGCCTCCTACGGTCTGATGACGCACGGGGGCGGCTCTGTTCGCCTGAAAGCAGGCGTGCAGTATGTCGCCTATAACCTTCTGGGCTCGACCCTGTTTTTGTTTGCCTTAGGCACGCTTTATGGTGTGACAGGCACGCTGAACATGGCCGATATTGCTCTTCGCGTGGCTGAGATGCCAGCTGAAGATACCGCCCTGTTGCGGGTGGGCGCGGTGCTGCTGCTGCTGGTCTTCTGTATCAAGGCCGCCGTTCTGCCGCTGCATTTCTGGCTACCAGCCAGCTATGCCAATGCGCCACTGCCTGTAGCCGCCCTGTTTGCGATAATGACCAAGGTTGGCGCCTATTCGATCATTCGGATGTACACACTCGCCTTTGGACCCGAGGTCGAAGCAACCCAAGGGCTGGCGGGCGACTGGTTGCAACCGGCGGCTCTGGTCACCCTTGCAGTCGGAGCCATAGGTATTCTGGGGTCGCAACACATTGCGCGGATGGTTGCCTTCTGCGCGATCGCTTCAATGGGGACCCTGCTGATTGCCATCTCGCTGTTTACGCCTCAAGCCAGCGCAGCCGCGCTGTACTATGTATTCCACTCGACACTGGCAACGGCACTCATGTTCCTGGTTGCTGATCTGGTCATGGAACGGCGTGGCGGGGCCATCACCCCGATGACACCCATGGCGCAGACCGGGCTGATCTCGGGGCTGTTTTTCGTGGGGGCCATCGCCATGGCCGGTATGCCGCCCCTCTCGGGTTTTATCGGCAAGCTGCTGGTTCTGGATGCTGCACGCGATGCGCCGGGTTCCAGCTCGGTATGGGCGGTTGTTCTGATCGGGTCGTTTGTCACAATTGTCGGACTGGCGCGAGCCGGGTCTTTGATCTTCTGGAAAAGCCACGATGCTGAACATATCGGCTCCGAGGACACTGCGGATGAGGAGGCCATACCCTTGCCCGCACCCGAACCGCAACCGGGTCTGGCCTTTACGTCGGTCTTTGGATTGGTTGCCGGGCTGATCCTGCTGACCATCTTTGCCGGACCGGCACTGGAATACACAAGCCAAACCGCTGAACAATTGTTCACGCCCGAGCACTACATCTCGGCCGTGTTGGGAGGGGAAGAATGATCAAGCTACTGCGCCGCGTATTCCCGCACCCGCATCTGACCTTTTTGCTGACAGTTGTATGGGTTCTGCTGGCCAACAACGGGTCTTTGAACTCGCTGGTGTTCGGTCTGATTTTGGGGATCATCATCCCCTTTATCACACAGCCCTATTGGCCAGATCAGCCGAAACTGCGCAATTGGCCCATGATCGTGGAATATTTGCTGATCGTTCTGTGGGACATCGTGATGGCCAATATCACCGTTGCCCGGATCATCCTGTTCAAACGCGATGCAGAGCGCCAACCCAATTGGGTCTGCATTCCGCTGGAACTGCGCACACCCGAAGCGATTACAGTGCTGGCGGGCACCATCACCATGACCCCCGGTACGGTCAGTTGCGATCTGTCGGCACAAGGTCACAACCTTCTGGTCCACTGTCTAGACGCCCCCGACCCCGAGGCCGTCCGAGATCAGATCAAACAACGCTATGAACGCCGCCTGAAGGAGATTTTCGAATGATCGAATACGCCATCTACTTCGCCTTCACCTGTTTCGGAGCGGCAATCCTGATGTGCCTGTGGCGGATCATCACTGCAGACGGGGTCGGCACCCGTGTTCTGGCACTGGACACGATGGTCATCAACACCATCGCTCTGATGATCCTCTACGGTCTTGATCAGGGCACCGAGATTTTCTTCGAGGCCGCCATGATCATCGCCATGTTGGGCTTTGTATCAACCGTGGCCTATGCGCGCTTCATGCTGCGCGGCAATATTATCGAGTGAGGGCGGGATGACATTTTTCTTCGAACTGCTGATCACAGTGTTTTTGATCGTATCGGGCATCTTTGGCTTTGTCGGCTCGTTTGGGATGATCAAGCTGAAAGATCCGATGTCGCGCTTGCACGCGCCCACCAAGGCGACAACCTTGGGGGTTGGCGGCGTGCTACTGGCCTCAATCTGCCATTCGGTTCTGCTGGAAGGCAAGCTGTCGCTGCACGAGCTGTTGATCACGTTGTTTTTGTTCCTCACGGCCCCGATCACGGCCCTGTTCATTGCAAAATGGCATGTTCACCGCCATGAAAAGCCCAGAGATCTGCCGGATGCGGGCGAGGATGAGCTTTGGGCCACCCACGCGGTCGAGCAGGTCGAGGACGTCCCGGACCACAGCACGAACTGAGCCTTATGCAAAATCCTCCGCTGCCCCTGACCCGCGATCTGGTTCTCATTGGCGGTGGGCACACGCATGCGCTACTGCTGCGCAAATGGGGGATGAACCCACTGCCCGGTGCGCGCGTGACGGTGATCAACCCCGGCCCGACCGCGCCCTATTCCGGAATGCTACCGGGCTATGTTGCCGGGCACTACGCGCGATCTGAACTGGATATTGATCTGGTGAAACTGGCGCGTTTTGCGGATGCGCGGATTGTTCTGGGTTCCGTCGACGCAATCGACACCGATCAGCGACTGATCCATATGCCCGGTCGGTTGCAGATTGCGTTCGATGTCGCCTCGGTCAATGTCGGGATCACGTCGTATATGCCGAGACTGCCGGGGTTTGCAGAACACGCCGTACCCGCCAAGCCCCTTGGTCCTTTCGCCAGCCGATGGGCCGCGTATCTGGACAAGTCAGGCCCCGCAGCCGTGGCTGTGATCGGTGGTGGCGTCGCGGGGGTTGAACTGGCAATGGCCATGGCCCAAGCATTGAAAGCCCGGCAACGACCTGCACGGGTTACGCTGATCGACAATGCGATGGCCCTGTCTGCGATCGGACCTAAAGCCGCCGCTACGATCCGCAAGGCGATGGATGATCTTGGTGTCGAGGTACTCGAAGAGATCGCGATCAAGGAAATCGCTGCGGATCATGTGACATTGCAGGATGGCCGCCAGATCGAGGCTGACTTTGTCACCGGCGCCGCGGGGGCCCGCCCCTATGACTGGATCACCCGAACCGGGCTAGATTTGCAGGACGGGTTCATCCGGGTGAATGCCCATCTTCAATCCAGCGATCCAGCTGTTTTTGCCGCTGGTGACTGCGCCCACCTGAGCGATAACCCGCGACCCAAGGCGGGCGTTTACGCGGTGCGTGAAGCTCCGGTTCTGTTCAACAACCTGAGGGCAGCGCTGGGGGCCGGGAAAGTGAGGCGCTATGTGCCGCAGAAGGATTACTTGAAACTGATCTCGCTGGGCGGAAAATCCGCGCTGGGGGAACGGCTGGGCACTTCGTTCAGCGGTACATTGATGTGGCGATGGAAAAACCACATCGACCAGACATTTATGAATAAGTTCCGCGACCTTCCCACGATGCAAACTCCTGCCCTGCCGCGCGATCATGCGGCGGGACTATCCGAGGTATTAGGCGATAAACCCATGTGCGGTGGCTGTGGGGCCAAGGTTGGCAGGGGCGCTTTGCAACGTGCATTGCACGCGCTGCCAAAACCCATCCGGCCCGATGTGACATCCTTGCCGGGCGACGATGCCGCCCTTTTGATGACGGGCAACGCGCAACAGGTCATGACCACAGATCATCTGCGCAGCCTGACTTCTGATCCCGTTATGATGACGCGCATCACCGCCATACATGCGCTTGGTGATATCTGGGCCATGGGGGCCCAACCCCAGGCCGCGACCGCGACCATCATTTTGCCGCGCATGTCCGCCATGTTGCAGGAACGCACCCTGTCCGAGATTATGACCACAGCCAATGAGATCATGCAGGACGCCGGAGCCGAGATCGTGGGCGGACATAGCTCGATGGGTGATGAGATGACCCTTGGCTTTACCATCACCGGTTTGTGCCCCGAACTGCCGATCACATTGGCCGACGGGCGGCCCGGCGATGTGTTGATCCTGACCAAACCCATCGGCAGCGGCGTTTTAATGGCGGCTGAAATGGCAGGACAGGCAAATGGAGCAGATGTCGCAAAAGCTTACAAGCTGATGACCCAGCCACAAGGTCAGGCGGCTAAGATATTGTCGCGGGCACAGGCGATGACGGATGTCACAGGGTTCGGGCTTGCCGGGCATTTGCAAGGCATATGCGACGCCTCGAACTGTGGCGCGATTTTGGATTTGGACGCGGTTCCGGTCATGCCTGGAGCCCTCGAAACGAGCAATTCCGGCGTTCACTCCACACTGTTTTCTGACAACCGATCCATCGCACCCGAGCTTCCCTCGGATGGCAAAGCCGCCCTGCTGTTTGATCCTCAAACTGCAGGCGGATTATTGGCTGCGGTCGCTGCGGACGACGCAGACGCCATGTTGAACGCACTGAGTACAGCGGGCTATCCGGCGGCCAGGATCGGCCATCTGACCGACACACCGGGGCTGCGCCTTCAAAGCTGATCCAGCGTGGTTTCTATCTCTGCCGCCGCGTGACTCAGGCCGCTGCTGTCCAGCTTTTGCACCTCGACCCTGGAAACGGGGTCTACAGGGTGAGCACGGCGCGACTTGGCATAGGCCGGGTCATAGTGCTGTTCGATCAACGCTCGGGTCAACGCGCGCTTGTCGCCCGCATCGATCAATGCCAGCCACGCATCCACGACCTCATGCCCACGGTGAACCCGCAACGGGGCCAAGCGATCGCGCAGACGCGCGCTGTCGGAAAGAATATCATCATAAGCCTGCATCAAATACGCCGCCCGTGCCGCGACCGGAGCAACGATCTGAATGCGCGGGGCCGCACACATTGCCGTCCACAGGCTGGGTGGCAGGATCCGCTCACCGATTTTCGAGGATTCCGCCTCAACCATAACCGGACGTGCCGGATCAAACGCGCAGAAAGCTGCGGAAAGCGCTGACTCGAACGCTTTCTGGCTGGGCTGTCCCCCAGGCATCTCACCCAGCAGCGAACCCCGGTGATTGGCCAATCTCTCCAGATCAACGACCTGTACGCCACGCCGTTGCAAATGGTGCAGCAACTCGGTTTTGGCCGTTCCGGTATAGCCATCCAGCGCAAACAGTCGAAAGGGCAATGGTTGCTCATATAAATAGGCGTTCACCAAACGCCGATAGGTTCGATACCCGCCCTCAATGACCTCGGCCCGCCAGCCGATCTGCTGCAGTGTCCACGCAAACGACCCGGATCGCTGTCCCCCACGCCAGCAATAGACCAGCGGTCGCCAATTCCCTTCATGATGGCTGAGGCTGTGTTCAATGTGATTGGCCGCATTTCGAAACACCAAAGCCGCCCCAAGCTTGCGGGCCAGAAACGGGCTTTGCTGTTTGTAGATTGTTCCGACCCGGGCGCGTTCGGCATTGTCCAGCACAGGCAGGTTGATCGCGCCGGGCAGGTGATCCTCTGCAAACTCAGCCGGGCTACGGACATCGATCACGGTGTCGAAACCATGGGCATACAGCTGCGGTAAGTCGGAAAATTTTAAAGCCATGCCAGTGGTTTACTTGCCCGAACTTTGGAAAAGAAGCCTGTCTAGTCGCTTGCTTGAGTATATTGAATCATGAGAGGCAGTTCGAGACAAAAAACTAAAAAAGCCGCATCACTATGATGCGGCTTCTTAATCTTTTGCAGGGCGTTATTTCTGCTTGATACGCCCGTCTACATACGGTTGGTAGGGCGCGTTTTCAGCCAGGTATTCGGCCGTCACATCCGCCAGATCAGGGCCAAAATCATAGGCGTTCTTGTCGTCACCTTCGAACATCTTGTACCCGTCACCACCGTTACGCACGTAGTTGTTGGTCACGACCAGATAAGTCGCTGCGGGATCAATCGGCACGAACCCGTCACCCTCTGCCACCATCACTTCGGTGATGCGGCCTTCGTTCGGGGCAACCGATGCGTCCCAGGTGAAGCTCAGTCCGGCAACCTGAGGGAAGCGGCCTTTGACTTCTTCCACTTGGCTCACACCGTTTTCCAACGCATCAATCACGCCCTGACCGCTGATTTCAAAGGTCGAAAGGGTGTTCTGGAACGGTAGAACCGTCAGAACCTCACCCATGGTGACCTCACCTTCGTCAATCGATGCGCGCAGGCCGCCCGAGTTTGCGATGGCGATCTGAGCGCCTTGATCAGCGACACGGGCCAACATTGCGTCGGCAACCAGATTGCCCATCTCACATTCCTGAACCCGGCAGATATCGCGCGAACCTTCGACGGCAGCGCCGGTTTCAGCAACCACGCGTTGCTTCATCTCTTCGATCGGGGCACCCATTTCGGCGACGCGCGCTGCGATGTCGGCATCCGGCGTGACCGATGCATCCAGCAAGATCGGTTCACCTTCTGCCGAGATCAGGTTGCCGTCATCGTCAAAAGTTAGCGTGACCTCACCCAGATATTTCGAATAGGCATAGGCTTGTACGACCGGGACATCGCCCACCATCATCGGGTACGGGCCAGCCGCGTCTTCATTGGTGTTCGATAGCAGCGTGTGCGAGTGACCGCCAACCACCAGATCCAGACCCGGCACCTGAGCCGCAATCTCAAGGTCTTTGGCCAGACCCACGTGGTTCAGCGCGATGATGATGTTGACACCCTCATCCTGCAGCGCCGCAACGTCGGCCTTCAGACTTTCGATCTCATCCTGAAACACCACATCCTTACCAGGGCTCGAGGTGTCGACCGTATCGGTTGCCAGCGCAGAAATGATACCGATCTTCTGGCCGCCAACCTCAAGAACCACATGGTTTTCCACCTTGTCCTTGAGTTCAGCCGAAGTCGACAAATCCAGGTTACCCGAAATCACAGGGAAGCTGACCGCATCAATGAACGCAGCAAGGCCTTCGGGACCGTCGTCAAATTCGTGGTTGCCGACGGCCATCACGTCATAACCGATCGCCTCCATGAACTCGGCCTCTGCCGCACCTTTATAGGTGGTGTAGAACAGCGAGCCTTGGAACGGATCACCTGCGTCCAGAACCAAAACGTTCTCATCCGCCATGTCTGCACGCTTTGCATCCAGAATAGTCTTAAGTCGTGCAACGCCACCAAAACACTTTCCTTCGGCTTCGCCTTCCGCGTCACAGGTCGAATCGTATTTGTTGATCGACTCAATACGGCTATGGATATCGTTTGTGTGTAAAATCGTCAGTTTATAGTCGGCAGCCGCAATCCCAGCGGTCAGCCCCAGTACGGCAACGGAGGCCATGAAACGGGTCAACATACGAATACTCCCTATCGTTGTTTGACCAGATCGTGCGCTGATGGCGACGAAGAGTCAAAGGGGCAAATCTGACTTGATTCCCCGTTCCGTGCGGGGCATCACCCAAGGCATGCTGATTTACAAAATATTTCGGGCCGATGAATGGGCTCTATTGCAGGCCAAGGGCGCATCGGACGGTGCGCCGATCGATGTCGTGGATGGGTTTGTGCATTTCTCAACGGCAGAGCAGGCCGCAGAAACAGCTGCCAAGCACTTTGCTGCAGTCGATGGGCTGACCTTGCTGGCGTGCGACGGAGATGCGATGGGGGATGACTTGAAGTGGGAGGTCTCTCGCGGTGGGGCGCTGTTTCCGCATCTCTACCGCCAGATCAGGATGAGTGATGTGCTCTGGTCACGGCCCCTGCCCTTTGATGGCCAAGCCCATCAATTCCCCGAGGAGATGGCATGACCGCCTACATCGATCCCCAGCGCGAACAGTTCGACGCTTTCAAAGCGCTGGATCGGAATGAGCCGATTGAGATGTTGAACCTTGTCAAGTTTCGCCCCATGGCTGCTTACCCAGCGGATCATGAACTGGCCGCTGCTGGTCTGACCGGGGCGCAAGCCTATCGCACCTACGGGGCTGAGACGGCCCCGATTATCGCCAGACTGGGTGCGTCAATCCTGTGGCGCGGGGCGTTTCAGGCCACCTTGATCGGACCGCAGGACGAGGCATGGGATGAAGTGTTCATCGCCCGCTACCCCTCGGCCCATGCGTTTCTGGAAATGGTGACCGACCCGATCTATCAAATGGCCGTGGTGCACCGCCAGGCCGCCGTTGAAACCTCGCGCCTGATCCGATGTGGTGCGGCCAAAGGTGGGGCTGCGTTCGGATGAAACTGACCGAAAAACTGGGCCTTGCCGCGCTGCATCGATTTGATCCCGAAACGGCGCATAGCCTGTCGATCAAAGCGCTAAAGGCCGGGCTGGCCCCGATGCCGGGGCCGGTGACGTCTGCGCGGCTGGAGACGGAAATCGCCGGCTTGCGCCTGCCCAACCCCGTTGGTCTGGCCGCTGGGTTTGACAAGAACGGAGAGGTCCTGACCCCGCTGTCGCGCGCCGGGTTTGGATTTATCGAAGTGGGCGCAGTGACCCCACGCCCGCAACCTGGGAACCCTAAGCCACGTCTCTTTCGGCTAACCGAGGATAGTGCCGCCATCAATCGCTTTGGCTTCAACAATGAAGGCATGGAGGTTATGGCCCAGCGGCTCGCCGCCCGCCCCGCGGATGCGGTGATTGGCCTGAATCTGGGGGCAAACAAAGACAGCGACGACCGGCCCGGTGACTTTGCCAAAGTGCTGGCCCATTGTGCCGCGCATCTGGATTTTGCCACCGTAAATGTATCCTCCCCCAACACCGAAAAGCTGCGGGACCTGCAAGGCAAAGCAGCCCTTGGCGCGTTGCTGGGCGGCGTGATCGAAACATGCAACACTCTGCCTCGATCGCTGCCTATTTTTCTGAAAATCGCACCAGATCTGACAGAATCCGAGTTGCACGACATTGCAGACGTGGCTGTCGAGACGGGCGTGGATGCGGTTATCGCCACCAATACCACGCTGTCCCGTGAAGGGTTGCGTAGCGCGCATAAGTCTGAACAAGGCGGCCTGTCAGGCGCGCCGTTGTTCGAGAAATCAACACGTGTTCTGGCAAAGCTCAGCCAACTGACCGAAGGCAATCTGCCCCTTATTGGCGTCGGCGGGGTCAGCACCGCAGAACAGGCTTATGCCAAGATTTGCGCCGGGGCCTCGGCGGTACAGTTCTATACGGCGATGGTCTATGGCGGTCTGTCTCTGGCCGCCGAGATTGCCCAAGGTCTGGATGCCCTGCTGGCCCAAGACGGGTTTAACACCGTGGCGCAAGCTGTGGGCAGCAAACGAGAGGATTGGTTGTGATTGAGTATTGGCACAACCCGCGCTGTTCGAAATCCCGCATGGGTCTGGCCTTGTTGGAACAGCACGGCGCAGAGGTTCAGGTTCGGAAATACCTTGAAGATGCACCCTCGGTCGACGCGCTGCGCCAGGCGCAGGCATTGCTGGGCGTACCCGCCATTCAGATGATGCGAACGGGTGAGAAGCTGTTCAAGGAACTAGGCCTGTCAAAAGACGCGCCTGACGCGGATTTGATCCAGGCCATGGCAGATCATCCGATCCTGATCGAACGCCCGCTGGCTATTGCCGAAGGCAAAGCCGCACTTGGTCGTCCGCCCGAGAACCTGCTGGATTTGCTCTAGGCAACCTGCGCCTCAAGCCGGGGGTAGCGCCAGCCCATGGTCACGCCGCGTGCTAGGTTCAACACCATCAGCGCGCCCCAAAGCCCATGATTGTCGAACGCAGGAACCAAAACAAACAGGGCGACAACATAGATCGCCACTGATTGCAGCATCGCGTTGCGCATTGCCCGGGTCCAGGTTGCACCAATATAGATGCCATCGAACATCCAGCTGGCCACGCCGATCACCGGGGCAAGGGCAGCCCAGAACAGGAACTCGCGCCCTGCTTGCCGCACCTCGGGCGATGTGGACATCAGGTCGATCAACCCGGGGCCAGCCAGAAAGAAAACCGCGCCCAGCAAAACAGCGCCCCCAACGCCCCATTGCGATGCCATGACCGAGGCGCGCCGCACCTGATACCGATCCCGCGCGCCCACGGCACTGCCGACCAGCGCCTCGGCCGAAAAGGCAAAGCCGTCCAATGCAAAGGCCGTGATCTCCAGAAATTGCAAAAGAACTTGATTGGCCGCCAGATTAACATCCCCCAAATCCGAGCCAACAAACAGAAAGGTGGTAAAAGACCCGGTCAACAGGATGGATCGGATCATGATATCGCTGTTCACTTGCAACATCCGGCGCAAACGCACGGCATCAAAGATGCGGGGCCAATCCCGCCAGATGCGGTCTCGAAATCCATCGCGGCAGAGCCACAGGCCCAGCGCCAACCCGGTCCATTCCGCGATCAGAGTGGCAATCGCCACACCTTCGACACCCCAGCCCAGCCCCAGAACGAACCACAGATCCAGAACGATATTGAGCCCGTTCATCCAGATTTGCAGAATAAACACGCCCCGCGTACGCTCAACCGCGATCAGCCAGCCTGTGACTGCATAAAGAGCTATCGTCGCGGGAGCGCCCCAAATCCGAATCTCCAGATAGGTGCGGGCAAGGGTTTCGACCTCGGGACTGGCTGGCGATAACAGAAACGCACCGCTGAAAATTGCGACCTGCGCAAATATGAAAACCAGCCCTGCAGCCCCGCCCAGCATCAGCCCACGGATCAGCAGCGCGCGCATCTCCTCCCTGTCCCCTGCCCCGCGCGCCTGTGCGGCAAGGCCGGTCGTGCCCATCCGCAGGAACCCGAAAATCCAGTAAATCGCGGACAAGATCACCGCACCGATACCGACGGCTCCGATCGGGGCCGCAGCCCCCATCTGCCCCACCACACCGGTATCTACCGCACCCAGAATGGGCACGGTTGCGTTGGACAGCACAATGGGAATGGCGATTTTCAGCACCCGCCCATGCGTTATGGGCGCCGAGGCATCTGTCATGATCAGCCCTTGTCCCGAGCCGGCTGCGGCATCAAGAAATGCCCGGTCGCTTGCGCAAACAGTTTGGCATGGTTGTCTTGCCAGGCCTCGACCCGGACCGAGGCATAGCGTCGACCGGCCCGATTGACGAAGGCGCGCGCATAGGCATCCCGTGGCAGGCCTGACCGCAGATAGTCGACGGTGAAATCGATAGTCTTCGGAAAGCGGATGTTTTCGTCGGTCACGATGGCCTCAGCATCGATTTCACCGCTTTCGATTTCGGAAAACATGTACTCCCAACTCAGCGTGATCACGGCTGTGACCTCGAGAAACGCGGCCGTTACACCGCCGTGAATAGCAGGAAGGAACGGGTTTCCAATCAGTTTCTCATCGAAGTTCAGAACGCCGGTCAGCTCATCGCCCCTGCGATCAAAACTTATGTTCAAGAAGCGGATGTAAGGCACGCCGTCGATCAACGCGCGCAAGGCGCCATCGCGGCGTTGCTTGACCACCTGCATCGGCTCAGGGCGGGTTCTGGCCATGTTATTTGCCCTCAACCGTGAACGAGCCCGAAGCGGTTGCTACAGGTCGGTCGTGATCATCATCCATGGCCGTTGCACGCACAAACGCCACATTGCGAGTGATGTGATAGCAGCTGGCCCGCGCGGTGATCGTCTGGCCCGGAGTCGCTGCGCGCATGTAGTCGATCCTCAGATTGATCGTTGCTGTCCC
Organism: Ruegeria sp. AH7; assembly: GCF_056541325.1. NCBI lineage: Bacteria > Pseudomonadati > Pseudomonadota > Alphaproteobacteria > Rhodobacterales > Roseobacteraceae > Ruegeria > Ruegeria sp. AH7. The sequence goes on along the minus strand of NZ_JBQFYF010000001.1, from coordinate 152,484 downwards.
ACCGGGCGAGGACGGATGGCTCATGACCGCAGCACCGCAACAAGTATCCAAAATGGTCGAAATTGCCCCCCCGTGAATCACTCCTGTTCTGGGGTCGCCAATAAGGTCGGTATTGTAAGGCATGGTGATTTCGGCCTCACCCGCGCCAATCTGGGTCAACTCCAAACCGATGGCCCGCGCATGGGGGATCGCTTCGATAAACTGGCGGGCTAGAACTGTCTTGTCGACCATTTGCTAACTTCCTATCGTGACGCCCCTTTATGATCCGTAGAAATTGCAAAGGGCAAGCCCACCTGTTGCGCTTGACGTGGCAAGGACGTAGGTTGCCGTGGAGGAGACCAGGAATGTCCGACAACCGTTTGTCATTCAAAGAGATGTGCGCGGAATTCGACGTGACGCCGCGCACCCTGCGTTACTACGAGTATATCGAGCTGCTGCAGCCAGACCGCGAAGGGCGGTCCCGATTTTACGGCCCTCGCGAATGCGCCCGGATGACGCTGATCATGCGCGGTCGCAAGTTTGGTTTCCCTCTGGAAGAAATTCGCCAATGGCTGCTGATCTATGAAGATCAAGGCAATCAGGCGCAGATGGCCGCCTTTGTTGAAATGGCTGACCGACAGATGGATGAACTGCGTCAACAACGCAAACAGCTGGACGAAGCGATGGATGCGCTTAAGCAGTTGCGGGATCAAACTGCGAATTCCATTTCCTGAATTTCGCCACCCTTGAATCGATCTGTTGCGCCTCAAGACGTGGTCCGCATGTCAGGATCACATTCGGTTTTTTCGGCCCGATTGATCCGATTCCAGCCTGACGTAACGGAAATAAAATTGCGATCCAGCGCCTTTACGTGTTTGGATGTTACGTCAACTTTGAAGTGACGCAGCGTCGGGATTACGTAAACGTCATTCTCATGTTGTAAAGCAGGCGACGACTACGCAACTCGTGTCTCATGACACCAGTGACGAGAGTATGACGAATGACCGAAGATCTTATGACCATCCGCGAGATGTGCGGGACCTATGATGTCACACCGCGTACTTTGCGGTTCTACGAAGCCAAAGAACTGCTGTTCCCGATCCGCGAGGGTCAGAAACGCTTGTTCACCAAACGCGACCGCGCACGGCTGAAACTGATCCTGCGTGGGAAGCGGTTCGGCTTTAGCCTGGAAGAAATTCGGCAACTTCTGGATTTGTACCATGTGGGTGATCAACAGCTGACCCAGATGTCGCGCACCTACGAGATTGCGTGTGAACGTCTCGCCGACATGGAATCACGCCGCGAAGAGCTAACGCAGGCGATTGACGATCTGAAAGAACAATTGCGTTGGGGAGAGAAAGTCATCTCTTCAATGAAACAAGACAAGAAGGCGGCCGAGTAACATCGACCGCCTATCACCCGGACATCTGAATTAAGGGAGCTTCACATGCCCGTTTACAACGCGCCAACCAAAGACACGCAGTTCATCCTGCACGACGTTCTGAAAGTCTCGCAGTCGGATATCCCCGGCTATGACGAACTGGAAGCCGAGTTTACCGGCGCCGTTCTGGAAGAAGCCGGCAAGGTTGCCACCAATGTTTTGCATCCGTTGAACGTGGTGGGTGACACCGAAGGATGCCGGTTGGAAAACGGGATTGTGTACACGCCCACCGGGTTCAAAGACGCCTTCGAGCAAGTAAAGGAAGGTGGCTGGACTGGCCTCGACATGCCGGAAGAGTATGGCGGCCAGAACATGCCTTATGTCATCGGCACCGCAGTAGGTGAGATGTTCTCGGGCGCAAACCAAGCGTTTGTGATGTATCAAGGCCTGACCCATGGCGCGGCCTCGGCTATTCTGGCCCATGGGTCGGAAGAGCAGAAAAACACCTATCTGCCCAACATGGTAAGCTGCGAATGGACCGGTACCATGAACCTGACCGAACCGCATTGCGGCACCGACCTGGGCCTGATGCGCACCAAGGCGGAACCGCAGGGCGACGGCAGCTATAAGATTTCCGGCCAGAAGATCTTTATCTCGGCGGGCGATCACGACATGGCCGATAACGTCATCCATCTGGTCTTGGCCAAAATCCCCGGTGGCCCCGAGGGGATCAAGGGCGTATCGCTGTTCATCGTGCCGAAATTCATAGTGAACGAAGACGGCACTCCGGGTGAGCGCAACGGTGTTTCGGTCGGCAAGATCGAAGAAAAGATGGGCATCCACGGCAACTCGACCTGCGTCATGAACTATGACGAAGCCACCGGCTGGCTGCTGGGCGAGGAGCACAAAGGCATGCGCGCCATGTTCACCATGATGAACGAAGCGCGTCTGGGTGTGGGCATGCAAGGCTTGTCGCAGGCCGAAGCTGCGTATCAGAACGCTGTGGAATACGCCAAAGACCGCCTTCAGGGCCGCGACGTAACCGGTGTGAAGAACCCGGACGGCCCCGCCGATCCGCTGATCGTTCACCCCGACATCCGCCGCAACCTGATGGATCAGAAAAGCTTCACTGAGGGCGCGCGTGCGTTCATCTTGTGGGGCGCGACCATGATCGACAAGGCGCACCGTTCAGGTGACAAAGATGCGGACGGGCTGATCTCGCTGCTGACCCCGGTCATCAAGGGCTTCCTGACGGACGAAGGTTACGACATGACCGTTCAGGCGCAGCAGGTCTATGGCGGCCATGGCTACATCGAAGAATGGGGCATGTCGCAATATACCCGCGATGCCCGTATCGCGATGATCTACGAAGGCGCAAACGGCGTTCAAGCGCTGGATCTTGTGGGCCGGAAACTGGCGCAGGATGGCGGTAAACACGTCATGGCGTTCTTCGATATGGTCAAATCCTTCTGCAAGGAAAACGCAGGCCAGAACGAAGCCTATGACAAAGCCTTCATCGAACCGCTGAAAGCCGCGTCCAAGGATCTGCAGGCCGCTGGCATGTACTTCATGCAGGAGGGCATGAAAAATCCGAACAACGCGCTGTCTGGGTCTTATGACTTCATGCACATGTTCGGTCATGTTTGCCTGGGCCTGATGTGGGCGCAGATGGCGAAGGCTGCTCAAGATGCGCTGGACGGTGGGGCCTCGGACAAAGAGTTTTACGAGACCAAGATCAACACCGGCCGTTTCTACATGGCCCGCCGCCTGCCCGCGACCGCCATGCATCTGGCTCGCATCCAGACCGGCGCCGACACTGTAATGGCACTGGACGCGGTGAACTTCTGATCTCAATCTGGTCCTTGGACTCTGACCCGAGGACCAGATGACCCCAAGCTCCGCCGGATTGCCCGGGGAACGGATCAGGATAACGTGCAACATGCCTTGGGAGGGGCGCTCGCATGACCATAAAACTGCACTGCTTCGGTGAAAGCGGCAATTCGTATAAGGCTGCTTTGGCGCTGGAAATGTCTGGCCTTGAGTGGGAGCCGGTCTTTGTCGATTTCTTCAAAGGCGTCACCCGCAGCCCCGAGTTCCGCTCGGACGTCAATGTAATGGGCGAAGCGCCCTTCCTGATCGACGGTGATTTCAAAACCTCCCAATCTGGTGCGATTCAGGCTTATGTCACCGAAAAATCCGGCAAGTTCGGCGGTAAGACACGTGAAGAGAACTACGACATTCTGCGCTGGGTGCTGTGGGACAACCACAAGCTCAGTTCGATGGCGGGCGTGACCCGTTTTCTGATCAATTTCCTCCCCGAAGAACACCGCAATGCCGATGTGATTGCCTTCAACCAAGGTCGTCTGAAAGCGGCCTACGATGTTCTGAACACTCACCTTGAGGGCCGCGACTGGATTGTTGGGGACGGCGTGACCAACGCCGATCTCAGCTGCTGCGGCTACCTCTACTATCCCGAACCATTCGGCTTTGACCGTGCCGACTGGCCCAATATCGATGCCTGGCTAACTCGCCTGTCCGAGCGGCCCGGCTGGAAACACCCCTATGACCTGATGCCCGGCAACCCGTCGGATCGAGCTTAAGGAGAAGACCCATGACCGAAGCTTACATTTATGACGCCCTGCGCACACCGCGCGGCAAGGGTCGCAAGGATGGCAGCCTGCACGAAGTGACCTCGGTGCGCCTGTCCGCCCTGACCCTGAACGCGATCAAGGAACGCAACAACCTCGAAGGCCACGCCGTTGAGGATGTGATCTGGGGCAACGTCACCCAGGTGATGGAGCAAGGCGGCTGTCTGGCGCGCTCAGCAGTTCTGGCCTCTGACCTCGATCAGTCGATCCCCGGTCTGGCGATCAACCGGTTCTGTGCCTCGGGCATGGAAGCCGTGAACCTTGCCGCGAACCAGGTCAAAGGCGGCGCGGGCGAAGCCTACATCGCAGGCGGTGTCGAGATGATGGGCCGCGTGGCCATGGGCAGCGACGGTGCGGCGATTGCTGTAGACCCGACGCTGGCAATGGACACCTACTTTGTGCCGCAGGGCATCTCGGCCGACATCATCGCGACCGAGTATGGGTTCACCCGCGACGATGCCGATGCGCTGGCCGTTGAGTCTCAGAAACGCGCGGCTGCGGCTTGGGAAGATAACCGGTTCGAGAAGTCGGTCATCACCATCAAAGACCAGAACGGCCTAACCATTCTGGATCGCGACGAATACATGCGCCCCGGTACCGACATGCAAAGCCTGGGCGCGTTGAACCCGTCCTTCCAGATGATGGGCGAGCAGATGCCCGGCTTCGACAAAGTCGCGATGCTAAAATACCCGCATCTGGAGCGGATCAACCACATCCACCACGCGGGCAACAGCTCGGGCATCGTGGACGGTTCGGCCGCTGTTCTGATCGGCAACAAGGAATTCGGCGAGAAATACGGCCTCAAGCCGCGCGCGCGCATCAAGGCGACCGCGAAGATCGGCACCGACCCGACCATCATGCTGACCGGCCCGGTTCCGGTGACCGAGAAGATCCTTGCCGACAACGGCATGAAGATCAGCGATCTGGACCTGTTCGAAGTGAACGAAGCCTTCGCTTCGGTGGTGCTGCGCTTCCAGCAAGCTTTCGACGTCGATCCGGCGCTGGTAAACGTCAACGGCGGCTCGATCGCGATGGGTCACCCGCTGGGTGCTACCGGTGCGATGATCATCGGCACGCTGCTGGATGAGTTGGAGCGTCAGGACAAAGAAACCGGTCTGGCAACGCTCTGCATCGCGTCCGGCATGGGTGCGGCAACCATTATCGAGCGGGTCTGATGCCCAAGCTGGATCTTTCTCAAATCCCGTTTCGGGGTGGTTCGGGTTATCCCGGCAAGCTGGCAAAGGCTGGCGATGGACGCTTTGTCCAGCCTGTCGGAGATGCCGGAGGACTGTCCCAATATGGCGTCAACATCGTGCGGTTGGAGCCGGAGGGCCTGTCTTCATTGCGCCATTACCATATGGAGCAGGACGAGTTTGCCATCATGCTCAGCGGCGAATGCGTGCTGATCGATGATGATGGCGAACACCAGATGCTGCCCGGTGACTGCGCCGCTTGGCCTGCAGGTGAGGCCAACGGCCATCACCTTGTGAACAGAACCGATGCGCCCGCGACCTTTCTGGTGGTGGGCACACGGACCCCGACCGAGACCGGCTATTACAGCGACATAGACATGATGGTGAAGTTTGATGCCGACGGCTTTCGCTTTACCCGCAAAGATGGCAGCCCGCTGACGGCTGACCAGATTGGAGATGACAATGACTGATTTCACTCTGACCAAAGACGCAGACGGCGTCGCATTCATCACCTGGGACGCTCAGGGCAAATCCATGAACGTCATGACACGTGAGGCGTTCCAGCTGGTCAGCGCTCTGGTTGATCAAGCTCTGGAAGATGACGAAGTCAAAGGCATCGTGATCACCAGCGGTAAGGAAGGATCCTTTGCCGGTGGCATGGACCTAAGCACACTGGCGACTATCCGTCAGGAAGCCGGGGACGAACCGGCACAGGCCCTGTTTGATTTCGTCATGGGCGGCCACCACATCCTGCGCAAGCTGGAACTGGCAGGCATGGACTTCAAAACCAAAAAAGGCGGTAAGCCCGTGGCTTGTGCCATCAATGGCACCTGTGCCGGGATCGGGACTGAGATCGCGCTGGCCTGTCACCACCGCGTCATGACCACCAACCCCAAGTCCAAGATCGGCCTACCCGAGATTCTGCTGGGCATCTTCCCCGGTGGCGGCGGCACCATGCGCTATAGCCGTATGGTTGGTGCGATGGCGGCGGCCCCTGTCCTGCTGGAAGGCAAGATGATGGACCCGGCCAAAGCCAAAGGTGCACAGCTGGTCGATGCCGTATCGGACGATCCGGTCGCAGCAGCCAAAGAATGGGTTCTGAACGCCAAGGATGCCGACCTGGTGAAACCTTGGGACGCGAAGGGCTACAAAATGCCTGGAGGCGCGCCCTATCACCCGGCTGGCTTCATGACCTTTGTCGGCGCAAACGCCATGGTGCACGGTAAAACCCAAGGCGCGTTCCCAGCGGCCAAGGCGCTGCTGAGCTCGATCTACGAAGGTGCGTTGGTCGACTTCGACACCGCCCTGAAGATCGAGGCGCGCTGGTTCACCAATGTGCTGATGAACCCCTCGTCCTCGGCCATGATCCGGTCGCTGTTCCTGAACAAGGAAGCGCTGGAGAAAGGTGCAGTACGTCCGAAGGATGTGCCAGATCAGCGCGTCAAGAAAATCGGCGTTCTGGGTGCAGGCATGATGGGTGCCGGGATCGCGCTGGTGTCGGCGCAGGCCGGGATGGAGGTTGTGCTGATCGACCGCGATCAGGAGGCTGCGGATAAAGGCAAGGCCTATACCGAGACCTATCTGGACAAGGGTATCAAACGCGGCAAGGTCACGGCGGAGAAGAAAGAGGCCATGCTGGGCCTGATCACCGCGACCCCTGATCTGGATCACCTCAAAGGCTGTGATCTGATCATCGAGGCCGTGTTCGAAGACCCCGGCGTCAAGGCTGAGATGACCAAGAAGGTCGAGGCAATCATCCCAGAGGATTGCATCTTTGCCTCGAACACCTCGACCCTACCGATCACCGATCTGGCGAAAGCCTCCGTTCGGCCCGAGCAGTTCATCGGCATCCACTTCTTCTCACCGGTGGAGAAAATGTTCCTGGTCGAGATCATCAAAGGCAAGGAAACCGGTGATCGCGCCGTCGCCAAGGCGCTGGACTATGTGCGCCAGATCCGCAAGACGCCCATCGTGGTCAACGATGCGCGCTTTTTCTACGCCAACCGCTGTATCATTCCTTATATCAACGAAGGCCTGCGAATGATCACCGAGGGCGTGAGCCCCGTGCTGATCGACAATGCCGCACGTCAGTTGGGCTTCCCTGTCGGACCAATCCAACTGAACGACGAGACATCGATTGATCTGGGGGCCAAGATTGCACGTGCCACCAAGGCAGCGATGGGCAATGCCTACCCGGAAAATCCGGGCGACGATCTGATCTTCTGGATGGAGGAAGAGGGTCGTCTGGGACGCAAGGCCAATGCCGGTTTCTTCGACTATGACGAAAAAGGCAAACGTGTCGAATACTGGAAGGGTCTGGCCGAGAAATACCCGCATTCCGAAGATCAGCCCGACCTGATCGAAGTGCAAGAGCGTCTGATGTTCGCCCAGGTTCTCGAAGCGGTCCGTGCGCTGGAAGAAGGCGTTCTGGAAGACATCCGCGAAGGCGATGTTGGCGCCATTCTGGCCTGGGGCTTTGCGCCGTGGTCGGGCGGCCCGCTCAGCTGGTTGGACATCATCGGCACGCCTTACGCGGCCGAGCGTTGCGATCAGCTGGCCGAGGCCTATGGCGAACGCTTTGCCTGCCCGCCTTTGCTGCGTGAAATGGCGGAAAAAGGTCAGACCTTCTACGCCCGGTTCGACCCCGAAGCAAAAGCAGCTTAAACAATAAAGATACAGGCGCGGACACCCGCGCCTGTGTCTTGCTTAGTGCTGGATTTAAATCCGCCATTCGGACCGCAAGAATAGAACCGGTGAGTTCGGTCTACCCGGGCGCCCCGGGCGCCGCAGCCCTGCAGGCGGGCGGATCGGGAAAATCGGGTCCTGCGGGATTGGCGCAGGCAAAGCACCCAACGGGTTCGCCAGAACCGAAACGTCTCCTCTGACGGCAATCGAAGCGATCAGTGCCGCTGCCGCTGCATCTTCAGCGACCTGATAGGGCGCTTGCTCTCGTGCCGCGCCCATGCCGAAACGCCCTGCCGGGCAATAGGCCTGCAAGCCGCCTTCGATAAAGATCACCTCATCCGTGTCAAAGAACAGCGTGGTCACCTGAAACGATGACCCCGGCACCTGTGATGACATCCGGCAGGAGCCATTCAACAGCCGTGCGGGAATGACCGATACGCCATCTGCCTCCGGATCAAGCTTGGCAAGATCAATGGCCATACCCTGTTCAGGCATCAACCAGACAGGCCGACCGTTATAGGCTGCACGCGCGGGAACAAAGATCGGCACATAATCGGCGCGGGTCTCATCGGCAGGAATGACGACGCAACAGGTCGAAACCCGACGCACTTCGCGAAACCCGTTGTCCAGCGTTCGGACCAAATCGCCTACAGCGATGCGTTCGATCAGTTTCCAACCGCTTGTGGTCGCAACCTTGGTACCATGCAACAGGCCCCCACGGCGGGCGTTTACGGCCTGATCAAGGTTGTTGTGATCAGCCTCAACAGGCTGATCCGAGAACTCAGAAAAACTCACTACTTCTAACACGTGCCCTACCCCCTTTGGCACAAACCAACACTGCATTATGGGTAGCACGGAAAATGTCAGGGCGACTTATTTCTGACATATTTACGCCCAATTCGGGCCATTTAAGGCGGGTTCCGCGCGGACTTCTTACACAAAATCGGCACTGACATCGCTTTTGGTTCAGGTTTGGAAACGCAAGCTATGCTAAGGCATCGAACTGATATCCGAATCTCTGAATATCTTCTGCACAGGCCCGTGCCACCGCTTCACGCGTCTTCGCCACGTAGTATTGGCAGTAGTCTCGGTCCCGATCAGACCTGTTGAGATGCGGCAAAGTTAGTTCGAACCCAAGATGATCGACCAAGCACTGCGCATCATCTCGGAAATACTCAAGGCGGATGAAGGCGTCACACTTCTCGATCCCGTTGGACATGGTGACATATGTGCGGGCCGGGTTGTGGTGAAAGGTTCTGAGCGTGGCAGGGTGCAACACGAAACCCTCAAAATCCAGCTCTTGCGCGCGGGCGACATCCGGGTGATCAAAGCTCTGTGTCCGCAGCCAATGGTAGTAGCTGACAATCCGATCCCACGGATTGCGGACCAAGGTAAACACAAACATACCCTCGATAGCCTGCGTCGACAAAACCCCGTCGACATCGGCCAAGGTGGAATGCTTCCACAATCGCCCCTGTGCGTTCAGTGACTTTACCCGACGTCTGCGTTTGATTGCCTTGGGCGTATCCCCAAGCAGGATATCGTCCTTCATCGCCCGCTGCTCCAGTGCCAGCGCAAGAGAGGTTCCCCCGGTCTTGGGCATATGCACAAACACATATCGGCGCCCAGTCGAGATGATCATGCGATCTCCTGCTCGGCCTGCATGCGGCTGGATCGCCAACCCAACAGAACCCCTGCTGAAGCAATCAACCCGATCCCGGCGACCTGCATTGCGCCGATCGATTGCCCCAATGCGACCCAGGCAAACAGCGGACCGAACACCATCACCGAGTATTCAAAAACCGCCACAAAAGATGGCTCACCCACCTGATAGGCTTTGATCAGCATGAACACGGCAACTGTCGATCCTATTGCCTGCACCAACAACCATGGGATGGCAGGCTGGAACTCTCTGACAATACCGCGGGTGACGAATCCTTCGGCACCTTCAGATGTGGCAACCGGAAAGGCCGTCAAGAACGCCATACCGATGGCGCCCGCCAGCCCCAGCGTGATCACCATATTGGCCAGCAATGCCACAGTGCTTTCGTCGGAACACAACTGGCGCGTGGTGATCGAGCTGAGTGCATAAAGCAGCCCGCCCAGAATAGGCATCAGGGTTCTGAAATCAAAATCCGTCGGGCTGGGTTGAAGCACGCACAAGATGCCGATGAATCCGAACATCACAGCCGCGATGCGCCACCGACCAATATGTTGTTTCAACCCCAGCGCCGTGATCAGCAGCACAAAAATCGGCGCGCTGAACAGCCCGGCCAAGGCCTGTGCGATTGGCATCAAAGCTAAAGAGCCAAAGTAAAACAGCATGGCCAAGGTGATCAAAACACTGCGCAATATGACAGGCCCCCAGCGTTTGGGCCTAAGCGTGCCAAACCCGATCAGGGACAAGCCCGCAATCAGCGGCAGCATCAGAAGGGCACGGCTTAGGTGGAACTGCCACAGGCCGATTGTGTCGGCTAAAAGGATCACCACATTGTCAATGACCCCGATGATCGCCATCGCCCCTAGCATGAGTGTAGCGGCCAGTACCGGTGCGTTTCTTTTCCCTGCCTGCATAGTGCTGACGATCCCCTTCCATGCCCCGCCATCCAGCACAATTGAACACGCGGGCGCAACACGTTTGCGCCGTGCCTTTGTGGCGTGTTAAGCTTCGGCAAAACAAATTTCGAGCAGACCCAACCCAGATGACGGCCCTGAAACAGTACCAGCGGATCGAAGCCACCGGTCTGTGGCGCCCCTCGCCCGATGAGCAACGGCGCGAGGTTGTTGTGTCTATCGGAGAGGCCACGCTGACGATCTCGGATTTCAATGATCGCGCCTTGACGCATTGGTCATTGGCGGCATTGGAGCGGCAGAACCCTGGGACATATCCGGCGATATTTAACCCCGACGGCGACCCGGATGAAACGCTGGAACTGGCCGAGAGCGAAAAAACGATGCTTGAAGCCATCGACCGGCTACAACGCGCCATCGACCGGGCCCGCCCGCATCCTGGGCGGTTGCGTTGGCTCAGCGTGGGCGGGGTTGTTGCGGCTGTTCTGGCGGTGATGCTGCTGTGGCTACCGGGCGCGTTGCAAAGCCATGTTGTCTCGGTCGTGCCCGAGGTTAAACGTCAGGAGATCGGAGAGACAATCCTGAAACGGATCGAACGTGTTTCGGGCCGCGCTTGTACCTCACGCGATGCGCAGGCCTCGCTGGACCGGCTGGCAAAGCGGACCGGGGTGCGGCAGATCATCATTCTGCCCGCCGGTGTTCAGGACAGCCTGAGCCTGCCGGGCGGGACAGTTTTGTTGAACCGAGCCCTGGTCGAAGATCATGAAGACCCGGCTGTGGCCGCCGGATATATCATCGCCGAGCGTTCCCGTTCTGCGCAGCAGGACCCGCTGGATGATTTGCTGGACCGCACCGGTGCAACCTCGGCCTTTCGTCTGCTGACGACCGGAGGTCTGACACCGCAGATCGTCGATACTTATACCGAACAGGTTCTGTCTGAACCGCGCCCTTCTGTGACGGACGAGGATTTGTTGGCGATGTTCGCACAAGCCGCCCTGCCCTCGACCCCCTACGCTTATGCGCGCGACATTACCGGCGAAACAGTGTTGGGGCTGATCGAGGCAGACCCAATGGCCGGGCGGACGTTGGAACAGGTGTTGCCGGACCGTGATTGGGTCCAGCTTCAAAACATCTGCGGCGGATAAGCGGGCCTATTTGGTCCCGAACATCCGATCCCCGGCGTCCCCAAGTCCGGGCATGATATAGCCTTTGGAATTCAGCTCACGATCCAGCGCGGCGGTTACGATATGCACGTCCGGATGTGCTTCTTTCATACGCGCAACGCCTTCCGGTGCAGCCAGCAGGCAAAGGAAACGGATATCCGTGGCACCGGCCTCTTTCAGTAGATCAATCGCAGCGGCAGAGCTATTGCCTGTGGCCAACATCGGGTCCACCGCGATGACCAGACGATCCTTCAGGCCTTCAGGTGCTTTGAAGTAGTATTGCACGGGCTTCAACGTCTCTTCATCCCGGTAAAGACCCACAAACCCGACGCGGGCCGACGGGATCAGCTCCAGGACCCCATCCAGCATCCCATTGCCCGCGCGCAAGATCGAAACCAGCGCCAGCTTCTTTCCAGCCAGAATGGGGGCGTCCATCTCCTCCATCGGTGTTTCGATATGGCGGGTGGTCAGCTTAAGCTCTCGCGTGACCTCATAGGCCAACAACAAGGTGATTTCGCGCAGCAACTGCCGGAACACCGCGGTCGAGGTGCCCTTGTCCCGCATGAGCGTCAGTTTGTGTTGCACCAGTGGGTGGTCGACGATGGTCAGGTGATCGCTCATGTGGTCTCCAGTCTTTTCTTGACCCGCGCGCGGGTGTCTTCATCGCAAAACGCGGCGTTCAGGGCGGTTTCGTTCAAGGCGGCGAAATCATCGGCGCCCCAACCAAACGCTGCGTTCAGCATCTCATATTCGCGCCGCATGGTCGTGTGAAAAAACGGCGGGTCGTCTGTAGACACGGTGACGTTCACACCTGCATTGCGCAAGCGCGCAATCGGGTGTGCAGCGAAGTCCGGGAACAGACCCAGCACCACATTCGATCCGGGGCAGACCTCAAGCGTGATACCCCGATCCACCAATTCGTGAACCAGATCAGGGTCTTCGATAGCACGCACGCCATGGCCAATGCGCTCGACACCAAGGTCCCGCACCGCATCGCGGACGCTCTGGGGCCCGCCGAATTCGCCCGCATGCGTGGTCAAGCGTAGACCCGCCTCACCCGCACAATCGAAGGCCCATTTGAAATCACCCTGAGTGCCTACGGATTCGTTGCCACCCATTCCAAAGCCGGTGATCCAATCGCCAGCGGTTTCCGCCGCGCAATACGCGCTGCGCTTGGCCTTGTCGGGTCCGAAATGGCGCACACAGGTGACCACCCCGCGCAGGGTGATACCAAACTTGCGCTCGGCCTCGTCTGATGCGTCCTGAATGGCTGTCAGATAGTCGCGCCAAGCGTGAATATCACCACCCCCACAGAAATCGGGACTGAGGAAAGTTTCAGAATACACCACCCCATTTGCAGCGCTCTCTTCAAGGATTGCCAGCGTCAGGCGACGAAAATCCTCGGGCGTTTTCAGGACCTCACAGGCCGCTTCATAAACGCTCAGGAAATGAGCAAAGTCTCGAAAATCGTAACTGCCATCGGGTTTGAAAATCCCGCTCAGATCAATGCGCTTTTCATGCGCCAGCTGCCGGATAAAGGCCGGTGGGGCGGCACCTTCATGGTGCAGGTGCAGTTCGATCTTGGGAAGGTCAGCGACAGTCATAGAAAGCTCTTTCCCGGCCCTTGCGCCGGTACGTTCAGATGATGGGCGATGCTGGCGGCGACATCAGCGAAACTGATTTGGCCGATCTGACCCGCACCTGCCCCGGCAACAAGCACCGGAACCTGTTCCCGAGTGTGGTCTGTGCCGATCCAACTTGGATCATTGCCGTGATCCGCAGTCAGCAGCAGTAGGTCACCCGGGCGCAGCTTTTGCAGGATTGTGCCAATCTCGCGGTCGAACCATTCCAGCGCCCGCGCATAGCCGCTGATGTCTCGGCGGTGACCATACAGGCTGTCGAACTCGACAAAATTGGCGAAGGTCAGACTACTCTCTTCAGCTTCTTCCACCAGATCCGACAAATGCCCCATCAAGTCCGCATCCGACCCTTTGCACAGCGTATCGATCCCCTGCATCGAAAAGATGTCACCGATTTTGCCAACCGCGTGCACACGGCGACCCGCATCCTGCACCCAATTGGTCAGCACCGGCGCAGGCGGCAGGATGGCAAAATCCTTGCGGTTGGGGGTACGGCTGAACCCGTTTTCAGGTGAGCCAACAAAGGGCCGCGCGATAACCCGCCCCACTTTCATTTCATGCAGGCGCGGCGCAAGCGCCTTACACATGTCCAACAGACGATCCAGGCCAAAGCTTTCTTCATGCGCGGCGATCTGGAACACGCTGTCGGCCGAGGTGTAGCAGATCGGCCAACCGCTCCGCATATGCTCGGCCCCCAAATCCGCAATGATCGCGGTTCCTGAGGCATGGCAATCGCCCAGAATACCCTCGGTCCCTGCGGCCTCGGCGGCGGCGCGGCTGAGATCAGGCGGAAAGGCCGGTTGCGTATCCGGGAAGAAATGCCAATCCCAAGGGACCGGCAGGCCGGCGAGCTCCCAATGGCCTGAGGGTGTGTCCTTGCCCGGTGAAAGCTCTCGCGCGCAACCCCACAGGCCGATCGGGTGCGCGTTCAAACCCGGTGTCGCATCGCCCGAGGCCAGACGCACTGCAGCGCCCAATCCCAGCGCATCCAGATTGGGTAGGTTCAGCGGCCCGGTTCGCCCGTCTTCAGCCAGACCTTGCGCGCAAGCCTGGGCGATATGTGCAACCGTATTTGCACCGGTATCCGGCACGTCGCCATTGTAGAACCGCTCGGCATCGGGCGCGCCACCGATGCCAACCGAGTCCATTACGATCAGAAACACCCGGCTCATGCCGTGATCCTTTCGTGCACAAGATCAGGTGGGGCGGTCGGTGCGTCTTGGATCTGAATAGCCGCCAGCACACGCTCGGTAGCTTGCCGCGCGGCATCCTCTCGGGCCGCATGAATGGCGACAAGCGGGGTGCCTTTCGTCACCTTGTCGCCCAAACGCACGATGTTTGACAGGCCAACGGCGGGGTCGATCACATCGCTTTCGACCTGACGGCCCCCGCCCAGAGCGACAACTGCAAGGCCCAAAGCCTCGCCATCAATGGCCGAGATGTATCCGTCCTTCGGCGCCGGGACTTCGCTTATGACGCTGGCCTCGGGCAGGAAACGTGACCAAGTTTCGACGAACTGCAGTGGGCCTCCCACCGCTGCCATCATACGACCGAACCGCTCAGCCGCGCGTCCATCGCGAATGGTATTGGCGATCTGGTCCCGGCCCTGTTCGGCGGTTTCGCACATCCCTGCATCCGCCAGCAATACACCGCCCAGTTCCGCAGAAATCTCAGCCAAGGGTGAGGCGGCATCACCGGTCAGAACCTTCATCACCTCAGCCACTTCAAGCGCATTGCCCAATGACGGGGCCAAAGGCTGGTTCATGTCCGTAATCACGGCGGAGGTCCGGCACCCTGCGGCATTGGCAGTTTCGGTCAGGGCGGTGGCCAGTGCGCGGGCCTCTTCGAGCGTTTTCATAAACGCGCCGCTGCCGACTTTGACGTCCAGCACCAAGGCATCCGGGCTGGCCGCCAATTTCTTGGACAGAATCGAAGCGGTGATCAGATCAAGGCTTTCTACCGTCGCAGTCACATCACGGATGGCATAAAGCCGTTTATCTGCGGGCGCGATCTGCCCCGTCGCACCGACAATTGCGGCACCTGTTTCTTGCAAAATCTGAGCCAGACGGTCCTGCCCGATCTGCGTGGTAACGCCGGGTATCGCCTCTAGCTTATCCAGCGTGCCCCCCGTATGGCCCAAACCGCGCCCCGAAATCATCGGGACATAGGCCCCGCACTCTGCCAATGCCGGGGCAAGCACCAGACTGACGCAATCGCCCACGCCACCGGTTGAGTGTTTGTCGATCACCGGACCATCGACATCCCAGCTGAGCACATCGCCGCTATCGCGCATTGCAACAGTCAGATCAGCGCGACCCCGGGCACCTAGACCGCCCATGCAGACGGCCATCGCAAAGGCACCCGCCTGCGCGTCACTGACAGCACGATCGGCGAGGCCTTGTGCGAACCAGTTCAGCTCCTCAGCCGATGGCACCTCGGTCCGACGCAATTTGGCGATGATCGAGCGGGCATCCATCTGGTCAGACGTCCTGCATATGCGAGGCGTCGAACGCGCCCGGCAGAAGATCGCCGATAGTTGTCTCTAGCTCGACACCATCCGTGGTTGCCAGGGTCACTTTGATATCACGGGCCCCAAACTCGGCCAGCTTTTGGCGGCATCCGCCGCAAGGCGGCACCGGTTGTGGGCTTTGGGCCACCACATAGACCTCGGCCAGTTCGGTTTCGCCAGCAGCCACCATCGCGGCGATTGCGCCGGCCTCAGCACAGGTTCCTTCAGGGTAGGCCACGTTCTCAACATTGCAGCCGACATAGAGCGTGCCCGAGCCCGACAGGACCGCCGCCCCCACCTTGAAGTTCGAGTAAGGCGCATGGGCGTTTTCACGGACTTTCAGGGCAGCATCTTTAAGCGACATGGCGATTCCCCATTTTTGATCATCTGGTCAGAAAATGTACCCTACTGGAAAACGCCAGGGAAGTAGAACCCCCGGGCGCCTGTTTTTTGACTAGTCCAAGGTCGTGTTGAACGTTCCGGGCAGGGTGACCTCAAGCAGTTCGATGTTGTCTGAGGGGGCAGACAATCGGGTCCGCATTCCCGGCGGTATTACGAAAGCATCACCTTGCTCCAGCCGGTAAGGCTCGCGCCCTTCCCCTTCCAATGTGACCTCTCCGTCCATTACGAAGGTAAAGTGGATATCGGTGTCGTGGCTCGCCCAGAGGGGCTGACCCTGCCCACGGCGCACGACCTGCACCCCGGCCACACCTTTGGTGTTCTCGGCAATCGTCGTGTCGCGACAGATATACCCCGGAAGGCGGAAGGGCACCCATTCCGCATCCTGCGCCTTGTTATACACAAAGCGCTGGCCCTGCCACTCCCGGTCCGGTCGCAAGTGTGGCGTCGGCAGCGTCATTTCATGATCAATCTCAGTCACATGCTCGGCCGGAACGCCAATCTCGATCACCTGCACGTTGTCCGAGGCTTCCAGCACGCGGTGACGGATTTCCGGCGGCTGAATAAAGCAATCGCCGGCGTTCAGCCGCATCTTGTCGCCCTGATCCTCATAAACAACATCAACCCAGCCATGAATGCAAAAGATCAACTGAAACCCAACCTTGTGGAAATGCACCATATCCGGCACCGGACCACCGTCGGGAATGCGGATGTGACTGGCGATGATCGACCCCCCTAGGCGATCCGGCACCAAATCACGGTAGTGCATCCCCGCCCGACCAATGATCCACGGGGCCTGATCCTTAAGTCTTCGAACCACAAAGGAATGCACGGTTTCAGGCATCACAAGTGGCGGATCAAGCTCTTCGATTTCAATGCGTGTGCCGTTTGGCGCGACCAGCGCGCGCTTGCCTTCGGCAAAGCCATCGGGGTCGTCCGTCAGAATACGCAGCGTACCCGCTGGTTCCGGCGCATCCTTTTCAATCCGCAGCCGCAGCCCATGCCCAGAAAACACACCAACCCGAGGATCATCGGCGGGGTAGATCATATCCATCTTCATCCCCAAAACTTTGGTGTAGAACGGGATATCCTCTCGCAACTCCTGCGTAGGCAGGCGGATTTCAGCGCGGATCGGCGATGGGGTTGCGGTTTGGCTCATCTTTGGTCTCTTCGGTCAGCAGTTTCGGCCATCCGATCAGAACCGAAGCCAAAAGGCCAATCGAAAAGAACATCTCGAGCGTTTCTTCCAACACGAACAGGCGTGTGGCCATGGCAAGCGACAGGCTCGCACCATAGAACCCAGCCATTTCTTCGAGAAGCTGTGCAACAACGGCGGCTGTACCCGCCAGAACGAAGACAAGCAGGAATGGTGCCCGAAGCTTCAGTGCCCGCCAACCGCAAGGTATCCCGTGCGTCACAATCCCGCCGAGCACCAGAACCGCGAGCAAAATCCGAACCAACGTGACATCCAAGATGATATCCAAACCATCCAGGGTCACGAACGGCACGCTGCCTGTGGTATAGATACTTGCCTCCAGTTCGCGCTCAGCCAGCAACAAACAGACAAGCCCGATATAAAGGCGCCGAACACCGGGAAAGCGATAGAAGGCCGCGATACCTGCAACAAACAGGCCCGCAGCAGAGACGGTCTCGATCACACCACCTTCTTGATTGAATGCTGACGCCTCAATCGGCCATATCGTAATGGCGGCAAGTAGCGCTACACAGCATAGGCCGACTGCGGCAAGCAGAACCTTGGTTGGTAGAACGCCAACCGAAGCTACCGGGACATAGTCCCCGGTCGGTGTCTCGGATTTGAAAGTCATGCCCGTTTGTTCTGCTCGTTCGGTAGACTTGGGTGTGTGAGTGAAGGGTAATGTAAAAAATTTACGACAGCTTTCAACCGCGCGATGCAGAATATCGAATTGTGCGCCCCAGTAGGCACAGCATAGCCAAGTCAAAAAGAATAGTTTAACACTAAACCAAATCCTAGAACGGAGCCGTATCGCTGATGTCCGACTCAAGCAGCCAAAGACAAGCCGCACTCGACTATCATGCCTATCCTAAACCCGGAAAGCTTGAGATCAGGGCAACGAAACCCATGGCCAATGGACGCGATCTGGCGCGCGCCTATTCTCCGGGGGTGGCAGAGGCCAGCCTTGAGATCAAAGCCGATGCATCCAATGCCGAGCGCTATACCGCGCGCGGCAATCTGGTTGCCGTTGTGTCAAATGGCACGGCCGTTCTGGGGCTTGGCAATATCGGCGCATTGGCCTCCAAACCGGTGATGGAGGGCAAAGCGGTTCTGTTTAAGAAATTCGCCGGCATCGACTGTTTCGATATCGAACTGGACCAACCCGACCCGGAAAAGCTGGCCGATATTGTCTGCGCACTGGAACCCACCTTTGGGGCCATCAACCTGGAAGACATCAAAGCCCCGGATTGTTTTGTTGTCGAAAAACTGTGCCGCGAGCGCATGAATATCCCCGTGTTTCACGACGACCAGCACGGAACAGCCATTGTTGTTGGCGCAGCGGCCAAAAACGCGCTGCATGTGGCGGGCAAATCTTTTGAGGATATCAAGATCGTCTCGACAGGTGGCGGGGCGGCCGGGATCGCCTGCCTCAGCATGCTGGTCAAACTCGGTGTTAAGCGGGAAAATATTTGGCTCTGCGACATTCACGGTCTGGTCTATGAGGGCCGCGAAGAGGATATGAATCCGCACAAGGACCAGTTCGCACAAAAGACCGAACTGCGCACGCTGGATGACGTGATCGACGGTGCCGACCTGTTCCTTGGCCTCAGCGGTCCCAATGTTTTGAAGCCCGAGATGGTCAACAGAATGGCCAAACAACCGATCATCTTTGCTCTGGCCAACCCGACGCCTGAAATCCTGCCGCAAGCGGCGCGCGAGGTGGCCCCCGACGCAATCATCGCAACGGGTCGCAGTGATTTTCCCAATCAGGTCAACAATGTCCTGTGTTTCCCATTCATCTTCCGGGGTGCGCTGGACGTCGGTGCGACCGAAATCAATGATGAGATGCAGATCGCCTGTGTGGACGGGATCGCCGAAATGGCCCGCGCCACCACAAGCGCCGAGGCCGCAGCAGCCTATAAGGGCGAGCAGCTGACATTTGGTCCCGACTACCTGATCCCTAAACCCTTTGACCCGCGCTTGGTGGGCGTTGTGTCGTCCGCCGTTGCCAAAGCTGCGATGGACAGCGGGGTGGCAAAGCGCCCGATCGAGGATCTGGATGCCTATAAGGAAAAGCTGAACCAGACCGTCTTCAAATCCGCCTTGCTGATGCGACCCGTGTTTGAAGCCGCCGCTGCCGCCTCACGTCGGATCGTGTTTGCGGAAGGCGAGGACGAGCGTGTCCTTCGTGCCGCTCAGGCCATTCTGGAAGAAACCACTGAGACCCCGATCCTGATTGGTCGCCCCGAAGTGATCGAGGCGCGCTGTGAGCGGCTGGGCCTCACGATCCGGCCCGGCAAAGACTGCCAGATCGTAAACCCTGAAAATGACCCGCGGTACTACGACTATTGGAATTCCTACCATAAAATCATGCAGCGCCAGGGTGTAACGCCCGATCTGGCAAAGGCCATCATGCGCACCAACACCACCGCCATCGGTGCGATCATGGTGCACAGGGGCGAAGCTGACAGCATGATTTGCGGCACGTTTGGTGAATACCGCTGGCACCTGAACTACGTCGAGCAGGTTTTGAACACAGCTGCTCTACACCCTCACGGTGCGTTGTCCCTGATGATCCTTGAAGATGGTCCTCTATTCATAGCGGATACTCATGTGCGACAGTTGCCCTCGCCCGAGGAGCTGGCCGAAGCCACCATTGGGGCAGCCCGGCATGTGCGCCGCTTTGGTATTGAACCCAAGATCGCCTTTTGCTCACAATCGCAGTTCGGCAATCAGACGGAAGGGTCCGGCAAGCGCCTGCGCGTAGCCATCGAGATACTGGACCAGAAGCCAAGGGATTTCATCTATGAGGGTGAAATGAACCTAGATACCGCGCTGGACCCGGATTTACGGTCGCGCATTTTCCCTGACTCGCGTCTGGAAGGCGTTGCCAACGTGCTGATTTTTGCCCATGCGGATGCCGCAAGTGGAGTTCGGAATGTCCTAAAAATGAAGGCAAATGGCATCGAGGTCGGGCCAATACTTATGGGCATGGGTAACAAAGCACATATCGTTACCCCGGCGATCACTGCGCGCGGATTGCTGAACATGGCCGCCATCGCCGGTACTCCGGTCGCACAATATGGGTGAATTGGGCGCAAACTGGGCCGGCACAGCTAAAGAACGAGTCGGCCCTTTGCAGCTGCTAGTTAGCAAATTTGCAATTCTGAACTTTCCTAAACCTGAGCCATAATTTTTTAGAGAGTTTGCAAAAATTTGCAGCTAATTCTGAACGTTCCTGCAAAGATTTTGCGATAAACTGACGCGCCGTCACTTGCGCAGCTTGTCTGAAATGAAGACGGTCCCTAACAACAAGCGCACTGCTTTGGGAGAACGATGAATTGGCATATCAGGACGTTTACGACAGCTGGAAGAACAACCCCGAGGCGTTCTGGATGGACGCTGCAAAAGGGATCGAATGGGTCCAACCTCCAACCAAAGCGCTGTTTGACGACAACGCCCCTCTTTACGAATGGTTCAGCGATGCGCAGGTGAACACTTGCTGGAACGCTGTTGACCGCCATGTTGAAAATGGACGCGGCGAACAGGCTGCGATTATCTATGACAGCCCGATCACACATACCAAGCGCGAAATCTCGTATGTCGAACTTCGCAACCGTGTTGCCACATTGGCCGGAGCTCTGCGCGCCAAAGGCGTCGAGAAAGGTGACCGGGTCATCATCTACATGCCCATGATCCCAGAGGCGCTGGAGGCGATGCTGGCCTGCGCGCGGCTCGGCGCTGTTCACTCGGTTGTCTTCGGCGGATTTGCCAGCAACGAACTGGCGGTGCGGATCGATGACGCGAAACCCAAGGCGATTGTTGCCGCATCTTGCGGGTTGGAACCGGGCCGCGTTGTACACTACAAACCGCTGTTGGATGGGGCCATAGATCTGGCCGACCACAAGCCTGAATTCTGTGTGATTCTTCAGCGTGAGCAAGAGGTTGCGCAACTGATCGAAGGGCGCGATTTCAACTGGCACGGCTTCCAATATGGCGTTGAACCCGCTGAATGCGTGCCTGTGGCAGGCAATGATCCGGCCTATATCCTTTACACTTCGGGTACCACAGGCGCACCGAAAGGCGTTGTACGCCCAACAGCCGGGCATCTGGTGGCGCTCAACTGGTCGATGAAGAACATCTATAATGTCGATCCTGGCGATGTGTTCTGGGCGGCCTCTGATGTGGGCTGGGTCGTTGGGCATTCCTATATCTGCTACGCCCCGCTGATCCACGGGAACACTACGATTGTGTTCGAGGGTAAGCCCGTCGGCACACCAGATGCGGGCACCTTCTGGCGCGTGATCTCGGAACACAACGTGCGCAGCTTCTTTACTGCGCCGACTGCGATCCGCGCTGTCAAACGCGAAGACCCAAAGGGTGAGCTGCTTTCGACATACGATCTGTCCTGCCTGCGCGCCCTCTATTTGGCGGGTGAGCGCGCTGATCCCGATACAATCATTTGGGCGCAGGACGCGCTTAAGGTACCAGTGATCGATCATTGGTGGCAGACGGAAACAGGCTGGACCATTGCAGGCAACCCGCTGGGGATCGAGGAACTGCCCATCAAGCTGGGCTCTCCGGCCAAGCCGATGCCCGGTTATGATGTCCAAATCCTTGACGAAGGCGGCCACCCGATGAAACCGGGTGAGTTGGGGGCGATTGCGGTAAAGCTGCCCCTGCCCCCTGGTACGCTGCCGACGCTGTGGAACGCCGAGGCGCGGTTCAAGAAATCCTATCTTGAGCATTTCCCCGGCTACTATGAAACCGGCGACGCAGGCATGATCGACGAGGATGGGTACCTTTACATCATGGCGCGCACCGATGATGTGATCAACGTGGCCGGTCATCGCCTGTCGACAGGCGGCATGGAGGAAGTTCTTGCCGCCCATCCCGACGTCGCAGAATGCGCGGTGATCGGTGTTTCGGATCAGTTGAAAGGCCAGATGCCGGTGGGTTTCCTGTGCTTAAATGCAGGCGCAACGCGTGATCACGGCGATGTGGTTCAGGAAGTCGTCAAGATGGTCCGCGACAAGATCGGGCCGGTCGCGGCTTTCAAGCTGGCGGTTGTGGTGGATCGTTTGCCCAAGACACGCTCGGGCAAGATTCTGCGTGGTACCATGGTGTCGATTGCCGATGGGCAGGACTACAAGATGCCTGCAACCATCGACGATCCGGCGATTCTGGACGAGATCAAGACGGCGCTACAAACCATCGGTTACGCTCAATAGGATCGGGGCGGCCTGCACCGCCCCCCTTGCAACCCGATACAGGCTCCTTACTGTCACGATCAGACAGTGAGGGCTCATGACACATACCGATATCTGGCGTCTTAGCGCCACCGAGTTGACACAGCTGACCCGCAGCGGCGACTTGAGTGCCGAGTCCGCAACTCAAGCCGCGATTGATCGGATGCGCGCGGTCAATCCAAGCCTCAATGCGGTGGTCGAGGACCTGAGCGTCGAAGCGCTTAGCCGTGCCCGAGATCTGGATCGGGTCCGCGCAAAGGGCGAAGATACCGGTCCGCTGTTCGGCGTACCGGTCACGATCAAAGTGAATGTCGATCAGAAAGGGCACGCCACAACCAACGGCGTCGTTGCCTTGAAAGACCTGATCGCGCCAGATGACGCGCCGGTTGTTTCTAACCTACAAAAGGCCGGGGCCATTGTGATCGGTCGCACGAACACGCCTGAATTCTCTTTTCGCGCCGACACCGACAACCCGCTGTACGGCCGCACGCATAACCCTTGGGGTCGCCATATCTCCGCCGGGGGGTCCTCGGGTGGTGCGGGCGCTGCGGTGATGGCAGGCATCGGGGCGCTGGCCCATGGCAACGATATCGGCGGCAGCCTGCGGTTTCCGGCCGCTGCGAACGGGGCTGTAACGGTGAAACCCGGCCTTGGCCGTGTGCCGGCCTGGAACCCCAGCCAAAAAGCTGAGCGCGGGTTGCTGGCGCAATCCATGTCCGTGCAGGGACTGCTCAGCCGGTCTGCGGCGGATCTACATCTGTCGATGCCAAGTCTGATTGCCGCGGACCCTCGGGACCCCTTCCATGTGCCGCTGCCCTGGCGCGGCGAAGCCTTGGAAGGTCCAATCAAAGTCGCGTTTACCAAAAACACCTTTGGCTATGCCCTGCATGCAGAGGTCGAAAAGGCGCTGGATACGGCCAAAGATGCTTTGCTGGATGCAGGCTACCGGGTGGTTGAGATCGATCCGCCCGATGTGTTTGAGTGCGGACGCATCGGGTATCGCGCCTTGATGGGTGAGGTGCTGACTCTGATGAAATCGGAGGTTGAAGCGGCGGGATCGCAGACCATCCGGGACATCTTTAATGTCTATTTTCAGGAATTCCCGCCCATCGTCGAAACCGAGTTACTGAAGATGTTGGCCAAACGCAGCCACTATGCGCGCGAATGGTCCGTGTTCTTGCAGGAATATCCTTTGGTCCTGTCACCCTTCCTGCCGCAACCATTTTTCAAGCCTGATCGTGACACCGAAGGGGCCGAAGGTGTGCATGAGGTTCTAGGCTGCGCCGTGTATTCCTATTCGATGAACTTTTTGGGCCTGCCCGCCGCCGGTGTTCCAGCCCGGCTGGCAGATCTGCCCAGTGGGCCACAGCCGATCAATGTGCAAATCGCGGCGCGTCGTTGGCGCGAAGATCTGGCCGTAGATGCCGCCGCAGCGATTGAGGCGCGGGTTGGGCAGATGTGTTTGCCACTTTGGGACAAGATGGCAGGCGGCACTTAAGCCTTTGAAAAGAAATAGACCCCGGGGTATTTTGCCCGGGGCCCAGCTGCTTAAATGTGCCCGGATATCTGATGACGAGCGTAGCACCACCCACCCTCGCCAGCGCGAAATTTGCGCAATCATTCGAAAACGCCGTTTGGTGGCCACTCACTCCCACCATAGCGTGATCTCCGAGCTCGTTTAGATTAGCCAACCGTTAAGAAATCCCGTGTGAACTGCTTCACACAAAGTCAAAAAAATCTCAAAAAATTCGCGATTTATGTGAATTGCTCCGAGATCAGGCGCTCTTCAAGACCATGGCCGGGATCAAACAGAATACGATGTCTGATGGCGGGCTCGGAACTGATCTCGACCCAATCGATATCAGGAAACGAGACGGAATCCGCATCTGCCATCACAGGGCGTTTATCCGCATCCAGCACGTCAAAGCGCACCTTCGCAATCTTGGGCAACAGCGCCCCGCGCCAGCGGCGGGGGCGAAAGGCAGCGATGGGCGTCAGAGCCAGAACGTCCGCCCCGATCGGCAGGATCGGCCCATGGGCCGAGTAGTTATAGGCCGTTGAACCGGCAGGCGTGGATAAAAGCGCCCCATCGCACATCAGCTCTGCCATGCGTTCACGCCCATCGACGCTGATCTTCAATCGCGCGGCCTGAGGCCCTGCCCGCAGCAATGAAACCTCGTTGATCGCCAGCGCCTGATGCAGTTTTCCCGATTGGTCCATCGCGCGCATGGCCAACGGATTGATGACCTCTTCCTGCGCATCGGCAAGACGGACCAGCAGATCGTCTTCGTGATAGGTATTCATCAAGAAGCCGATGGTGCCGCGGTTCATCCCGTAAACGGGTGTATCGAGATGCTGCAGGTTCTTCACCGTCCGCAACATAAAACCATCCCCGCCCAGAGCGACGACAACATCTGCATCGCGCGGAGCAACGTTTCCATAAGTCTTAATCAGGCGGTCACGGGCGTCCTGCGCCATCTGGGCATCGCTGGCAAGAAAAGCGATTCTCTTTTTCATAACGTCCGGTTTCCAGTGCTGCACATTTGGTTCCGAAACAAACATACCTTTCCTCAATACGCCAGACTTGACGCCACAGCGGGCCAAATCGTCGCTTTACCGCTTTTGCATCAGAATGGTTTCCTATAGGAAATCCGCAACTATTCACCACAGTTCTATGGAGCGCAAATGAACGCCAACATTCGTGATACGGGTTTTTTCACCCAGTCCTTGTCTGACCGTGACCCTGAGCTGTTCGGCTCGATCACATCCGAGTTGGGCCGTCAGCGCGACGAGATCGAGCTGATCGCATCCGAAAACATCGTCTCTGCCGCCGTGATGGAGGCGCAGGGTTCGGTGATGACCAACAAATACGCCGAAGGCTATCCTGGCCGTCGCTACTATGGTGGCTGCCAGTTCGTCGATATCGCCGAAAACCTTGCCATCGATCGCGCGAAAGAGCTGTTTGGTTGCGGCTTTGCCAACGTGCAGCCGAACTCGGGCTCTCAGGCCAACCAAGGCGTGTTTCAGGCCCTGATCCAGCCCGGCGACACCATTCTGGGCATGAGCCTCGACGCAGGCGGCCACCTGACCCACGGCGCGCGGCCGAACCAGTCGGGCAAGTGGTTCAACGCCGTGCAATACGGCGTGCGCCAGCAGGACAACATGCTGGACTATGATCAGGTCGAGGCGCTGGCCAAGGAGCATAACCCCAAGCTGATCATCGCAGGCGGTTCGGCCATCCCGCGTCAGATCGACTTTGCCCGTATGCGCGAGATCGCCGATATGGTCGGTGCCTACCTGCACGTGGACATGGCGCATTTTGCCGGTCTGGTGGCCGCAGGCGAACATCCCAGCCCGTTCCCGCACGCCCATGTGGCGACCACGACAACCCACAAGACCCTGCGTGGGCCGCGTGGGGGTATGATCCTGACCAATGATGAAGATATCGCTAAGAAAGTGAATTCGGCGATCTTCCCCGGCATTCAGGGTGGCCCACTGATGCATGTCATCGCGGGCAAGGCTGTTGCGTTCGGAGAGGCTCTGCGCCCCGAGTTCAAAAGCTACATCCAGCAGGTCATCACCAACGCGCAGGCGCTGTCGGATCAGCTGATCAAGGGTGGCCTCGACACGGTGACCCACGGCACCGACACCCATGTGGTGCTGGTCGACCTGCGCCCCAAAGGCGTCAAAGGCAACGCGACCGAAAAGGCCCTGGGTCGGGCGCATATCACCTGCAACAAGAACGGCGTGCCATTTGATCCCGAAAAACCGACCATCACCAGCGGTATCCGTCTGGGCTCACCCGCCGGCACCACGCGCGGCTTTGGCGAGGTCGAATTCCGCCAGATCGCAGACTGGATCATCGAGGTTGTCGATGGTTTGGCCGCCAATGGAGAAGACGACAACGCAGCTGTCGAGGCCAAAGTCAAAGCCGAGGTCGCAGATCTCTGCGCCAAATTCCCGATCTATCCAAACCTGTAGTCAGGTTCTGATCTAAGAAAACGGCGCCCGATGATCTGGGCGCCGCTTTTTGTCGGACACGGGGCTCTCCCGCCCATTGTGTTCGCATCGTATGCGATGAAAGTATTGGGCTAGGCGCCGTGTCCTGTTGTGTCCGGCGCGTATAGTGTCAGATATCCGAGTCGGTATCCTTGAGCGCATCTTCCAGCAGCTTGTCATTCCGCGCCTCTTCGATGCGATTAATCCGATCCTCGGCCGTGCGAGCATCAAAGCGGTATTTGACCACATTAATCAGGCTAAGCGTCAGGAGAACGATCCCCATGCCCCAATACCCTTTTGTGGCAAGCGGCACATCGGTGGACAGATACAGCGAGATCGCAAGCAAAGCATAAGCCACCACAACGCCTGCACCGTTCAGCATCAGGATCAAACCGTTTTCGTTACGTGTATTCATTGTAAGTCTCCGTGAGAAATTCTTGTTCAGTTGAGATTGGGTTTAGCTGTCTTGCTGCATGCGAAGCCGGTTCAGCACTTCAACGGCGGTGGCGCGGGTTTTCGGACCATAGCCGGCCTCTTCCATCCGCACAGATATGGTGCTGTGATCCAGGCTCGCATCGATATCTCTTAGAATTTCGGATTGCTCAAACGGATCTTCTTGCTGCATTACACGCTCAATCAGGCTTTCGGCTTCGTCAATTGGGCTATCCCCGCCCAGATGCCGGTTCAATCGCCTCTGCAGCCCCTGCTCTCGCTTAACTGCGCGGGCTGATATTGCACCTTGTTTCAAATCCAAAATCCGACGGCTGGCTGCCTGTACGGAATGGCGCAGCTGAAGAATGCGAGCTTCCAACCGGTCCACGGTTTTCGACCGCGCTGTTAGCTCATTTTCCAGATCAGCCACCGCTTGGGCGGCACTTTCCGCCAGATCCTCGCGGTCATCTGCCAATGCCTGACGCGCCCTGTTCATAAGGTCGTCAATCCGCGCCTGTAGCCCGTCGATCTGCCGCGTCTCCTTGCGCTGCTTCTGAATCATACTGGCCAGAGTAAGCTTGGCGGCTTTCAGGTTCTGCTCGGCCTCGCGGATTTTCTGGTCGATCAATTCGATTGAATAGGTTTCGCGCAGGCGGTCTTCGGCCCGGGCGTTTGCCCCATTAATCAATGTCTTCAACGTACTGAACATGTGCTCCTCCGATATATGAACATCGTTCAAAAATCGGATATAACAATTGTATGAACAGCGTTCAAGTATTTTTGTGAACGACGTTCAGGAAACTATTTGTTTCCAATTCGAGAAAGAACCTGCGTGATCATCCGTTCGATCTGATCAGGCGGGACGCCCGAGATGCGATTTTCCAGCCCCAGGGTCACAATGCCATGCACCGATGAAAATAGGGCGCGTGTCATCAGATCGGCCTCAACCCTGTCCAGATCAGGAAAAAGCTGGCCAACAGGTTCGGCGATATAGGCAAAAAGCCCGCGAAGCGCATCCCGATACCAGTCGGGAACCGGGCCATCATCCGCCATTTGTAGATCGAACAACGCACGCCACAGATTCGTGTTCTGATCGGCAAAGTTCAGATACGCGACGCTCATGACAACAAGGCGCTGCACGGGCGGTTCGCTGCCGTCAAATGACGATCCGACCTCCTGCCCCAACCGTCTAAATGTGCGCCCGTTGACGGCCATGATAATGGCGTTCAAATCCTCGAACACATTGTAGATGGCACCCAACGCGCAGCCTGCATCCTTGGACAAATCCCGCGCCCTGAGGTCCTTGAGCCCATCCCGGTCAATGCGAAACTCGGCCGCTTCGATCAGTTTCTCGCGCAATTGTTCGCGCCTGAGCTGAGATTTTGTGGTCATGCCGCCCTCGGGGATTGAACCTCGTTCACAGCGCATAAGACAGAAGAGTGGATCAGATCAAGCCACGCCATATCAGGAACGCTAGAACCAGTGCCCCAAAAGCCAGCATATTGAAGGCTAGTCCGCCCAGCATACCCAGAAACCAGCCCCATCGCCGGTCGGTCAGATTGATGGCGCTAAGATGGGTCTGAACCTCATCAGCGGCTTTGGTCAGCGTGGGCGTGTCCAGAACCAGACGCAGCTTTGGATGGGCCGCCATTTGTTCGGCCCGGGCCAGAACCATCGCCTGTTTGAACACCCGACGCGGGAGACGCCGTTTGGCCCGACGAATCGACGCCTGGAGCGTTTTGTCACGTACGCCCAGTTTGGCCCGCAGCAACGCAACGGTTTCAGCAATTCGATCCTGAATTTTGGCGTCTTGTGACATCGCGTTCTCCTGACGCGCGACACTAGCCCCTGTGAAGGCGCGCCACAATGGGGCTGGTTGTTTCAAATCGTCGCCTGTATCACGCGGATATGCTGAACACGATTGTACATGGCGATCCGACCGCCCTGCCGCCCCTTGTCATCGCTCATGGCCTTTATGGGTCAGCCCGGAATTGGGGCGTGATCGCACGCCGGTTGTCGGACGAACGGCAAGTGATCGCCGTGGACATGCGCAACCATGCTCATAGTTTTTGGGATCCACTCCATCACTATCCGGCTTTGGCTGGCGATATCGCGCAGGTCATCGAGCAGCTCGGCGGACCCGTGGATGTTCTGGGGCATTCTATGGGGGGTAAGGCCGCGATGGCCCTGGCCCTGCAACATGGGGATCTGGTGCGCAAACTCGTGGTGGCTGATATCGCACCGGTCGCATACGGGCACAGCCAGATTCAGTTCATCGAAGCCATGCGCGCCGTTGACATGTCGCAAGTCCACCGTAGGTCGGATGCCGAACAGCAACTGGCGAAGTTGGGGGTTGAGCGCGCGTTGCAGAGCTTTTTCACGCAGTCACTGGATGTTACGGGAAAACGCTGGTTGCTGAATTTGGACGTGTTGGCCGATCAGATGCCAAACATCATGGGATTTCCCGAATTGGACGGCGCCTGGGACGGGTCCGCCCTATTTCTGTCTGGCGCTGCATCCGACTATGTCTTGCCTGAACACCGCGACCACATTCGCGGCCTGTTTCCCGGTGCTCGCTTTGCGAAAATCCCAGGTGCAGGCCACTGGCTGCACGCTGAAAAACCACGAGAATTCGAGGCTGCGGTCAGAACATTCCTGAACGCCTGATTAACCTGCCTTCTGGTACAAGCGTCGGGCGACCAGCAAAGCCGCCGGAAGCGCGACAAGCGCACCCGCAGCCGCGGCTGACAGAATCGCCATGACGGAGACCATGCCCAACGACAAAATAGCAATCACCGCAGACCCTGCGAGAGCGGTGGCAATCATGGAATAAAGCAGCGCAGCAAGACGAAACATGACATGTGATCCATTTGGTTGAACGTCATGCCAAGTTAGATCAACGCGCAAACTTTGGCGTTGATCTGGATCAGGTTGTCAGCCGTCCACGACCTCTCCGCCGCCATTGACCCAATCGCTCAGCCCACCCAGATTGAACACCTGTTCATACCCCATATCGAGCAGCAGTTTTCCTGCCAATGCTGCACGACCACCGGACGCACAGTAGATCACAATTGCGCGGTCCTTGCGCATCTGCGGATCAAGGGATTGCAGCGCTTCATCGGCGCGGAATTCCAGCATACCGCGTGGAATATGATGTGCCCCGGCTGCGCGGCCTGTTTTCTGTACCTCTTCCGCGCCGCGAATATCCAGCAGCAGCGCTCCCTGCTCGATCAATGCTTGGGCCTGCGCCGCATCCACACGCGGCACGACGGCATTGGCTGCCTCCATCATCTCTTTCACAGTGACTGACATATTCACCCCTTTGCCTGACTTTTCAGGGCAAAGCTAACATGCGAACTTTGGAAGGTGTAGCCATCTGCAACCGGCTTTCCGGATTGCAAAACGTATCTTGGTACCCGCGGCCGGACTCGAACCGGCACGGCCTTCCGGCCCAGAGATTTTAAGTCTCTTGTGTCTACCATTCCACCACGCGGGCAAGATGCGTCAGGCCCGGTCGGGGCCCGGAGCCACCATTACGGCGACAAGACCATGAAGACAACGTGTTTTGCTGCCCAACCAACAGGATTAGCATGTGCTGCCGCTAAGCCGCATCCGCCCTCGCGGCCACGACGCGGTCAAACCAGGCCGAAATAGCCGTCAAATCGGGCGTGAGTTGTTCAGCTTCACCGCCTGTGAATTCCAGAAACTTCTCGCGATTCAATCCGTTTACGCCGACCAGAACAGGAATGTCCTGTGCCAGAGCCTCGGCAATCACCGGGCGGAAACCACGGCCATCGGCCTCATGTTTGCCAAACTTGTTGATAATCAACAGCTGCGGTGCGTCTGCCAACGACGCAGTAACATAGCCGACCGCCTGCTCAAGCGCCGCCGGGTCCAGCCGGCAGCCGCGCGATTGCGTACCCAAAGACTGCGAGATGCGGATCGTGTCGCCTGCGGGAAGAACGCGAACATCCATATCGCACCGGCTGCTATCGGTGCATTCGGTGTTGGTTTGCACAACGCCTGCCAGTTTCGCACCCGAGGCCAACAAGTGTTCCGCAACCGCGCTGAGCAACCGGTCGGTTGCGCCGCGATCTGTGGTGGTGACATAGGCCAGAAACATAGTGGGACCCTCGCAAATCTGGTAGAACGCTTCAAATAGCACGCTCTGTGGGCTCCGACCACTCCTTCCAAAGTAGAAGCCACGCATCTATCGCGCTTGGCAACTGACCGAGCGATCTGGCATCAACGCACAAGCAGGCGCTGCGGAGGTTAAAGCAATGCGTTCATTTGATGAGATATTTGAGATATCGGCAGGTCGCCATGGCGGGGCTGCGGCGTTGAATGCCAAACTCAGCAAGCCCAAAACGCCGCAAGAACTTGCGGCAATGCCCGAGGATCGCTGGCTCTCGATCCTGACCAAATGCATCTTTCAGGCCGGGTTCAACTGGAAGGTCATCGAGGCGAAATGGGACGGATTCGAAACCGCTTTTGACGGGTTCGATGTGGGTCGCTGCGCCTTTATGGACGATGAGAAATTCGACGCGCTGCTGCAGGACACTCGGATCGTGCGCAACGGAACCAAGATCGCCACTGTCCGGGACAACGCGGCATTCTTGCTCGAACTGCGCGACCAGGGCGGCGCAGGTGAGGTTCTGGGTGGATGGCCCTCGACCGACTATATCGGCCTTCTGGCCATGTTGGGCCAACGCGGATCCCGGTTGGGCGGCGCGTCCGCCCAATATGCAATGCGGTTTGCAGGCCGCGACAGCTTTATCCTGTCACAGGACGTGACAGCACGGTTGATCGCCGAAAGTGTGGTGGAAAAAGCCCCCACATCCAAGAAAGCCATGGCCGCCGTGCAACAGGCCTTTAACACCTGGATGGATCAATCGGGCCGGTCCCTAACAGAAATCAGCCGCGTTCTTGCGATGAGCCTTTGAAAACGGCTTGCGCAACCGAAGCGGCAGGCTAGGCTTTGCCCATGAGTGTGCGTGTATTGATTTTAGTGTTTCTGGCTCTTGCGACCTGCGGACGCCCGCTGACACAGCAAGAGCGCGATTTTGCTGACGAGATACAAGGCGACACACTCAATCTGGATCGCGTGCGCTTGGTTGAAGGTGCGCCCGTTTTGCCAATCACATATGTCCGAGAAGCACGCCCACGTTTGGCTTGTCGCGAACGTATCCTTCCACCGATCGAACCCGGACCGGTAACGGGGAAACCTGCGGCAATTGCTTTATTCGACAAGGTTTATTTCGCGCGTGACTGGTACCTCGAAGACTACATGTCAGACTATCCCGAGCAGATGAATCTGATCGCGGCCATGCTGCTGGCGCATGAACTGACCCATGTCTGGCAGTGGCAGAACCGCAAGACCACCGGCTATCACCCGCTGCGCGCGGCGGCAGAGCATGGCGGGCGCGAGGACCCGTATTTGTTTGATCTGGATACCTCGCCTGACTTTCTATCTTACGGCTATGAACAGCAGGGCGCGATTGTCGAGGAATATGTCTGTTGTCGGTCGTTGGACCCACAGGCTCAGCGCACCAAGCGCCTACACAAGATGCTGGGTACGCATTTCGACCTGTCCCCCCTGCCCCAGGAAGGCCGAGAGCGTGACATCGCGATCCCGTGGAGCGATGCCAAGATCGAAGGAATTTGCAGTTAGGTCTCAGTTGCCTTGCAGGGTTTTGAGATAGGCCACCAGATCAACAATAGGCTGACTGGTCAGAATAGGTTGCCCCTCTTCCGTTTTCATGGATGTGTCTTGCCCTTCAAAATATGGGCCGTACACCGGCATCGGGCTTCCATGGCTCACCAAAGGGTCACGCCCATCGATCCGGGCAACAACCCGCGCTGTTGGGAAACGCCCGTCTTTTGTCAGTTCCGTCAAATCGGTCGGCTGAATAATAAGAACGCCCGCCATTGGGCCTTGCCCCATGGCGTCAATTCCGTGGCAGGTCGCACAATAGTGCTGATACAGCTCAGCACCCGTTTGCACATCTTGTGCCGCCGCGCATTGTACCGACATGACAAGCGCGGCAGATACAGTTCCCAGCTTTGACCACTTCATCGAATCCTCCTATCCGCAATGGCATTTACAGGCTTGTCCGATGCGCCGCTTGGCGCAATGATCCAGATCAACGAAGCAAGAGGGTAAGGTTCATGACGCAATATGCAGCCATCATGCTGGCCGCTGGAATCGGAGTTCCTATCCTCGCAGCGCTTAATGCAGCCTTAGGCAAACTAATCGATTCACCCACGACTGCCGCAGTGATCCTGTTCGCCATCGCCTTTGGATCATCGGCCCTTGTGATGGTTGTGTTTCCGGGGTTCGAGGCAATCACAAAGGTTGCACAGGCCCCCAAACACCTGCTGCTCGCGGGCGTTCTGATCGCGTTCTACGTCTTGACGATCACACATGTCGCCCCGCATTTCGGTGTTGGAAATGCAGTGTTCTTCGTGCTTCTGGGTCAATTGGTCAGCACCGCAGCGATTGACCATTTTGGGTTGTTTGGGGCCCAGGTTACGCCGCTGACGTGGATACGTGCGGGCGGGATCGCGGTGATGGCTCTGGGCGTTGCGATCACTCAACTGGCTTGAGAATACCGCCTTCCAGCCGCACCATCCGATCCATCCGCGCCGCAAGGTCCATGTTGTGGGTTGCAATCAGAGCCGAGAGGCCCTCATCCCGGACAAGCGTCATCAACGCATCAAACACCTGATCAGATGTTTCCGGATCAAGGTTCCCGGTTGGCTCATCAGCCAGCAATACTTTGGGTAAGTTCGCCAGCGCCCGGCAAAACGCCACACGCTGTTGTTCGCCACCCGACAAAGCCGCCGGGCGATGGCTGGCTCGGGCGGCCACGCCGACACGGTCCAGTAATGACATCGCTCGGTCTTTCGCTGCTTTCTCAGCGATCCCATTGGCCAGTTGCGGCAGGGTAATGTTTTCCAAGGCGGTAAATTCCGGCAGCAAATGGTGGAATTGGTAGACAAATCCGATGTCCTGCCGACGCAAAGCCGTGCGCGTGCGATCGCCTTTCCCACTGACATCCTGCCCGCCAATTTCGACCTGACCGTCATCCGGCATGTCCAAAAGACCCGCGATATGCAGCAAAGTGGATTTGCCTGCCCCCGAGGGTGCGACCATCGCCACCGCCTCGCCTGCGTTCAATTCCAAATCAACGCCCCGCAGAACCTGCACTTCGCCCGGAGTACCTTTCAGATAGGTCTTGGTCAGGCCCTTCAATCGCAATGTCGCATCACTCATAACGCAGCGCCTCAACCGGGTTCAGCCGCGCCGCGCGGCGGGCGGGGAAATATGTGACAACGAAAGACAAGCCCAGTGAAAGGGCCACGGCCTTGAGTACATCGCTTAGGTGCAGCTCGGCTGGTAGGGCATAGATTCCACGAATGGACGGGTCCCAGACCCCACCACCCATCACATAGTTCACAAAGGAAAAGATGGGATCAATGTAGATGGCGAACAGGCAGCCCAAGATCACGCCCATCGCGGTTCCGATGATGCCTGTGAACGCACCGCAGATGAAAAACACCCGCAGGACCGATCCTTCGCTCAGGCCAATTGTACGCAGAATACCAATGTCGCGCCCCTTGTTCTTCACCAACATGATAAGGCCCGAGACAATGTTCATCGCAGCAATCAGCACGAGGATCGACAGGATGATGAACATCACATTGTCCTCAACCTCGAGTGCACGCAGAAACCCACCCGAGGCATCCTGCCATGTCCAGATCTGGCTACGCTCACCTGAGGCTTCGAGGATTGAGATCAGGATCGGGTTCATCGCTTCGGGTTGCGTGACCATCACCTCGATTTCATCCGCCACGCCCTCGCGGTTGAAAAAGCTCTGGGCCTGCGAAAACGGCATGTAAACGCGCGTGCGGTCGATGTCATATCGTCCCGCGGAAAACACATAGACCACACGATAGGCATTCACACGCGGCGAGGTTCCAAAGGCGGTTCTGACACCGTTGGGTGAGGTCAGCTTAACCGTATCCCCCACAGTGGCCCCAATGGTACGCGCCACGCCAGAGCCGATGGCGATCACATCCTCACCCGTCTGAAACAGAGACAAATCCCCTGCCGATTGTTCGGCCTGTGCGATGCCCGGCAGGTCCTTCAGGTCGTCGGGCCGGATGCCAAACACCTCAACCCCGCTGCTGCGGTCGCGATTTGTGATCAGAACCTGACCTTTGACCAAAGGTGCCGCCCTTTCCACACCCGGAACCTGCGCGATCCGCGCCGCGCGTTCTTCGTAATCCTCCATCGTGCGTATCACGCGCCCCTGTGCATCAATCTCACCCGAGGAATAGACAGTGACATGTGCATTCGCCCCAAGGATCGTGCCGACGAATTCGGCCCGGAACCCAGAACGCACCGCGAGTGTCGCGATCAAGGCGAACACGGCCAGAGTGATCCCGATCAGTGAGATCCAAGTCATAACGCTGACGCCCCCCTCGGCCCGGCGGGCCCGCAGGTATCGCCAGGCGATCTTCCATTCAAAAGGGGCAAAAGGCGGGGGTGTCTTGGCCATGCCTGCTCCGGTCTTGTTGTTTGGCGGCGACCCTCTCGGCATTTGCCACAATGGTCAAGCGCCTTGTGAACGCTTCACCGACCGCGTGCAAAGCGATCGTCTCAAATGAGCGAATCAACACCGGCATCTGCTTTGGGCGCTCAGATAAAAAGTGTTGTTGGATTCAACAACTACCCTGTCGGTTGTGACGCCCTTCACAGACATCGCCATATTGTTTCAGCTATGAAGTCAATACGGGCATTGCGTGAGTGACTGAACTCAAAATGCCACATATATTAAGCAATATTATTTCGCTTTTTGCTTATTTTTAGAAACTTTGTCACCCTGATTTGGGGGAACACATTTCAGAGCGGGGGTCGCTCAATGAATATTCAAAATACACCAGAAGGGGCGGACCGTACTTTGGTTCGTGCAACAGCAACAGAACTGGATTGTGAAACAGCCGCATTACTGCGGGCTGCGATCCGTCCCATTTTTGCAAAAGCTGTCAGTTGGAACAGTTTGGCAGACCGGTTGAGGGATAAGGGCTATCGCCTTGCCTTCCTCAAGGGTCGCCTTTGCATAACTGACCGCGCAACCGGTCAGCGTATTTGCGGGATACGGTTCCTCGGCTTTGAGCTGAAGGAACTGGTCAACCGGCTGGGTCGCCCGATCGTCGTCGCACGTGGCAATCAGGCCGACGGAGAGCTGTTGGTCGCCCGCCCAGTATCGGCGCAGTAAGAACGCCGCGCTGACCTTGCCTGCGTGTATCGTCCGGGTCAGGCGATACCCTGATAGATTTCCGCGACCTTGGTCACGGCTGCTTCGGGGCTTAATTCTTCGCTTTCGCCTGTGCGACGACAGGTCAATTCAACCACGCCGTTTTTCAGACCACGCGGTCCGACCGTGATGCGCCACGGCAGGCCGATCAGGTCCATAGTGGCGAACTTGCCCCCTGCCCGCTCGTTACGGTCATCATAGAGCGGCTCAAGCCCCAAAGCGGTCAGAGCACCATAGAGCTTCTCGCATGCCGCATCCGCTTCGTCGTCACCCTGCTTCAGGTTTACGATACCGCAATGGAACGGGGTCACGCCCTCGGGCCAGATAATGCCTTTATCGTCATGGCTGGCTTCGATGATTGCACCAATTAGACGGCTGACACCGATACCGTGGCTGCCCATATGAACCGGAACCGGCTTGCCATCCGGGCCTTGAACGGTCGCGTCCATGGCTTCCGAGTACTTTGTACCGAAATAGAAGATCTGCCCTACTTCGATCCCGCGCGCCACGCGGCGGCGCTCTTCAGGGATCTCATTGAACAGCGCCTCATCATGGGTTTCGTCCGTGCGCGCGTATTTCGACGTGAACTCCTCCAAAATCGCCTGACATTGCGCACGGTCATCATAGTCTATGTCTCGGTCGCCGAAGGTCAGGTCAGTGACGGCGCTGTCATAAAAGACCTCGGATTCGCCTGTGTCAGCCAGGACCAGAAACTCATGTGTATCGTCGCCACCAATGGGGCCGGAATCGGCGCGCATTGGGATGGCTTGCAAGCCCATCCGCTCATAGGTGCGCAGATAGCTGACCAGATGCCGGTTGTAAGCGTGCAGCGCGTCTTCTTTGGTCAGGTCGAAGTTATAGCCGTCCTTCATATAGAACTCGCGCCCTCGCATCACGCCAAAGCGTGGGCGAATTTCGTCGCGGAACTTCCACTGGATTTGATACAAAGTCAGCGGCAGGTCCTTGTAGCTGCTGACATGGCCGCGGAAGATGTCTGTCACCAACTCTTCAGCCGTCGGGGTATAGAGCATATCGCGGCCATGGCGGTCCTGCATGCGCAGCATTTCCTGACCGTAATCGTCATACCGCCCGGATTCGCGCCACAGGTCCGCCGATTGCAGGATGGGCATCTGAATGGCGATATGCCCTGCCCGCGCCTGCTCCTCATGCACAATATTTTCCAGCTTGCGCAACACTTTGAAGCCCAACGGCAACCACGAATAAATCCCGGCGGCGGCCTGTTTGATCATTCCGGCGCGCAGCATCAGCCGGTGACTGACGACCTGAGCCTCAGCAGGGTTTTCCTTGAGAACGGGCAGAAAGTAACGGCTGAGGCGCATGACGTAACCTTTTGGGTGATATTTCAACAAAAAGGTGATTATGCCAAAGCCCCGCCGGGGGCAATCATCCATTGGTGAAATTAGAACTTAGCCTCAGTTTGTTTTCTGATTGACCGGCCAATTAAGTTTTTCCAAATGTAACGGAATCGTAAACACCAAGAGGCGCCGATGCAGACGATTCAGGAACCCGCCCGTCAGATTCCAGTGGTTCACCAAACCGATGTGCTGGTCGTGGGCTCCGGCCCTGCCGGGCTGGCTGCGGCGCTGGCGGCAGCACGCGCAGGGGCCGAAGTATCGCTGGTTGACCGGTTCGGCTGCATGGGCGGCAACATCACCGCCGTAGGGGTCGAAGGGTTTGCCTGGTACCGCCACGAACAAACGGTCGAGGCTGGCGGTATCGGCATGGAATTCGAAACCCGCGCCAAAGAGATGGGCGCGGCAGTGCCTGAAAGCCAGTCCCTCAGCTATGAGCTGGACAGCGAAGGGTTCAAACTGGTGGCTGATAAGCTGGTCGAAGAGGCGGGCGTGCATCCAATGCTGCACCGTCAGTTCGTCGCCCCGATCATGGATGGCGACCGGATCACCGGGATTATCACTGAATCGAAAGCCGGACGCGAAGCGATCCTGGCCAACGTGGTGATTGATGCCACGGGCGACGCGGATGTTGCTCATCGCGCGGGTGCGCCGACGCACAAGACCCCGCGCGAAGATATGATGGCGGCCTCGGTCATGTTCCATCTGGCGGGCGTCGACAAACGCGCCTTTATGGAGGGCGTGAAGGCCGATCCGCAGACCTACAAGGATTGGGGCGGCGGTGGCGAATGGAATATCGAGACCAGCGGGAAAGAGGACGACATGTTCTCGCCCTTCGTGCACAAACCCTTTCAGCAGGCCATCGATCAGGGGCTGATTCCGCCGCACCTGAATACCATTGCGGGCACCTGGGGCGCAATGCATGACACGGGTGAGCTAACCTATATGAACCTGATCCATCTGGCCGAGGTCGACGGCACCGACCCAGACAGCCTGACGCGGGGCGAGATCGAGGGCCGCCGTCAGTCGATGCTGGCCATCGAAGCGCTACGCCGCTTCATGCCGGGGTGTGAAAATGCAAGGTTGCGAAACTTTGGGATGACCATTGGCATTCGGGACACCCGCAAGATCGACGCGGTCTACAACATGACCGAAGATGATGCGCGCCACCAAGGCAGATTCGAAGATTCCATCGGTATCTACCCCGAATTCATCGACGGCTACGGTATTCTGATCCTGCCCACGACGGGACGGTACATGCAAATCCCCTATCGCTCGATGCTGCCCAAAGGGTTCAAGGGCCTGCTGGTCGCCGGTCGATCTCATGGGGCCGACAGGGTCGCTCACGCAGCCACCCGCAATATGGCATGCTGCGCCGTTATGGGCCAAGGGGCCGGAATAGCCGCCGCACATGCGCTCAAAAGCAATCGAGAGCTGGATGCGCTGGACTTGTCACCGGTTCATAAAGAACTTGATAGACAAGGAGTTCGGGTCTTCTGACCAGCTCCTCAGCCAGCTCTGACCCATGAAGTCCTTGCATCGATCAGCCCCTTAGGCCAAGAACGTCCTCGTTGGCCAGAACACGAGGACAATCATGGCTTTGCCGGTTAAGGATCAACTCAGATACTGGGGCGTCGCCGCAGCGGTTTTTGTATTGGTCCTTTGGGCATTGGGCGATGTACTTCTGCCTTTTGTGATCGGCGGCGCGATTGCCTATTTCCTTGATCCAATCGCCGACCGGCTAGAGAAACTGGGCCTGTCGCGGGTGGCAGCCACAGGCATCATCACAGTCGTTGGTGTACTTGGGTTCATCCTGGCGATCTTGATGGTTGTTCCTGCTCTTATTACGCAGCTGCTTGATTTGATCGATATTCTGCCAAGCCTCTTCAAAGAGCTGCGCGGCTTTGTTGAGAAACAGTTCCCGTCCCTGCTCGACCAGGAATCCAGTACTCATCAGATGTTGGTCTCATTCGGGGAGACCCTGAAGTACAAGACGGGTGATGTGCTGGAAACGGTGCTGTCCTCTCTTGGATCGGCCATCAACATCGTGGTCCTGTTGGTCATTGTCCCGGTGGTTGCCGTTTACCTGCTACTGGACTGGGACCGTATGATCGCCCGGATCGGAGAACTGCTGCCCCGCGACCATGCCCCGACGATCAAGCGCCTGGCGGGCGAGATTGACGCTGTACTGGCCTCTTTCGTGCGCGGAATGGGTACGGTCTGCCTGATCCTGGGCACCTATTACGCGGTCGCTTTAATGATTGCTGGTTTGCAGTTTGGTCTGGTCGTAGGCTTCATCGCCGGGCTGGTGACCTTTATTCCTTATCTGGGCGCACTGATCGGTGGCACACTGGCCATCGGGCTGGCCCTGTTCCAGTTCTGGGGCGATTGGGCGCATATCGGCCTGATCGCGGGCATCTTTGCCCTAGGTCAGGTAACCGAAGGCAACTTTCTCACCCCGAAACTGGTTGGCAGTTCGGTTGGGTTGCACCCGGTCTGGCTGCTGTTGGCGCTGTCTGTATTTGGTGCGCTCTTTGGCTTTGTCGGGATGTTGATTGCCGTCCCAGTCGCCGCCGCCCTTGGTGTAGTGGCCCGGTTTGGCACATCGCTCTACCTCGACAGCAGGCTATATACCGGCCTCGAAGGGCAACAGGGTCGGGAAGACGACTAAATGGCCCGACAACTGAGCTTTGATCTGCCGGCCAAAACCGCGCTGGAGCGTGATGATTTCTTTGTCTCTCCGGCCAATGCACTAGCCGTGGCTATGATATCCGCAACCTCATGGCCCGGAAACAAACTGGTGCTTAGCGGCCCAGCTGGGTCTGGCAAAACCCATCTTGCGCATGTCTGGGCAGCCGAAACTGGGGGACGCATCGTTCAGGCAACCGAGCTGGATTATGACGCAGTGCCGGAACTGGCCCGTTCGTCCATCGCGGTTGAGGATGTTCCAGCCATCGTCGATGATATCGAACAGCAAAAGGTGCTGTTTCATCTGCACAATCTGGTTCTGGCCGAGGGGCATGCCCTGCTGATGACCGGACGGCTTGCGCCCAAGCTTTGGCAGCTCCCACTCGCCGACCTGCAAAGCCGGGTTGAGGGCGCGCATCACGTTGCCCTTGATCCACCCGATGACGCGTTGCTGGGGGCTGTTCTGGCCAAACTCTTCCTTGACCGTCAGCTTAACCCCGGCCCCGAGGTTATTGCCTATCTGGTGAAACATATGGATCGCCGCTTTGAGACAGCCGCAGACGTTGTCCAACAATTGGATCAACTGGCCCTTGCTGAAAAACGCGAGATCACGCGGGCCTTGGCCGTGCGGATTATAAACGAAAAAGCGGATCAGATGAATGCAAGTGATTGACCCACTATCGGTGATTTCGCATTCTAACCCCGGAATATCTGGAAGATACATGGATCAGACAGTCGAAACCGACATCCCGGACTGGGGCCCATTCGGCAAACCTCTGTTCGATGACCCTGGCGCGCGTGCGCTGTCGCGGGTGGGCGTTGTCGATGTGGGCTCGAACTCGGTCCGGATGGTGATTTTTGACGGCGCGGCCCGATCGCCGGCTTATTTCTACAATGAAAAGGTAATGTGCGAGCTTGGCGCCGGGTTGTCTGAAACCGGAAAGCTGAACCCGCGCGGGCGCGAAAGGGCTCTGGCCGCGTTGAGGCGGTTCCAGCAACTGGCGCAAGACTTGGACCTGCCGGGCCTGCATGTGGTTGCAACCGCCGCCGTGCGCGAAGCCAAAGACGGGCCGGATTTCTGTGCCGAGGTTCAGGCCCAAACCGGGCTGCATGTCGCTGTGATCGACGGTCAGGAAGAGGCGCGCCTGTCCGCACAGGGCGTACTACTGGGCTGGCCCGGTGCTTATGGCCTGATCTGCGATATCGGCGGATCGTCAATGGAACTGGCCGAAATCGGGGATGGTCAGGTTGGGCGACGGGTGACCTCAGCCCTTGGGCCGCTGAAACTGCGTGACATCAAAGGTGGGCGGCGCGCGCGAAAAGCGCATATCAAGGACACGATGGAGGAGTTGCGCGCTCAGCTTGGTCAGCAGCGGGACCGCTTGTTTCTTGTCGGCGGTAGCTGGCGCGCATTCGCTCGGATCGATATGTTGCGCCGTGGCTACCCTCTGAATGTTCTGCATGAGTACCGCATGACCACCACGCAGGTGCGTGACACGATCAAGTTCATCGAAGCCAATGATCACGACAAACTGCGCAGCCAAGCAGGTGTGTCCAACTCTCGAATGGCGTTGATCCCCTATGCGATGGATGTTCTGGGGCGATTGATTCGCACCTTCAAACCCAAGGACATCGCGATCTCAAGCTACGGCATCCGCGAAGGTTTGTTGTACGAGCAAATGTCGCAAGAGATCCGGGATCGAGACCCTTTGATCGAGGCCAGCCGGTTTTCCGAATCCAAAGATGCCCGCCTGCCTGGTTTTGGGCGGAACCTTTACAGTTTTGTGATGCCATTGTTCAAATCAGCGCCGCCCGCGCGGGTTAGGTTAGTCAAGGCCGCCTGCCTGCTGCATGACGTGAGTTGGCGCGCGCATCCCGATTATCGGGCCGAGGCCTGTTTCGACTACGTCACCCGCGCTAATCTGGGTGGCCTGAAGCACTCCGAACGCGTCTTTATCGGGCTGGCACTGCAACACCGCTATCGCAACAAACGTGAGGGCAATCGATTTGCACCATTGTACGAGTTACTAGATGAGACTGGGCAGAAACAGGCCGAGATCCTGGGCAAGGCAATGCGGTTCGGTGCGATGCTTTGGATGCACAACGAAGCCAACATCGGCAGACTTAGATTTTACCCTAAGAAGCGCCAGCTTGAACTGTTCCTGCCCAAAGCGGCTGAGCCCTTGTTCAACGAGGTGGCCGAGGCGCGCCTAAACTCGCTGTCAAACGCCCTGAAATCCGAAGTGCGCGTGATCATCAAAGGTTAGGCCCCCGATCAGATATCGGTGCCTTCATCTGGTGCCTGATCTTCAGGCTTGGGGGCGACCTCATCATCAGGCACAGGTTTTTTGCGAATGATGATATCGCCATTTGGAAGGATTTCAGGTGCTTCGTAAGCGCTCCAATCCTTAATCTCGGCTACCAGTTCGGCCAATGCGGGACCCATTTCCTGAAGAAAGGATTGCATCGCCGGCCCAAGTGAATGCGCCATGCCCAAAAGCTCATCCAGCGCGGGCTCCATCTCTCGACGCAGTCCTTCAAAGAACAGCTCGGCCCCCTGCTCCATCAGGGATTTGCTGTCATCTTCCTGCGCAAAGGCAGGAGTGCTGAGGTTGGCAGACAAGGCCGCGATGATCAGAAGGCGTTTCATATTGGGAATATAGGCCCTCAAAGGGTCTCAGGGAAGATCACAACTCGATATCCAGCGTGACCGGGAAGTGATCCGAGGCTGTCAGCAGCGCCTCGCGTAGTTCAACAGATGTCCAGCAGGTCGCATCTCGAAACGGGTGCCAGATGCGCCAGGCGGGTTGGCGATTACGCAGGTCTTCGCTGATCATGACATAGTCCAGCAAAGCCTCAAGAAACTTGCCCTCTTTTGGGCGGGCGAACCGGGCCGTGGAAGGGACAGACCCCGGTCGGGGTCCATGCGCCGTAACGGCATGGGGGTCAAACAATCCGGCCTGCAGCAAGATTTCAACCGATGAATGCCCGAACAGATGCTCGAACTCATCCAAACCCGGACCATCATTGAGATCGCCCAGAAGCACAACAGGTTCTTGTGCCTCGACATGGTCGGCCACCCGCCGTGACAGCCAGATTGCCTGCGCAAGTTGCTTGCGCCGGTTGGCGATTGAAATCCGGATCGCCTCATCGCGGGATTCTGCACCATGCGGGGCTTTGGATTTGAGATGAGCGCCGATCATGCGGAACTCAAAACCGGAGTTTGACTGAACCAGCAACTCCAGCGGGGGTTTCGAGAAGCGCACCACATCTTCAGTCGCATCCACATCCAAATCGATCTGAAAGGAACGATCGAACCGCGGCGCATTCGCATCGTCGCGCGGCGCATGTTGGGCCGTTAACACTTCGGGATCATAGAGCAGGGCGAGTTCCTGATGCGTGTCGTTGGCAAAACCCATAACCGCGCGCTGCGTTCGCAGATCAAATGCCTCGGCAAAGCCTTGCAATGCCCGCACTGTGTTCTGGCGCT
Source organism: Ruegeria sp. AH7 (assembly GCF_056541325.1). Classification (NCBI taxonomy): domain Bacteria; kingdom Pseudomonadati; phylum Pseudomonadota; class Alphaproteobacteria; order Rhodobacterales; family Roseobacteraceae; genus Ruegeria; species Ruegeria sp. AH7. The sequence continues at coordinate 108,567 of NZ_JBQFYF010000001.1, read as the reverse complement.
TACCGGTATTGGGCGCTTCGACGATCAGGATGGCGTCCGCATCCAGCGCGGTCAGAACCTTGGCAATCGCCTCAACCTGCTGGGCCTTTGTCACCTCATGACGGCCCGACCAGCTGTCATCCATGATCAGCGCATCGTTTTTATCAAACAAGTTGGCGAACCATTCGATGTTGTAGGTCGCCAAACGCATCCACTCAGGCCCGCGCGCCGTTGATGTCATCCCAGGCTTGGTTGATGTCGATCATCTTCTTTTCGGCAAGGCGGATCGCCTCTTCCGGGACACCGCGTGCCATCATTGCGTCGGGATGGGTATCGCGCACCAGTTGACGCCACACTTTGCGAATCTCAGACACCGGCATGTTGCGCGAAACGCCCAGAACCACATAAGGATCATTGGGCGCATCCGGCACGAAGCGCGCGCGCAAGGCCAGGAATTGCGCATCTGTCTGTCCGAAGATGCGACTGACGTCCTCAAGGAATTCATTCTCGTTGGGGTGATAGAACCCATCGGCCATGGCGATGTGGAACAAACCCTCCATCAGGTCACAAAGCGCGGTGCTGTCTTCGGAAAACATGCGCGCGATCTTGCGCGCATAGTCCTGATAGCCTGCAACATCCTTCCGCGCCATGTTGAAGACCCGCGCCGCGCCTTCTTCATCCGCACGCGCGATCTGGAACACATCCCGAAAGGCCGTGACTTCATCGCGCGTCACCTGTCCGTCAGCCTTGGCCATTTTGGCCCCCAACGCGATTACGGCAATGGTGAAGGCCACCGAACGTTCGGGTGGCGAACGCAGCTTCTCAAAAACTGCCGTCAGGCTTTCGCCTTGGGCAAGGGCGCTCAGCGCGTCGGATATGCGGGTCCAGATCGACATGGGCGTACCCTAGCGTCCCAATTCGGGACTGTCAGGTGGAACAGGTCACTCTGCACGAAGAATTTTCTGCATCAGCACAAGATCGAGCCATTGGCCCCATTTGAACCCAACTTCCGGCATAAGGCCGACCCTTTGGAACCCGACCGCCTCATGAAACGCAATGGCTGAAGGGTTGGCAGAAGATATGCCAGCCACAAGAACATGAACCCCGTCTGCGCGTGCCACAGCTTCCAGTTCGGTCATTAAGGCCCGACCAATACCCTTGCGCCGCGCCCCTTCCGCCAACTGGATCGAGTGTTCCCGCGTATTGGTGTATCCCGGTCCGCTGCGAAACATCCCGTATGTTGCAAAACCCAGCACCTGACCCTGATCTTCTGCGATCAGAAAAGACGGGCCACGCGCGCGAATATCTTTGGCAATCGCTTCGGTGCTGCGTTCTTCTGTGGTGAACGTCACCAACGTATCGCGGATGATGGCGTTCGTGATCGCTGCGATCTGAGCAGCATCATCCGGGCGGGCTTGCCGAACCGTCATTCCAACACGCGCACCCCATTTGGCGTTTCGAACTCTGCCCGCATCGAGGCCGGACCGGTGTCGAACACAACCAGATCAAGTTCTCCCAAATGCTGGGCCAGTTCCAATGCCTCCGGGTGATAGACGATCAGCCGCCGCAAACTGCACCCGCTGTCTTGCAACATCTGCGCAGGGTGCAAATCGCCCTGCCATTGGATCAACGCGGGAAACAGATTGTCGAAGGGCAAGCGTCCGTTGGGCGGCACTGCCATCCGCCAAGTCAAAGCCCCCCGGGTCAGATCAATTGGTGTGCCAGTGCCATCAGGAAACGTTGCAAGTGCGGCTTCAATATCTGGAACGCTACAGATCCAATTGGTCAGACGTGGTTCTCCTGAAAACCGATCCAGATCAAACCAACGGGTTCGCTGAGGTACAGCTGCGTCAGGATCAATAGCAATCGCTTCCAGATACAGACCATCCCTTAGGCCCAGAAGACGATTATAAGTGCCAAATTTTTCGTGCTTTCCGCCGGGTTGAAGCGAGATACCCAACGCCTGTTCGATATGGGCCGATGCCGCCTCCAGCGTTTCGCCCGCAACGGCCAAGTGATCGAGTAACATCCGCACCTCCCTAAGAAAACGACCAGATCCATAGATCTGGTCGCATGTTTCACCCAAGCGTTACCGTGCACAAGATTTTTCGTCGAGAATCCTGTGCTTGAAACTAGCTGCGCGCTTCTTTGATCAGTCGCAGGATATCCTGCGCAGCCTCAGGTATATTTGTTCCGGGCCCAAAGATCGCCTTGACGCCGTGATCATAGAGGAACTGATAGTCCTGTTGCGGAATCACCCCGCCGCAAATCACGATGATGTCCTCGGCCCCGGCTTTCTTCAGTTCTTCAACCAGTTGCGGTGCAAGCGTTTTATGCCCTGCCGCCTGGGACGAGATACCAACCACATGAACATCATTGTCAACCGCATCCTGAGCAGCCTCAGCCGGTGTCTGAAACAATGGACCGACATCCACGTCAAACCCGATATCGGCAAAAGCCGTCGCGATGACCTTGGCCCCCCGGTCGTGACCATCCTGCCCCATCTTGACCACCAGCAGACGCGGGCGCCGGCCTTCGGTCTCAGCGAATTCCTCGATGGATTTCTGGATCGCGGCAAAGCCTTCGTCACCTTCGTAGGCCGCCCCATAGACACCAGCCAGTGTCTTTACCTCGGCGCGATGGCGGCCGAATTCCTTTTCCATTGCCATGCTGATCTCTCCTACGGATGCGCGGGCGCGGGCAGCCTCAACGGCAGCGGCCAGAAGGTTTCCGCCGTCTCGGGCAGTATTGGTCAGTGCCTCCAGTGCCTGTTGGCACGCAGCTTCATCGCGGGTGGCGCGGATGCGTTCCAGCCGCGCGACCTGAGCTTCGCGTACGGCGACGTTGTCGACATCCAGAATGTCGATCGGGTCTTCCTGTTCCTTGCGGTATTTGTTGACCCCAACGATCACCTCATCGCCCCGATCGATCATCGCCTGACGACGTGCCGCGCTTTCCTCGATCCGCAGCTTAGGCATGCCAGAGGCCACAGCCTTGGTCATGCCGCCCATCTCTTCGACCTCTTCCATCAGAGCCCAGGCCTTTTCGACCAGCTCGTTGGTCAGGCTTTCGATATAATAGGAACCCGCCAGCGGATCGACCACGTCGGTCACTCCGGTTTCCTCCTGCAGCACCAGCTGGGTGTTCCGCGCAATGCGGGCCGAGAAATCGGTGGGCAGGGCAATCGCCTCATCCAACGCGTTGGTGTGCAGCGATTGCGTGCCGCCCAGAACCGCGCTCATCGCCTCATAGGCGGTGCGGATCACATTGTTATAGGGGTCCTGCTCCTGCAGCGACACGCCGGAGGTCTGGCAATGGGTCCGCAACATCTTGGACCGCTCGGACTTCGCGCCGAAATCGGTCATCACCCGGTGCCACAATGTACGGGCCGCACGCAGCTTGGCGATCTCCATGAAGAAGTTCATGCCGATGGCAAAGAAGAAGGACAAACGGCCCGCGAATTTATCCACATCCATCCCGGCCTCGGTCGCGGCCCGGACGTATTCACGCCCATCCGCCAGCGTATAGGCCAGTTCCTGCACCAGGTTCGCCCCGGCCTCTTGCATGTGATAGCCCGAGATCGAGATCGAGTTGAACTTGGGCATCTCGTTTGAGGTGTATTCGATGATGTCCGAGATGATCTTCATCGACGGCTCAGGCGGGTAGATATAGGTGTTGCGCACCATGAACTCTTTCAGAATGTCATTCTGAATTGTGCCGGACAGGACGGATTTGTCATGCCCCTGCTCTTCGCCCGCGACGATGAAACTCGCCAAAATCGGAACCACCGCGCCGTTCATGGTCATCGAGACCGAAACCTTGTCCAGCGGGATACCGTCGAACAGAATCTTCATGTCCTCAACGCTATCGATCGCCACACCGGCCTTACCCACGTCGCCCACGACACGCGGGTGGTCACTGTCATAGCCGCGGTGCGTCGCCAGATCGAAAGCCACAGAAACCCCCTGCTGACCGGCGGCCAGATTGCGGCGATAGAAAGCGTTCGACTCTTCAGCTGTCGAAAAACCCGCATACTGCCGGATCGTCCATGGACGGCCCGCATACATGGTCGCCTTCACCCCACGCGTGAACGGACCAAACCCGGGCAGCGAGCCCATATGCGGCAGGTTGGCGGTGTCTTCTTGCGTATAGAGAGGTTTGACGTCGATGCCTTCCAGCGTCTCTTTGGTCAGGTCATCCAGCGGGCGACCACGCAGTTCTTTTTCGGCCAGCGCCTGCCAGTCTTTCTTATCGGTCATGGCAATATCCTTTTCTCGATTCGGGACGCGCCCGGCCTTGGCCTGCGCGCTGTTGTCACTGAAGGGGTCGATTTGCGAGCTGTAAAACAAAAGAATTTGAACCCCTTGTACAAATCACCGGTCGCATTCACGCGGACAGGGGCTATATTCATTCCAGCAGGAGGCCCCATGACACGAACGCTTGCCTTTGTTTTTTCGGCGCTATTCCCGCTGGCGGCTTTGGCGGCCGACGGATCGGCACCCGCCGATGAGGAGTTCGTTCGCCCGGCAGGCGACAGCGATCTCAGCGAATTTCTGTGGGTCAACCGGCCCATCGTCGTCTTTGCGGACACGCCCGCTGACCCCCGGTTCCAGCAACAGATCGACATGTTGCTGGATGGCGAGGACGCGATGCGGGATCGGGATGTGATTGTGCTGACAGATACTGACCCGTCAGCGCGATCTCCGATCCGGTCAAAGCTACGCCCGCGCGGGTTCCAGATGGTATTCGTTGATAAGGATGGTGTGGTGAAACTGCGCAAACCCAGCCCGTGGAGCGTTCGCGAGATTGGCCGATCCATCGACAAAACCCCGCTACGTGAACGCGAAATCCGCGAGCGACGTGATGCGGCGAAACCGTAATTGAAATATTCACCAATAGATATTATGTTTACGACGTAGAAGGTGAGGAAAAGATCATGCTTTATAGCAGTGACCAACCAGAAAAATCTCCGGAAAAGCCGATCAGCGGCGATATCTGATCGGCTGCTAGCCCCTATTTTACACAATAGGGTCAAGGGTTTACATCCTCATTCTCGCCAGAGCGATTGATCCCCTCGGGATTTTCGTGCCCCATCTCAATATTTATTGCAACCAACGCGCGCAAACCCCAGCGCAGCGTGCTAATTCTGCGTTTCGTCAATTGTTCATGAAACGCCACTCGGCGTTCACGGGATAGGCTGCGAGTCTGTTCATTTCGGGAATCTTCAATCATCCGGCGCAAATCGGTGTATTCGGCGTAGAAACGAATTACGCCTTCAACAGCATCTTCGCCCAACGCTGGGATAGACGACGAAATCGCCTCGAACACGATGGGTTCGCTTTCCATGGTTGAAAACGGAAAATACTCGATCAGATTACCGTTCGCATCCGTGCCGTCACCACTCAGAATCCGTTTCTGGACCTTTTCCGCATGGGCCGCGATAGGCTGGTTGTCAAGTTTATCCACCAACGCAAAAATCTCATTTCGCAAAGCAATCAGCGTATCCCTACGCTGAAGATGGAATTTCTGCGCTTCGGCATAGGATGAGAATAGAAATGTGACGAACCACCCCAGAACGATAACCGAACCCGTCACCAAAGCCGGGTAAACCTTGTCCCTTGCGGCGTCCGGTACGTATTCCCAGACGACTATTCCTCCAATCACACCCAGCAGAAGAAACGGGGGCAAAACCACAAGAATCCGAAGGAAACTGCGGCGCAGAAGCGGCGGAATGGCCCAGCTGTAAAACCCGAGCACCAAAGCAGACCCGATCAGGATCAGGGTCAAATCTCCGATTTCATGTCTCAGATAGGCCAAAACCACACCGCCAAGCATTGCAGAGGTCAGAAAAGCGAGCACGCAAAAGTCTATTTCGCGATGCCCGCTGAACATCACTCGAATTCCATGATCACATCATCCACAGCCAAACTGTCACCGGCACCCGCGTTGATCTTGGAAACGGTGCCTTTCTTCTCGGCGCGCAGGATGTTTTCCATCTTCATCGCCTCAATCGTGCACAATGCCTGACCTTCCTGCACCTCCTGCCCTACTTCGACGTCAATCTTCACGATCAGCCCCGGCATCGGGCAGAGCAGCATTTTAGAGGTGTCGGGAGGCAGTTTCTCGGGCATCAGCTTGGCCAGTTCGGCCTGACGCGGACGGCGCACCAGAACTTTCAGGTCCGCGCCACGGTTGCGCACCCGGAACCCGCCTGAAACCTTGCCCACCTTCAAAACAAGCGGACTGCCATCAACATCCAGCACCGCCAGTTGATCACCCGGTGTCCAATCCGAGGAAACGCGGAGACTTGATCCATCCTCGAATTTCACCGTCGCGCCTTCTTTGTCGGCATTGACCTGAACCGGAAGCTCATGCCCCTCCACAGCCACAACCCAGCGCTTACCAACCTTGCGTTCGTGATTGTCCATCCGGCCCGACACGCGCGTGCGCCTGATCTCGGCGACGCGGTGCATCGCAGCGCAAGAGGCTGCAATCCGACGCAGATCACCTTCGGGCAAGGTGACACCTTCGAACCCATCCGGATATTCTTCGGCGATGAAGGCGGTCGTCATATCACCGCTGACGAATTTGGGGTGATCCATCACCGCCGACAGGAACGGCAGATTGTGGCCAATGCCCTCGACCTCGAAACTGTCCAGCGCCACGCGCATTGCCTCAATCGCCGCCTCGCGGGTCGGGGCCCAGGTGCAAAGTTTGGCGATCATCGGATCGTAATACATGCTGATCTCGCCGCCTTCATAGACGCCTGTGTCGTTGCGCACAGCGGCCTGACCTTCCGGCGCATCGCCCTGCCATTTACCGTTGATCAGCATCGGGCCAGCGGCAATTTCCTGCGGCGGGCGATAGCGGGTCAGACGCCCGATTGAGGGCAGGAAGTTGCGATATGGGTCTTCCGCATACAGACGGTTTTCAATGGCCCATCCGGTCAGCGTCACGTCGTCCTGCGTAATCGACAAGGGCTCACCATTGGCCACGCGGATCATCTGTTCAACCAGATCGACGCCGGTGATCAACTCGGTCACCGGGTGTTCCACCTGCAGGCGGGTGTTCATTTCGAGAAAGTAGAAGTTCTTCTGACCGTCAACGATAAACTCTACCGTACCCGCGCTGGAGTAGCCCACGGCCTTGGCTAGGGCCACAGCCTGTTCCCCCATTGCCTTGCGGGTTGCTTCATCGAGGAACGGCGACGGCGCTTCCTCCACCACTTTCTGGTTCCGGCGCTGGATCGAACATTCACGCTCGCCCAGATAGATGCCGTTGCCATGACTGTCGCACAGAACCTGAATTTCGATGTGGCGCGGTTGGGTCACGAATTTCTCGATGAAAATCCGGTCATCGCCAAACGAGTTCGCAGCCTCGTTCTTGGACGACTGGAAACCTTCACGCGCCTCCTCGTCACTCCAGGCAATCCGCATACCCTTGCCGCCGCCACCGGCACTGGCTTTGATCATCACCGGATAGCCGATCTCGTTCGAAATCTTGACCGCTTCTTCCGCGTCTTCGATCAAGCCCATGTATCCCGGAACCGTCGAAACGCCCGCCTCCTGAGCGATCTTTTTCGAGGTGATCTTGTCCCCCATCGCCTCAATCGCGCCTTTGGGCGGGCCGACAAAAGCAACGCCTTCGGCCTCAAGCGCCTCGGCAAACTTCGCGTTTTCAGACAGGAAGCCATAGCCGGGGTGAACCGCTTGTGCGCCGCTTTGACGGATGGCGTCCATGACCTTGTCAATCACGATATAAGACTGGTTCGCAGGCGGCGGACCGATATGCACCGCCTCATCCGCCATCGAGACATGCAACGCGTTCCTGTCCGCGTCCGAATAAATGGCAACGGTGCCGATACCCATCTTGCGGGCGGTCTTGATGACCCGGCAGGCAATCTCGCCCCGGTTGGCGATCAGGATCTTATTGAACATGCGATGTCCTTTGGTTTGGTGCTCTGGAAACGCAAAACGCCGCCGCAGGGAGGGATCCCCGCAACGGCGTGATACGCGATGACGGATGGGGCGAAAAACGCCCCAAGGAATTTGTGTTAGTTACAGTTGTTCTGCGTTTTGCAGTAAAGGACGTTACCCGCGGCGCCAACGGCTGCCCCAAACAGCGGGTCCGCGCTGAGGACCGCAGCCCCGACTGCGCCGGCTCCGCCACCCAGCAAAGCCTGTTCGCCGGTCGTGTCACCGCAGGCCGACAGGCCCGCGCAAGTTGCTGCAACCAGAATAATACGTGAGATTTGCATTTAGTCTGCCCTCTTGCTCGATTTGATATCTTTAAGGTCAGATGCGGGGTTTGGGCTCTGTTATTCAATATCAAACACAGCAAATTCACATTTTGCGCAGATTTATGCCGCTTGATACCTGCAGGATGCTCAAAGAAAAACGCGGACAGGACATTGTGGGGAACACAAGCCTGCCCGCGGAAGGAAGGGGTACGGAATAGTAGGTGCATGTGCGGCGCAGGCAAAGTAGAGCCGCACGGCCCACTCAGGTTGCACGCCACAATCCAAGCAGCAAACAAAGTATTGTTTCCTGAGAAGATTCCGGCTGGAATTTGCCCATGCGGCAAGTTTCCGCGCAAAATTGCGCCGATCGCCTTTTGCGGCGATTCAGGCCTGCACCCGAGGCCCGGCGTCACAGTTTTGTTATATTTCAGCTTCCGAGCCAGCCTTTTTGCAGGCGCAGCATCACATATTGAAGAAATCGGCCTGGGTGGAAACATGTTCACAATCATACGCTTGGCAGAACGTTTCACCCCATCGTGACTTAGCGCGTCCAAAAATGCACATTCCCTTGAGAAATATAGGCTTTTCCGTCCCGATCTCGTGATTTCCGAAGCCACAAAGCGCGTGGAACGGTGCAAGTGCTTACTCGCACACAAGGAAACACCCACATGACTACGATAGGAAAAAAGGCGACCCTTCTTGCGGCTTCTGCACTCTGTTTGACCGGCACGAATGCTGTGGCTGAGGACGCCCAGACACAGGCCGAACTGGATGCGCTGCGCGCCAGAGTCGAAGCGCTTGAGGCCAACCGCGCGGGCCCTGCTAATGGTGATTTCAGAATCGGGAACACCACTCTCGACGTTTATGGCTACGTCAAAGCCGATTTCTTCTACGATTTCGAATTTGATCAGGGCGATACCGCTTTTGTGAACGTCATTGGCGAGCCATCGGCTGCAACTGATGGAACCTTTGGCGCGACGATCCGCCAATCGCGGATCGGATTGCGCACAAGTACCCCAAGCGGCATCGGTGAGATCGGCGGACAGTTGGAGCTGGATCTGTTCGCCTCGAATGGCACGGCAGAGCTGCGGTTGCGTCATGCCAATATCACCATTGGTGACAGTTGGTTGATCGGGCAGTACTGGACCAACTTCCAGCCGTTGGACACTTATCCGACCTCGGTTGAGTTCAATGGTCCTGTCGGTATCGCATTCGCCCGGGTACCGCAGGTCCGTTACACAGCCAATCTGGGTTCGAATACCGTGTTCAGCACCTCGATCGAAGAAAATGTCAGTGGATCGAACTCGGACGACCCGGTTCTTACCGCTGCAGCCGAGTATAACAACGGCACATATATTGCGCGTGCTTCGGCGCTCTATGGCAACGCTCAAACAAGCGACGGTGCGACCGAGGTCGATCAGTGGGGCGTTACTCTGTCGGGCTCGATCCGCCCCTGGGCGGGTGGCCTGTTTCAGGTCAACTATGTCCACGGTCAGGCCCTTGGCCCATACCTGATTGGCCTGGGCGATGCGATTGTCGGGGGTGAGGCCAACGATGTCGATGGCTACACGGTCGAGTTCCGGCAGGACTTGAGTGACAAATGGAACGTTGGCATCGCTTACGGACGCGAGGACTATGATCTGGCCACATCGACCGGAACACTGGCGTTCACCGAGTTGGAGACCATCCATGTCAACGCCTTCTACAAAGCGACCGACAACCTGACCCTTAGCGCCGAATACATCTATGGCGAGCGGAACGACGTGAACTCGGGGCAAGACTTCGATGGCAATCGGATACAGGTCGCCGCCCAGTTGAACTTCTGACGCGCCCATTCGACCCTGCCCGATACTGGGCGGGGTCTTACTTGCCAAAGGCTGCGTCAGGTTCAACATGATCAACCCGTGCCGAACAAATCAGGGAACGACGCACGAGCGGCGTCCAGATCAATTACCAGCAACGCATCATAGCTTTCCGGATCGAACGGATCTTCTGCCGGAATGACTTCGCGCCCGAACAGCCAACTCAGCCGGCCCGCATCCAAATTGCCGCGTTCAAACGGCTGATCACCGAACGCCTGCCATAGCGCTTCCATAAAGCCTGCATCGGCCCTGCGGTCGGCTGGTTTGCGATCCCGAAACCGTTCGCGACGGGTGATCGGGGTTACGCCCTTAGGGTTGGCGCGGCGAATGGTGAACTGAAAATCGGTGCCAGCCAGACGCCCGGGAAATCCGCGATGTTTCAGCATATCGACACCTCTGGCATGACGTCGTGTTTGATACCGGGAAAATCACACCCGTTTCGGGATGAGGTCATAGTGCGCACCTCCAAAGCCGCATCATTGATCTGAGACGCTTTGAGCACATGAAGTTCGATGATCATGGTCAAAGCCCCTCCCAGATACACCCGGACGGTTCCAACCGGTAGGCTTCAAAGAACTGTGTGGCATCCGGCGCGCTGTCGCCGAATTCGATAGGCCGGTCCGCCAGCGATATAATCACAAGTGCCGGGTCCAATTCGTGCTGAGCGACATAGGCAATCGCTAGGGTCTGACACAGATGCGCCATATCCTTCGTGGCGACGTCATAGCCGATCCGACCCACGGTTGCGCCGATCTTTGGGGCAATGAACCGAAACCGAACCCAAAGCTCACCCGGATTATTGTCCAACAGGACACTGTTCAGGTGAACAGGCTGGCCAGACGGCACGGGCAGCGGGGTTTCCGATTGTGGGAAAGCCGGAGTTGCAAACAAACTGGACAGCAAAACTATGGCGCGGCCCCGGACCCGCCAATGGCAAGCTCCTCCTTCCGGGGTCGCGCGCGCAGTGCTTGTGGCCTGCGCAGTTCTATGATTGCTGGGGCGGATCATTCAACTATTTAGCAGTTTTTGTCAAACCTGCCGTATTTGGCGGCAGTTTCTAAACCATCCTCATATTCAACGTGACCCAAGGCGCAGGGCGGTTTTTCCGCCCTGAGGGCCTTACAACGGGATATTGTCGTGTTTTTTCCATGGGTTCTTCAGCTGCTTGCCCCGCAAGCTGGCGAAAGCACGCGAAACACGGCGGCGGGTTGAATGGGGCATGATTACCTCGTCCACAAAGCCACGTTCAGCCGCCACAAACGGATTCGCAAAGCGATCCTCGTAGTCTGCCACGTGCTGCGCGGTTTTCTCGGCATCTTTCAGATCGGCCCGGTGGATGATCTCGGTCGCGCCTTTTGCACCCATCACCGCGATCTCGGCCGTGGGCCAGGCATAGTTGAAATCGCCGCGCAGATGCTTGGACGCCATAACCACATAGGCGCCGCCATAAGCCTTGCGGGTAATAACTGTGACCTTCGGCACGGTTGCTTCGCCATAGGCATAAAGCAGTTTGGCACCGTGCTTGATCACGCCGCTGTATTCCTGCTGCGTTCCCGGCAAGAAGCCTGGCACGTCGACCAGGGTTAGGATCGGGATCTCGAAACAGTCACAGAAGCGAACGAACCTCGCCGCTTTACGCGAGCTGTCGATGTCCAGGCATCCTGCCAGAACCATCGGCTGGTTCGCAACAACGCCAACAGTCTGCCCTTCGAGCCGGATAAAACCGGTGATGATGTTCTTGGCGAAATCTTCCTGAATTTCGTAGAAGTCGCCCTCATCCGCGATCTTCGTGATCAGTTCCTTCATATCATAAGGCGTATTCGGATTGTCTGGCACCAGAGTATCTAGGGATTTCTCCACGCGATCCGGATCATCAAAGAACGGACGGACAGGGGGCTTTTCGCGGTTATTCAGCGGCAGGAAATCGACAAGGCGGCGCACCTCGGCCAGTGCTTCAACATCGTTTTCAAACGCGCCATCCGCGACGGATGACTTTTTGGTGTGGGTTGATGCGCCACCAAGCTCTTCAGCCGTAACCACTTCGTTTGTAACGGTTTTGACCACGTCGGGGCCGGTCACGAACATGTAGGACGAGTCCTTGACCATGAAGATAAAGTCCGTCATCGCCGGGCTGTACACCGCACCACCGGCACAGGGGCCCATGATCACGCTGATCTGCGGCACCACGCCCGAGGCCGTGATGTTGCGCTGGAACACCTCGGCATATCCCGCAAGTGACGCCACACCTTCCTGAATACGCGCACCACCCGAGTCGTTGATGCCGATGATGGGCGCTCCGTTCTGAACCGCCATATCCATGACCTTGCAGATCTTTTGAGCATGCGTTTCCGAAAGCGAGCCACCAAAGACCGTGAAATCCTGGCTGAACACATAAACCATGCGACCATTGATCGTGCCCCAACCGGTTACCACACCATCCCCTGCAGGCTGCTGTTTTTCCATGCCGAAATCAGTGCAGCGGTGGCTGACGAACATGTCAAACTCTTCGAAACTGCCTTCGTCCAGCAGCAGTTCGATCCGCTCGCGCGCAGTCAACTTGCCGCGACCGTGTTGGGCATCAATTCGCTTTTGCCCACCGCCCAAACGCGCCGCGTCACGACGGTTTTCAAGCTCGGAAAGGATGTCTTTCATGGCGCATATCCCCTGTTAAATTTGGCGAACACTACCCGCTGAGCAACCTTGGCTAAAGTTCTTTCCAGCAAATTTGCAAATATATGAAAATCACATCCTGATAAATTGTAAAATTGCTAATATATGCGGTTCGCCCGATACTGATCTGGCATTCCCAAAAACCGCCACTATACATGTGAACAATGCAGTTCAGATCGACTGCGGTTCGCCGCACGCCACCCACAATCGGCACACTTGTACTACTGTCAGGCCTAGCGGCGCTGAGCATGAATTTGTTCTTGCCCAGCCTACCGAACATGGCGCTGTATTTTGCGACTGACTACAAGGTCATGCAATTGTCGATTGCGCTGTATCTGCTGGTCAATGCGGTGCTGCAAATCCTGATCGGCCCCATCGCGGACAAAGCCGGGCGCAGGCCGGTGCTGCTGTGGGGACTTTGGTTGTTTTTGCTGGCAACGCTCGGATGCATCTACGCCCCCACTGCCGAGGTTTTTCTATTCTTTAGAATGTGCCAGGCGGTGATCGTTGTCGGGATGGTTCTCAGCCGCGCGGCAGTGCGGGACATGTATGATCAAGATCAGGCGGCGTCTATGATTGGCTATGTCACCATGGGCATGGCAGTGGTTCCGATGATTGGCCCCGCGATCGGTGGTATCCTTGAAGAAAGCTTTGGCTGGAAAGCCAATTTCTGGCTACCATTCGCGTTGGGCGCACTGATCCTGGCGTTAACCTACTGGGATTTCGGCGAAACCTCTGCAAAAAGCGGAAAAACCCTGATCCAACAATTCAGGGAATATCCCGAGCTTCTGAAATCCCCCCGGTTTTGGGGCTATTCGCTTTCGTCTGCCTTCTCGTCCGGCGCATTCTTCGCCTATCTGGGCGGCGCACCATTCATTGGAACCGAACTGTTCGGGCTTAGCGCAGCCGAAGTTGGGTTTTATTTTGGTGCGCCTGCGGTTGGATACTTTCTCGGAAACTTCCTAAGCGGGCGCTACTCTGTGCGCTTTGGCGTCAACCGAATGGTTCTTTGGGGCAGCATTCTAAACGCCGCTGGTGTGGCAATTTCAGCCGTGCTGTTCCTGATCGGCGCCGGTAGCGCACTTAGCTTTTTTAGTCTCATGACGTTTGTAGGACTCGGCAACGGGATGACCATACCCAACGCGACGTCCGGCGCACTCTCTGTTCGCCCGCATCTGGCAGCAACCGCAGCGGGCCTGAGCGGGGCTATCATGCTGGGTGGTGGCGCAGGGCTCAGCGCGCTTGCCGGAGCTTTATTGACAGTCGAGACAGGCGCCATGCCGTTGTTATGGTTGATGCTGACGACGGCGGTTCTGGCCATCTGCTCCATCTATTCGGTGATCCGGCGCGAACGACAATTGGGCCTGTAAGCCCGCTTGCCTTCCAGAGTTTGCAAAGTTAGCCTCCCAGACAGGTAAACTTGCAAAGGCACGCCATGCCCACCCAAAAACTCTACGCAGGCGCCAAACTGCGCGAGATGCGCACCCGTTTGTCCCTCACGCAGAAAGAATTTGCCGCAAAGCTTGGCGTATCGCTGCCCTACCTCAATCAGATGGAAAACAACAACCGCCCGATCTCAACCACTGTCGTGCTGGCATTGGCGCAGGAGTTCGGGATGGATGTCACCGAGCTCAGCACAGGTGACAGCGAACGTCTGGTCTCTGATATGCGCGAAGCGCTCGCCGATCCGGTTTTTGCCGATGCCATTCCACCTTTGGCCGATCTGCGATTGACTGCTTCGAACGCGCCCGCTCTGGCGCGGGCCTTTATCGAACTTCATCGCACCTATCGGCAAACCCATGAACGCCTCGCCTCATTGGATGAGGCATTGGGACGCGAAGATTCACGCACGCAAGCCAGCCCCTGGGAAGAGGTGCGAGACTTCTTTCACTATTGCGACAACTACATCGATGCAGTCGACCGCGCCGCTGAACTGTTCGCCAATCGGGCCGAGGCACCAGGGGGGATCCGAGAGGCCGCGCTGAACAGCCTGGCCGAACGCGGAATTCAAGTCGTGTTCTCAGACATCGAAACCTTGCGCGCCTATGATTCTGAAAGCAAGACCTTGCGCCTGTCATCCCGCGCCGCGCCACAAACACAGGTCTTCCAGTTGCTGCTGCAGGTCGCTCTGATCAGTCAGGATAAACTGCTCGAAGCCACGCTGGACTTTGCCAAGTTCCAAAGCGACGAGGCTCGATCCATCGCCAAGATAGGATTGGCCAACTACTTTGCCGGTGCGTCGCTGATGCCCTATGCCAGTTTTTTGGCTGCTGCACAGGAAACCCGCCATGATCTGGAATTGCTCAGTACCCGTTTCGGCGCATCAATCGAACAGATCGCGCACCGCCTCTCAACGCTGCAACGGCCTGGGGCCAAGGGCATCCCGTTCTTCTTTGTCCGCGTTGATCAGGCCGGAACCATCACCAAACGCCATTCCGCAACGCGGTTGCAATTCGCCCGCTTTGGCGGCGCCTGCCCGCTATGGAATGTGCATCGCGCGTTCGAAACGCCCGGGCACTTTCTGTTGCAGCTTGCGGAAACACCGGACGGGGTCAAATACATCTCCCTGGCGCGCGATATCTCGAAATCAGGCGGTTCCTACGGCGCGCCGGTCCGCCGCTATGCCATTGCCCTGGGATGCGAGGTGCGCCATGCGCAGGCCCTTGTCTACGCCGACAATCTCGACATCAACAATGCCAGCGCCTACGAGCCTATCGGCATTTCCTGCCGGATTTGCGAACGGCAAACCTGCCATCAGCGTTCAGTCCCACCTTTGGAGCGCCGCTTGAGCATCGATACCCATACGCGCGGCACCCTGCCCTACAAGGTGACCTGATCTTCACCTGGCTGAATATACCTTAGGGGAACCGCAGCCCGCCGCGACGGGGGCAGAGCCCCCGCCCAAGCCCTCAGGCTTTAGTCAACATTGCCCAAATTTCGTCTTTCAGCGCCGCGCGTTTCTTGCGCATCTCACCTTCGGCCAGTTCTTCCACGGGTTCGATATTTGTCTCGGCCCGGTGCACCTGCCTGTTGATCTCGTGATACTCATCGGCCAGACGCGCAAAATGTGCGTCCGATTGCTTGAGTTGGCTCATCAGTTCGACCTTGTCCGGAAACTCTTCGGCCAGTTCGTGCGGGGTGTGAGACATGCTGTTCGCTCCTAAAACATGATTGTGTGGGATCTATCTAGCAACCCACAACAGCCGATACTTTGACGCGGATCAAACCGAAGGGATCCATCCCACCAAACCCAAGCGTACGACTATTCGCCGCGTGGGAAACGTTGTTTTTCTTCGACATCATTCAGATCCATGTGATTTCGCATATAGCGTTCCGACGCTTTTTGCAGTGGCTGATAATCCCAAGGGTAGTAACCGCCCTGCCGCAACGCCTCATAGACCACCCAGCGACGCGCCTGACTGGCTCGCACATCCGCGTCGAACTGATCCAGATCCCATCGCGCTTGCGACTTCGCACGCAGGCTTTCCAGCGTGCCCGCATGGTCTGGATTGTCGGCCAGATTGGTCAGTTCATGCGGGTCCTTTTCAAGGTCAAACAGCTGATCCGGATCAAGGGCACAGCGGTTGTACTTCCATTTTCCATATCGCAGGGAAACGAGCGGTGCATAGGACGCTTCAGCCGCATATTCCATCGCCACGGGCACCGTCCGTTCAGCCCCTTTTGCCAATGGGCATAGGTCTTCACCATCCGTCCATGGGGCAATCTCAGCCATATCGACGCCGGACAACGCGCCCAACGTGGGCGTTACATCGATGGTTGAAACCGGCGTGTCGATCCGACCCGGTGGCAGATCAGGGGCCGAGATCATTAGCGGAACGCGGGCCGAGCCTTCAAAGAAGGTCATTTTGAACCACAATCCCCGCTCGCCCAACATGTCGCCGTGATCCGAGACAAACAGGATGATCGCCTCCTGTCGGGTGGTTTCAAGCACTTCCAGGATCTCACCAATCTTTTCGTCCAGATACGAGATATTCGCGAAATAGGCTCGGCGGGATTTGCGAATATCGTCTTCGGAGATATCAAAGCTGCGCCAGTCATTGGCATCGAAAATCCGCTTGGAATGCGGATCCTGATTGTCATAGCCAAAGTCCGCGACATCAGGCAGCAGATGCTCGCAATCCTCATACAGGTCCCAGTACTTGCGGCGCGCAACGTAAGGGTCGTGAGGATGCGTAAAGCTGACGGTCAGGCACCACGGGCGGTCATCCTGCCCCCGGGCCAAATCGTAGATTTTGGCTTTCGCATGGTATGCGACTTCGTCATCATATTCCATCTGGTTGGAAATCTCGGCGACCCCGGCGCCGGTGACCGAACCCATATTGTGATACCACCAGTCAATCCGCTCTCCGGGCTTGCGATAGTCCGGGGTCCAGCCGAAATCGGCGGGGTAAATATCGGTTGTCAGCCGGTCTTCGAACCCGTGCAATTGATCCGGCCCGACAAAATGCATTTTGCCGGACAGACAGGTGTAGTACCCCGCACGGCGCAGATGATGCGCATAGGTCGGGATGTCGCTGCGGAACTCGGCCGCGTTGTCGTAAACCCCAGTGCGCGAGGGCAATTGCCCAGACATGAAACTTGCCCGGCCCGGCGCGCATAGGGGCGAGGCGGTATAGGCATTGGCGAAGCGAGTCGAGCGCGCTGCCAGTTTCTTCAGATTGGGCGCATGCAGCCAATCAGCTGGGCCATCGGGAAAGAGCGTTCCATTCAGCTGATCCACCATCAGGATCAGAATATTCGGCTTTGTCATTGTCGGGCCCCAATCAGAAAGTGACGGCCAAAGAACTGGGTTTCAGGACCTCGCACGATAGCCGATGATCTCATCGCACGGGAAAGACCCCCACCCCGCTCTGGCGCAGCCTGCAAACGCTAGGGCGCAGACGTTGACTCGTCAATCAACAAACATTCCGTGATATAAAATCACAACTTTGTTGCGATGGTGGGTGGTGTCAGTTCCCGTCGGTTCAGCACGGCCTCGCGCCAGGAAATGAAGCTGACCGCCGCCAAGATCAATGTGCCGCCAGCAACCACCCAGATATCAATGGGCTCGTTGAAAACCAAAGCACCCAACACGGTAGCCCATATCAGTTGCAGGAATGTGACCGGCTGCGTAACCGCTACTGGTGCGGCCTGCAAAGCCAGCGTCATGAAATAGTGCCCTGCCGTGGCGAAGCTGGCCACCAGAAAAAGGACACCGATATCGCGCAGGCTGGGTGGGTTCCAGACTGCGATGGCGAACGGGATCAATACAATTGTGACCCAGATCGATAGATGTGCCACAACAACCGAAGGTGGGATATCGCGCACCAGCAACTTGGCTAGCAGATAAGACCCACCGAGGGTAAGCGCGGTGCCAAGCATGGCAACATGGCCGGGCGAGACCTCTCGGAATCCCGGTCGCAAGATGATCAGAACCCCGATAAGGGCAACCAGAATGGCTGCGATCCGGCGAAAGGCCAGCTTCTCACCCAGAAACAGCGCCGCACCCAGCGTGACATAAACCGGGGTCATGTAGTTCATCGCCGTCACCTCTGCCAACGGGATCTGCGTCATCGCGTAGAACCAAAGCATGACCGCGCCGCCATGGATCACGCCACGCAGCCCAAACAATGCAAGATCACGTTTGCTGAGATGGGTCGTTAGAATTAGTCGCAACGCAGGTAGCAGAAATACAAGACCCAGAACATAGCGCAGAAATGCTGCCTGTATCGGGTCCATCGTCGAGCCCAAAGACTTGACCAAAGCCGTCATGACGACAAAGCTCAACCCGGCGGCAAACATCCAGAACATGCCTGCGATCGGGCGCGAGGAAACAGCTTGGGAACTCATGCGCTAGGTTGAACACCGAAACGTCGGCACGGGCAACCCTTCACATGATAACAAGTTTCAAAGCAATACCCAGCATGACGATGCCAATGATCACGTCCAGCACCTGCCAGGCCCTTGGTCGCGCAAAGAACGGCGACAAGATCCTGGCCCCGTAGCCAAGGGTAAAGAAGAATACGAAACTCGCCAGCATCGCACCAATTGCAAAGCTCAGCCGATCATCATACTGCGCCGAGATTGAGCCGATCAGGACAACCGTGTCCAAATAAACATGCGGGTTCAACCAGGTGAAGGCCATAACGGTCAGCATGGCTGTTCGCAGGCTGGTTGCCTGGCCATTCCCGGCCTTGAGAGCCGCACCACCCTTCCAAGCTGATAAGAAGCTGCGAACAGCATACCAGATCAGGAAAGCGGCACCACCATACCGCATCACAGTTTCAAACCACGGCAAGGCCTGCGCCAATGTTCCAAATCCCGCAACCCCGGCGGCAATCAGGATCGCGTCAGACAGCCCACAGGTCAGACACAGCACAAAGACATGTTCGCGGCGCAACCCTTGTCGTAGGATAAAGGCGTTTTGGGCCCCGATCGCAAGGATCAGGCTGAAACTAAGCGCAAAACCGGCGATGAAGGTTGTGAACATGATGCCTCCTACTGCTCGAGGCGTTGACTAACGTCATCCACGTGATCTATCAAATTAATGATAGTAAACTGAGTTAAGTTTGACTAATGTTACTCGACCCTCTTCACCTGTCAGCGCTGTCCGCGATTTTGCGCCATGGCAGCTTTGATGCGGCCGCGAGTGCTTTGGCTGTCACCCCTTCCGCTATCTCGCAGCGGATCAAAGCGCTAGAGGATCGCGTAGGCGCGACCCTGATCAATCGAGGAAGCCCTTGCACCGGAACCCCAGCCGGTTTGCGGATCGCGCAATATGCAGAAGATATCGGTTTGCTCGAAGCGCAGCTCTCGCGTGAGCTATCGCTAGACCAAACCAACGACATCGCCCGCGTGCGCGTGGCCATACCAGCGGATATACTCGCGACCCTGTTTATTGACGTGATGGCCAATACGTCGGGTCTGCTGTTTGATCTGGTCATCGATGATCAGGACCATTCGGCTCAATGGCTGCGCAGGGGCGAAGTCAGCGCAGCGATCACCGTGGATGGCCAGCCGGTGACGGGTTGTGATGCCACCGAGCTTGGAGCCCTAAGGTATATGCCAACGGCCAGCCCGGATTTCATGCAGCGTTGGTTTTCCGAAGGTGTAAACAAATCCACCCTCAGCCTCGCCCCCTGCCTTGTATTCAACCGCAAAGACGGCCTGCAAAAGGCATGGTTTGAGGCTCAGGCGGGTGGTCGTATTACGCCACCGACCCATTTTTTGCCATCCTCTCACGGCTTCGTTGATGCCGCGATTGCAGGCGTCGGCTGGGGGATGAACCCCGAACCGTTAGTGCGCAAGCCCATAACCGACGGGAAGTTGCAGCCCCTCATTCCAGACGCACATCTGGATGTTGCGTTGACCTGGCAAGTCGGTCGCGTCCTGTCCCCAGCTCTGGCCCCGCTAACCAAGGCGGTCAAAGCGGCTGCAGCCAAAGCCTTGATCCCCGGTGCCCGCAAACGGATAAGAGGTAAACCTTCGGAGTAACCTTATGTTTTCACGCGACGCCCTCAGCTATGATCCGATCCCCCTGCCCGACCGGTGCGAGATCAGCGACGATCAGATGCAGCAGGCTGCACTGGCCTTTCACGATAAGATGCGGCAGCGCCATACGGTGCGCGATTTCTCGGCCCGCCATGTCGAAAAAACAGTAATCGAAACATGCCTGCGCACAGCTGGTACGGCCCCGTCGGGCGCCAATCATCAGCCGTGGCACTTTGCGGCCATTTCAGATGCCGCACTGAAACAGCAGATCCGCGAAGAAGCCGAGGAAGAGGAACGCCGGTTCTATGCCGGTGGCGCAGGCGATGAATGGATCAAGGCACTGGAACCAATTGGCACCAACGCGGTGAAAGAGCACCTGACCATCGCCCCCTGGCTGATCGTTGTGTTCGCCCAGCGCTGGGGCGAGTTTGAGGACGGCACGCGCTACAAGAACTACTATGTCCCCGAAAGCGTGAATATCGCCACCGGGTTCCTGCTGGCGGCGCTGCATCACGCCGGTCTGTCAACGCTGACCCACACCCCCAATCCGATGAAGTTTCTTAACGGGGCCCTGAAACGGCCAGCCTCGGAAAAACCCACGATGATCATCGCGGTTGGACACCCTTCAGAGACTGCAACGGTTCCATCGGTGGCCAAGCTGAAGAAGCCTTTAGACGAAATCTCATCCTTCTTCTGACGCTTTTCCGCTGGTTTCATTGACCTTCGCCTGAGCCTTCGGCAAAGCGATCCTGTAGCATGTTAAGGCCGAGATCAAACTGCACCCCACGATAAATGCAACGGCCAAGGCGACCTCATGCATATGTGCAATCGCGGCCAGTCCAGCGGACAAGACAACCGCTGCAATTCGGGCAATGCTCTTGACCGCAGCCGAAGCCTGAACGCGTTGATCCTTTGGCGCGACATCCAGAAAATACAGTTTGCGCGCGCTGCTGATACCTGTGGAGGCAACCGTTACGATGAACAGGGCAACGGCATGCAGATGCACATCATGATCCAGCTTGAGATAGTGAAACGTCAACAACACCACTCCAGTCGCCGCGACCATCAGAGTGCCCGTAACCATCACGGCGCGATGCGACTTCATATTGACAACTTGCCAAAGCGGCGCCGCCACCAGATACCCAGAAGCTGACGAGATGATCATCGCGGTCAACCCTTTGGCCGACGCATGATGCGCCTCGGCCGCGATCAGGGCGAAGAATGGAACCGATAAGGATACAACAACCAAAGGCATGCGCATTGTCATGTAGCGCCTGAACCATGCGTGATCGAACATCTCAACAATGGCTTTTACATTTGCTTTGAATGACAATTTGACTGCAGGTTTCCCGTCGGTCGATGCGCCTGTAGTTTTACCGATCTCGGCCACCGCCATGATGCAGATCCCTGACAGAACGAAGAACGTGAATGATACTGCAATCACAGCAGAGTGTCGCGAAAACGGAGGGTTGTCCTTTGTGATCTCATGGATCAGCAGGGCCAAACCTATCGCCGCCAGACCTCCGGCCCCAAACTGCAAATACCGCATTGAAATACGTGATTTGGATTGGACATGATCCCCAAGCAGGTCAGTATACATAAGGTTCTGCATTTCATCGACCAGACCAATCACAAAGAAGACCATAACAAAGGCCACAGCGATCAGGGGCACGACGCCTGACGCGGCAACGGCCATCGCGATCAGCAGGCAAATTCCGATCACAAACTCGGTCATTGCGATGGCGCGCTTCTTTCTGGGTTGGGCCGCAATGGGTTGAGCCAGAAAGAAATCTGCGATCATGCTGCCGACCATACGGATCGAGACCAGCGCACCCGCTACAAACATGGGCAACTCAAAAGACACAGCCAGAAAGGGTAAGACAACGGATGGGCTGCCCAAGGTCCACGCGACCTGAGACAATATGCTCTGCCCAGTCAAAACCGGGACGTTGCGTTTTGCCAACTCATTTGCGTCTTGAGTCATTCATTCTGCCATCAACTACGACCAAACCAGCACCTGTGCTGACTAACTCAGTTTAGCCTATTCTGTTACAGGGTTACGGCCAAGCACCTCTGAAGCATCAAAAAAGCCCGGCCAATATGACCGAGCTTTGAAAACAAAACGCGCTAAACGTTACAGCTGCGCCATGACCTCGTCAGTGGCTTCGAAGTTAGTTGTAACACGCTGAACGTCGTCATCGTCCTCAAGCGCATCGACCAATTTCATCAGCTTTTGCATGTCTTCCAGACCAAGTTCGGTTGTGGTCGTGGGTTTCCAGATCAGCTTGGTCGATTCAGACTCGCCCAGCGCCCCTTCCAGAGCGTTTGAGACATCGTTCAGATCGGTATCCGCGCACCAGATGATATGCCCGTCTTCCGAACTTTCGACATCTTCGGCACCTGCTTCAATCGCGGCTTCGAAAATCGTGTCCGCATCACCCGCATCTGCCGGGTAAATGACCTCACCTTTGCGATCGAACATGAACCCGACCGAGCCGGTCTCGCCCAGATTACCGCCGTTCTTCGAGAACGTGGAACGAACGGTCGAAGCCGTCCGGTTGCGGTTGTCGGTCATGGTCTCAACGATCACGGCCACACCGTTGGGGCCGTAGCCCTCGTACCGGATTTCTTCGTATTCGTCGCCTTCACCCGCAACCGATTTCTTGATCGCGCGGTCGATCACGTCCTTGGGGACCGAGTTCGACTTGGCCTCTTTCACCGCCAGACGCAGGCGCGGGTTCTTGTCGGGATCAGGATCGCCCATCTTGGCGGCCACGGTGATCTCTTTCGACAGTTTAGAAAACAGTTTGGACCGCGCGGCGTCCTGACGTCCCTTGCGGTGCTGGATGTTGGCCCATTTGGAATGGCCTGCCATGGTGCGTCCTCGTCATTCGTAATTGCGTGTTCGGCGCTCATATAGACGTTTGCGGGGGGCAGGATCAAGGGATCGGCTTGCGAGACGCCCCCGTGCAGGTATGGTGGCGGCATGACGACAGACCAAATCATTCTTTTCACGCTTTTTGCTGCTGTTTTTGCAATGCTGCTATGGGGCCGGTTCCGCTATGACCTCGTGGCTTTCGCCGCCCTGATGATCGGCGTCGTGCTGGGTGTAGTACCAGTAGACAAAGCTTTCGCCGGGTTTGGTCATCCTGCAACGATCATCGTTGCGTTGGTTCTGGTTGTCTCTGCCGGGCTGGTCCGGTCCGGGGCGGTGTTCCTGATCACCCGCACGCTGGTTGATGCCTCACGCGGTTTGGGCGCCCATATCGCGCTGATGGGTGGGATCGGCGCGGTTCTGTCAGCCTTCATGAACAACGTCGCCGCGCTGGCCCTGCTGATGCCGGTGGACATTCAGACCGCGCGCAAGGCCGGGCGATCGGTGGGGCTGTCCCTGATGCCGCTCAGCTTTGCGACCATCCTGGGTGGCATGGCTACGTTGATTGGCACGCCGCCGAACATCATCATCGCCTCAATCCGCGCCGAAACGCTGGGCGAGCCCTTCAGGATGTTCGATTTTGCCCCAGTCGGCGGCATAGCCGCGATTGCTGGCCTCGCGTTTGTGTCCCTCATTGGCTGGCGGTTAATCCCGAACCGAGGCCAGCAACAGGAAGCCTCGGATTCCTTAGCAGAATACATCGCGGAACTGACCTTGCCTCCTGACTCCCCTCATATCGGCAAGCGTGTCAGCGAACTTTATGAAGATGCCGAGAAATCCGATGTCGCCATCATTGGGCTGATCCGAGATGGCAAGCGGCGCTATGGCCGATCCTCCCACGCGACACTGAAAGAAGGCGACGCGCTGGTGCTGGAGGCCCGCCCCGAAGCGCTGGACGAATTTCGCGCAGCGTTGAAACTCAATTTCTCGGACACCCGGAGGCAAGAGGTGCTGACCGCCGAGGGCGAAGGGCTTGAAGTGATCGAGGTCGTCGCCACCGAAAGCGCGCGAATTGCAGGTCGCACCGCTCAGGGATTGGGGCTAGCATGGCGACAGAGCACCGTTTTGATGGGTATTTCCCGTCAGGGTCGCCAGATTACCGAACAGGTCCGCAAGACCGAGGTGGAAGCAGGTGATATCCTTCTGCTGCTCTGCCCCCGCGACAGAGGTGCTGATGTGACCGAATGGCTGGGCTGTTTGCCGCTGGCACAACGCGGGTTGAACGTAACCGCAAATGAAAAAGCCTGGCTCGCCATTGGCCTGTTTGCGGCGGCCGTTCTGGCGGCTAGCGTCGGCCTGATCTATCTGCCCATTGCGTTGGGGCTTGTGGTCATTGCCTATGTGTTGATCAAGATCATGCCGATCAGCGACATCTACAATCACATCGAATGGCCCGTCGTCGTACTGTTAGGGTCAATGATCCCTTTAGGCAGTGCGTTGGAGACTTCCGGCGGGACTGAACTCATCGCGAACGCCTTGATACAACTGACCAATGGCTTGCCCGCCTGGGCTATTCTGACAGTGCTGATGGTCGTGACCATGACCCTGTCGGATGTGCTGAACAACACTGCCACGGCCATTGTCGCCGCCCCTGTTGGTATCCAGATGGCCCGTACTTTGGAAGTTTCACCCGATCCATTCCTGATGACGGTTGCGGTGGCGGCCTCAGCTGCATTCCTCACCCCCATCGGACACAAAAACAATACACTGGTTCTGGGTCCCGGTGGCTACAGGTTCGGCGACTACTGGCGCATGGGATTGCCACTGGAGATCCTGATCATCGCGGTCTCGATCCCCTCGATCCTTGTCTTCTGGCCGCTGTGACAGGTAAAGGCCGCCTATGAAACGCTTTCTGATCCTGCAACTCCGCCCCGAGACAGATGCCTCGGACGCCGAATATGCCTCGATATTGGACAAGACCGGCCTCACGCCAGAGCAGACCCACCGCATTCGGCTGGATTGCGAAGACCTGCCCGAGGGGCTGAATGTCACAGATTACGCGGGTGTCATCGTCGGCGGAGGCCCCGGCTGCGTCAGTGACGATCCCAACACGAAATCCTCGCTTGACGCAAAGATCGAAGGTGCGGTCATGGGGCTGATGCCTCAGATCACGGCGCAGGATCATCCCTTCATGGGTTGCTGCTATGGCTTGGGTGTTCTGGTGGCTCATCTGGGCGGGGATGTCAGCAAAGCCCGGTTCGGCGAGCCGGTGGGCCCATCATCCTGCCGACTGACCGACGACGGCGCAACAGACCCTTTGACAGCCGGGCTGACCCGGGAATTCGACGCCTTTGTCGGCCACAAGGAAGCCGTGCAAGCCTTGCCTGACGGCTGCGTACATCTTGTCGCGTCTGCCCCCTGCCCGTTTCAGATGATCCGCTGGGGCCAGAACGTCTATGCCACGCAATTTCACCCGGAGGCGGACGCAAAGGACTTTGAGCAGCGCATCAATATCTACAAGCACCACGGCTATTTCCCACCTGAAGACGCGCAAATCCTGATCGATATCTGCAACGCCGCAGATGTCACCCAGCCCGGTGAAATCCTGCGCCGGTTTGTCCAGCGCTACAAGTGACCTAACGGCGGTATTGCCTGCGGCTTTCAAGCTCGCGTAGGCTGATCCCAAACACCCTGGGGAGGAGTTGTTCTTGGATTTGCTTATTAATGTCGGCCTGCCGATCTCGCTGGCCATTATCATGCTGTCGCTGGGTATTGGGCTTGAGATTGCAGATTTCCGACGTGTGCTAAGCCGCAAAATCCCCTTTGCCATCGGTGCGGTGTGTCAGGTGGTGCTGCTGCCCATCGCCGCGTTTGCAACTGTTACCTTGTTTGGCTTTCCCCCTGAGATCGCGGTTGGTTTTATGTTGCTCAGCTTCTGCCCCGGCGGTGTAACCAGCAACATCCTGACCAAACTTGCCAAGGGCGATGTGGCTTTATCGGTCAGCCTGACCGCGGTAATCAGCATTCTGTCGATCCTGACAGTTCCGGTTCTGGCGGCGTGGTCTATCACGCATTTTATGGGAGAAAACGCGCCCGAGGTTTCGATCACCGGTTTGGCCATTGCCATGTTCCTGATCACAACCCTTCCAGTCGCGATCGGCGTCAGTATTCGTAAGTTTGCCACAGGGTTTGCAAACCGCGTTGAAGGTGGCTTGTCCGCGCTTGCCTCCATTCTTTTCGTTCTGATCGTCGTGGCAGCACTGGCTGGAAACTGGCAAACTTTTGTCGATAACCTTGGCATTATGGGCACGGGCTTGATTTCCTTGAATATCGCGCTTTTGCTGATCGGGCTGGGGATCGCGCGTGCCGCAAACCTGTCATGGGCCGAGTGTAAAAGCATCTCGATTGATACGGGCATCCAGAACTCGACGCTGGGTATCACGCTGGCGGCCCTGATCACCAGTACCGACAGCGGGTTCAGCCCGTTGGCCCTGCCATCTGCCGTCTACGGGATCACGATGTATGCGGTCGTGCTGCCATTTCTCATTTGGTTCCGCAAACGCTGAAAGGACCGCTCATGACCAACACCACCGCAGATGCAGTTATTGTTGGTAGCGGTTTGGCCGGTCTGGCCGCGGCGGCCGAACTGGGCGACCGCGGCAAAAATGTGATCATGGTTGATCAGGAACCCGAAAGCTTTCTGGGCGGTCAGGCGTTCTGGAGCCTGGGTGGCCTGTTCATGGTCGACACGCCGGAACAGCGCCGTATGGGGATCAAGGACAGTAATGAATTGGCCCTGCGCGACTGGATGGGCAGCGCTCAGTTCGACCGTGACGAAGATACCTGGCCGCGCAAATGGGCCGAAGCCTATGTAGAGTTTGCGGCTGGAGAAATGCGGCCATGGCTGCATGAGATGGGTCTGCGCTGGTTCCCAGTGGTGGGCTGGGCCGAACGCGGCGGGTCTTTCGCCAATGGACATGGCAATTCGGTCCCTCGATTTCATATCACCTGGGGCACAGGGCCCGGCGTTCTGGAACATTTCATTCGCCGCGTCAAAGATCATGTCAGCGCCGGTTTGATCGAGTTGAAGTTCCGCCATCAGGTCAGCCACATCATCATGCAAAACGGTACCGCCAAAGGCGTGTCGGGTGAGGTTCTGGCCGACGACACCGCCCAGCGCGGCGGCAAGACCAACCGGGAAGAGGTTGGAGAGTTCGAGTTCTACGCACCGTCGGTGATCGTCACCTCTGGCGGGATCGGTGGCAATTTCGAAATGGTCCGGAAGAACTGGCCGCAAGATCGTCTGGGTAAGCCACCCAAAGACATGGTCGCTGGCGTTCCGTTTCACGTCGACGGCCGCATGATCGCGATCAGCGAAAAGGCAGGGGGGCATGTGATCAACGGCGATCGCATGTGGCACTATACCGAAGGCGTCAAAAACTGGGATCCGATCTGGCCCGCCCATGGCATTCGTATTCTACCCGGACCAAGCTCGATGTGGTTCGACGCGACTGGCAACCGGATGGAACCTCCTTGCCTGCCGGGCTTTGACACGTTGGGGACCCTGCGCGAGATCCTAAAAACCGGATACGATTACAGCTGGTTTGTACTGACGCAGAAGGTGATCAAAAAAGAATTCGCTTTGTCCGGATCAGAACAAAACCCCGATTTCACCTCGGGCAGTTGGAAAGAGGTCATCCGGCAGCGCATTTTATCGGGCTCGAAAGCCACCGCACCGGTCGAGGCCTTCAAGGAAAAGGGTGAGGATTTTGTCGTTGCCAATACCTTGACCGAACTGGTCAGTGGCATGAACCAGTTGGGCGGCGGTCTGATTGACGAGGCACATCTGCGGGCACAGATTGAGGCGCGGGATTCTCAGGTCGACAATCCGTTCTCGAAAGATGCGCAGATGATGGCGATCCTGGCAGCGCGCAACTATCGCGGGGACAAACTGATCCGCACCGCCAAGCCGCACAAGTTCCTTGATCCATCCAATGGCCCGCTGATTGCGGTCAAACTGCATGTGCTGACCCGCAAGACCCTGGGCGGGCTGCAGACCAATCTGGACAGCCAGATGATCGGTGCTGACGGGCAAATGGTGCCCGGCCTGTTCGCCGCCGGAGAGGTCGCGGGCTTTGGCGGCGGAGGCTATCATGGCTACAACGCGCTTGAGGGCACGTTCCTTGGTGGCTGTATCTTCTCGGGCCGCAATGCAGGTCGGTCACGTGCGGTGGCTTAACTAAGCTTACTGTTTGCGTACCAGTTTGATGACCGGCTCACCCGCCCCATCCAACAGCGCCAATGCGTCCCCTTGCCGCACAAAACTCGTGATGGTTTGCAGCGCTTTGAGAAACTCACGTTCGACCTCATCCAACGGGGGTGGGCACGCCATTAGGGTTGCGGCCATATTGTCCGGAAAGTCGATTTGGTTGCTGGATATCTCGGCCTGACCAGTGAACCGATTGCACCCACCAGTCCCGGAGAAGGCGCCGTTTTGCGCAAAGATCAGCTCTGGCGTTCGCTCAGTTTCTATCGGAGCGCCGTTCAGCGTTGCGGCAATCCATTCTGTGTTGTCCAGTGATGGTTCACTCTGCACCTGAACCAAGATCAGATCGACCGCATCATCGGCACCGTTTGTCAGAACCGGGTAACTGGTATCTGTAGTGAACAACAGCCTTTGACCCTGCGAAATCGACGCACGAACGCTATAGCGGTGTCCGTCCTGGATCAGTGCGTCGTCATAAGTCAGCTCAAAATGTGCAGGAACACCTGTCAGCGCATAGCGTTGAGCGGCCAAGGTCACAGCAGGTGCGTCCGCCAGAGAGACATCCTGAAGTTCGACAAACAAGGTGGCATCTGGCGGCACAGCGATCCGTTCACGATAGGTGGCGGATCCTTCGACGGTTCCGGCGATACCCGCCTGACCCATTCCCGTCAGCAAAGCCGTTGCTGCGCAAATTGCGGTTACTCTCGCAGACATGATCCAATTCCTTCTGCACAATCACATGCACAAAGCTTTGTATGTTCGCGTGATTTTACAAGGGTTGCCCCAGCGGGACGGCAAGCTTGCGCCGATTTTACAGAGGCCAGATCAACGGAATCAACAGCGATGCCAGCAGCCCAACCGTCAGGTTGAGCGGTATGCCTACCTTCATAAAATCAGTAAACCTGTACCCGCCGGGACCATAGACCATCATGTTGGTCTGATATCCAATGGGCGTCGCAAAAGACGCCGAAGCCGCAACCATGACAGCGACAACCAAGGGGCGTGGATCCATCCCGACAGCTTGCGCCAACCCGATGGCGATAGGTGTAACCACAACTGCAACCGCATTGTTCGATACCAGTTCAGTTAAGACCGAGGTCAGTAGATATACCGCCCATATGATCAAGAAAGGTGGCAATAGCCCAAGCGAAGGCGCGATCGCTTCGACAATCAGCGACACTGCACCCGAAGCATCGAGAGCGGCCCCGATGGCAAGCATTGCAAAAATGAGGGCTAGCAGACGGCCCTCAACAAAGGAAAACGCCTCATCCGCATCGATGCAACGCGTGACCAGGACGACTGCGACCGCCAAAATCGACAGTAATAGGATTGGCGCGACACCCAGCGCAGCCAGCGCGACGATGCCAACCAGTGCACCAATAGCAATCGGTGCATGGCTGCGACGAAAGGCACGGGCCGAAGGTTGGGTGACGTCGACCATATCCATATCGGCGGCCAGTTTCTGAATGTCGGCAGGTGAGCCTTCCAACAACAAAGTATCGCCCACGCGAACGACCAGATCATCCAACTGTCGGCCGATATTCTGGTTCCGACGATGAACCGCCAGAACATAAACACCATAGCGCCGTCGCAGCCTGAGCGCCCCAAGTGTGCGTCCAACCATACGACAGCCCGGAGTGATCAGTACCTCGACCGTTTTGGTCTCAATCGCCGACACCTGATCAACCCGCTTTAGCTCTTTGTTGCGTTGCAGGCTCAAAAGTTCGGTCATCTCGGTGCGCAGAACCACCCGATCACCCACATCGAGCGTCACGCCTTGCAGATTGCGACGCAGCGAGTCATCGCCGCGCACAACGTCGATCAGTCGTACGCCGGGGCGTTTGAACAACTGCACGCCGGTTACTTCGCGCCCGATCAAGTTGCTGTCGGGTGGGATGACGGCCTCGGTAAAGAACTTCATCTTGGAGCGATCGCTAAGCAGCGATGCCATACTGTCGCGCTCCGGCAGCAGGCGGGGCGCAACAAAGCGCAGGTAGACCATGCCATAGATGACGAGCGCGATGCCCAGCGGGGTAACCTCGAAAATCGTGAAGGGCTGCATACCCTGCGCGCGGGCAACACCATCCACCAGCAGGTTGGTCGAGGTTCCGATCAGGGTCAGCGTTCCACCCAGAATGGCCGCATAGCTCAGCGGGATCAGCAGTTTCGAGGCTGGTACATTCAGCGTGCGCGCGATCTGGACAAAGACCGGGATCATCACAACAACAACGGGCGTGTTAGAGACCACCGCCGAGGCCAGAACCACAAATGCCATAAGCAAGGCGATGGCAATCTTCGGGTTCACTTGCGCCTGTTTCTGCGCAGTCGAGGTAAAGGCATCCAGTGCCCCGGTTCGCACCAGTGCCCCCATGATGATGAACATCGCCGCAATGGTCCAAGGGGCGGGATTTGACAGGACGGCCAGCGCGCTTTGATAGGGCAGTATTCCCGTCACAAGCATCAAAGCAACACCACCGATGGCGACCACCTCGGTCGGGTAAACTTCTCGCAGGAACATGACGAACATGCCCGCAACAATCAAAAGCGCCAGAATTGCGCTGCCGGTGTCTGTCAGTGAAAGGAAGTGCATTCGTGGTATTCTGTCCGAACCCTGGCCCAAGCGCCTGACGGGTAGTTTCCCGCATTGCGCGAGGCAGGGCAAGCCTTTACGGACCCGTTTGCTCTAGCCGCCCACCGACGCGTACCATGCGCACGGTTTTTGTACTGCCGTCCTGATCGTTGGTCTCGACGAATACACCGCTCAACGTTGCCTCGCCATTCGCGGGGGTGAATCGAGCTTTTGGCATACCGGTAATGAACCGGCGCAGCGGCTCGACCTTGTCCATACCAATGACCGAGTCATAGTCGCCGCACATCCCCGCATCCGTCAGATAGGCCGTGCCACCGGGCAGGATCTGCGAGTCTGCCGTGGGCACATGTGTGTGTGTCCCCACCACGAGGCTGGCGCGTTTGTCGCAATAATGGCCCATCGCCATCTTTTCGGACGTCGCCTCGCAATGCATATCGACGATGATCGCGTTCGCCTGCCCGCCGCGCGGGTGGGATTTCAGGATCGGTTCAATGGCCGAGAACGGGTCGTCAAAGGGCCGTTTCATGAAGACCTGCCCCAGCACCTGAACCACCAGCACCTTTCGGCCTCCAGGCGCGTTGAACAAGCGATGCCCGCGCCCCGGTGCGCCTTTGGCAAAGTTCACCGGGCGCACGATGCGCGGCTCTTTCTCGATGAACTGCAGCATATCTTTCTGGTCGAAGGCATGATCGCCCAACGTCACACAATCTGCACCTGCATCCAGCAACAGCTTGGAGTGATCGCCGGTCAGGCCCATCCCGTTCGAGGCGTTCTCGCCATTGACCACAACGAAATCCAGCCGCCACTCATCGCGCAGACGCGGCAGATGCTGCTGGATGGCCGTGCGTCCCGCGCGGCCCATGACGTCACCCAGAAAAAGTATCCTCATGCCAACCGTCCTAAGTGTGGTCAATGCCAAGCACAAGCGGTTAAACTATGGCGATAGAGCGCAAAACTGCATTGGATCGGAGACATTCATGACCCGCCAACTGATTTTCGCCGCCCTTCTTGCCCCCCTCGCCGCCTGCGATCAGCCTTCGGAGCCCACGACCGGGCTGGCCAACCCGGCAGCGACCTTCTGCGGCGAAAAAGGTGGGCAGTATCAGATCGTCGATGGCGAGGATGGCCAAACCGGGACATGCACCCTGCCCGATGGCTCAACGCAGGATGCATGGGAGTATTTCCGAGCCGAGAATATGGGTTAGCCCCCGAAACTCAGCACTCGGCTCTCGGTAATGACCATGTTCAGCGGCTGATCTGTGGGTTCCAGCGGTAGCCCCTCGGCCTCTTGCGCATCAAAGGCAAAGCCGATGGCCAGCGTCGGACGCTTGGCGCGCAACCCTTCCAGCGTGCGGTCATAGAATCCGCCACCATACCCCAGGCGCCCGCCCTGCGCATCGAAGGCCACCAGTGGAACGATCAGGATTTCGGGGTCGAAATAGTCGTCAACCTCAGGCACTTTTGCGCCAAAAGGACCGTCTTTCAACTTGCCTTCCGGTGTCCAGCGCGAGAACTTAAGCGGCTGACCGGCAGCCTCAATAACCGGAACACCAACCGGACCATAGGCCGAAGCCTCAGCCATGCCAGGCAGCGGGTCGATCTCGGTTCGGATCGGCATGTAGCCGGACAGCGGCACACCGCGGTAGCCTGCCAAAACCTCGGACAGACGTCCTGCGGCTCCGGGCAGGCGCGCATCAAACGCGGCTTTGCGACGGGCGAAGGCCGCTTTGCGCGCTGAAGCCTTGATTTCAGTCAGATCGGTCACAAAAGCACCACGCTGGCCAGTCCTAAGAAGATAAAGAACCCCATGACATCCGTTGTGGTCGTCACAAATGTCCCCGAAGCCAGAGCGGGGTCAACACCCAGTCGGTCCAGCACCACAGGTACTACCGTACCCGCGAAACCCGCGATGATCATGTTCACGACCAAGGCTGATCCAATCACGACGCCCAGCAGTGGAGAATCAAACCAGAGCATTCCTACCGTCCCCAACACGATGGCAAAACACAGCCCGTTCAGCATGCCGACCAACAGCTCTCGCCGGATCACGCGCATGACATTGGCGGCAGTCAGATCGCGCGTCGCCAGCGCCCGCACCGCAACAGTCAGCGATTGGGTCCCCGCATTCCCCCCCATCGAGGCCACAATCGGCATCAGGATCGCCAGCGCCACCAACTGATCGATCGCCGCCTCGAATTGTGAAATCACCAGCGAGGCGCAGATGGCCGTACACAGGTTCACCGCCAGCCACGGCAAACGCCGACGACTTGTTGCGGCAACGCTGTCCGACAGCGAGCTTTCGTCGCTGACACCGGCGAGACGCAGAATGTCTTCCTCATGCTCCTCGTCAAGAACCACCATCGCGTCGTCAATGGTGATTACGCCGACCAGTCGGCCATCAGCATCCACAACTGGGGCCGAGATTAGGTGATACTGGTTGAACGCGTAGGCCACATCCTCTTCGTCCTGATCAACGGGAATGACATGAAATTCCTCTTCCGTCAGATCATGCAGGGGAACCTCGCGCCGGGTTGCCATCAGCTTGCCCAAGGTAACTTGTGCCACGGGTTTCAGGCGCGGATCGACCAGAACGACGTGATAGAACTGTTCAGGCAAGTCGTCATTGGCGCGCATGAAATCGATGGCCTGGCCCACTGTCCAGTGTTCGGGCGCCATGACCACCTCGCGCTGCATAAGGCGACCGGCCGAGTTTTCCGGATAGGCAAGCGCCTGCTCTGCCGCGACGCGCTCGGAATCCTCCAGCGCGTCCAAAATGGTTTCCTGCTGCGGCTCTTCAAGGTCTTCCAGCAGGTCAACGACATCGTCACTTTCCATGTCCCGAACGGCTTCGGCCAGAACATCGGGATTCAGGACACTGATGACTTCTTCTCGGACCGATTCATCCAGTTCTGAGAGAATGTCGCCGTCAAATTCCTTGTCATACAGACGGATCAGCCGGGCACGGTCATAAGGGTTGATCTGTTCCAAAAGGTCGGCGATGTCGGCTGCGTGCAGCGGCTCCATCAGCTCGATCAGCTTGGCCCGATCATCCACGTCCACGGCATAGAGAATGGTCGCGACAGTCCGGCGATCCAGCGCATAGGCATCCTCGTCAGAGGTCGAGTCACTTACGGGTTCATCAAAGCCTGTCGTCATATCTGCCCCCGTTTAGTCGGTCATTGATCCCTAATTAGAAGAAGCAGCTACCGGAAAACAATGACAATACGCCGATTTACCCGCATCTTTCGCCCGCATATGCTGATCCGTGGCCTCAAATAGCTAGGGAACAGGGCGAATGGTGCAAAAGACGCTTTTGAAAGGGCGCATACTGAGTTTCGACGGATCGCCCTTTGACGGGGTACCTACCGACGCGACCCGTCTGGACGAGGCGCTGGTGATCGAAGACGGGCGCGTGCAAGCTGTCGGTTCACTGGACACGCTGGCCGATGCTCATCCGGGTGCCGAAACTCGGGACTATGGCAACCACCTGATCATGGCCGGTTTTGTGGACCCTCACGTCCATTACCCGCAAACCGCCATGATCGCGAGCTGGGGCAAACGGCTGATCGACTGGCTGAACACCTATACCTTCCCCGAAGAGATGAAGTTCGGCGATACCAACTATGCGACCGAGATCGCGAACCGCTATCTCGACCTGACAACGGCGCATGGCACCACCACCATGTGCAGCTTCTGCACGATCCATCCCGAAAGCGTCGATGCGTTCTTCTCGGTCGCGCAACAACGCGGGCAACGGGTTGTAGCTGGCAAAACCTGCATGGATCGCAACGCGCCTGAGGGTTTGCAGGACAATGCGCAAACAGCGTATGACCAGTCCGCGGCGCTGCTGGAGAAATGGCACCACGTGGATCGTCTGTCTTACGCGATCACACCTCGGTTTTCGCCCACATCCACGCCTGAACAGCTTGAGGCTTTGGGGGCGCTTTGGGCAGAACATCCACATTGCCTGATGCAAACCCATCTGAGCGAGCAGACGGATGAGATCGAATGGGTTAGGTCGCTGTTCCCGAATGCGCGGGACTATCTGGACACCTATGAGAAATTCGGTCTTCTAGGTCGAAATGGTCTTTACGGTCACGTTATCCATCTGGAAGACCGTGAACGCGACAGGTTGCGTGAAGTTGATGCAGCGCTGGTGCATTGCCCGACTTCGAACACCTTCATCGGCTCGGGCCTGTTTGACATGAATGGGTTGATCCATGACGGCCACCGGGTCGGGTTGGCGACCGATACCGGCGGCGGGTCCAGCTTTTCGATGCTGCGCACGATGGCCGCCGCTTATGAGATCGGCCAACTGCGCGGGCGCCCTCTGCATCCGGCGCAATTGCTGTGGCTGGGTACAGTCGGATCAGCCCGGACACTGCGGATGGACGACTGCATCGGCAACGTCGCCCCGGGGATGGAGGCCGATCTGGTTGTCATCGACCTTGCCTCGACCCCAGCCATCGCCCAGCGCGAGGCCCATGCGGATGATCTGTGGGAAGCAGTCTTCCCGACCATCATGATGGGCGACGACCGCGCCATTGCCGACGTCTGGATCAACGGGCAGCGCGCGGGTTAATCCCGCAACGCCCGCGCCAATGCGTTCTGCCGCTCAATGGCCAACGGCAAGTCAATCGTTGCAATATGACCGTCCCGTACGATCTGACGCCCCTCGACGAACAGGTGTTTGACCTGCATAGGCCCGGCCAACAGCAAAGCAGCGGGGTCCCAGCTGCCCGCGCTTTCGAGGCTTGTACGGGTATCCCAAACGGCGATATCAGCCCGTTTACCCGGCATCAATCGCCCACAATCGGGCCGCCCCAGCACATCCGCGCCACCCCGTGTGGCAATCTCCAGCGCTTCGCGGGCCGACATGGCGTCGGCCCCGTTTGTGACACGTTGCAAGAGCATCGCCTGCCGCGCCTCAAGCATCAGATTGCCGTTGTCATTGCTGGCCGACCCATCCGCGCCGAGCCCAACATTCACGCCCTGATCGCGCATGGTTCGCACCGGTGCGATACCCGATCCGAGACGGCAGTTCGAACAAGGGCAATGGGCTACCCCGGTTCCGGATTTCGAGAACAGATCGATCTCGGCCCCGTCCAGCTTGACGCAATGCGCGTGCCAGACATCGGGGCCGGTCCAGCCTAGATCCTCGGCATATTGGCCCGGACGGCAGCCAAATTGCGCCTGGGAATAAGCGATATCTTCGTCATTCTCGGCCAAATGGGTGTGCAGCATGACGCCCTTATCGCGCGCCAGCAGAGCGGCATCGCGCATCAGGTCCCGGCTGACTGAAAAGGGCGAACAGGGCGCGAGGCCAACCCGGCACATCGATCCCTCGCTCGGATCATGGAACGCATCCACAACGCGGATCATGTCGTTCAGGATATCATTTTCAGCCTCAACCAGACTGTCCGGCGGCAGGCCCCCGTCACTTTCGCCAATGCTCATCGCGCCGCGGGTGGGATGAAAGCGTAGGCCCAGGTCCGAGGCGGCGGAAATCGTATCCTCCAGCCGTGCGCCATTGGGATAGAGGTACAGGTGATCGGAACTGAGGGTGCAGCCGGATAGTGCCAGCTCGGCCAGCCCGATCTGGGCTGAGGTAAACATCTGCTCCGGCCCGAACCGCGCCCAGATGGGATAGAGCGTTTGCAGCCAGCCAAACAGCAACGCGTCCTGCCCGCCCGGAACCGCGCGGGTCAGGGTCTGGTAAAGGTGATGATGCGTGTTCACCAGACCCGGCGTGACCACGCAGCCCCCGGCATCATGCATCTCGCCCGTTGTCGTCAGCCCGTGACCAAGTTGCGAGATCTGGCCGTTGCGGATCAGGATATCTGCATCGTTTAGCTCGCGACGGTCATCATCCATGGTCAGGATGGTATCTGCGTTTTTGATAAGAAATTCAGTCATAGCGGCACTCCTGCAATTGCCTGTCTCATGCAAGGAATGCGAGGCCGGTGGAAAACAGGCGTAAGAACCGGCTGATACCGGTTTAGCGTCAGGGCGTTACTGGGGCAATGGTTTAGTAGGTGCGCAGGATGTCTAGCGCGGCCGCATGAATCTCGGCATTGGCAGCTGCAAGGGCACGTCCACCATTATGCGCGGGTCCGCCTTGCCAATCGGTTACGATGCCACCAGCAGCCTCGATCACCGCAATCGGAGCTTGAATATCATAGGCGTTCAACCCCGCCTCGATCACCAGATCCGCCTGTCCCGCAGCCAGCAGCGCGTAGGCATAGCAATCCATGCCATAGCGCGTCAGTTGTACCTGTTTTGACACAGCTTCGAACCCTGCGCGATCTTCAGAGGTGCCGACTTCAGGGAAGGTTGTGAACAGGGTGGCTTGTTCGAGCGTCTTTACTGCACGCGTCGCCAACTGTGATGTGCCCAAGGGCCCGGTCAGCTGCGCAATCTCGGACGACCCTCTGAACCGTTCGCCTATATAGGGTTGATCGATCACCCCCAGTTCTGGGCCGGCTGAGGTGCTGAGCGCGATCAAAACGCCCCACGTCGGTGTGCCACTGACAAATCCGCGCGTTCCGTCGATTGGGTCCAGAACCCAAACGCGACCGCTTTGGCCTTCGGACTGGCCATACTCTTCACCTAAGATGCCGTCATCGGGGCGAAGACGTTGCAACACCTCGCGCATTGCTTTTTCAGCCGCGCGATCTGCGATAGTGACGGGATCAAACCCGCCTTCCAGCTTGTTAGCGGTTTCAAGATCGTGTTGGCGAAAATGCGGAAGAATGGCCGCGCGCGCCGCGTCGGCCATTTCTTCAGCAACATCCATATCGGTCAGATGGGTCTGGTGCATGGGCCACTGGTGCGGCCAACGCCTGTCAAAGTCAAGCGCGCGCGATCAGATCACGCTACGTCACTCAGAACCCGTGCCAATTCGAACAGACGGCGGCGCTGATTTTCCGGGATTGCGTAGTAAGAGCGCACCAGATCCAACGCTTCCTTATCCCCCATCAGGTCCGCAGGCACAGACTTCTTTTCATCCGCGCTTTTCTGAACCTCTTCCAGCCCTTCAAAGAAAAAGCTGACAGGAACTTCCAATGCCTCAGCAATGTCCCAAAGGCGAGAAGCACTGATTCGGTTGGCACCGGTTTCGTATTTTTGGATCTGTTGAAACTTGATACCAACTTGCTGCGCCAATTGCTGTTGGGTCATCCCAATCAGCCAGCGGCGATGCCGAACGCGCTTGCCCACATGGACATCGACGTGATGAGTCATTGGTATTCTCCTTTAGTACACAAACATCTGATCGGGATTGCGCGACGTCCGGTATCGCAACATTAGAGAATGGAATTTAACCATTCCCTAATACGGATCGTGCCTCCCCCGATTACAGCACTAGCTGCCTTTATTACTTTTTTTTGATCATTTTTCAAGATGGTTGAGTCATGCAGCCAGAACGATGGTTTATGGTTGTGTCCCTGATTGGCCAAAGCCGCGAACACCGTGTTGCTTTTTGGGTCAAGCTCGGCCGCCCAATATCATTGACAAGTCCCGTGCAAAACGCACCTATGCCCGGTGCAGGGAGATGATCAGATTATGCAGGCATTTCACATTCAATCCGCAGGTGAGCAGGCCAAGCTTTGCCAGATCACCACACCTAATCCCTCCTTGGGTCAGGTGCGCGTTGCGATCAAAGCCTGCGGGCTGAATTTTGCCGACCTTCTGATGCAAAAAGGGACATATCAGGACACGCCCGCCGCTCCGTTCACATTGGGGATGGAGGTTGCGGGTGTCATAGATGCGGTGGGTGCCGATGTAAGCGGCATCAGCATTGGTGATCGCGTGGCCGTCTATTCAGGACAGGGTGGGCTGGCGGAATTTGGGGTTTTTGACGCCGCACGGGTGATATCACTGCCCGACACGATCAGCTTCGAAGAGGCGGCGGCGATCCAGATCGCATATGGAACCAGCCACCTGGCACTGGATCACCGTGCCAGGTTGCAGCCGGGTGAAACACTGCTGGTTACCGGCGCGGCGGGCGGGGTTGGCCTGACAGCGGTCGAGATTGGTAAGTTGATGGGGGCAACCGTGATCGCGCAGGCACGCGGGGCGGACAAGCTGGCCGTTGCCAAAGCTGCGGGCGCAGATCACTTGATCGACACCTCAGAAGACCTAAGAGACGCGGTCAAAGCGTTGGGTGGCGCAGATGTCGTCTATGACGCAATCGGTGGCGACGTGTTCAAAGCGGCCTTTCGGGCCACGAACCCCGAAGGGCGTCTGCTGCCCATCGGGTTTGCCGGTGGCGAGATTCCGCAAATTCCTGCCAATCACCTACTGGTCAAAAACCTGACGGTGATTGGCTTCTATATTGGCGGTTATCTGACCTTCCGACCCGAAATCGTAAGGGACAGTTTCAACACGTTGTTTCGCTGGCACAGTGAAGGCAAGATCAAGCCGCATATCAGCCACATCTTACCCTTGTCCGAAGTCGCACAGGGAATGCAGCTGCTGAAAGAACGCAAGTCCACCGGCAAGGTCGTTATCACAATCTAAACGACCTATCCCGCGACCGCACGCAGCTGGCTGCCCCCGAGCATGCGGAAATTCTGCCTGACCAGATGCGCCAAGGCATCGACAATCGGATCCCGCCCTTCATTGCCGCCATAGAGGTTGATCATATGGGCAGGCAATTCCGGAAGCGCACCACCTGATTCAATCTGTTCCAGATGCGCGGCCTCGGTTCCGTCCAGCATGGCATGAACGGCCAGATCGGCACTGACGGTGGCTTCGATGGTTCGGTCATTCTCGGTTTCCACCGACAATTCCCAAGGGATGCCAGCCGCGTCCAATGCCGCGATCACCTGCGGGCGGAACAGGCACCGGCGCCCCAAAGCCAAGGGCAATGGACGCTTCCGCCAGGCAGACCCGCCCTGCGCACCGATCCAGCGCAGCGGTAGTTCAGCGATGGTTTCGGACCCATCAACAGGGGTCGGCTCGGTGGTCAGGATCACATCGCATTCGCCCCGCTTGAGCATGTCTTTTAACTGTAACGAATAGGATGACACCAGTTGCACCCGTACCCGTGGAAAGTCGGTGTTGAACCGTTGCAGAACGCGCGGGATGGCCGGGTAGACAATGTCATGTGGTACGCCCAGCACCACTTCGCCCTCGAACGCCTGATCAGTCAGTTTCGAGATCACCTCGTCATTCAGCGCGATCATTCGACGCGCATAGGTCAATAACTGCTCACCCGAGGCGGTGAGCGCGATCGTGCGCCCACTGCGATCCAGCAGTTCAAGGCCCAGCAACTCCTCTAGACGCTTAAGCTGCATCGAAACGGCAGACTGTGTCAGATGCAGAAAACCAGCCGCGCGGGTGACCCCACCCTGATCGGCAACCGCCATGAACGAGCGTAAGGTGGTAATGTCCAGATTCCGCATCTTCACGATCCCTTATGTGACTCATCAAAAATATTCGTTTTTAAAATATGACATGGTTTGCCATATACATCAAGGAAGTTGATTGGTTTTCGGGAAACCATCAGAGAATGCAGAAAGGACAATGATTATGACCCAAATTGCACTCAAACAGACCCGTCAAAACGCAACGCGCCCTATGATGTCGTTGATCCAACACATGTTAGCAGTGAGGCGCCAGCGCCGCCGATTGATGCAGCTGGACAATACGTCTTTGGAAGACATGGGAATTACCCGAGAAGAGGCGATGGAAGAAGCGCGCCGCTACCTTTGGGATGCCCCAAACTACTGGAAAAGATGACTCGTATGCTCATGTTTTTAAGGCGATAGGTGACGCTGGGTTGCCTATCGCCTTTTTTGTTACGTGTTTTAGTCGGTTTTCCGCCGGAAACTCTTGAAATACAGCCCCTAGTTGCCGATATTTAACGAGAAACCGCCCCGCTTTGCCGGGGCGTAATAACACGAGCTAAAGGGAGACCCTTTGATGGCACAATTCGACACGGTCCGGACGGTATCCGGCGCGCGCGCCGCCGAGATTGATCAGGGCCTGCGCGCCCATATGAACAAAGTCTACGGCACAATGTCCGTCGGCATGCTGATCACAGCATTGGCAGCCTGGGCGATTGCCGGGCTTGCGGTCACCAGCGACCCGTCAAATGCAGTGGCGCAGATCGGCGCTGACCGTTATCTGACCAGCCTGGGCGGAACCCTGTTTCTTTCGCCGCTGAAGTGGGTTGTCATGTTTGCACCGCTGGCCTTTATCCTGTTCGGCTGGGGCGCTCTGATGCGTCGCGGTTCCGCCGCGACTGTTCAGCTTGGCTTCTTTGTCTTCGCGGCCGTGATGGGCGTGTCGATGAGTTCGATCTTTATGATCTTTACGCCTTACTCGATCACACAGACCTTCCTGGTCACCGCAATCGCGTTTGGTGGTCTTAGCCTCTATGGCTACACCACCAAGCGGAACCTCAGCGGCATGGGCACCTTTCTTATGATGGGTGTGATCGGCCTGCTGGTGGCGATGGTGATCAACCTGTTCCTGCAATCGG
This sequence comes from Ruegeria sp. AH7, assembly GCF_056541325.1. Lineage (NCBI taxonomy): Bacteria > Pseudomonadati > Pseudomonadota > Alphaproteobacteria > Rhodobacterales > Roseobacteraceae > Ruegeria > Ruegeria sp. AH7. The sequence continues at coordinate 67,106 of NZ_JBQFYF010000001.1, read as the reverse complement.
GCGTGATGATGCTGGCCATCTCGGCCATCGGTATCCTGATCTTTGCGGGTCTGACCGCCTACTACACGCAGGACATCAAGAACACATATGTCGCACATGCCGCACATGGCGATCAGGAATGGCTGGACAAAGCCGCCTTTGACGGCGCGCTGAGCCTGTACATCTCGTTCCTGAACATGTTCCAGTTCCTGCTGATGTTCATGGGGCAACAGGAATAAAGCTTCACAGCATTGCAAATGCATATGGGCCGGTCGAAAGACCGGCCCTTTTCTTTTGTCCAACGTCATGTTGCAAAAGAAAACCCCCGCCTTTTAAGCGGGGGTATCCGAATAGAGATTGTTGGCTGTACTAGCTGCAGTTCAGTGGAACGGCAAAACCAGAGCTGCGGCTTGACGATCCTTTTCCGAAAACATCACCAGTTGCCAGACAGCCTGTAAAGCGTTCGGTCTCGTCTCCAAAGATTGCACCGATCGAGTTATCCACGCGTGTCGCGCTGTTGCGGGTGCGCAGAACACCATAGACCGTGCCGTTCACATCGACCGTGCTAAGGAACAGATCGGTCGCGCTGCCAGACAATTGCACCGCGTTGTCCGGGCTCACACCACCATTGTCGATGGCCACCCGCGCCTTTTTGATAGGGTCAACCTGATCACTAATTACAGCGATGGTTGGCAGTTCGGCCAACTCTGCCGGAACATTGGTCGCTGGCGGTACAAAGGCGACCGCGCCGGGAACGTCCGAGATGGTGCGGGGTTCTCCATCAATTCCAGTGAACCCAACACCTTGCCGGTTAAAGGGATCTTCACAGGCCGCAAGGGCCAGAACGATGGTTGTGGATAACAAGATTTTTTTCATGGCGCTCAACATTTTGTGGCGGTTTGCTGAACCGTACTTGCAGGGTTTGGTAAAAAGCAAGCCGCAGGCAAAACGATTGGCCCCAAGCGTGATGCGTCGCTGCAACGGCCCGTTGACCGATCGGATCGCTGTATTGCTTGTCACCGGGCAAGAAAAAAAGGCTCTGCCAAAGCAGAGCCTTTCCCGAAAGTCTTAGCAGAACGGCAGATTACTTGATCTTGCCTTCCTTGTACTCGACATGCTTGCGAGCGACCGGGTCGTATTTGCGAACGGTCATTTTCTCGGTCATGGTGCGCGCGTTTTTCTTGGTCACGTAGAAGTGGCCCGTGCCCGCGGTCGAGTTCAGACGGATCTTGATTGTCGTCGGCTTCGCCATGGTTATCTCCTGCGTCCGAAAAGGCAGGGCCCTTCGGTTGAATTCCTATGAGCGTGCGCTTTTACGCTGTGCACCGCCCATGTCAAGGCCAATCACACCTTCAATGCGCAGGTTTCGTTGCTGACCTAACGAGGCAAGGTCGGTGCGCCCATATAGGTGTGAATTTGATCCCGTTCGGCCTCTGATAGGCTCAGAGCGGTTGCCAATTGAAGCAGGTAGGATGCCTCACGTTCGTTATCCAAACGAATCGCGGCCAAAGAGGTTGCGTAGATCTGTGCCTTGAGGGGCGCCCCCGCATCAGCAGCGAGTCCCATGACATCAATCGGCGCCTCCATCTGGTCGAGGACAAAGGCGCGTTCCTCGTCGCTGATGTCATCACCCAATTCGCCGATGATCGTTTGCTTTTCCTGTTCGTCCAGCTCTCCATCCGCCTTGGCGGCCTGGATCATCGCGCGCAGCATGAGTTTGGCCTGCTCCTCCATCGCAGCCCCGGCTGGGGTGCCGCTGAGCACTGTTTCCATCATATCGGCAGTTTGCTGGCCGCTAGTCTTGGCTGCACCCTGCATCGCGTTGAGCAAACCGCCCAAGCCCGCAGCCCCGGCTGCCCCGCCGCCCAGCCCCATCTTGCCGATCATGTCCTGCAATCCGGATGCGCCGCCCGGCATGCCAAACTGCTCGGCCATTTTGCCAAGCTGGTCCATGCCAAGACCACCGCCTGTGCCTTGCATCATGTTTTGCAAGCCGGCCATGCCGCCCATTTCCTTGTATTTCTCCATGCCCTTTGCTGCCGCAAAACCAACCGCCACGGATGCCAGTGTTTTAAGAAAACTCATACCACTCCTCCCGGGTTCACAAAATCCATGTACGTCAGGGTAACAGCAGACGGGTTCCGAGAATACTGGCTGTGTGGCTGTGGGCGGATCGCCACTTAGCGGTCGGGTGATTTGAGATACGCGCGGAGGGCCTGTAAGCCGGATCTTGTTCCGGGGTTGCCCCCTTCGATGACCATTCCTCTAGGCCGTGCATTGCTGCGCGGCTCAAGCTGCCAACCCGGTCCCTCTGGGCCAAGACGTGCTTAGCGGCGGTATCGGCTTGCGCCGACCGGCCCGCGCGGGGACCCTATTTGGCATTGCTCCCGGTGGGGCTTGCCGTGCCGTCGCTGTTGCCAGCGGCGCGGTGGGCTCTTACCCCACCGTTTCACCCTTACCTTTGACCAAAGCCGCAGGCGGTCTGATTTCTGTGGCGCTTTCCGTCGGGTTGCCCCGCCCGGGCGTTACCCGGCACCGTTGCCTTGTGGAGTCCGGACTTTCCTCTCGGGTCTTGCGACCCCAGTGGCCATCCGGCCCTCCGCGCAAAAGCCCGACTAAACGTCCGCTCGGATACCGTCAAGTCGTTCCATCAACCCTGCCAACCTTTCGATATCTCCCATGTCCTTTTTGGACAGCGGACCGCTTCGCGTCGGAAAAAACCGACTTCTGAAGGCTTTCAGTAGATCTTCGGTCGGGGCTTCTGGATATCCCGCTCTCATCGCAGTGAACGCAAAGTGATTTTCATCTGGCGGCATTTCATCGAGACAAATTCCCTTGAGAAGCGTTGGCCCAACAGCCAGTCTGCCACGCGCAAGGCGGTCCCAATCAAACTTGGGTCCGGGATCAAATTTTCGCTGGGGTGCCATGTCCGAATGCCCGATTACATTCCATGGTTTGATCCCCAAACGGTCTTGAACATCCAACAGCAGGTTTTCCAAAACAGCCATTTGCAGTTCCGAAAACGGAACCTGCCCCGTATTGTCCAATTCGATCCCGATAGATCGCGAATTGGTGTCACGTCGCCCGCGCCACTCCCCTACCCCGGCATGCCAGGCACGGTCTTCTTCGCGCACCATTTGCCAAAGCGTACCATCATTGCCGATCAGGTAGTGTGCCGAGACCTCAGCCTTTGGGTCGCAAAGCCGATCCAGCGCCGCTTCTGCGCTACCCATCGCGGTATAGTGCAGGACAATTAGCTGAGGACTAAGCCCATCCCGTCGCGCGCCGAAATTGGGCGACGGATGCCAGATGGCTGAGGGGTGATCAGTTGCTGACGGCACTGCGGAACGGGCTGGGATCCCAGTTACAGGCAAAGCCATCCCCATCCGGATCCAGCCCCTTGCGGTCGCGCTGAGGGCCACCGCTGGTCAGAAACTCGATCTGTGCCTGATCCGCCGAGGGGAACCGAGCGCAATTGCGTTGTGCCTTGGCTTGCAGATTAAAGCCCGCCCGGCTGTAAAGCTGGGTTCCAACAGGGTTTGTGGTGCTGAGCGCATATTGCACGATATTGGGTTGGCCATCTGCGCCACGTTCGGGGACGGCGGTTGGGGCGACAACCTCGTAGGTTTCGCGATTTTGTTCAATCCGTGCCGCGTCAGATTCGATGCTGCGACGGCCCGAGACAGCCGCGAAATCCTGTTCGTCAGAAATCGCCGGATTGCTGGACGCTGGACCAGTTTGAACAGTCTGGCCCGAGGTGCTGGCCAGCGCAGCAGCAGCCTGGTTGGCGATATCCGCATTCTCACCAGTGGCGAGTGATTGCGGCAAGGCAGAACCTGGTGTGCCCAAGGGCTGTTGCGAGACATCGACTGGTGCCAGCAATGGGTTGTCGACGGTCCCTTGCCCGGCCAATTGTGCCTCACGTTGGGCCTGATAGGCTGGCGTGTTAAATCCCGTTCCCTGCACCGGTGCGACCGTATCGCAGGCCGCAACGAGGGCCATGACAGGAACCAAAGCAAAAACACGCATTCAACCGCTCCGTTACTCGTGATCAGGCAGTCTGAGACTTACCACCATTTTGCTGGCTTTGCCACAAACCCGGCGGCGTTTTCCAACGCATAGGCGGTGTTGAGCAGGTCGCCTTCATCCCAAGGCCGTCCGATCAGTTGCAGACCCAGAGGAAGCCCTTGTTTGTTGAGGCCTGCGGGTACTGAGATGCCCGGCAGACCGGCAAGGTTCACGGTCACAGTAAAGACGTCGTTCAAGTACATTTGAACAGGATCGGCCTCTGTCATTTCGCCCAAACCGAAGGAGGCGGACGGGGTGGCCGGAGTTAGGATCGCGTCGATGCCTGCGGCGAAGACATCCTCGAAGTCTTTCTTGATCAATGTGCGGACTTTGCGGGCGCGGTTGTAATACGCGTCGTAGAAACCCGCCGACAGCACGTACGTCCCGATCATCACGCGGCGCTGAACTTCGTGGCCAAAGCCTTCGGCGCGGGTTTTCTCGTACATTTCGGTGATGCCGTCGCCCTGCGCCAACTGCGCGCGGCGCCCGTAGCGGACACCATCATAGCGGGCGAGGTTCGAGGATGCCTCGGCAGGCGCGATCACATAGTAAGCGGGCAGCGCGTATTTCGTGTGCGGCAGCGAGATGTCGACGATCTCAGCCCCGGCGTCTTTCAGCATCGCCGCACCGTCGGCCCACAGCTTTTCGATTTCGGCAGGCATACCGTCCATGCGGTATTCCTTGGGGATGCCGATCTTTTTACCCTTGATGTCGCCGGTTAGCATCGCCTCGAAATTCGGCACGGCCAGTTCGGTGCTGGTCGAGTCCTTCGGGTCGTGTCCACACATCGCTTCGAGCATGATCGCCGCGTCGCGCACGTTCTTGGTCATCGGACCAGCCTGATCCAGCGAGGACGCAAAGGCCACAATGCCCCAGCGCGAGCAACGGCCATAGGTCGGCTTGATACCGGTGATGCCAACAAAGGCGGCGGGCTGGCGGATCGAACCACCGGTATCGGTGCCGGTCGCGGCCAGACACAGGTCAGCCGACACGGCGGAGGCCGAGCCACCCGAGGAACCGCCCGGTGTCAGCTGCGCGTCATCATTGCCGCGCCGCCAGGGGCTGACTGCGTTGCCATAAACGGAGGTTTCGTTGGATGAGCCCATGGCGAATTCGTCCATGTTCAGCTTGCCCAGCATCACGGCTCCGGCATCGGCCAGTTGCTGAGAAACGGTGGATTCGTATTCGGGCTTGAAGCCCTCCAGAATTTTCGAGGCCGCCTGTGAAGGCACGCCCTTGGTGCAGAACAGGTCCTTGATGCCGATCGGCAAGCCACACATAGACGGCGCTTCGCCGCCCTTGATGCGCTCGTCCGCTGCCTTGGCACGCTCCAGCGCGATTTCAGGCGTTTTGTGGACAAAAGCGTTCAGCGCGTCGGCGTCATCAATGGCCTTCAGGCAGGACTCGGTCAGTTCCACCGAGGTCACATCACCCTTGCGCAGCGCGTCGCGGGCCTCGGCCAGGCCCAGTTTGTTCAGATCGCTCATGTCTTACTCCACCACTTTGGGGACTGCGAAAAAGCCTTCGCGCGCGTCGGGTGCATTGGCCAGAACCTTGTCCTGCTGGTTTCCGTCTGTGACCACATCTTCACGACGCTTCAGGCGCATCGGCTCGACCGAGACCATCGGCTCGACCCCATCGACATCCACTTCGTTCAGTTGCTCGATGAACCCAAGGATGGTGTTGAACTCGGATGCCAGCGCCGGCAGCGCCTCATCCTCGACCTTGATACGGGCCAGTTTCGCCACCTTGGCGGCGGTGCTTTGGTCAATCGACATCGGAAACCCTCATATGCGTTAGGGGGCATTTACCTGTCTGTCGCCGCAGTCGCAAGGCCAGTAGGTCCCGACAGGGGACAAGTTATCGTGCCGGATTTCACCACCCATTCGCTGGTGAATAGCCGGTATGCACAAAAGTAAACCAATTAGTTCATTTTAAATCTTGAAAAACTAAACCGAACTGTTCATTTCATCTGTTGTGAAACGACACAAACCTGGAGACAGAACATGAAAAGCCTCATCACTGCCGTTACGTTGTCCGCCTCTCTTCTGGCCGCACCGGCCATGGCGATGGGCATCAGTTCACTGAACCTGACCCGTGATCTGACCTTCCCCACCCCGATCACCGAGCCGGTCACGCAGGATCAGGTCAAACCGGGCAAGTAAGCAGATCACCTGCCCCTCTGCCGGGTCAGATTCCCCCTCATCTGACCCGGCCATGTCAGAATCGGGTGCTGCACATGTTGTGGCATCTCGCTACGGTGGCTTATCAAGACTGTGAGGATCGCCAAGATCCGCAAAAGCCAACGGAGTAATACATGAGCGCGCGCAAACAAGCAGTTCTAGATGCCATTGACGCGGCCAATGCACATGATCCCAATATTGATGATGGCCAGCCCGAAGCTTTGCTGTATGGCAAACGCATGAGTGCAGAGATGGAGCGGCTGTTTCCCGAGGCCACGGACGCGCTACAGATTGCAGCGCGCGGACAGCATATCGAACGCTGGAAACTGGCGCGGAGCGAGTATTCCGAGGGTCGCGCAGGATATCTGGCCTGGCGCAAGGCGCAAGGTGTACACCACGCGGATGTGGTAATGTCCCTGATGGCCGAAGGCGGGTACAGCGAAACAGAGGTTGACGCCGCAGGCCGCATGTTGCGCAAGCAGGGCATCAAACGCGACGCCGAGGTTCAGGCACTGGAAGATGTAATATGCTTTGTCTTTCTGAAATGGTATTTCCAGCCATTCGCAGGCAAGCATTCCCCGGAAAAAATCCAGAGCATTGTCGAAAAGACCGCACGCAAAATGTCACCCGAAGGGCGCGCACGGGTTTTAGTTGAATTTGACCTGCCGGAGCACCTGGCTGCCGCCTTTCATGGCTGACACAGAGGCTGCGCTGAACCAGCTTCATTAATCGTGCGTTAACCAACGCCAGGTTAACTGTGCATGAACCATATTCAGCCCATATGGGCGCTTCTTAACTCCAATTTCCGAGTCAAAGATGTCCAGAAATCTGTATCTTGTCGTCGGCATTCTATTTGCCTTGGTCGGATGTCAGGAAATGCCTTCCAGCAAACCGGATGCAAAAGTCATTGCGATAGGCGATTCGCTGATGGCGTGGAACTCACCCTCGGGTTCATCTATCCCCGATGTTATCGAAGAGACGATTGGTGCCCCGGTCGTTGACCGCACAGTGTCTGCAGCTTGGCTGCAAACGAAATTTGACCCGAATGGCGCACCTGAATCTGGGGTTCAAGCGCAATATGCCGATGGCGATTGGTCATGGGCAGTTGTAAACGGCGGTGGTAATGATCTGATGCTGGGTTGCGGATGCACCCGCTGTGATGCCGTTCTGGACAATATGATCTCGGCTGATGGTCAGCATGGTCAAATACCGCAGTTCCTGAGCCGGATTCGGGCAACTGGCACCCGCGTGATTTATGTCGGCTACTTGCGCAGTCCCAATCTGATCACACCGATCGAACACTGCAAAGCCGAAGGCGACGAATTTGAAGCCCGCATTGCCAAACTGGCACAGCAGGATGAGGGGATTACCTTCGTCTCATCTCAGGATGTGGCGCAGCCCGGCGATGCCTCATATTTCTCGTTTGACCTGATTCATCCATCGCGTAAATCCAGCCGGATCATCGGTCAGCGCGTTGCAGCCGTTATCAAAGCGCAGGGTATTTGACGGCGCACGCTCGCATGCGGATCAAAACCCTGCGATAGGCCTCAATCATCCAACCGAGCATAGTGGCATTCAGGATATGCCACATGAAATGTGTGCCAATCGGAAACTGCGAACAGATCGGGTGATCCAAAGAACGGAACGTGATTGACAGGATCAGAATGAACGCGCCAATCGTCATATCCCTGGCAAACTGCGGTTGCCGGTCGCGCAGCAGATACGCGTAGATCAGGATCAACAAGGGCACTGGTGCATAAGCGGCCGAGCTGCCAAGGCCAGGCACCCACTGGAACAAAGGGATCGTCGCCGCTGCGTAGGGGACAAACAGAATGGCCCCGCCCAGCGCATATCCCCATGGCATACGCCAGATGTTTTTGTTTACGGCAAAGATGTAGATCAAGATGAACAGCAAGATCGGCGTGACATCGGCAACGGCCGCCCAAACCTGTGCATGGGTATGAAACAAATAGCTGCCGACACCGATGACTCCCAGTACCAGAACCAGCGCTATCGCAAGAGGCATGTCTTGCCCGCGCACCCGCCGCCACATGATAAAGGCCGAGATCAGAAAGGCAGCGTTGGTGATTGCATTGATCGGCTCAGCCCAATAAGCGGCTGACAGTCTTTCGCAATAGCTGTCGATTTCCTGCATCCAATCCATAGAATTTTACATAGCGGATGCTAGGCTGGTGCCAAGAGGCATTATCGGAGGATTTCAGTATGAACATCATTTGGTTGGGACATGGCAGTTTCCGCATCGAGACCGGGGGCCAGGTGTTGTTGATTGATCCCTGGCTGACGGGTAACCCGGTTCTGCCCGAAGACCAGCATGACGCCGCATTGGACGGGGCAACGCATATCTTGCTGACTCATACGCATTTCGACCACGTGGTCGATGTGCTGCCTTTGTCCAAGCACCTGAAGGTACCGGTTGTTGGCCAGTACGATCTGATGGGCTATTGGGCCGAGGCCGAAGAGATCGAAACCATCGGGTTTAACAAAGGCGGAACCGTCAACCTGAACGGAGTCAAGGTTACAATGGTTCCTGCTTCGCACAGTTCCACATTCTCCACACCTGACGGGCTGAGGACTGGCGGTAGCGAGGTCGGCTATATGATCGCCGCCGAGGGGCGCATGCTTTATGTGTCGGGCGATACGGACATCATGGCCGACATGGATTGGATGGGCGATTATTACAAACCCGATATCGGCATCCTCTCGGCGGGTGGCCATTTTACCATGGATATGAAGGCGACGGCCTATGCCGCCAAGCGATATTTCGACTTTAAGACGGTGATCCCCAGCCACTACAAGACCTTCCCGATACTGGAACAATCCGCCCAGGCGCTTGTCGACGGGTTGCCTGGGGTCGATGTGATAGAACCCGAGGTTATGCAGGCAATCTCCCTCTGATGCCGGCCTCGGATTTCAGCACGCAGGAATACGCGCACCGTTTGGCCAAGACCCGTACAGCGATGGCGCAGCGCGGGGTTGAGACTTTGCTGATCACTGATCCCTCCAACATGGCCTGGCTGACGGGCTATGACGGGTGGAGCTTCTATGTTCCCCAAATGGTGATCCTGCCTGCGAAAGGCGCGCCCCTTTGGTGGGGGCGCACGCAAGACAAGGCGGGGGCGGCCCAGACCACATGGCTGGACCCGTCTGACCTGCTGGACTGGCCCGAAGAACATGTTCAGCACCCTGATCACCACCCCGTCGACGCGCTGGTCACTACGCTGCGCGATCGAGGTTGGAACACCGGGCTGGGTGTCGAGATGGACAACTATTACTACTCGGCCGCCAGCCACCAGGTTCTTGAACGCGCCTTTGGCGAATTGATCGACGCCACCGGCCTTGTGAACTGGCAGCGTGCGGTCAAAAGCGAGGCCGAGATCGCGATGATGCGCAAGGCGGGTCAGTTGACGGCGCATATGCACGAAGTATTGCGTGCGACATTTCGTGAAGGTCTTCCCAAAAACCAACTGGTTGCCGAAGTGCAAGCGGCAGGCATTGCCGGACTTCCCGGCTTGGCTGGGGACTACCCTGCGATTGTGCCAATTGCGCCGTCGGGCCGCGAAGCCTCGGCCTCGCATATCACTTGGAACGACAGGCCTTTGGCACGTGGCGAGGCAACCTATTTCGAAATCTCGGGCTGCTATCGCCGCTATCACTGTCCAGTCAGCCGCAGTCTGTTCCTGGGTAACCCACCAGACGATATCCGCCGGGCTGAAGCAGCAGTTCTGGCCGCGATTGAGGCAACTTTGGCAGCCGCCCGCCCCGGCACCACATGCGAGGAAATCGCCGCCTGCGTTTATGACAGCTTTGCCCGTGCCGGATATGAGAAGCGCAACCGCACTGGATATCCGATTGGGCTCAGCTATCCGCCCGACTGGGGCGAGCGCACCATGAGTCTACGGCCCGGTGACACAACGGAACTGCAGGAAAACATGACGTTTCATTTGATGCCAGGTCTGTGGACACCGGATTGGGGTTTGGCGATTACCGAAAGCTTTGTCGTGACCCCCAATGGCGGGCAACCACTGGCCGATATCCCACGCGAGATTGTGGTGAAGCCTTAAGCGCGTTGCGCCGCGAAAAAACTTCTCAGCAATTCGGCGGATTCCTCTGCGGCGATACCGTCATAGATTTCGGGCTGATGATGCGCCTGCGGGTGCGAAAACACCCGCGCACCATGGGCAACACCACCCGATTTCGGATCGGACGCGCCATAGTAAATGCGCCGGATACGGGCCGCGGCCATCGCTGCAGCGCACATCGCGCAAGGTTCCAGCGTGACATAAAGGTCATGCCCAGGCAGCCTTTCTGAGCCAGCTTCGGCGCAGGCGGCGCGCAAGGCCAGTATTTCGGCATGGGCCGTCGGGTCGTTCAATTCGCGCGTCCGGTTCCCTGCGGACGCCGCGACGCGACCATCGGGAGTGACGATAACGGCACCAACGGGAACTTCACCCCGCTCAGCGGCTGCGCGTGCCTCGACCAGTGCCTTGTCCATATGTGATCTGAACACCATGCCCCTGACTGCCTCAGAAACCTGCCTTTCGCAAGCGGACGCGATGAGGTATGGCCGGGTCATGAGCAATACCCCTCCTCCCGGCGACCGGATCGCCAAAGTGTTGGCCCGCGCAGGCATCGCCTCGCGACGCGAGGCTGAACGCATGATCGAAGCAGGTCGCGTCGCGGTCAACGGCAAGGTGATCGACAGCCCCGCCCTGAACGTGACCGGCAAAGACAAGATTGTCGTCGACGGCAAACCAGTTTCTGAACCCGAACCCTCGCGCCTGTGGCTTTATCACAAGCCGACCGGTCTGGTTACAACGACCAAGGACGAAAAAGGTCGCGCGACGATTTTCGACGAATTGCCCGAGGATATGCCGCGTGTCATGTCCGTTGGGCGACTGGACCTGAACTCGGAAGGCCTGTTGCTGCTGACCAATGACGGCGGCATCAAGCGTAAACTGGAACTGCCCTCAACCGGTTGGCTGCGCAAATACCGCGTGCGGGTCAACGGGCGCCCCAAGGAAGAGGATTTTGCCCCCTTACGCAAAGGGCTTGTGATCGACGGAGAGCGGTTCCAGCCTATGACCGTGTCACTGGATCGCCAGCAAGGTGCGAATGCCTGGCTGACAATCGGTCTGCGCGAAGGCAAGAACCGAGAGATTCGCCGCGCAATCGAGGATATCGGTTTCACCGTAAACCGTCTGCTCCGCGTCTCGTATGGCCCCTTTCAGTTGGGGGATCTGAAACCCGGTCAGGTTGAAGAGGTCCGCCGCCGTGTCATGCGCGATCAATTGGGGCTGGATGGGGATGCCAAACCCGAGGGCACCGCCAAACGAACCACGCGCCTGAAGCGAAAACGGCCGGCGATCGGCAAGAAACCCCGCAAGTGATGCGGGTTTAGCAACCTTCCCCCTAGCGCCAAGCCTGCGTATCCCCTAGATTTTCTGGGAACGCTGCGATTTGGGGGGCTGAATGTCCGGGAGCGGAGTGCAAAAACTGGCCTATGCGGCCCTGCTGGTGCTGTTGTTCGGCGTCTGCACCGGGCTGCTGGGGGGGCTGTAGCCATGGCCAAACGGTTTGGTGGCAAATACAGCCCGCAGGGAGGGTCTGAACCAGATGGACCACCGCCGCGCGGCCAGTTTGATGGGGCGCGGGTTGAGCCTGCTGGTGCACGGGCCAACGTCCTGTTCATTCCAGCGATCCCGTTGGTCTTTTTGTCGTTGAATGATGGCGCAATTGGCATGACCATGGGCCTTGTGGCCGCTGGCTTGCTGACCGCTGCGGCGTTCTTGCTACGTGAGGGACTGCGGGCTGAAGCTGCCTACAACGCACGCAAAACCGCCCGCCGCCCGGCCTTTCCGCGCAAGATCTTTGCCAGCATACTGACCGGTCTCGGCACCGCGCTGGCCGCTTATCGAAGCGAGTATCTGAATGCCGAGGCCGTTGGCCATGCCAGCCTGTTGGCGCCAGTGTTGTTCGGCACAGCGGCCACTGTATTGCATTCGGTCTCCTTTGGCTTTGATCCGCTGAAGCACAAAGGCATGGAAGGCATCGACACATTTCAGCAAGATCGCGTGGCCCGCGTGGTTGATGATGCCGAAAAGCATCTGACCCAGATGACCGATGCGATCAAACGCGCCGGTGATCGCCGGATCGAAGCGCGGGTTGAACGGTTTCAGGACACAGCCCGCGATCTGTTTCGCACGGTCGAAGAAGACCCGCGCGATCTGGCTGGAGCGCGAAAATACCTGACCGTCTATTTGCAAGGTGCACGCGATGCGACCGTCAAGTTCGCCGATGTTTATGCCCGCACCCGAGACGGTCAGGCCCTGGCTGACTATTCGGCTCTGCTGGATGATCTGGAACAGAATTTCGCCGCGCGTACGCGCAAAATGCTATTGGATGACCGCAGTGATCTGACGGTCGAAATTGACGTGTTGCGCGACAGGCTGCAGCGCGAAGGCGTCCGGTTGGACTGACCGGCCACACAGTAAGCGAGGAACATCCCCATGTCCGATGAGATCAAGAACAAGGCGGTCGAAGCCGAAACCCTGGTGCAGGAAGTCACTGCCGTCGCCCTGCCCGAACCAACGACCGAGCTTGTCTCGCTGGAAGAAGCCGACGAACCAGTCGGGGCTGAGATTCGCAAACGCATGGGCGAAATCGACATGGATGACACCAACTCGATCGTGTCTTTCGGATCTTCTGCTCAGGCCGAGTTGCAGGAAATCAGCCAGGCCATGCTGGCCGATGTGCGCAACAAGGATGTGGGCCCCGCCGGGGATAGCCTGCGCAATATCGTGACCACGATCCGTGGGTTCTCAGTCAGCGAACTGGATGTTCGACGCGAACGCAGTTGGTGGGAAAAACTGCTGGGCAAGGCCGCGCCTTTTGCCAAGTTCACCGCGCAATACGAAGAGGTTCAAAGCCAGATCGACCGCATAACGGACAATCTGCTGAGCCACGAACATACACTGCTCAAAGACATCAAATCACTGGACCTGCTGTATGAAAAGACGCTGAGTTTCTATGACGAATTGGCGCTATATATTGCAGCGGGCGAAGAGAAGCTGACCGAGCTCGACAGTCATGACATTCCTGAAAAGGAAGCCGAGGTTCAGGCCGCGCCTGAGGAAGAACAGGTGATGAAGGCGCAGGAACTTCGTGATCTGCGCGCCGCGCGGGACGATCTTGAACGCCGGGTACATGACCTGAAACTGACCCGTCAGGTGACAATGCAGTCGCTGCCATCAATCCGCTTGGTTCAGGAGAACGACAAATCGCTGGTCACCAAGATCAACTCAACCCTGGTGAACACCGTGCCCCTGTGGGAAACCCAGCTGGCACAGGCCGTCACCATTCAGCGCAGCGCCGAAGCTGCGGCTGCTGTGCGGGATGCCAATGATCTAACCAATGAACTTCTGACCGCAAACGCCGCCAATCTGCGCGAAAGCAACAAGATGATCCGCGAAGAGATGGAGCGTGGTGTCTTTGATATCGAGGCCGTCAAACAGGCCAATGCCGATCTAATCGGAACGATCAATGAAAGCCTAGCTATCGCCGACGAAGGCAAAGCCAAGCGCGCGGCAGCCGAGGAAGAGCTTAAGAAGATGGAAACCGAACTGCGCGACACGCTTGCTGCTGCCAAAGCACGACGCGATGGAACTGGCGACAACGCCGGAACAGCCGTTCCAGGATAAGGCAGGCAGGGGTGCGGCCTTTGACCCATATGAAGCTGGGCCTCGGGGTCGCTGCGCTGCTGACACTGGTCGGCTGTGAAGAGGTCCTGACGCCGTCTGCCGCGCCGGAACCGCGCCCAGTGCCCCCGCCGCCAGCGGCCAATGCCTATGTGCCACCGACTGCCGCCAGTCAGGATCTGGCGCGTTTCTATCAACGTATCGAGCGCGACTTGTTGGCACGCGGTTTATTGCGAACTGACGGGGGCGGCCCGGATACGCCGTATGATGCGAGCGATCTGGAACGTAACTTCGAGGCGATTGCATTCTATAGCGAATACCCGAACCACAGTATTTCAATCGGATCGCGCCAGACTGACGGGCAGCTCAGCCGTTGGGTTGGCCCCGTTCGCATCCAGACCGAGTTTGGACCATCGATACTGCCGGCCACACGCCAGAAAGATGCCACAGATGTGCAATCTTATTCGGCGCGACTGGCGCGGCTCACCGGGCATTCGATTTCGATCGTCACTCGCAAGCCCAATTTCCACGTATTCTTCGCGGGTAAGGATGACAGTGCCTATGTGGTGTCTCGCCTCAGGCAGTTGATTCCAAACATAAGCCAAGCCTCGCTTGACCTGGTGGCCAACCCTCGTTCGAATTTCGATTGTTTTGTGTTCGCCTCGGCGAATACCTCATCGCCTAACAAATATGTGCGAGCGGTCACCCTGATACGGTCCGAGCTGCCAGATCTGGTGCGGCTCAGTTGTATTCACGAAGAGATTGCGCAAGGTCTGGGCCTGTCCAATGACAGCCCCGCCGCGCGCCCGTCCATCTTTAACGACGATGACGAGTTCGCACTGCTGACAAGTCATGATGAGAAACTGCTGCAAATGCTTTACGATCCGCGCCTCAAGCCCGGTGTATCGGTCGATCAGGCCCGCCCCGTGGTGCGGATCATTGCGCGTGAACTGATGGGTCAGCCGCTCTGACCCCTAAAGACAGGAGACCCCAAATGGGAATTTTCGATTTTTTGACCGGAGAGTTCATTGATGTCATCCATTGGGTGGATGACACCCGCGATACCATGGTCTGGCGGTTCGAACGCGAGGGGCACGAGATTAAATACGGTGCCAAGCTGACTGTGCGCGAAGGTCAGGCGGCCGTTTTTGTGCACGAGGGGCAATTGGCGGATGTGTTCACGCCCGGTCTTTACATGCTTGAAACCAACAATATGCCGATCCTGACGACCCTTCAGCATTGGGATCACGGCTTTCAGTCGCCATTCAAATCCGAGGTCTATTTCGTCAACACCACCCGGTTCAACGACCTGAAATGGGGCACGAAGAACCCGATCATGCTGCGCGATCCGGAGTTCGGCCCGACGCGGATCCGGGCCTATGGCACCTATACCGTGCGGGTGAAGGACCCGGCCAAATTTCTGGTCGAGATCGTCGGTACCGATGGTGAATTCACCATGGACGAGATCAGCTTTCAGATCCGCAACATCATCGTGCAGGAATTTAGCCGCGTGATCGCGGGATCGGGCATCCCGGTTCTGGATATGGCGGCCAATACCGCCGACCTGGGCAAGCTGATCGCGGCTGAGGTGTCGCCCGTGTTGGATAGCTACGGGTTGGAAATGCCCGAGTTCTACATCGAGAACATCTCATTGCCACCCGCCGTCGAGGCCGCTTTGGACAAGCGCACCTCGATGGGACTGGCGGGTGATCTGGGCAAGTTCACCCAGTATTCAGCAGCTGAGGCTATGACGGCAGCGGCCAATAATCCCGGTCAGGGTGGCGGCATGGGTGCGGGCCTTGGCATGGGAATGGGCATGGCGATGGCCAATCAAATGGCGAACATGGCAGCGGGCCAACCGAGCGGCCCGTGGGGATCTTCCGCCCCCGCTGCCCCACAACCGGCTGCACAGATGGCACCGCCTCCCCCGCCCCCGGTTGAGCATGTGTGGCATATCGCAGTAGACGGTCAAACAACCGGGCCGTTTTCCAAGGCCAAGATGGGCCGCATGGCCGCTGAAGGAGAGTTAACGCGCGACACCCATGTCTGGACAGCCGGTCAGGATGGCTGGAAAAAGGCCGGCGACGTGCAGGAACTGGCGCAGTTGTTTACCATCTTGCCGCCTCCTCCGCCCGGAGCCTAAGCCGCACGATGACCGAAGAACACCGTTTCCCCTGCGCCCAATGCGGCGCGGATTATCGGTTCAGTCCGGGTGATGGCACGCTAACCTGTGATCATTGCGGTCATTCCGAGCCAATTGGCTCGGGGCCGTGGGGCGGTGCAAGCCTACGCGAGCTGGATTTTGATGCCGCGCTTGCGGATCGGCTGCCCGACAGTGAGATCGAAGAAACGCGGGTTCTGACCTGTTCCAACTGCGCCGCTCAGGTCGAGTTTGACCCAAACACTCACGCCGCTGAATGCCCGTTCTGCGCGACACCCGTAGTGACAGATACCGGGGTGAACCGCCATATCAAACCAAAGGGCGTGCTGCCTTTTGCGCTGGATGAACGTACAGCCCAGAAAGCCATGAATGATTGGCTGGGCAAGCTGTGGTTTGCACCGAATGGATTGCAGGAGTACGCACGCAAAGGGCGCAAGATGCAGGGTATTTATGTGCCCTACTGGACCTTCGATGCGGATACCAAATCCAGCTATCGCGGCGAGCGCGGGGTGGTCTATTACGAAACCCGCACAGTGATGCGCGATGGCAAACGGGTTCAGCAACAGGTGCCCAAGGTCCGCTGGACCCCCAAA
Organism: Ruegeria sp. AH7; assembly: GCF_056541325.1. NCBI lineage: Bacteria > Pseudomonadati > Pseudomonadota > Alphaproteobacteria > Rhodobacterales > Roseobacteraceae > Ruegeria > Ruegeria sp. AH7. Next base: position 50,407 of record NZ_JBQFYF010000001.1, on the reverse strand, counting down.
TCCGGTCGGGTTGCGCGGTTCTTTGACGATGTTCTGGTGCTGGCCTCTCATTCCTTACCCAAAAGCTACACAGATGCGTTGGAGCCCTGGGATCTGCCCGCTCTGGAACCGTATCAGCCCGAATACCTGGCCGGGTTCCGGGCCGAGGCCTACACAGTCGAGTTGCGTGATGGGTATACCGAAGCGCGCCATCATATGTCCCGAGTGATCGAGCGGGATGTGCGCTTTGACATTGGTGGAGACCGACAGCGCATTCATTCGGTTGAGACCGATGTCAGAGATGTGACCTTCAAGCATATCCTGCTTCCGGTCTGGATGGCCGCCTATAAGTACCGGGGTGAAACCTACCGTTTTGTCGTCAACGGTCGCACCGGGCGCGTCCAGGGCGAACGGCCTTGGTCTACGGTCAAGATCGCGATTGCTGTGGGGCTGGGCCTGATCGTCGCGGCCGGTGTTGGCTATCTGGTGGCGACGGGTCAGCAATAGCCCCCCTTGCGCAGGATCGGGGCTGCGGCCATCTTCAGCCGGAATTCTGCAAAGGAGAGCGCGTTTATGACATTGTCTGCTTTGAATAATTTGCTCGAGCAGCGACATTCCTGCCGGGCTTTTCGCCCGGACCCGGTTCCCACGCAGCAGATAGAGCAGATCGTCGCCAGCGCCTTACGCGTGCCCAGCTGGTGTAATGCGCAGCCCTGGCAATTGGTGATCACACGAGGTGAGGAAACAGACCGCTTCCGGCAAGCCTTGCGAAACGAGGTTGCAACCGGACAGCCCGCCGCTGACCTGCCCTTCCCGACCTCCTATTCCGGCCCTTATCAAGACCGCCGCCGCGCCTGCGGTTGGGCTCTTTATGAGGCGGTCGGCGTCGAGCGTGGCGACCGGGATGGGTCCGCAAAGCAAATGATGGAAAACTATTCGCTGTTTGGGGCACCCCATTGCGCGATCCTGTCCAGCCCGGCTGAACTCGGCCCCTATGGCGCAATGGATTGCGGCGGCTTTGTCACCGCCTTCACACTGGCAGCCCAAGCGCTTGGAATTGCTAGCATACCTCAGGCGGCAGTTGCCGCTTATGGGCCGTTTCTGCATCGATATTTTGATATCCCCCAGGATCGCCTGATCCTATGTGCACTCTCATTCGGGTATTCCGATACGGACCACCCGGCCAACAGGTTTCGGACGGATCGTGCTGCCTTGGGTGACATTGTCGATTGGCACGGTTAAACCCACCGGGAATACTGGGGAGAGAGCTATTGCGTGCGCTTCTACAACGCATTTCACAGGCCCGCGTTTCGGTGGATGGAGCAATTGTCGGACAATCTGGTCCGGGGCTGATGGTTTTGGCCTGCGCCATGCAGGGCGATACCGAAGAGCATGCGGAAAAGCTGGCTGCAAAGATTGCCAAGCTGCGTATCTTCAAGGATGAGGCGGGCAAAATGAACCGCTCGATCCTCGATACCAGTGGGTCCGCGTTAGTGGTTAGCCAGTTCACGCTGGCCGCAGACACTTCGCGCGGCAATCGCCCGGGCTTTGCCAACGCTGCCTCTCCCGAGGATGGTGAGCGTCTGTATCTGGCCTTCGCGCGATACCTGTCGTCTCACGGCATTGCCGTCGAGACCGGGCAATTCGGCGCAGATATGGCAGTTGAACTGGTTAATGACGGCCCGGTTACGATCTGGATGGAAAACTGATGACCCGCATTGAACAAGCAATCGAGTTTTGGAAGTCAGGCGTTGCGGCGGTTGATGGTTTCACAGCCACCAAGACAGCCTTGCCCGGTGTCGCGCAGCCCGATCGCATCCTCGCCGTTGGAAAACCCGCCGCTGCAATGGCGCGTGCGGCATTGGATCAGTTTGGCGACGTACCGACGCTTGTCGTCACCAAAGATGATCATGGGCGCGATCTGCCCGTAGGTGTCGAGGTGATAGAAGCCTCGCATCCTGTGCCGGATCAACGCAGCCTGAACGGTGGCCGCGCCCTACGTGAAGCGGTTGAGGCGATGGAACCAGGCTCTCATCTATTGCTGTTGGTGTCGGGGGGCGCGTCTTCGCTGGCCGAAGATCTTGTGCCGGGGAAATCGCTTGAAGACCTTGCCGAATTGAACCGCCACTTGCTGGCGGAAGGGTTGGATATCGTGGCGATGAACGCTGAACGGCGGAAGTTGTCGCGGGTCAAAGGGGGTGGGCTGCTGTCTCACTTCAACGGCGCGAAGGCCACGGTGTTGGCGATTTCTGATGTGCCCGGTGACGATTTGAATGTGATCGGGTCAGGCATCGGTGCCCTACCCCAGACCTATGAGTTCGACGCAACCGCCCGCATCGTCGCCTCAAACGCCCATGCCCGGGCGGCGGCTGCAAAGGCCGCACAGACAGCGGGCCTGCAGGTATGGGCAAATGAAGAAGCCCTGCATGATGATTATCTGGCCGTTGCGGCAGATGTGGGATCGAAACTGCGCGGCATGGAAAGCGGTGCGATGGTGTTTGGCGGTGAGCCCACTGTTGTTCTGCCTCCCACCCCCGGTCGGGGCGGTCGAAATCAGGCGTTGGCGCTGGCGTTGGCCAAAGAAATCGCTGGTCTGGAAGGGCTTACCGTTGTTGTGGGCGGAACAGATGGCACAGATGGTCCCACCAAAGCGGCAGGCGGTGTTGTGACTGGAACGACCTGGACAGATAGCGCCCAAGGTGCCCTGAATGCAGCAGATAGCGGCACTTATCTGGAACAGGCCAATGCGCTGTTGGTGACTGGACCCACCGGAACCAATGTAATGGACCTGATTGTCGCAATCCGCGACTGATTTGGCGTTTCTCATGCTACCAAGCAGATTTCATTCGCCATCTTTGTCTGATCGCTACCCACGGCACCGTCAGCTACATGTTCGAATGGCCAAAATCAAAGAAACACAGCGCCATGCGCCACACGTCCAAGTGAGATATTAAATCTTGCCGGGCTGGCCCAAATGCGCCAACGTTGACTCATGCGTCAATAACAAGCCCTTGAAGGGCAATATTCACTCAACTGGGAGAGATTACAGATGAAAGAACAACTAACCCATATGGCAGGCCAGGTCACAGCGGGGAAACTGACGCGCCGTGAGTTCATGGGCAAAGCTGCCGCTCTGGGCGTGTCGGCCGCTGTCGCCAGCACGATGTTCGCCGATGCTGCGCGTGCCGCCAGCCCGAAGAAAGGTGGCGTTCTGAAATTCGGCCTTCAGGGCGGCGAATCCACCAACTCGCTTGATCCGGCCACCTATGCAAGCTCGGTTCCGTTCCAGAACGGTAAGCAGTTTGGTGACCAGCTTGTCGAAGTTGCAACGGATGGCACCATCGAACCACGCCTGGCGGAGAGCGTCGAAGGCAGCGCCGATGCGAAGGTCTGGACCTTCAAACTGCGTCAGGGCGTTGAGTTCCACAACGGCAAAACCATGACCAGCGAAGACGTGCTGAAGACCATGCAACGCCATTCGAACGAAGATTCGCAATCCGGTGCGCTGGGTATCATGCGCGGCATTGAGTCGATGAAGGCCGATGGCGACAACTTTCAGGTCACCCTGAACGAGCCAAATGCTGACCTGCCCTATCTGTTGGCGGACTATCACCTGATCGTCCAACCCGATGGTGGCATGGAAGATCCAGGTGCTGGCATCGGCACCGGTCCTTATCAGGTCGAGGTCAACGAGCCTGGCGTTCGTCATACCTACAAAAAATTCGCCAACCACTGGAACTCTGATTTTGGACATTTTGACGGCGTTGAAATCGTCGTCATCAACGACGCGACTGCTCGGACTGCCGCGCTGCAATCCGGCCAGGTTCACGCGATCAACCGGGTCGAGCCCAAGGTGGCCGATCTGCTGGGACGCGCACCCAACCTGACCGTGCATTCGACAGCAGGCCGTGGCCACTATGTGTTCATCATGCATTGTGACACTGCACCATTCGATGAAAACGAACTGCGCCTGGCGCTGAAGCATGCGATCAACCGTCAGGAACTGGTTGACAAAGTGCTGCGCGGCTATGGCTCAATCGGTAATGACATGCCGATCAACGCCGCCTATCCGTTGTTCGACGGCTCGATCCCGCAGCGTGAGTTCAGCCTGGAAAAAGCCGCCGAGCACTACCAGAAATCCGGCCATGATGGATCACCCATCATCCTGCGTGTTGCTGATGGTGCCTTCCCGGGTGCCGTGGACGCCGCAGCCCTGTTCCAGCAAACGGCCGCACAGGCAGGCATCCCACTGGAGATCAAGCGCGAACCCAATGATGGCTACTGGTCCGAGGTCTGGAACGTTCAGCCGTTCTGCGCCTCGTATTGGGGTGGTCGTCCGGTGCAGGATCAAATGTATTCGACAGCCTATCTGTCGAGTGCGGACTGGAACGACACGCGCTTTAAAGTACCCGCTTTCGACGAGCTGCTGTTCTCTGCACGTGCCGAGCTGGACAACGACAAGCGCAAGGACATCTACAGCCAGATGGGCCAGATGGTCCGCAACGAAGGCGGCCTGATCTGCCCGATGTTCAACGACTTTGTTGAAGGTGTCAGCAATGATCTGGCCGGTTGGGAAACTGACCCGACCCAAGAGATGATGAACGGCAACATGTCCCGCAAGATGTGGTTCGCGTAACTCGGGCCACGGATCATGCATCCTATCATCAAACTGGTTTCCCAGCGCCTCGCGCTGGGACTCCTGCTTCTCTTCGGTGCATCGGCTCTGATTTTCGGCCTCACCGAAGCTCTTCCTGGGGACGCGGCACAAGCGGTCCTTGGACAATCCGCAACCCCCGAGGCGCTGGAGAATCTGCGCGAAGAAATGGGCCTGAACCGCCCGGCCTTGACCCGTTATGCCGAATGGTTGGGTGGTATTGTGCAGGGCGATCTGGGTCAGTCCCTGACCAACAAGCTCGACATTGCTGAAAGCATTGGCAAACGGTTGGGCAACACCCTGTTTCTGGCCTGTGCTGCCGCTGTTGTTTCCGTACCGCTTGCTATCTTTCTTGGCCTACTGGCCGTGCGTTACCGCAACCGCTGGCCGGACAAGCTGATCTCTGCCATTACGCTGACAACGGTTTCGATCCCGGAATTCCTGATCGGCTATGTGGTGATCTACTTCGTTTCCGTGAAGCTGGGTTGGTTCTCGTCTCTGGCCATGATCAACGACTCGATGTCGTTCGGAGAGAAGCTAAACGCGATCGCATTGCCCGCCTTTGTTCTGACACTGGTCGTGCTGGCGCAGATGATGCGCATGACCCGTGCGGCGATCTTGAACCTCATGCAATCCGCTTACATTGAGACGGCCGAGTTGAAGGGCCTGTCGAATTTTCAGGTCATCGCGCGCCATGCGTTCCCGAATGCAATCTCACCCATCGTCAACGTGGTGATGCTGAACCTGGCCTATCTGGTCGTCGGCGTCGTCGTGGTCGAGGTGGTGTTCGTCTATCCCGGCATGGGTCAATACTTGGTGGATTCGGTGACCAAGCGTGACGTACCGGTTGTTCTGGCTTGCGGCGTGGTTTTTGCCGCCGTCTATATCGGGCTGAACATGGTGGCTGACATCGTCTCGATCCTGGCCAACCCAAGACTGAGGCATCCGAAATGATGAAGAATATTCCTATTTCGGCAATGATCGGTCTGTTCTTTACAGGATTGTACTTTTTCATCGCTTTCGCAGCCCCGTTGATCGCCCCCTACGGCATGGCCGAAGTGGTTGGCGATGTGTGGGAGCCGTCCAGCGCCGAGCATCTGCTGGGCACCGACAATATCGGGCGCGATCTGCTGACCCGCATGATCTATGGCGGGCGCACCACGATCTTTATCGCGGCGGCGGCCACTATCCTCAGCTTCGTCACCGGCACCTCTCTGGGCCTTTTGGCGGCTGTTCTCGGCGGTTGGGCCGATCAGGTGCTAAGCCGAGCAGTTGATCTGGTCATGTCGATTCCGACACTGATCCTGGCGCTGGTTATACTGGCAATCGTTCCGGTGACTGTACCGATCCTGATCCTTGTGATGGGTCTGTTGGACGCCACGCGCCCCTATCGCCTGTCACGATCTGTCGCCGTGGACATCAACGTGATGGACTATGTCGAGGCTGCCAAACTGCGTGGCGAAGGCCGCGGCTGGGTTATCTTCCGGGAAATCCTGCCCAACGCACTGTCGCCCTTGGTGGCTGAATTCGGCCTGCGGTTCATCTTCATGGTTCTGTTCATCTCGACCCTGTCTTTCTTGGGTCTGGGCGTACAGCCGCCGCTGGCGGACTGGGGTGGCATCGTGAAGGAAAACAAGGATGGCATCGTCTATGGCATCGGCGCAGCGCTTTATCCTGCGGTAGCCATTGCGACATTGGCCATCTCGGTCAACCTGGTGGCTGACTGGGTCCTGAACCGCACCACATCGCTGAAAGGAGGCCGGGGATGAGTGATACCCTTCTCAAGGTCCGCGACCTCAAGATCGGCGCGACCGTCTATCCGCCGGGCGAAAAGCCCCATGACATCGAAATCGTACACGGGGTTAGCTTTGACCTCGAACGCGGCAAGGTGCTGGGGCTGATCGGTGAATCCGGGGCCGGTAAATCCACCATCGGTCTGGCCTCGATGGCATATGGCCGGGGCGGTGTGAAGATCACCGGCGGCGAAGTCTGGGTCAATGGGCGCGATATCATGAAATCCGCTCTGGGCGATATTCGCAACCTGCGGGGTGGCGAAGTCAGCTATGTCTCGCAGTCTGCCGCCGCGTCCTTTAACCCCGCCAAGAAGATCATGGATCAGGTTGTAGAGGCGGCTGTTGAGCACAAGAAGTTCAGCCGCAAAGAGGCCGAGGCCCGTGCGCGCGAACTGTTTGCCAAGCTCGGTCTGCCCGATCCGGACAACATCGGGGATCGCTATCCGCACCAGGTTTCGGGTGGTCAGCTGCAGCGCTGCATGACCGCGTTGGCGTTGTGCCCCGAACCTGATCTGGTGGTGTTTGACGAGCCGACCACGGCGCTGGACGTGACAACTCAGATCGATGTTCTGATGGCCATCAAGGAAGCCATCGCAGATACCGGTGTTGCCGCGCTTTATATCACGCACGACCTTGCTGTCGTGGCGCAGGTGAGCGACGACATCATGGTGCTGCGCATGGGCAATACAGTCGAATATGGCAACACCGATCAGATCATCAACAACCCGCAAGAGGAGTATACCAAGGCTCTGGTCTCGGTTCGGTCCATCGAGCATGAAGAGAAACAGCCGACATCGGAACCGGTGCTGAGCGTCGACGGGATAACCGCGCGCTACAAGGGGCTGAATTTCGACGTGCTGCACAATGTCAATGTCGAGCTTCATCCGGGGCAAACACTGGCGGTTGTGGGTGAATCCGGTTCGGGTAAATCCACGCTTGCGCGAGTGATCACCGGCTTGCTGCCGCCGCGCGATGGTGAAATCACCTTCAACGGGCGCAAACTGTCTGCTGACCTCAAAGGCCGCACGCGTGAGGACCTGCGAGAGCTGCAGATGATCTACCAGATGGCGGACGTGGCAATGAACCCGCGCCAGACCGTTGGCACGATTATCGGTCGCCCGCTGGAGTTCTACTTCAATATGCGGGGCACGGAAAAGCGCAAGCGTGTGGTAGAACTGCTGGATGAGATCGAGCTAGGCGAGAAGTTCATCGACCGCTACCCGGCTGAACTGTCTGGTGGTCAGAAACAGCGTGTCTGCATCGCACGCTCGCTGGCGGCCAAGCCCAAGATGATCATCTGTGATGAGGTCACCTCGGCCCTTGACCCACTTGTGGCCGACGGCATCCTGAAACTGCTGCTGGACCTGCAGAAGATCGAGGATGTGGCTTACCTGTTCATCACCCACGATCTGGCGACGGTTCGCGCGATCAGCGACAGTATCGCAGTGATGTATCAGGGGCGCGTTGTGCGCTACGGGCCCAAGAGCCAGGTGTTGAGCCCGCCCTTCGATGACTATACCGACCTGCTGCTCAGCTCGGTGCCCGAGATGCATCTGGGTTGGCTGGAAGAGGTCGTCGCCCATCGCAAGATGGAGAGCGCCGGGAACTGAACACACAGTAACAGCTCCATGAAGTTTCGAAATCCCGGCACCTTGCTCCGTTGCAGGTGTCGGGATTTTGATATTTGGGGCGCGAATGAACTGCCCTGAAACCGCGATTCCGCTAGGGTCGGTAGAACACCAAATCAGATAGGTAAGCTGATGGACCGCAAACTTCTTTTGATCATCCTGGACGGCGTCCCCTGGCGCAATTTCCGCCGCCTATTCGGCAACCTCGAAGGTTGGGTGGACAGCGGTGAGGCGCGCGTTTGGAAGCTGCGGGCTGTGCTGCCCTCAATCTCGGCCAGTTGCTATGCATCAATCCATACGGGCGTCACACCGCAGGAACATGGATGTACCGGCAACGGAAATGTGTTCCGCCTGAGCCACAAGGATGTATTCAGCCAAGTGCGCGAGGCGGGCGGTGTCACCGGGGCCGTCACGCATAGCTATTGGTCTCAGTTCTTCAACCGGCACCCGTTCGATTATGTCCGCGACGTGGAATATGACGAACCGGACAGCAAAACCATCAACCACGGCCGGTTCCACACAATGACGGGCTATGGCAAGGACAACCAGATGACGCCCTCGGACGTTGATCTGTTTGCCACTCTGACCAACCTGTGTCTGCGCTTTGGTCTGGACTACGGCATCCTGCATGCCTGCACCCTGGACAGTATGGGCCATCGGTTTTTTCACGACTGCCAGGAGATGGACCATGCCTGTTTTGTCGCCGATGAAATGCTGGCCCCTTTCATCCCCCGCTGGCGACAGTTGGGATATGAGGTCATCGTAACCGCCGATCACGGACAGGACGAGCGTGGCCACCACGGTGGGCGGGGCGCTTTGCAGCAGGAAACGGCCCTGTATTACTTCGGCGATGCCGACGGCCCGCAGGCCGATGCGGTGATTGACCAGTTGCGACTGGCCCCCACAATCCTGACCCGGATGGGCGCACCGATTGCGGACACAATGAAGGGCGAACCATTCCTGAAGTGATCAGGGCCTAACCATAGGCCCAAATGCCCTGCCCCAATGCTTCGATGGCCACGGATATGCGTTCGAAACTATCAGCTGCGCGTTTCACGCTGTTGCGGGCGCGTAGATAGCCGTGCACCAGACCCGCTTCGTTGATCCAATAGGCCCGACCGCCTGCCCGAGTTATCTGTTCACAATAAACAGCCCCATCATCTCGTAACGGATCGCAATCCGCAGTGATCACTACAGTTGGAGGCAGCCCTGAGAAATCTGTGTCGTGAAGCGGTGCAAAGGTCGGATCGCTTTCGGGCGCTGCCCCGCCGCATCGAACCTTTTCATAGAACAATATTTCATCGCGGGTCAGTAGCGGCGCCTGCGCATGCTCCAAGTAAGACTCAGCAGAGCTGTCTCCGCCCAGACCCGGATAGATCAGAACCTGCCCCAACACGTCACCCGGTTGGCCCCTCATATGATGGGCAACCGCCGCAGCCAGATTCCCACCGGCACTGTCACCCGCCAACACAATCGGAACGCCGTATTCGGCAACCGCCCAGTCGACCGCTGCCACACTGTCCTGAAACTGCGCAGGATGCACGTGTTCTGGGCATAGCCGGTAGTCCACTGAAACAACGCGATACCCGGTTTGGGCGCAGAATTCAGCGCAGACATCATCATGGCTGTCCAGCCCGCCGACGACAAAGCCGCCGCCATGAAAATAGATGACTACGCGGGTCGGATCGCCCGCTGTATAAACGCGGACCGGCACGCCATTGGCGGACCGGTCTTCTGTTTCAACTCCATTCGGGCGCGGTTGGCGAAAGGTCTGACACATCGCGTTATAGACCTTGCGTTGTTCCTCGATCGAAAGATCAACCGCGTTGTCGGGATAGCTTTCTGCCGTGCGTCTTATGAACGCCCATGTTTCTTCATCGATCAGACGTTCATAATCCATGTTACCTCCCGGTCAGGCAGCCCACTCCCACGGCCGGGTAAACGATCCCAGCACCTTGCTGACATCGTCTTCGGATGAACCGTTCGCGTCAAGCTGCGCAACAAGTCCGCGTTTCTTGTCATCAATGACCGAAACCACCCGAGCTTCGACCCCAGCCTCCTCCAACGCACCATTATAGACACGCGTGATCGCGTTTTTGCGCAGGTCCGGCTTGAACACTTTGCCAACCGCTGTTTTCGGCAGTTCCGGAAGGATGGTCATATGTTTGGGCTGCGCTGCACGTTCGTGCACGTGGACCTTACAGAACTCCAACAATGCCTCTTCGGTTACCGAGGCGCCATCGACCAGTTCGACAAAAGCACAGGGCAATTCACCTGAATGCGCATCGGGCTGGCCGATGGCTCCGGCAAAAGCCACGGCCTCGTGCCCCAACAGGGCTTCTTCGATTTCAGCCGGATCAATGTTGTGTCCGCCACGAATGATCAAATCCTTCGCGCGTCCAGTGATCCAAAGATACCCGTCTTCGTCAAAACGGCCCAGATCACCTGTGCGCAGGTATTTTTCGAAGTGATACAGGTTTTCGTTCTTGTCGACCTCGGTATAGGTATGACCCGGAAAGACACCAGGGTTCGAGATGCAGATCTCTCCGATTTCGTCAGCGGCACATTCCTTGGGACCATCCGGCCCGTCCATCAGGATTTTGACATCCGTATAGGGGAACGGGATGCCTATAGACCCAATCTTTTTCTCACCATCAACCGGGTTGCACGAGACCAGGCATGTCGCTTCGGTCAGGCCATAGCCTTCGACGATGGTCACACCGGTTGCTTCTTCGAAACGGCGGAACAGTTCAACGGGCAGAGGCGCCGACCCCGAAAAGGCGGTTTTCACGCTGGAGATATCCGCATCCACCGGGCGCTGCATTTTCGCAGAAATCGCCGTGGGCACGGTGATGATGAAACTGACTTTCCAGCGTTCGATAAGCTTCCAGAAATTGTCGAAAACACCATCGCCGCGATACCCTTGCGGTGTCGGGAAGATCACGTGCGCCCCAGATGAGACTGCAGCCATCATGATCACATGTACTGCGAAGACGTGGAACATCGGCAGTGGGCACATGATGACGTCATTTTCATCAAATAGCAGCGTATGCCCAAGCCAGCCGTTATAGATCAGGCCCGAATATTTATGCTGCGCCACTTTCGGCATTCCGGTCGTGCCACCAGTATGGAAATAGCAGGCGACGCGATCTTCGGTGCTGTCTGCAAAAGTCAGCGTCTTGGGCTGTTTCGCCAGCTCTTTATTGAAATTCTTGTAATCCGCATGAGCCAGCTTTTCCTTGTCGCCCATTTTGGGGCGCAGCAGCGGAACGATCCATGATTTCGGAGGGGTCAGATAGCGGTTCAGGTCAATCTCAAGGATCGTATGCACCTTGGGTGCATGGCGCACAGCCTCTTCCACCTTTTGCGCCACATCCGTCTTTGGGAAGGAACGCAGCGTCACCACAACCTTGGCCTCGGTTTCCCGCAAGATCGCGGCGATCTGTTCGGGCTCCAACAGTGGATTGATCGGATTCACGATCCCTGCGACCGCGCCACCCATCATGGTGACCAAAGTCTCGTTACAGTTGGGCAACACATAGGCAACGACGTCGTTTTCGCCCACGCCAAGCGAGCGGAACAGGTTCGCCGCCTGATTGACCTGCCCCAGCAGATCAGACCATGTCAGCGTTTCGGCCTTGTCTGTCGGACCGGAAAACAATTGGAAACTGATCGCGTTGTGATTGGGAAACTTCTCTGCTGTCCGAGACAGCAGTTGATGGAAGGTGACCGGCAGATCACGATCCTCCCACGCCATTTCCTGTTCGATACGCAGTTTGTCTTCACGCCCTACAAAGGCCATGTGGCTCCTCCCCGTCTTGTATTCTCCCACGTGTCTCACGCGGTTTTGATCCTCATTTAGATGGGATCACAACCCGGCTGACACAAGCAAGGGCTTAGCGGTGGAAAACTTGAAAATGTAGAATAACGCTACGGCGGAAGCTGATCTGTCCCTACGTCACCCTATTCTGCGGCCACCCCATCGGTGAATTGCAGACGCGCCAAGCGGGCATAAAGCCCATCTTGCGCCACCAGATCGTCATGCGTGCCCTGCGCAACAATGCGCCCCGCTTCCATCACGACAATCCGATCCGCCTTCTTCACAGTGGCCAAACGGTGCGCCACAATCAGGGTCGTCCGGCCCGCGCGCATCTGGTCAACCGCCCCCTGCACCGCCCGCTCGCTTTCCGCATCCAGGGCCGATGTCGCTTCGTCCAGCAGCAACACCGGCGCATCCCGCAGTATGGCCCGGGCTATGGCGATGCGTTGTTTTTGCCCCCCCGACAGCATCACGCCACGCTCGCCTACAAAACTGTCATAGCCTTCGGGCAGTGCCGCAATGAACTCATGTGCAGCGGCGGCCCTCGCGGCAGCTTCGACCTCGGCATCCGAGGCATCAAGGCGGCCAAACCGGATGTTCTCGCGCGCTGAGGCGGCAAAGATCACCGGGTCCTGCGGGACAAGGGCAATATGGCGGCGGAAATCCGTCCGATCCAAACCGGTCAGGTCTTCCCCATCCAGCAGAACACACCCGGTGTTCGGGTCATAGAACCGCTGGATCATCTGAATAACCGTCGTCTTGCCAGCACCCGAGGGGCCAACAAAGGCAACGGTTTCGCCGGGGTTCACCTGCAGGGACAGGCTATCCAGTGCTACCACATCGGGCCGCGCAGGATAGCGGAAACTGACATCCTGAAACCGGATTTCACCGCGAACCGGTTGTGACAGCACGTTGGCCTGAACAGGATCAAGGACCGTATCTTCGGCATTGAGCAACTCAACCAGCCGCTCGGTCGCGCCGGCGGCGCGTTGCAACTCGCTCCAGATTTCGGACAGCGCGGCGACTGATCCTGCCATGATCACCGAATAGATCACGAACTGGATCAGCACCCCTTCTGTCATCACCCCGTTGCGGACATCATTGGCCCCCATCCAAAGCACGCCGACGATACCTGAGAACACCAGAAAAATGACAATCACGGTCAGGATAGCACGGGTTTGGATGCGGCGCAGCGAGACGATATAGGAGGTTTCAGTCATCTCACCAAACTGCTCTCGGCTCGCCCGTTCGTGGGTAAAGGCCTGAACCGTTTGAACCGCGCCCAGCGCCTCACCCGCATTACCAGAGGACGCCGCGATCCAATCCTGATTTTCTCGGCTGATGGCGCGCAAGCGACGGCCCAGAACCAGGATCGGCACGATCACCACAGGAATCAAAAGCAGGACAAGCGCTGTCAGCTTTGCGGATGTCAGCAGCATCAGCGCCAAACCACCCACAAACATCAGCATATTGCGCAGCGCGATCGAAACGGATGAGCCCAAAACAGATTGTATCAAGGTTGTGTCCGTCGTGATCCGGCTGAGCACCTCGCCGGTCATGATACGCTCGTAAAACGCGGGGCTCATGCCAATGACCTGGTCAAACACGGCCTTGCGGATATCGGCCACCACGCGCTCGCCCAACCGCGTGACCAGCGCATACCGAATGCCCGTGCCCACCGCCAAAACACCAGCGATGCCCAGCGCCGCAAGGAAGTACCAATCCAGCAGTTCCCCATCCTGGATGCGGAAATTGTCAACCACGCGGCGCACGGCCAATGGCAGGGTCAGCGTCATCCCTGCGGTCAGACACAAAGCAAGCGTTGCACCAAACATCAGTGCGCCATAAGGGCGCATGAAGGGCCAAAGCGCCCTTAGAACACTTAGCTTTTTCGAGGTGGCACGCTCTTCACTGGCCCCAGGAGGTGATGATGGTGTCTGACCGGTCGCAGTCTGTCTTGCCATGTCGGGCTATGTTTCCTGATCAATTCTGGGTTTCTGTTTCTTGGCGCTAGAGGCAACGGGGGTCAAGCTCACGTGCTGAAATTGCCTGTGCCTCAGGGCCATTTGACGCAGAATTCGCAAAGGAAGTAACTGGAGCGGGTAGACGGAATCGAACCGACATAGCATACTTGGAAGACAAGCGTTTCGATCCAATTTTAATTCAACAAATCAAATTGTTGCAGGTCTTGTGTCGGAAAATAAATCTTGGAGCGGGCGGCGAGAATCGAACCCGCGTCATTAGCTTGGAAGGCTAAGGTCTTACCACTACACAACGCCCGCTCAAGTAAAGCATCACCTATTTCATGTGAATTTGGAGGTCAAGTGGAACCGCTCAAGAGACTGCAACAATCTGTACTACGTCTCATCTTCGATCTCACTGTCATAATTAAGCGTCAAAAGTCGCGAGATGCGCAAATCCATGATGATCCTGCGCAGCGGTTCGGACTTGCGATGCTTCTCCTCTTTCTTGACATCGCGCTGCGAGCTGCGGTTTGCGGCGAAAAAACTCGCAATCTCACGCCGAAACTCTAGCTCTTTCCCAGTGTCGATCGCGACCCGCTCTGCGAGACCAAGAGCATGCACGATGTCATCAGTGAGCTTGCCGGTCGCCTTAAGTTTGAGCAGCCGGTCCATCGCGGTTTTTGCTGGCCCCGACATTGCGTGCCGATTTGCTGAGCTTTTTGGCCTCGTCATATGCCTTTAAAGCCAGCCCCCTCCAGCTTGGCTGGCCATAACCCACTGAGGCACCCGATGCGACAAAGCCGATCACCCTGCCAATGCTGAGCGCACGGGACAGAGCCAGTTTTCCGCGTTCCTCAATATAGTTCTTGGTCAATTCTTCGGGATGATGAGGTCGTTTATAAGTCCAAATAAATTCACAAGAACCTCTTCGCCAAGCAGAAGCCGGCTCACAAAAATAAGATCTCAAGAAACCTAAGCAGAGGCTATATAAACTTATCTGTCAACGAATTTGAGCGCTCTTCGCAGTTTCCATTGCATTTGGACCTGAAAATCGCAATTCGCGCGGGCCCAATTTCGGTTCTGCGCCTCAGTCCGAGATCGGCTATTTCAAAAAGGTTTCACGAATGCCAATTGAAGCAGAAAGCTCGGCCGCTCAACACTGAAACCCAACCGTAAGCTTCCAGATCAAACCGGCCCAGAGCGGAAGTTAAACGCTGTCAGCGGAGCTGCACCGCAGCATCCGAAAGCAGAAGTTGGTAGACAAGAAGACGAAACCAAGCGCAGAGCTTTCAATTTGCGCGAAAGCTGACTGCCGCATTAAGCGCTCTATCGTAAGCAAACCCATTTCATGCTCCTGTAAACAGTGCCGTTCAATCTGACTTACTTCCAGAAAATCACGGCTGATTTGCCGCCCGAATAGCTTAAACGTTTGTTTCCAGATTCGGATGGTTCTGCACAAACGCTTCAAAGTACTCGGCAAACGTTCCGACGATCGGTGGGAGTTGTTCGTACGGGGGGTAGTACAACGTCAACCATAACGACGTAATAGACCAGCTTGGCATCACCTGCTCGACTTGCCCGCTGGCCAATCCCTTGTCAGTAATGAAATCCGGTAGAACACAAATGCCGTCTCCCGCGACCGCAAGAGCGTAGAGAAAGTCTCCATTGTTGGAGATTATCTTTTGGCCTGCTTGAATTGAAACGTTGCTACCTGCATTTGAGAAGTCCCAAGTTTCCGAGCGGCCTTGCGTGCTGTAAGACATCAGAAAGTCTGGGTTCAGATCGCGCGGATGATCAGGCCGGGGTATGCGTTCAAACAGAGAAGGCGCAGCAATCATATGCCGCGGAACTTCGCATAGTTTGCGCCAGATCGTTGATTTATCTGTCGGCGGCCCGGACACACGTACAGCGAGGTCGCAGTTTTCCTCTATCACATCAAGCAGGGTATCGGTAAAGTTAATCTCGACTGAAATATTCGGATAGGCGAGACGAAACCCGGAGATCACTGGCGGTAGCAACGTGACGCCCAGTGATACCGGCGCGGTCAGTCGCAGATGGCCTTTGTCAGGTTGATTGGCCCGTTGAAGACTTCGTGTGACCTCCTCAAACCCCTCCAATAGCGGTCTGTACTGCGCAAGCACAGTTGCTCCGGCGCTGGTTAGTGAAACTTGCCGTGTCGTGCGCACCAAAAGCTGTGTGCCCAGGTCTCTCTCAAGCTGCGCTATGATGCGCGTTGCTGATGCTGGCGCGATGCCCAGTTCGCGCGCGGCCAGGGAAAAGCTTTTCAGGTCTGATACGGCGCGCAGGACGCGGATGGGCTTCAGCTCGATCATCTCAGCTTAATAATTCCGTTTTTGACAATAATAAAGCCACAAAGCTGTCTATTCACTTCAATAATCTATGCGCCATCTTTGATGCAAGTTGAACACTCGCCAAGGAGCGAAACATGATCAAAGATATCAAAGGGCTGCACCACGTCACATCGATGGCTGCAGACGCCAGCACCAACAACGCTTTCTTCACCGACACCTTAGGCATGCGCCGGGTTAAAAAGACGGTCAATTTCGATGCGCCTGAGGTGTATCACCTCTATTACGGGGACGAGGTTGGAACACCGGGCTCGGTCATGACCTATTTTCCTTTTGGTCAGATGCCAAAGGGAAGCAGAGGCGCCGGCGAGGTAGGTGTGACAGAGTTTGCCATCCCCACAGGCAGTGTCGAATTCTGGAAACAACGTCTTGCATCTAAGGGTGTGACTGGGCTGACCGAAGATGCGGTCTTTGGGGAAAAGCGTCTGTCCTTTGACGGCCCAGATGGTGACAGCTTTGCCTTGGTCGAGTCTGATGCGCGAGGCCGGACAGCCTGGACTCAGGGCGGTGTTCCCGATGAGGCCGCGATTCTTGGGTTCCGGGGCGCGCGGTTCGCTCTGAAGGATGTTGATGCGACGGGTGAACTGCTGACCTTCATGGGATACCAGAAGGCTGAAACTGAAGGTGACGTCACTCGCTATGTGATCGAAGGGGGCAATGCTGCGGACACGATCGATCTGCAGCAGCTATCGTCAAGTACCCCGACCGCTGGTCAGGGCGCTGGGTCCGTTCATCATATCGCTTTTGCCGTCGAGGACCGCGCCGCGCAACTGCGAGTTCGGCAGGCCTTGATGGATACAGGCTATCAGGTCACGCCGGTCATCGACCGTGACTATTTCTGGGCGATCTATTTCCGCACGCCGGGTGGGGTGCTGTTTGAGATCGCGACGAACGAGCCCGGTTTCGACCGCGATGAAGACACGGCCCATCTGGGTGAGGCGCTCAAGCTGCCCACTCGATACGAGCCACATCGCAGCAAGATCGAAAGTCTCCTGCCCCCACTTGCATCATGATTTCAGAGGTTGAAATGTCCAAAGATCTCTATCAGGCGCTTGTGCATGCGCCGCAACCCGCCCGTCCGCTGGTTTTTGCCTTTCATGGCACCGGAGGGGATGAGCATCAGCTTGTTGAACTGGCCAGCACTCTTGTCGCTGGCGCCGGGATCGTATCACCGCGCGGCGATGTCTCTGAGATGGGGGCCGCTCGATTCTTCCGCCGCACAGCCGAGGGTGTGTATGACATGGAGGACCTTGCCCGTGCGACGGACAAGATGATTGCGTTCATCGAAGCCCATCGCGCATCGCATCCCGGTCATCTGGTCTATGGCTTCGGCTATTCGAACGGGGCGAACATCCTGGCGGCGGTCTTTCTAAAACGCCCGGACCTGTTCGAGCGGGTCGGCCTTTTGCATCCGATGGTCACGTGGGAACCGAACGCAAATCCTAAGATGATGGGACGAAAGGTTCTTGTGACCGCCGGGCGACGCGACCCAATCACGCCATGGCCGATGACGGAACGCCTGATCAGTTGGCTTTCTGAACATGGTGCCGATGTCACTTCGGACGTCCATGAAGGCGGGCACGAGCTGCGAAACTCTGAACTGACGGCGCTAGCCTCCCACTTCAACGGGGATGTCGGCGCCGGGTGAAGGTTCACGCATTGCATTCAACGTAGACAAGACGGCGGCTTCTTTGCGCGCCCAGGACATGAACTCATGAACATGCTCTTCACGTTCCCGGCCTGGGTGGCAACATATGAAATAGCTGAACCCGGTTTCCACCACCGGGCCGAACGGGCAAACAAGCCGTCCGTCCGAAAGTGCGGAATACGCCAGCAGCGACCCGCAGAGCGCGACACCCGCGCCTGCGATCGCCGCGTCCACAATCTGGCCACCCGGAGGTCTTTCGAACCGCATGGCTTTCGAAGGATCGACCGCATTCGGAAGCCCGGCGTGTTGGCTCCAAAGTACCCAACTGGGAACCGACCCGTCCAGCATCGGCGTTGTATCGAACAGAACCTGCGCTGCCTTGATGTCGGTGGGGGACTTAATGTCGAACGTGTCCAGCACACCTGGGCTGGCGACCACAAGCATCAACTCGCGATGAAGCAACTCCGTATAGCGGTCGTCAGGCGGTTCGCTGGTGTATCGAATTTCGATATCGGCGGTTGCGTGGGTTTTGTGGTCCAAAGGGTTTTCGGACTCAATGTGGACCTGAACGTCGGGGTGGTTCTTGGTGAACTTGTGCAGCCTGGGCAAAAGCCACTTGCTGATCAAGGCATTGCCAGAACTGATGCGCAGCTTGGGGGTCTTCTTGGGTCGGACCTCATCGACCACCTGACGGATCTGCAAGAACGCTTCGCTGATCGTTGGCTGCAAGCGCTGCCCTTCGGGTGTCAGATGGATTGCGCGAGTCTTTCGCACAAACAAAGCCACCCCAAGGTCGGCCTCCAGCGCCTTGATCTGTTGGCTAACCGCACCCGGCGTCACCGAAAGCTCATAGGCCGCTTCCTTGATCGAGCCGCGCCGCGCCGCGGCCTCAAAGGCACGCAGACTTAGCAAGGAAGGCAATCGGGACAGCGGCATGGCACTTCAGAAAAACAGTTTAGCCTAACTAATGCATACCCGCAGAACTTCTGCTTTGTCGAGTTCAAACTACGCCCCACATCGAAGAACAACAGAACTTGGAACTGAGAGAAATGATCAAGATTCACGAAAAAGCATCGCGGGGACGCACGCAAACCGGATGGCTGGATAGCTATCACACGTTTTCGTTCGGTCAGTTCCAAGACCCGACGCGCATGGGGTTCGCCAATCTGCGCGTGATCAACGAAGACAGCCTGATCCCAGGTGGTGGTTTTGCTGCGCATGACCATGCGGATATGGATATCATTACACTGGTTTTGGATGGGCAGCTGCGCCACGAGGATGATCAGGGCAATGTCGCCAGTATTAGCGCAGGCGAAGTGCAGGGAATGTCTGCAGGCACTGGCGTGCGTCATTCCGAATACAACGGCTCCACATCGGAGCCTGCAAAATTCCTGCAAATCTGGCTGGTCCCGGATCAGGTGGGTGGTCAGCCTGCATACAAACAAGCCTCACTTCCGAACGAAGGGGATGTCCTGCTCGCTGGACCCGCCTCATTGCACCCTTTGATCCCGTTGAGATCAAGGACGCGACTGGCGCTTCGTCGGTTCACCGAAGGACAAGAACTTGTGCTTTCTGCAAATGGCGAAAGTGACCGCTTCGTTCATCTGCTGGATGGCCTTGCCTATGCCGAGCACGAACGTCTGAGCGCGGGTGACGGTCTACAGGTTCCGCGATCCGAACTGGTCACTCTGCAATGGGCCACTGACGGGGCCGCGCTGGTTTTCGAAATGCCAACCCCCTCGGCAATGAAAGAACCCAAAACCCTCAAAACCCGATCAATCGAAACAGAATTGCAAGGAGACCCGACGTGACTTGGCAACCATATCTCATATCGCTCGCAGCGGGCCTCGGGATTGGGGTCATCTATGGCCTGATCGCAGTCCGCAGTCCCGCCCCACCAATCATCGCGCTTTTGGGCCTCTTGGGCATGCTCGCCGGAGAAGCCGCTGTGCAATGGATCAGGGGTCATTCCGACGCTGTGTCACAGGCCCTGCATCTGAAATCCTTCGCCGTGACGCAGGCGGAAGAGACGAGCCAACCAACCAAACCCAATACCCTTTAACCCCATCCAAACTCAACAACGGAGAAGTCAAATGTCGAAACACGAAATGATCACACCTGAGAACGCGGCCCTTGTGCTGATCGACTTTCAGCCCGCGATGTTCCAGGGCGTCGAAAGCCATGATCGACTGTCGGTGATGCACAACGTTCAGATTCTTGCCAAAGGCGCGAAACTGTTTGGTTTGCCGACCGTGATCTCAACCGTCGCGAAAGACAGCTTCTCGGGCCCGTTCATGCCTGAAGTGACCGATCTGTATCCGGATCAGGAAGTGATTGACCGGACATCGATCAACTCTTGGGTTGATGAAAACTTCCGCAAGGCAGTTGCTGCAACTGGTCGCAAAAAGATCGTGCTGGCAGGTCTGTGGACTGAGGCCTGTGTTATGTTCCCGACGCTCGACCTGCTGCGTGAAGGCTATGAAGTCTATATCCCGGCTGATGCGTGCGGCGACGTCACGCCCGAGGCCCACGAGCGCGCAATGGATCGTCTGGTTCAGGCGGGGGCGGTTCCGATGAACGCGCTACAGTTCGTCTTCGAGCTTCAGCAAGACTGGGCACGCGGCGAAACCTACGATGGCGTAATGGATATCCTGAAAACGCATACGCCATACGGTATCCAGGTTCGCTTCTCGAAGTGGGCTTTAGGTGAGCACGCCTCGGAAGCAGGTATCGCTGCAGAATAATCTGCCGCGCCACGCCCGCTCGGCCCCCTCATCCCTCCCCGTGGCTCCGAGCGGGCGATTTCTCAAACCTCCCTCAATCTGTTCCCCTCCGGTGGGCGCAGACCACTCCCGCTTTGCCAAAGGATCTGCACCATGGCCGCCCCAGACAAGATACTCTTCAACGGCAAGATCACGACAATGGATCCCGAAAGGCCCGAAGCAACGGCCGTGGCGATTTCAAGGGATCAGATCACCGCCGTTGGAACGGACAAGGACATGCTTGGGCTTGCGGGCCCCGAAA
This sequence comes from Ruegeria sp. AH7, assembly GCF_056541325.1. NCBI lineage: Bacteria > Pseudomonadati > Pseudomonadota > Alphaproteobacteria > Rhodobacterales > Roseobacteraceae > Ruegeria > Ruegeria sp. AH7. The sequence continues at coordinate 29,528 of NZ_JBQFYF010000001.1, read as the reverse complement.
CCGAGACCATTGATCTGGGCGGTCAGCGTGTAGTTCCCGGTTTGATCGACAGCCATACGCACATCATCCGACAAGGAAACAATTTCGCTATGGAGCTGCGTTGGGACCACGTTCCGTCGCTTGCTGACGGACTGCGTATGCTGAAGGCTCAGGCAGAGCGCACTCCTGCTGGGCAGTGGATCCGCGTGGTTGGCGGGTGGTCGATTGATCAATTCGCCGAAAAACGTCTGCCAACGATTGATGAAATCAATGCCGTCGCCCCGGACGTGCCTGTCTACGTGTTGCATCTCTATGATCGGGCGTGGCTGAACAAAGCCGCCCTGCGTGCAATCGGCATCGACAAACATTTCTACGAACCCTTTGTCTCGGGCCGTCTCGAGCGGGACAACCAAGGCAACCCGACAGGTCTCGCGATGGCGCGCCCGAATGCGCAACCGCTTTACGCCCTTTTGGATATGGCACCCAAGCTGGATTTCGAACAGCAGGTCACCTCGACCAAGCACTATTTCAAGGCGCTGAATGGTCTTGGATTGACCTCGGCTTTGGATTGCGCGGGTGGCTTCCTGAACTATCCCGACGACTACGGCGTCATCACCGAGTTGAACAAACGCGGCGAGCAAACCGTGCGCATCGGCTATCAACTATTTGCGCAGCGCCCAATGTTCGAACTGGATGACTTCAAACGCTGGAATGACATCGTCAAGCCAGACGAAGGCAACGACTACCTGAAATGCGTGGGCGCAGGCGAGATGCTGGTCGCTTCGGCTTATGATTTCGAAGATTTCAGCTACCCGCGCCCCGATCTGCCCAAGCGGATGGAAGGGGACCTCAGGCCGGTACTCGAGTTTCTGTTCGAAAACCGCTGGCCGATCCGCTTCCATTGTACTTACGAGGAAAGCGCCCACCGGTTGCTGAGCCTTATTGAAGAGGTCGGGCGTGACAAAGGGCTGGAAGAGCTGAATTGGATTTTCGATCACGGTGAGACGATCTCGGAGTCAACCATGGAATGGGTTGCTCGCCTGGGCGGCGGTATCAGCTATCAAAACCGCATCGCTTTCCAAACCACAGCCTATCGCGACCGTTACGGTGAAGACGCCCTTCGCGAGGTCATGCCGGTCAAGAAGATGATGGCCTCGGGTGTGCCTCTGGCTGCTGGTACGGATGCGACGCGGGTGTCGTCGTACAATCCGTGGTTGGCTATTCATTGGGCCGTTTCTGGCAAGGGTCGTGGCGGAGACGTCATCTGGAGTGCGGCGAACCGTTTGGATCGCCACGACGCGCTGCGTCACTGGACCGCCGCCGGGGCTTGGTTCAGCCGGGAAGCGGGCAAGAAGGGCCAGATCAAAGCGGGGCAATGGGCGGATATCGCGGTACTCGACCGGGATTATTTCTCGATCGCCGAGGATGAGATCACCGAGATCGAGGCCGATCTGACGCTTACGGGCGGCAAGATCGTACATGCCAAGGCCCGTTTTGCGGCGCATGCGCCGACCCCGCTGCCAGAGCTTCCAGATTGGTCACCCGTTCCGATTTTCGGTGCACCCGGTGCTATGACGCAAAGCCAAGGCAGCCTTGCCGCTGAATAGCGGCAAGACCTCAGGAGATTTCCCATGTTGGACGACCAAAAGCTAAAAATCACCTACAGCGAAAGCGACACGAAAGCACGGTACGGCGCTTCGGTGTCCGGGATCGTGAGCGAGGCGGAACTGACGCTGTCAAAAGTCACGCCCAGCCTCGTTATCGCGGACCACACCTTTGTCCCGGAAGAGTTGCGTGGTCACGGCTTGGCGCGGACGTTGGTCGCGCAACTTGTGGCAGACGCGCGCGACAAGGGTCTCCGCATTGTGCCTCTATGCCCGTTTGTACGGTCCTACGCTGAAAGAAACCGCGAGGAGTTGGCAGATGTCATCCAGTGGTAGCATCGCAAAACCTGCACCTGCGGCATCAAACTCGGCTTGGGCCCCGTTCAAACATCGGGCGTTTGCGCTTCTTTGGGTCGCGACCCTGATCTCCAACGTCGGCACGTGGATGCATGATGTGGGCGCTGGGTGGCTGATGACGACGCTCAACTCATCTCCGGCAGTTGTCTCACTCGTGCAGGCGGCAACTACCCTGCCAGTGTTCATCTTCGCCTTATACGCTGGTACGCTGGCGGATCGGTTGGATAAACGTAAGCTGTTGATCACGGTGAACGTGGTGCTTCTGATACTGGTGTCGGTGCTGACCGTGCTGGTTCAGCTCGAACTGGTAACACCGACGCTGCTGATCCTGTTCACACTGGCCATCGGAACGGGCACCGCCTTCATGGCTCCGGCGTGGCAAGCGATCGTGCCAACTTTGGTGCCACGTGATGCGTTGCAACCAGCCATTGCGTTGAATTCAATGGGCATCAATATCAGCCGCGCGATCGGCCCTGCCTTGGCGGGCGTTTTGATTGCATCGGTCAGTTTGGCGGCGCCTTTTGCGGTCAACGCGGTCAGCTATCTCGTGATCATTGGCGCTCTGTTGTTGTGGAAGCATGACGGCGGTGTATCGAAGACATCTCAGCCCGTGTTCAACGCGATGATGACTGGCATGCGGCACGTCGCACATAACGGCCCACTCAAGGCAACGTTGATCCGGTCCTTTGCCTTCTTCATCTTTGCCTCTGCCTATTGGGCTTTGCTGCCGCTGGTCGTACGGACGATCGAAGGCGGCGGGGCGGCGCTGTATGGTTTGTTGCTGACTTTGATCGGTGCTGGGGCTGTTGTGGGCGCTTTGACCCTCCCGCAGTTCCGCGCGAGGCTTGATGCAAGCACGACAGCGGCAGGCGGCACCATCGGCACTGCCGTTGCCATGGCAATTCTCGCAACGGCGACAACCCCCCCACTAGCCTATATGGCTGCCCTGTTAGGTGGCTTTAGCTGGATTGCCGTTCTCACCACGTTCAATGTGTCTGCGCAGACCGCGCTGCCCAATTGGGTCAGGGCCCGAGGGTTGGCCGTAAATCTAATGGTCTTCTTCGGGTCAATGGCGTTTGGATCAGCGCTCTGGGGCCAAGTGGCAACGGCAACATCTGTTTCAGTCACCTTGCTGATGGCAGCAGGCGGTTTGATCGTCGGCTTGACCCTGACGCGCAATTTCCAGCTTGGTCAGGGCGAAGATCTGGACCTGACGCCCTCTATACATTGGCCCGCACCGCAAGTTGCCATTGAAGAGAACGGCTTGGCATCCCGCGGCCCTGTCATGGTCGAAGTTGAGTATCGGATTCGACCCGAGGACGAAGCTGCGTTCTTGTCCGCGATTCAGGAGTGGTCAGGCGAGCGTTGGCGCGACGGAGCCTATGACTGGCGCATTTTCCAAAGTGCAGAAGAGCCTGAGCTATGGGTCGAAGCCTTCATGGTTTCATCTTGGGAAGAACATCTGGCCCAGCATGAGCGTGTGTCACATCAGGATCGGGACCTTCAACAGACTGTCGCAGCCTTCGATATCCGTGAAAGCGGGCCCGTCGTTCGTCATCTGATCGCACCATGATGAGAGTATTTGAGATGCTATCGACATTGGTCATCACAAAACCCTTTCTTTCGACCACAGTCCTTGTGGCGCTGTTCTGGGCCCATGCACCTAAGCAGGCATCCGCGGGTGGTGCGGAGTTTGAAGGCCGTATCGAAGCAGTCGAACGGTCGGACGTCTATAGCCGGGCGGAGGGCATCGTCGAAGAAGTGCTGGTTGAGCAAGGCGAGTATGTCGAAGCGGGCGCGCCATTGCTGCAGCTACGAAACGATCTGGAAAGATTGGCGGTCGATGCTGCGAGTGCAGAGCTGGCCAAGGCCGATGCTCTGTTGCTTCAAGCCCGGGATAGGTTGGAACGCGCAGCCCAACTCTCGACGCGCGGGGCGGCGACAGAGGTTGCCTTGTTGGACGCTGAAACCAATCTGGCTTTGGCTGAGGCTGAAAGGAGCTTGGCGGAAACCGAGTTGGAGATCGCACAAACGAACTACGAGGACACGCTCATACGTGCGCCGATCTCAGGACATGTGGAAGACCCGCGTGTTGGACCAGGTTCGCTGGTTGAGTTCAATTCTGGCGACCCGCCCCTGTTTCAACTCGTAAATCTCAACCGCCTGCGCGTTGTGTTCGAGCTTCCCTATGCCCAATGGGTTTCAGGGCTGAACACGACTAACACGCGCTCAGAGGAGTTATCAAAATCTGGCTGGTTCCATGTTGAAACGGAGATCGGTCAGGTTCTGTCAGAGGCAATTCGGCTCACTGGATCAGCGGTCTGGTTCGATGAAAACAGCGGAAAGATACGTGTCTGGGCAGATCTGGAAAACCCCGACCAAACGTTGCGACCGGGAATGAAAGTTCGTGTAACGCCCATGGTCCACCCAGTCACCAACGCCGACCAAGACCACTCCATGGTCAGGCCATGACGAAATCCACTCCACAAGATCCCATCAACATCAGGCATCACAAGGACTGTTCCAAATGATCAAATTCGAATTGAACGGCCGACCCGTAGAGGTTGATAACCCCCCTGACGAAATGTTGCTGCTGGTCCTTCGAGATACGCTCAAACTCAAGGGTACTAAGTACGGATGCGGCGCTGCTATGTGTGGGGCCTGCACGGTACATGTGGATGGTGTGGCGAGCTTTGCGTGTCAGATGTCGGTCAGCGATGTGGAGGATGCGCAAGTCACGACGATCGAAGGATTATCCGAAGACGGCTCGCATCCTGTTCAGAAGGCCTGGATCGAAGAACAGGTCGCACAATGCGGCTATTGCCAGTCCGGGCAGATCATGCGCGCGGCAGCACTTTTGGCGGACAACCCATCCCCCACACGACAGGAAATCGTCGATGAGATGAGTTCGAATCTTTGTCGATGCGGAACCTACAACCGAATTTTCAAAGCCATCGAACGCGCAGCCAAGGAGGTTTGAGATGACCATGACCGTGAACCGCCGAGGGTTTCTTAAAGGCGCTGCTGGACTGACATTTTTCATCGGTGCGGGTGGCATCTCATCCGTCCGGGCTGAGGCAGCAATTGGCACACTGGATGTCAATCATTGGTTGACGATCCAGGCCGATGGAAGCATCCGGATCGTCTTCCCCTCGACCGAAATGGGGCAAAGCAGCTACTCCACACTGCCACAAATCCTTGCTGAGGAACTCGATGCAGCATGGGACGACGTTGAGATCGAACAGCTGAACGCTGATGATCGACGCTTTGGAAATCAGCTGTTTGGCGGTGTTCTATATACGGCTGGCAGCACCGGAACGCAGTTCTATTTTGACCCGATGCGCAAGGCGGGCGCGCAGGCGCGCGACGTTTTGCTGCAAATCGCAGCACGTGAATGGGCTGTGGACAAAGCCAGCCTTAGGACCGAACCAAGTGTTGTTTTGGGTCCCGATGACCAACAGGCCAGCTATGGTGAACTTGCGGCGCTCGGTTTGACAGATGTGACGGTGCCAGACGTTGCAACCGTGCCGCTGAAAGATGCATCCGCGTTTCGGATCATCGGGCAAGATCTGCCGCGTCGCGATGTTCCGGCCAAAAGCACAGGTCAGGCTGAATACGCGATCGATGTGGAAGTGCCCAATATGGCCTATGCGGCTGTTCTACGTGCACCAGTCGAGGACGAAGTACCGCTTTCCATCAACGACGACGCCGCACGCGAAGTACTGGGTGTCATTGATATCGTGACGGTACCGGACGGTGTTGCCGTGGTCGCGGAAAGCCTGTGGTCTGCCTTGGGCGCACGGGGTTTGCTTGAGGTCGAATGGTCCACCACCTCACCCTTCCGGACCTCAAACAGCGAAGAGACGCTGGCCGAATACGCCGCCGCTGTCAGCGCTCCCGAAGCGTCGGGGGCAACCTGGGCCGAGAAAGGCGACGCCCCTTCCGCCATTGGCAAAGCTGACCGTCTGTATTCACAGCTCTATCTGTCGGACTATGCTTACCATGCTCAGATTGAGCCGATGGCGGCTGTCGCTGATGTCGACGCGGACGGGCAAGGTGCTGAGATTTGGGCGGGCACACAAACGCAGTCGTGGACTGCGCGCACTGTGTCCGAGGTGTTGGGAATCCCCGTCGAAAACGTTCGACTGAATATGATGACAATGGGTGGAGGCTTTGGTCGACGCACAGCCCTGATGCAGAACTATGTTCGCGATGCAGTACTGTGCTCGAAAGCTATCGGACGCCCAGTCAAAGTGATCTGGCCGCGTGAAGACGACGTGAAGCAGGGGACTTTCCGCCCGATTGCAGCCCAAAAGCTTGAGGCCGGCCTGACAGCGGACGGAAAACTGGACGGGTGGTATCACAAGGTCGCCACACCAACCGTGATCGGATTTTTCAATCCCGTACGTTGGGATGCGGTGAACCCCAACGATGTGATCTCGATGCGGGGTGCGGAGAGCAAATTCTATGGGATCAAGGATTTCCGCGCCGATCACCTGATCATGGACCGACACGCCCGCCTTGCGCCCTATCGCGGTATTGGTGCGTCCTACACGGCCTTTGCGGCAGAATGCTTTATGGACGAACTGGCAGAACAAGCCGGGCGGGATCCATTGGAGTTCCGGCTAGATCTTGTTTCCGAAAACCCGCGTGGGCGACACCTGATTGAGAAGGTGGCCGAGATGTCGGATTGGCAAAATCGGGGTGATCGAAACCTAGGGCTTTCTTTCGCTGGCTACAGCTCCTCCATGGCCGCAGGTGTGGCGGAAGTTGAAGTTGACGCGGACAGTGGAGAGATCCAGATTACCAACTTCTGGGCCGCGATAGATGCGGGCCTGATTGTCACGCCGGACAACGCTCTCAATCAGATCGAAGGTGGTATCGTGTTCGGCATCTCGATGGCTCTTTCCGAAAAGATCGACATCGAAAACGGTGAAGTGGTGCAGAGCAATTTCTGGGACTACGAGATCACACGCGCGTCGCAGATGCCAGAAATTGAGATCTACGTCGCAGAGGTTGATGCGCCGCCTGTAGGTGTTGGCGAGGTCGGCACGCCGATGGTGCCTGCGGCCATCGCAAACGCGTTCTATGCCGCGCAAGGCAAGCGCCTGCGCCATATGCCGTTTACGCCGGATCGCGTCACCGCCGCGCTGGAAACGTAGGGGCCTAAGGATGCTGCCAGTCATTTCCTTTGACCGGCGGCGGATTGACCAGAGGTCCTTTCAAACTGCCGTCGGTTGTGACGCTAACCCTACTTTGTGCAGCGCAAACTGTTGCCGCGAATGCCTACTCATAGAGGTCTTGAACTGCCTTTAAGAGGCCTCCTGAAAGTTCTTAAGGATAAATCATGCCACAAAACCTAGACATCATTGCAACCTGCAGGGTGTCCTGAAATTGGCTTACACTTTGTTCAATGCGAGAAGGTCTGCTTTCAGTTCGCACCACAATACAAAACGCCCCCACAGTGCTCTGGGCTATCGCCCGCCAACGCCCGAAACCATCATCCCGATGGATCATAGGTCGATGATGTACTAACAATCAATTTGGATCAGTCAGATGAGGCTGTTCATCACCCGGAATCACCTCTCCTGCTCGCAGCTTCACGGTTTGCATATGCTCGGCACCTAAGTCTTTAATTGGGTAGCGGTTCAATCTTACGACAGAGAGCGTGTTCATATCACTGCACCTGACCAAATGAATTATGCACGATCCTGCGTGGTCCGTGCAGTTTGCACGCTATCTCCAATCCTCAAAGGTATCGAACAAATAATCTGCCAGAGCATCGCTAGCGGGTTCGCCAAGCCGGTCGCCGCATGCTGGCCGCGATTGTGAGCTGCGCTTATTTTAGTCGAATTGACCATTTAGTGCCTCACTGCTGAAAATACATTCGCATCATCGCAAACCAAAAAGCTCATTTAAAATCAATGGCTACAAAGCGAAATTAACGACCTTCTTTGTTCACTTGAGGTACGAACCTCAAAAATTTCTGGACTTGAGGTGCGTACCTCAAATAGCCTTGGAAGTATGCCGCGATTCGCACATCCTCGATTGACGGCGCAAAAAGGGAGGAATGGATGACTTACACAAAACTGGCCTCGGCCAGCGCAATAGTCCTTGCCGCTACTACTCTTTCTACCAAGGCAAATGCTGAAGATCTGACACTATGTTGGGCTGCATGGGACCCGGCCAACGCGCTTGTTGAGCTATCGAAAGAATTCGAAGCAGAATCCGGCCACACAATGAACTTCGAGTTTGTTCCCTGGCCAAATTTTGCGGACCGGATGCTGAACGAGCTGAACTCTGGGGGTAAGCTCTGCGACCTGCTGATTGGTGACAGCCAATGGATCGGCGGTGGCGCTGAGAATGGTCATTATGTCCAGCTGAACGAGTTCTTCGATGCTGAAGGCATCAGCATGGATGACTTCGCGCCGGCCACTGTCTACGCGTACTCGACCTGGCCCAAGGGTACACCAAACTACTATGCGCTGCCTGCGATGGGCGATGCAAACGGCTGGTTCTATCGCAAGGACTGGTTTGAAAACCCCGACATCCAGGCTGCATACAAAGAGGCGACTGGTCAGGACCTGCGTGAACCGCAGTCTCAGAAAGAGTTGTTGCAGATCGCTCAATTCTTCCAAGGTCGTGAGATCGACGGCAAGACTGTCTATGGGGCAGCAATCTTCACCGAGCGCGGCTCGGAAGGGATCACCATGGGTGTGACTGGGGCGCTGTATCCTTGGGGTTTCAAATACGAAAACACCCCAGGATCCTATGACATGGAAGGCGCCGTAAACTCACCCGAAGCGGTTGAGGCTCTGGAATTCTACAAGGAGTTCTACAAGACAGCGACGCCCCCGGGATACACCAACTCTTACATGGGTGAGAGCTTGGACGCCTTTAAGTCCGGTCAAGTCGCCATGGCGATGAACTGGTTTGCGTTCTTCCCAGGTCTCTATGCCGACCCCAATACCGGCGGTGACAAGATCGACTTCTTTGTGAACCCACCCCAAAATCAGGCAGGTTCGACACTGGGCGGACAAGGTATTTCTGTCGTCAGCTACTCTGACAAACAGGACGCCGCACTTGAGTACATCAAGTGGTTCGCGCAGCCAGAAGTGCAGGCCAAATGGTGGGAGCTTGGCGGATACTCCGCACATAACTCGGTGCTGGAAGATCCCGGTTTCGTGGACAGCCAACCGTTTGCCGGTGACTTCCTGGAAGCAATGGGCGGTGTGCAGGATTTCTGGCAAGAGCCTGCTTACGCAGAGCTTCTGCTGGCAATGCAGAAACGCATCCATGACTACGTGGTTGCTGACCAAGGTACAGCTCAGGAAGCGTTGGACCTTCTGATCGAAGATTGGACGGAAGTCTTCGAAGACGAAGGCAAGCTGTAATCCGGACACAGGCCGGAGCGGGTGCAATCCCGCTCCACCTTCACCCGTGAGCCCTAAACCAACAAGAACTGGCAAAGAGATGTCTGACAGGACCGTAGATCGCGTTGCGCAGGCAACGCCCGAGCGAGTTGCGCGAAAAATCCGGGGATTATCCGACCGCGCGATCGCCTGGATTTTCATCTCCCCAACGATTTTTCTATTGCTGGCGATCAACATCTTTCCGTTGATTTGGACCATCCAACTGAGCTTTACCAACTACAAGGCCAACCGGATCGGGCGTGAAGTCAAAGATGTCGGTCTCAGGAATTACGAGCGTATCCTGACAGATTCTGACACCTGGCTGAATATGCAGGCGACGGCACACTTCCTGTTCTGGACGATCTTTTTCCAGGTCCTGATCGGGTTTACCCTGGCGTGGCTGATCAACAAGAAATTCAAGGGCAACGATCTTTGGACCACAATTATCGTGCTGCCTATGATGCTGTCTCCGGCGGTTGTCGGGAACTTCTGGAAGTTCCTGTATCAACCTCAGATCGGCCTGTTTAACTACATCGTGTCGTGGTTTACCGGCAAGGACCCATCGAGCTTTGAAATGCTGGGGTCCGTCACGTTGGCCCCATGGGCGATCGTGATTGTCGACACCTGGATGTGGACCCCCTTCGTGATGCTGATCTGTCTCGCCGGGTTGCGTAGTATTCCCGGCTACATTTACGAGGCGGCTGAGATCGACAGGGCCAGCAAGCTGCGGCAGTTCTTTACGATTACCATCCCAATGGTGCTGCCGTTCCTGATGCTCGCTGTGCTGTTTCGAGGGATCGAGAACTTCAAGATGTTCGACCTCGTGGTTCAGCTGACCGGCGGTGGGCCGGGGTCTGTTACGGAACTCACTTCGATCAACCTGAAACGCGAAGCCTTTGAAAAATGGCGTACAGGCTATGCGTCAGCCTATGCGATCATCCTTTTCGTCACCGTGTTCGGCCTTGCGTCGATCTACGTCAAAGCCCTGAACAAGGTGAAACAGAGATGAGCAGTTTTTCCGTCACAGAACCTTCGAACCGGTCCAAATGGATCGCAGGCTTCCTGGTCATTACTTATGCGCTGATCACGATGATCCCGCTGGTGTGGATCTTGCTGACAGGCTTCAAATCCCCGGCCGATGCGATCAGCTATCCACCCAAAGTGGTCTTTGACCCAACGCTTGAAGGCTACGTCAACCTCTTCACCACGCGCACACGGCAGACGCAGGAGTTTCTGGAAGCGAACCCACCGCAGAATTGGACCGATGAGATTGTCCGCCAGTACGACATGGTGATTGTCGGGCCGTCCAAGTTCGGCGAGCGCTTTATGAATTCGGTTATCATCGGATTTGGCTCGACTTTCTTGAGTATCTTCCTTGGCACGCTGGCCGCCTATGCGTTCAGCAGGTTCAAGGTCCCGCTCAAGGATGACCTTCTGTTCTTCATTCTTAGTACAAGGATGATGCCTCCGGTCGCTGTCGCCATCCCGATATTCCTGATGTTCAGAAACCTCGGCTTAAGCGATACGCATCTGGGGATGATCCTGCTCTACACGGGAGTGAATATTTCCCTGGCGGTTTGGTTGCTGAAAGGGTTCATCGACGAAATCCCCAGAGAGTACGAAGAAGCCGCCCTCATAGATGGCTACACGAGGTTTCAGGCCTTCTACAAAGTGGTGCTGCCGCAAGCCGCCACAGGCATCGCGTCAACTGCGATCTTCTGCCTGATCTTCGCCTGGAATGAATACGCGTTTGCCGTGCTGCTGACATCCGCGAATGCACAGACTGCACCTCCGTTCATTCCGACCATTATCGGTATTGGCGGCTTGGACTGGCCTGCTGTGGCAGCAGGTGCCACGATCTTCCTGATCCCCGTCATGATTTTCACCATCCTGATGCGCAAACATTTGCTGCGTGGGATCACATTCGGAGCCGTACGCAAATGAGCGAGTTTCTGACCGGATTACTACGGCTCCGCCGCGGTCCATGGGAGATGGTCGCAACCATCCTAATCGCACTAGGTGTCTTTATGCTCATGCAACCCTTTGTCCTTTGGGCCTTCACATACTCTTTCATCGTCACGCTGATCGGAACCGTCATGTTCATCATCGTCAGCCATTTCCCGGAGTAGAAATGGCCCAGATCGTAGTCAAAAACGTTAAAAAGATGTTCGGCGATTTCACGGCTGTCCGCGAAAGTTCGTTCACGATCGAGGATGGTGAGTTTTTCATGTTGCTGGGCCCGTCCGGTTGCGGAAAAACCACGACCCTGCGGATGATCGCAGGGTTGGAGCTTCCAACGTCGGGTGAGATTTATCTGGACGGCGAAGAGATCAGCCAGCGGCCGCCATCGGAGCGGGACATTGCCTTCGTGTTCCAGATGTTCGCGCTGTACCCCCACATGAACGTGCGCAAGAATATCAGCTACCCCCTGATATCGCAGGGCATGCCGCGTGCCGCTGTCAAAGCCAAAGTCGAGGAAGTCGCGGGAATTCTGGGGATCAACCACATCCTAGATAGCCCGGTAGGTGGGTTGTCAGGCGGCGACAGGCAGCGCGTTGCGCTGGGGCGCGCGATTGTTCGCGAACCCAAGGCGTTCATGATGGACGAGCCACTGGGCGCTTTGGATGCCGAGTTTCGGGAACACATGGCCGAAGAACTGCGCGCGCTTCATGATCGCATGGGCGCAACCACTGTGTACGTCACGCATGATCAGCTGGAGGCCATGCAAATGGGCGACAAGATCGTGGTGATGAATAATGCTGTGATTGAGCAATTCGGCACACCTCAGGAAATCTACGACAAACCGGCCACGATGTTCGTTGCAGACTTTATCGGGTCTCCTTCAATGAACTTCCTGCCGTTTCAAGGCAAGGTCGCACCGGGCTCGGAAATGGTACGACTGAATGGCCATGACGAAGCCGTGCCCAAACTGATGGAAGGGGCGGAAGGTGACTTGGTTTTCGGCGTTCGCCCCGAGCATGTTTTTCTTTCAGACGATAGCGCCTACAGGGCCAAGGTCCTGGCCGCAGAATATCTTGGAACCACCCAGATCGTGACTCTTCAAAGCCCGAACGGAGAGCTGAAAGCCCGGATTGATGCGCGCGAAACCGTTAGTCCCGGCGAGACAGTGGGATTGGAGTTCCGCTCCCCCGCAGTAACCCTTTTTGAAAAATCTACCGGGCGCGCGTTGAGGTCCGCTCTGAACGACGAGGTACTAAGCAATGGCTGAAGTCGTGTTGGAGAATATCTCGAAGTCATTTGGCAACGTCAAAGCGGTGGACGATATCTCAATGACGATCCCCAATGGGGCCTTTGTGGTGTTGTTGGGTCCAACGGGTGCGGGAAAAACAACGACACTGAGATTGATTTCCGGGCTTGAGAAACTGGATTCAGGAACGGTACGCATTGCCGGGCGTGACGTTGGAATAGATACACCTGCCCAGCGCGATGTGGCGATGGTCTTCCAGCAATACTCGCTGTACCCGCATATGACAGTGCGTGAGAACCTGTCTTTCCCGCTACGGTCGCCGATCCTGAAGACGCCCGAGGATGAGATCGCCAGGAAGGTCAAAGAAGTCTCGGAAATCCTGCAAATTCCGCACAAGCTGGACAATAAAGCCACTGAGCTGTCCGGTGGTGAAATGCAGCGCGTTTCAATCGGACGGGCGCTTGTGCGCGATCCACAGATTTTCCTGATGGACGAGCCGCTCAGCTCTTTGGACGCCAAGCTGCGAGCGGATTTGCGGGTCGAGTTGAAGAGGATTCAAGCCGATCTGGGGTCAACCTTGCTCTATGTGACCCACGATCAGGTCGAAGCCATGACAATGGCGACGCATATTGGCGTTTTGGAGAACGGCAGGCTGGTTCAATACGGAACACCGCGGGATATCTATGAAAATCCAGGAAGTGTTTACGTAGCCAGCCGGTTGGGTCTGCCGCGGATCAACATCCTGCCGTCCGAGTTGTTCGGAGGCGATCACAAGGGCCCGCAGATCGGCCTGCGCCCGGAAAACATCATCGAAGGCGAAGGCAGTGAAGCGCGTGTCATACGTGCCGAACATCTGGGCGATCAAACACGGCTGCACCTGGACCTGAATGGTCATCCGGTTGTGACCCTGATTGATGTCCATCAGGACTACCCATCTGGAAAGATTATAAAAATCCGCCCCAACAACCCGTTGTATTTTGACGCGTCCGGCGCGCGCGTGAATTAAGGAGCAAAAGCATGGCCCAGTTCCTCAACACAAAAGAAACTCTGGTGACAGAGGCGATAGACGGCCTTCTGGCTTCCTCTGGCGGTCAGCTTACCCGGCTGGACGGCTATCCGCATATCAAGGTTGTTTACCGGACGGATTGGGACAAGTCGAAGGTCGCCCTGGTGTCCGGAGGAGGATCTGGTCACGAACCCGCCCATGCAGGTTTCGTTGGCGCTGGTATGCTGACGGCAGCGATTTGCGGTGAAGTGTTCGCCTCACCCTCGGTCGAGGCAGTTTTGGCCGGCATTCTTGCGGTCACGGGTGAGGCCGGGTGCCTGCTGATCGTCAAGAACTACACCGGCGATCGGTTGAACTTTGGGCTGGCGGCGGAACGCGCCCGCGCTTTGGGTCGCAGGGTTGAAATGGTCGTCGTCGACGATGACATCGCCCTGCCCGACCTTCCGCAACCACGTGGCGTGGCGGGTACGTTGTTTGTTCACAAAATCGCCGGGGCGCTTGCCGAACGCGGTGCCGATTTGGACACCGTCACCACCGCCGCAAGAAACACCATAGCAAAAGTTGTCAGCATCGGTATGAGCCTGGACACCTGTACCGTTCCGGGTTCTCCGAAAGAAGACAGAATCGCACCAGGGAAAGCAGAGCTCGGCTTGGGTATTCATGGTGAGCCCGGCGTACAGCAAGTCGAGTTCTCAAATGCTGTTTCGGCTATGTCCACGGTCGTGGAGAAGCTGAAGCAAAGGGTTGGGTCTGGGGATTGCGTGGCGTTGGTCAACAATCTGGGTTCAACGACTCCGCTAGAAATGGCTGTCCTCACGCACGCGTTGTCCGAAACTGGTATTGCCCACCATATCATTGGCCCGGCACCCATGATGACATCGCTGGATATGCACGGGTTTTCGGTTTCCATTCTGCCCGTGGATCAGGACGATTTGTCAGCCCTTGAAGCTCCCGTTGATCTTGCCGCATGGCCCGGGGTCAATTCCATTGACCCGATCAAAGTTGCACCATTGCCCGATGGCCTGACCCCAATCGATCCAATTCCTTCGAACAATCCCGCAACAAAGGAAACGATCACCCGTTTGTCTGAGCTGCTCATCAACGCCGAGAAAACCCTGAACGAACTGGATGCAAAATCCGGGGATGGCGATACAGGAAGCACACTGGCCACTGCCGCAAGAGCATTGCAAGACAGCCTTGACCGCATGCCGCTGGCTGATCTGACACAGCTGTTTCCGGCGTTGGGCAACGAACTGAGCCAGACCATGGGTGGGTCATCCGGTGTGATCCTTGCGATCTTTTTCAACGCAGCCGGGGATGCCTGTGCAAGCGGAGCCTCCGTGCCCAAATCCCTTGTCGAGGGCCTTAACCGTGTCAGCCAAGTTGGGGGCGCCAAGGTCGGTGACCGGACAATGATTGATGCCCTGGCACCGGCGCTTGCCGCGCTGCCATCTGGTCTGACGCATGCGGCCGAGGCTGCCCGAGAAGGCGCGAACAACACAGCAAATATTCGTCGTGCGAAGGCAGGCCGGGCAGCCTATGTTCCCGAAGAAAACCTAGTTGGACATAACGATCCCGGCGCTGAGGCTGTTGCTTTGTTGTTTGAAGGCTTAGCGCGGGAGATTGAGGGCTGAAGAACACGTGGAAGACCAAAAACAAAAACTAGAATTGGTGAAAAAGCCAACCGTCAATGACATCGCGCGCGTCGCGGGTGTCAGTCTCGCGACTGTTGACCGGGTCTTGAACAGACGCCCCGGCGTGCGGGCCGTAACCGTACAGAAAGTACAAAAGGCAATTGATGAGCTGGGCTATGTGCGCGACACCGCTGCGGCCAACCTTGCGCGAAACCGGGTTTACAACTTCCTCTTTGTTCTGCCGGACACAGACAATGAGTTTGTGGAGGCAATCAGCAGTCAGATCGCAGAGCAATCCCGTGACCAATTTATCGAGCGGACCCGCATTGCGATAAAGAAGGTTGCTCCGTTCGAGCCGCAAGATATCGTCAACATTTTGGATGCTGTCGACAGTTTGGATGTTGATGGGGTTGCCGTTTTTGGGCCCGAAACGCCTTCTGTTCGCGACGCTGTAAAAAGGCTCAGGGACAAAGGCGTTCCGGTGGTTGCCTTGGTATCTGACTTGCCAAGTTCCGAGCGAGACCATTTCGTGGGAATCGATAACGTTTCGGCAGGACGAACCGCCGCTCAGCTGATGGGGCGGCTTGTCCATCGCGACGGCAAGGTCTTAGTTCTTACAGGATCCCGTTTGGCGCGTGACCACCTGGAGCGTCGCCAAGGCTTTGATATTGTTGTGGCCGAGGAATTTCCGCACCTCCAAGTCGTAGCGTCGGTTGAGGGCCGGGATGACCCGGATCTGATTTACAAGATGATGCCCGAGATCTTTGAAACCTATCCGGATCTGGTCGGAATATACTCGTCAGCAGCGGGCAATGCCGGCCTGATTCAATTTCTTTCAGAGAACAGGTTCAGCAAGGATCTGGTGATCATAGCGCATGAGCTCACTCCGCTCAGTCGTGAGGCGCTTAGGCTTGGCACATTTGACGCCTTAATCTCGCAAGACACCGGGCATATTGTTCGTTCTGCCGTCCGTCTATTGCGCGCAACTAAGGACAAGGTTCCATTCAACAAAGCGCAGGAACGTATCCGTATCGACATCTATCTGAAGGAAAATTTACCGCCATAGAGGCTTAGGTTTTGGGGAGGAAATTTTATGAAGACGATCAAAGGTCCAGCTTTGTTTCTTGCGCAATTTGCGGGGGACGAAGCGCCGTTCAATTCGTGGGACGCGATCACTAAGTGGGCGGCTGATTGTGGATACAAAGGCGTTCAGGTTCCCAGTTGGGATGGCCGGTTGTTCGACCTCGAACAGGCCGCATCCAGCGCTGGGTATTGCGATGACTTCAAAGGCAAGGCCAAGGAAAATGGTGTCGAAGTCACGGAACTTTCAACACACCTTCAGGGCCAGCTTGTAGCCGTTCACCCAGCCTATGACAGTGCGTTTGATGGGTTTGCCGCCGAAAGTGTCCGAGGGAACCCGAAAGCCCGGCAGGAATGGGCCGTGGATCAGGTCAAAAAGGCTCTGACAGCATCCAAAAACCTGGGCATTTCCGCACATGCAACATTCTCTGGCGCGCTGGCATGGCCCTATGTCTATCCTTGGCCGCAACGCCCTGCCGGCTTGATCGAAACGGCGTTTGATGAGCTTGCGCGTCGTTGGGTGCCGATCCTGAATCACGCCGATGAATGTGGTGTCGATGTCTGCTACGAAATCCACCCCGGAGAGGACCTCCACGATGGTGTGACCTACGAGATGTTTCTGGAACGGACGGGAAATCACCCAAGGGCCTGCATGCTATACGACCCGTCGCACTACGTGCTGCAATGTCTCGACTATCTGGACAATATCGACATCTACAAAGATCGGATTCGGATGTTCCATGTCAAAGATGCCGAGTTCAACCCAACAGGGCGGCAGGGTGTCTATTCCGGATATCAAAGCTGGGTTGATCGGGCCGGGCGCTTCCGTTCATTGGGCGATGGCCAAGTGGATTTCGGTGCGGTCTTCTCAAAAATGGCCGCGAATGACTTTGATGGTTGGGCTGTTGTCGAATGGGAATGCTGCCTCAAACACCCCGAGGATGGTGCACGCGAAGGCGCTCAATTCGTATCCGATCACATCATCCGTGTGACCGAGAAAGCCTTTGATGATTTCGCCGACGGTGGCGCTGACGAAGCCGCCAATCGTAAAATGCTGGGGATTGAGTGATGGTCACAGGACGCAGTGAAGAAACCTCGGGTCGCATTCGCCTTGGCATGGTTGGCGGTGGAAACGACGCCTTTATAGGCGGTGTTCATCGCATAGCCGCGCGACTGGACGACAAATTCGAACTGGTTGCCGGTGCCTTGTCTTCGACGCCAGAGAAATCTCTTGAAAGCGGTCAGGCATTGGGGCTCGAACGGGTCTATGAAGACTTCAAACAAATGGCGATAAGGGAAGCCCGGCTGAAATCTGGGATTGAGGCGGTCTCAATCGTCACGCCAAATCACGTCCATTATGCAGCCGCGCGTGAGTTCCTGAAACGCGGTATTCATGTCATTTGTGACAAGCCACTCACCTCGACTCTTGCCGATGCAAAAAAGCTGGTCAAAGCAGCGGAAAGCGCGAATGCCTTATTCATTTTGACCCACAATTACACGGGCTATCCAATGGTTCGGCAGGCGCGTGAAATGGTTGCCAACGGCGATATTGGCAAGATCCGGGTGGTTCAGGTTGAGTACCCGCAGGACTGGCTGACCGAGCAGCAGGATTTCAAACAGGCTGAATGGCGAACCGATCCCGAACGCTCGGGCGCGGGCGGATCAACCGGTGACATCGGGACTCATGCTTACAATCTCGCTTGCTTTGTAACCGGGCTGACAGCAGAAAGCCTAGCGGCGGACTTGCAGGCCTTTGTGCCGGGGCGCAAAGTCGATGACAACGCCCACGTATTGCTTCGCTTCGAAGGCGGAGCGCGAGGTATGTTGTGGTCTTCTCAGGTGGCTCCCGGAAATGAAAACGCACTTCGTTTGCGGGTCTACGGCGAAAAAGGTGGTCTGGAGTGGGCCCAGGAAGATCCCAATTACCTTTGGTTCACACCATACAACGAACCCAAGCGTCTGATCACCCGAAATGGAGCTGGAGCTGTTGATGCTGCCAATCGGCTAAGCAGAGTCCCTCCGGGACATCCCGAGGGATATCTTGAAGGTTTCGCCAATATCTATGGAGAGGCTGCTGAGGCGATCCAAGCCTTCCGAAACGGGATTTCACCTGGCGCGTCCGTTGTTTATCCAACGGTTTATGACGGGCTCAATGGGGTTAAGTTTGTAGCCGCGTGCGTGCAAAGCTCTTCAAAGAATGCGGCTTGGGTCAGCTTGACTTAAAAATCTGGCTTTGGGCATGAGGCAAACATCTTGGAAGGCAGCCGGGGTATCTGCCAAAAACCGAAGAGCGGGCAGCCCATCGATGAACTCTCCGGAGCAATAAACGTCACTGAAGCGGTTTTAAGCCCTGATCCCGAAGACGGGCGCGGAAAGCTTGTTTATCTAACCGAGGCGGGCCGCATTTTCAGGAACCAAGCCATTGTTCACGTCAGCGAGGTCTTCGGGCATCTTATCGGGCCTGATCAACTGGCAATCATGCAACGCACCAAGGGTGATCTCGCAGAACTTCGGAAGTATCTCGACAATAATCGCTAGCTTTCGAATTTGATTTACCCTGCGGGCTTTCGGGTATCGTTCAAGGATGCCGAACCTTGCACCTGTTTAGAAAGAGTATCCGTGACTGGTCGTCCAGCAATGCGGCGACCAACCCCCCGCTCTTGAAAGATAACCCGCAGTGTTGACAAAGCCGGCGAATGTCTGCGATCGGGCCGTATCGGAGTCAGCTAGACGTCTACTCCTTGATCTATGAACAAGTGGTTTGGTGCGCAGTTCGATTTGACAATGGTCTGTTTTCTAGATGACGTGTGAGGTCCATGAACGACAGTCAAATGACCCGCTGATTGAGCTCCTTAGGATCGTCAACGTCCACCTCCCAAAACTCCTGAGCATCTTTTGGTAGCTTCGCCAAAACGCGCTCGAAATCGCTGGCATTTGTGTAACGACGGATTGCCCAAGCAGTGGCCTCAATTGCGTTATCCGGCGTCAAGTTGTGATGTTTGCGAACGTTCTTTGCCTCGGCCAGTAAGTCTTTGCGCAGCTTGAATGGTACCGGCGGCTCGGAGACATTCCATCCTGTGACAAAGACTGCCCTCGCCACACTTGGAAGAACTGATGCAAAATCAATCCCTTGCTGAGCTGTCAAGCGTCGGCGAAACACTTGAAAAACAGCGTCTACAGCAGTGTAGGTCATATTGTCCGAATCTAGTGACATGCACTCTTTGGCGTCATCAAGGAATGCCCGCCACTCTTTAGACGCATGTCTGTATGTCCATGGCATTGGCATTAAGTCGGCCCCTTTAGTTATCCGATGTCCAACATCTGAAGGTCCGTAGATCCTGTTGTCGCACCAGCCTGTGTCAACAACGAATGAACCTGGCCGCGATGATGTGCCTGGTGATTGGTCATGTGCACCAAATTGAAGCCCAGCGTCGTTTGAACGTGTTCGTGCCCCCGTTTCCATGTGATAATGGACAAGAAGTCCTGTGATGTGAGCGTATCGGCCCAACCAACGATCTCTTCATCCAATGCTTCCCGCTGTTCGACATAGTCCAACCAATCGACCGGAGTGTCTGTATACGGATGCCGCACTGCGATCTCAGCAACGATCCGGCTGTCATGGCGAAACCGAGCCAACCAGATGCGATCGTCCCAGAGAATGTGATTCAATGTCTGTGCGACAGATCTAAAGAACGCACCTCGATCCTTCCAGCGATCTTCATGGGTTAAGGAATTCGCCGCAGTGATGAGTGATCGGTTCTGCCATTGATTGTAGCGAGACATTGTCGCTGCGAACTCAGGTGTGATCATAGTATTTGTCTCATTTGGCTGACTTCGGATACCGTAACCGCCCTCTGTTTCCGAGGTTAACGTGTCTCGAACGCGTGCCGCATTCCAAGGCCGACGAACGTTGCAGCGTAGCCACGTTTCAGCCACATGAGTGACGTAGGCGTCCGTTCGATACGCGCGCGCACCACCGAGGCGAACCCATCATAACAGATGACAACCACAAAGTTCATGACCATAAACACAACGCTGAGGACAAGCATATTACGCACAGGTGTCGAGACGCCAGCAGGAACGAATTGTGAAAAAAATGCTAGGAAGAATACTGATAGTTTCGGATTCAGAATGTTGATCAGAAACCCAGTTGTCGCAACTTTGCGATACGTGTTCGCTCGTCCTTTCTATCAAACTGAACAGGGCGTCATCTCTCAAAATCCGCGAAGCAAGGAATTGTAAGTACTGTGTGCCAACCCACTTCAATACATGAAAGAGAACCGCACTTGTGTTCAAAAACGCAGCCAATCTCACGATTGCCGCCGTCAAGTGAGGAACGATACCCAAAGTACATCCCATCGCTGCCGCAGGGTTGCCTTTCGCCCCTCGCGCCAATCTAGTAGCAACCGTATAGATCACACCTGTGCCCAGCGTGACTACAACGACAAAGGACGTGATCAGCTCAGCTCAATCGCTTGTTGTTCAGAGGCACACTGCCTCATACCGCGAGCTACTCACCATATCGTTGCAGCTGGCGAAGTGAGTACCCGCCTTTGTGGATTCTCCTTCGACCCCAAAAGCCTGAGTCAGGTCTCTCCACTGCATCGTCCAAAGTCATGCTTGCACGCCAAGCAACACAAATATTCGATGCCAACAGAACCCGATTTGGCAGCAGGGATGGCATATTATTCATCCAACAGTCTGATCTGATTGATTGGCGTCAGCGACAATGGATCAAAGCGCATCAAAGGCGGCCGTGAAACCCGCTAATGACACAGGTACTTCAAGCGTTTTTCCACCATCCAGCGTATAGAGCGAGATTTGCACCGTGTTACTCTGTTTCATCTGATCCACAATCCCCGGCCCAAGTGTCAGGGGTACCAGACAACCGAAATTCTGGCAGGTTCGCATCGGAAGATTCCACCGGGGGCCACCGTCGATGGACAGTGAAACACCCTTGGTGATGTCCAACCCAAATGGCACGATCACAATACCCGAGGCCGCGCCTTCGGCGTTTCGCTGCAGCTCAACCCGCAGCAGTAGGCCGGACTGGTTCTGCAGGTTCAGGCTTTGGCTCATGGCGCATTGCCGTTGATCAGCCTCTTGGGTGCAGTTCACTGTCCAGCTTTGATATTGCGTGGATGTCGTTTCTGTCGTCTGTGCCGAGCCCATGCCCGACACCGCGACAAGAGCGCCGCCGCCCCACGCCAGAACCCTGGATATGTTGATCATTCAGAACCGAACCTGCAAACCCAATGTGGCTTCCAGTTCGTAGCTATCCCCAAGATCATCAAGACCAGTAAGGTAGTTCAGCGAACCAGAAAGCTCGTAACGTTCGTTCAGGATCATACGCGCGCCAAGGCCCAGTTCAATGCCGGTATCGTCGATCTCCTCGTTAAACTCCATCCCACCGGCCGAAATCCGGGTGGTCGGGTCAAACTCGTGATAAAGGTTCACGACACCAAAATAGCTGCCGGTGCCGCGACTGTTGGCAAACCATTTGTTCGCGGACAGCCCGAGCCGCGCCAGTACGCTGTCGGCATCGTCAAAGACAACATTGTTGCCCGAACTGTCGGTGAAGTCGTCTACATCCAGCGAGGCATAGGTCAGCTGCGCCTGAGGGATCAGGACCAAGCCCGGTTTCACCTCGTAAGGGCGACCAACCTCAACCGAAATCGCGTATTGGTCGGAGTCGATGTCGTTCTGTTCTAGCCCGGTGGAAGGATCGCGCGTATCGCTGGAGTTATCGTTGTACTGAAGCTGTGTGTCGACATAAAAGCCACGCGCGTCCAGCCAGGTGGCGCTAAGGGTTAGGCCCAGCGACGTCGTGTCGATATCACTGTTGCCCTGATCGGTCCGCACCGTACTTGAGGCATCATCATAGCTGATCGCCACCCCACCGTAGAGCGCCCCATTGGCGAATTCGGACAGCAGCGTATCTGCCCCAACCGCTATCGTATAGGTGTCCGTCCGCACCGTGTTGATCCCTGCGTCCGACCGAACCGGCGCGATTTCGCTACGCCGTCCGGTGAGTTCCAGCCAGACCGGGGTATCCGGGTAGGACAGGACATCACCATCGGTACCAAATTCACGAACCCGTTGTCTGGTCGCGTCCCCAGAAGGTGCAACAGCGGTTCTTGCGGCAGTACGCGCCTGGAAACCGCGCACACGGTTCACTGATTGCAGGATTGAAGGCAAAGCCTCAAATGAGGCGATACTAGATCCAACAAGGATCGGATTGCCGGACGCATCCAGGCTGGACAGCACAAAGCTGCCGCTGCCAGTGTCGACAAGACGATAGCCAAACGGACCCGCAACCACAATTTGTTCGCCGGTGGCTGTCTGAGATGTTCCATTCAGCGTGAAGATTCCATTTGACGCTCCACCGACTTGGATAATTTCAATCCCATTGATGGTTTCGGCCCCGGCACCACCGATATTGTTGACCGACACAAAGGTCGTGCCCGAGGTGTCACCTGCGATCTGAAGCATGTCCGTGGCCGACCCATCACCGCCAAGTTCGACATCCAGCAGGATAGTTCCGCCGGTGCCGACAAAGTCACCACTGACAGTGATGACATCGCCCACCGATCCGTTCTGTGCCGAGAGCATACCACCATTGGTGATATTACCGGTCAGGCTGGTCGCTCCGGTGTTCAGACGCAAGCTGCTGCCTGATTGAACTGTAAGCCCGGTTCCGGCACCGCCATCACCCGCAGTCAGGCTGTTGTCGGTCAGTGTGATCGTCGAGTTATTGGTAATCTCGATCACTTCGAAGTTGGTCACGTTTGCCCCAGCCAGTGCACCGCTGCTGCCAAAGCGCAGCGTGTCGACAAAGCCGTCCCCACTGGAGGAATCGTCGCCACCGTCAAACAGCGTAACGCCGCTGAAATCACCTCCGGTGAAGTCTAAGGTATCGCTGCCATCGCCCAAGGTTATAGCACCTGTGACCGCAGCACCGGAGTTCACGGTGACCGTGGCATCAGACTGATCGTTGGTGATCGCCGTACCAGATGTGGCACTAACGGTGCTGCCTGAATTCAGGGTTATATTGACTGCGGTGCCAGAACCGGCCTGAGTTGCAATGCCCGCGCCTGTGCCGCCAGTTACAGCGCCTGATGTGGTAATGGCAATCGAACCCGAGCCCGTGTTCTGCGCAAAAATACCCGTGCGCCCGCCGTTGGCGTTGACTGCGGTAATCGTTAGGTTAGTCCCCGCATTCCGCCCGTTAATCCCATCCGAAGAGGTGCCTGAAGCCGTTCCTGTGGACGTGATTGTCAAAGCGCCGGTGCCATTGTTACGCGCCGTGATGCCGAAACTTCCACCGTTTGTATCAACGGCAGAAATCGTCATATCGGTCGCCGTTCCGGCGTTGTTCGCGTACACCCCGGTACCGCTTGTCCCGATCACAACACCTGTAACCGTGATTGTCATCGCGCCCGTTCCTGTGTTGCGCGAGTAAATCCCCAAGTTCGCCCCCGCTATGACCGAGTTATTGGCATCCGTAAACGAAATGCTGTCACTGGAACGCAGATTGAGCCCATTCCCGCTTGAGACCGTATGCCCAAACCCTGGCTGCGTTGTCACTGTCAGAGGGGATGCGCCTGAATTCAGCGTAATGGTTGCGTCACCACCCGTTGCTGGACCCGAGCAAGAATAGGTTCCGCCCCCCGACGGCGTGCAACTGCCGCCATATGCAGTGCGGCCATATGCGCCGACGACGGCAAGCGCCATGGATGAGGTCAGAAGAATATTGGATTTGCGAAGCGGAGCCGACAGGCTTTGATTTTTGGGCACGGGTGACAATTTCTTTGGACTGGTTACTGTCTTACCCTATCCAGTGAGCCGCGCTTTTCCAAGGATCAAGTTAATTAAGTGTTAACACACTTCGCAATTCCACTTGGGCGCTCAATCTGTGATTGTTTTTTACGCATCTCAGGTAGCGGGAAATTCACCGTTTTTTGCCTTGATTAAGAGCTGCCTTAAGATCGCCAATGCTGTCAAAATTCTACATGTAAAGTGAAGCACAGCCTGAATTGTTTTCAATTTCGCAACAATTTTTCCTTCCTCCAGGCTTTGTGCAAAAGGAGTGCTGAATACCGCAATCGCTACGAATGGCCGGTTAATGAAAATCCCGGCTTGGGAACAATCGCTTTGCCTGATCCCGCGGGTGCATTGCCCGCGCGGGATAGCGGGATCGTTTGAGCGTATCATCCGTGCGGGCAGCTTCGGTGCTCAGGGCCTCTGGCTGTGGATGCCCCAATTCGGACAGCTTATGCGATAAGTCCTGAATGTCCTGAGCAATCAAGTGCACGACGATCCCTTCGCGTTGCAGATATCCTGTGACTCGCAACAAGCGCCCCCCCATCACAATACGACGGAAGCGGTCATAAACCTTGGGCCAGACTACCACATTGCTGACCCCGGTCTCATCCTCCAAGGTCAGGAAAATAACACCCGAGGCCGTGCCGGGCCGCTGGCGGGTGATGACAAGGCCACACACGCTGTACCGCCCCAGCGGCACCTGTTGCAAAGAGGCATGTGTGACCAATCCCGGCAATGAGGGGCGCAGCAGTTCCATAGGATGCGCTCGCAGGGTTAGACGGGTTGAGACATAATCCTCGACCACCTCTTCACCCAGCTGCATAACCGGCAGATTGACCTGCGGTTCGTGAACCATTTCTCCGTCAATTGGATCGTTGAATAACGGCAGAGGTTTCGGGCTTTGAATCGCCTTGACCTGCCAGAGTGCATCGCGCCGGGTCAGGCCCATATCCGAAAAGGCATCCGCCTCGGCCAGCCGCGTCAGCACATCTGGACGAAGCCCTGCACGCAGCCAAAGCGCCTCTGGGTCCGGGTAGCCATTGCCACGCGCGGCCACAATCCAGCCTGCGTCTTCTTCCCTGAACCCCTTGATCTGGCGGAACCCCAGCCGCAAGGCCAGCGCGCCATCGGGGCGGCGTTCCAGAATATTGTCCCATTCCGAATGATTGACGCAGATGGGCCGCACCTCGACCCCGTGCTCACGCGCGTCGCGCACGATCTGGGCAGGGGCATAAAACCCCATGGGCTGAGAGTTCAGCAGTGCACAGGCAAAGATCGCCGGGTGATGACATTTTAACCAGGCCGAAACATAGGCCAGCATGGCAAAAGCGGCTGCGTGACTTTCGGGAAACCCATAATCGGCAAAGCCTTCGATCTGCGAGAAACAGCGCTCTGCCACCTCAATGTCATAACCTTTGTTCAGCATCCCCTTGATGAATTTATCCCGGAATGTGCCGATCGTGCCCATCCGCCTGAACGACGCCAGAGAACGGCGCAAATGGTCAGCCTCTTCCGCTGTAAAGCCTGCCCCAACCACCGCGATCTGCATCGCCTGTTCCTGAAACAGAGGCACCCCTAACGTGCGTGCTGTCACCTGTTCCAGTTCCGGGCCAAAGGGTTCCGGTTTTTCCTTCCCATTCCGTCGTCGGATATAGGGTTGCACCATATCCCCTTGGATGGGTCCGGGGCGAACAATGGCGACTTCGATCACCAGATCATAAAACTCGCGCGGTCGCATACGGGGCAGAAAATTCATTTGCGCCCGGCTTTCGACCTGAAAAACGCCAACCGCATCCGCGCGGCAGAGCATGTCATATGTGGCCGTGTCGCCCTGCGGCACCTTGGCGATGCTCAGATTCTCACCCTCATGCGCTTGCAAAAGATCAAAGGATTTACGCAGACAGCTGAGCATACCCAGCCCCAGAACATCGACCTTCAGGATGTTGAGCGCATCAATGTCATCCTTGTCCCAACAGATGACAGTGCGATCCTCCATCGCGGCATTCTCAATCGGGCACAGCTCATCCAGACGCCCCTTGGTGATTACGAAACCACCGACATGCTGAGACAAATGGCGCGGAAAACCGATGATCTCACCTATCAGGCGGAGGGTTTGCATCAGGCGACGATCGTCAGGGTCTAGCCCCAACTCTCGCACACGGTCCAGGTCAACGCCGCCATTGGTCATACCCCAGATCTGACCGGATAGCCCTGCGGTCACATCCTGCGATAACCCCATCACCTTTCCGACCTCGCGGATCGCCGCGCGGGTGCGGAAATGGATCACAGTGGCACATAGGCCAGCACGGTGGCGGCCGTATTTTTCATAGACCCACTGGATCACCTCTTCGCGCCGCTCATGTTCGAAATCGACGTCAATATCCGGCGGCTCGCCTCGGTATTTTGACACAAACCGTTCAAAAACCATGGCAATCTGACCCGGAGGGACATCCGTAATACCCAAGAGGTAACACAGCACCGAATTGGCCGCCGACCCGCGCCCCTGGCAGAGAATACCTTGTGAGCGGGCAAACTGTACAATGTCATGTACGGTCAGGAAATATGCTGGGAACCGGAGGTCGGCGACCACCGCCAGTTCTTTGTGCATCAACTCGACCACCCTATCGGGCGGCCCATCAGGATAGCGGCGTTTTAACCCTTCACGCGCTAACCGTTCCAACCGAGCCTGAGGTGGCTCGTCTGTTGCGATCTCATCCGGGTATTCGTAGGACAGTTCACTCAGGTCAAAGCTGCAGCGGCTTGCAATCTCCAATGTGCGGTGCAGCGCGGCAGGATGGTCCCGAAAGACACGCGCCATATCGGTGCCTGCCTTCAGCCGCCGTTCCCCATTGCGCAAGGCGCGCGTTCCTATCTGATCGATCGTAATATGTTCGCGCATACAGGTCAGCACATCGGCCAATTGCCTGCGGCTGGCCCGATGCATCAGCACATCCCCCACCGCCACCATCGGCGCGCAGGCTCTTAGCGCCAGCCGGGCGCATTCGGCCAAATAGGCCTGATCGCTGCCATCATAGCGTGGCACCGCACCCAGAAAGACATGATTGGGAAAATGCCGCCGCATGGTCTGTATATCCGCTGCGGCCTTCTGCAAGCTGCTCTGAGGCAGCGCAATCAGCATCATGCCCTTGCACGCTGCCAGCAGATCCTGCGTATACAGCTCGCAGTCCCCTTTATCCGCGCGTCGCTTGCCCAGGGTCAGCAATCGGCTGAGCCGCTTGTAAGCTGCCAGATCACAGGGCAGCGCCACCCAGTCCAATGAACTGTCGCGTAGCACCAGCCGACAGCCAACAATCAGCTTAGGCAATACCGGGCAGTCTGGTCGGGTAAGGGCTTGCCTGTGCCCAACCTCCTGCCGCGACGATGAATCCACACATTGCTCAGACTGAATCTGTAACGGCTGCCCCGTCTGCCGCTTCAACTCTTTCAGCGCCGACCACGCGCGAACGACACCTGCCAGCGAATTGTGATCTGTTACAGCAATCGCGGACAACCCCAATTCAGCCGCGCGCAGTACCAGTTCTTCGGGATGTGACGCCCCAGTCAGAAAAGTGAAATTCGTGGTGACGCACAGTTCGGCATACCCGGTGCCCTGCGCATTGGCCTCCAGCGTATCACGGCGAAAGGCCTCTACCGGACGGTGGGTGCGGTTCACTTCGATCATGCGAACTCTCCCTGCACAAACCAGCCCGGATTCTGCGGCGTGTAAAACAGCCAGAGCCTGCGCCCTTGCAGGGTTTCCACCCGCCAGTAATCGCGCAGGCCAGAGCGCCAGCTTTCATCGGCCAACCACCATTCAGGGGCAATGCGCTCTGGTCCAGTCGCGCGGCTTGCTGTCAACGACATGCGCCGCCAGCGGAAACGCCTGGGTGGCTGTGGACCTGTTGCAGCAATCGGCTCGGGTGGGAACAGGCAAAGGGGGCGCGGGTGCTGGCTGCTCCACCCCCTTGAGGCTTCACAATAGGCTGCTGCCGCAATGATAAAGCTACGCTCGGGGATGTGGCTATCCGCCGGTAAAACCCGCTGAATATTCTCGAGCCCAACCCGAGTGCCTAGCCGGGTGATCAGGTCCTCTAACTGACCCTGCCCCCACCCCACAGCATGGCTGAGCTGTTGCACGGGTAGCTCTTCGACCTCCGCAGCCTCCAGCCGCAGCTGATCGATGCCAAACCCCGCATCTATTTCCCCTAGCCCGCGTTCGAACAGGGGCAAAATGCGATGAGGATCGCGCAAGGGCCGGGCTAGACGCAGTTCAACCTGCTGATGCCCCTGATCTACCCGACGCAATGTCATGCAAAGCCTGCGCGCGCCCATCTCTTGCGCCTTCAGCTTGGCGCAGAGCTGCACCAACAGCCGTTCGGTCCCGGCCATAACATCGGTCAGCAACCCGATCGGCTCTGGCAAGGTCATACGCACGGCATAACGGGACGGTTCGGCCAGAGGTGTAATTTCTTCCGGCTGCGCTCCTAAGGCCTGATCCAGCCGAAGCAACACCCCGGCCCCAAAGCGACGCGCCAATGGTGCGCGCGGGTCGGCGGCCAGCGCGCCGATTGTACGCAACCCCATACGCTGCAAAGTGACCGATGTCTTTTCATTCAGACGCAAAGCCGCCACGGGTAATGGGGCCAATGCCCCCAACATATCACCGATAGGTGCCTGCCCCTCACCGTAATGAGCCAGCGCCCAAGCCGCACCCCGCGTATCGCCGACCCCGATCTGCACCGACAGCCCTGCGCGCGCAAGCCGCCCGCGTAAATCGGCCAGCATCGCTGCCTCACCGCCAAACAGATGCGCCGACCCGGTGATATCCAGCACCAGCCCGTCGTCACCTTCCAGCCCCACCCAAGGGCAATATCGCATCGCCCATCGGCGCAGAATATGTAGAAAGCGCAAGTCTGACTGAGGATCAGCGATACCGCTTTGCAGGGTCGGGCAAAAAGCACGCGCATCCGCATACGCCATACCATTATGCAGCCCTTGCTCTGCCGCCGCGACATTCATGCAGTAAATGCGATTGGCATTCCGTTGCTTGAGGGTCAGAACAAAAGGTCCGTCCATTGGGCACTGACGCAAAACCCGGTCAGTCGCCAACCGGGGAAACCACAATGAAATGATGCGCCGCTGCATCTCATCGAACATGTTAGCTTCCGTGTTCTTCTTTTGTTCTTTTTAAGTTTCTCCCTTTACGGAGTCGAGTCTTACGATCACGTGTAGACAAGCCCTGATGCGTCGATGTTTGATTTCGATGCGAACAGTCTATTTGACTGTTTGTGGCTCGACGTGGCTGTTTGGATATTGGTTGCGGGAGCAGGATTTGAACCTGCGACCTTCAGGTTATGAGCCTGACGAGCTACCGGGCTGCTCCATCCCGCGACACTTTGCGTTGGTCTACCGCCTATTCGGCTA